>NZ_JBHZOT010000007.1:0-244653 GCF_042787735.1 Priestia sp. YIM B13490
TGAGTCCAGTCGAATACCGTACTCATGCCAACTACGTTGCTTAAATATAAATTGTCTAACTTTTTGGGTTCAGTTCACGGAACCGTTCTGCGACAAGGGTTCTTTTTTGGTATGTGTTCCGGAAAGAGTGTTTATGTAAACTAGGAATGAATATGATATTCATATTATTAGAGATATAATTTAAGTAACTATTTGTAAAGGAGTTAGTTTATTGAAAAAGTATGAAAAGATGTTAATAGCATTCAATGATAAGGAATTAAATTGTTATGCGAATCAAGGAGATTGGCTTTATATTGCAACTAAGAAGGATACAAAAAAGGGATTATTTCGTTTAGCTAACTACTTGCATTATTTTGTTTCTTTAAATTCAGAACGCATTCCTTCTGAATTTGGGGTTGTAAAGAAGATTGAAGGCTATGTTACAGCAGAAGATTTAGCTAAATTGGATTATGAAAGTAGAAAACAGGATGTATCACTTATAACAGATCAAGTGTTAATAGATTATGAAAAATTCCTTCAAAAGATAAATGCTCAACCTGAACATACTCCTATGGCAGTTACATGGTTAGAAAAAAGGTTCCCTAATAATACAAAAGAGTTAAGGGTACATAAAAAGTTTTTTTCTGGCATGTCTAAAGCAGAAAAGAAATCTATATTTGAATTTACAATTAGAGATGGCTCTCAATAACACAAGCGCTAACAATTTGACGTTAGCGCTTATGTTGTTCCTAAAATCTTGATTATGTTAACTGATTTTGTATATTATATTCACTTTTCATATTAGCATTCGAAACTTTTATTAGTAAAAAAAAGAAAGAACAACATAACATTTTCTTCCTGTGATAGCATCAATTTAAGTGAATTCATAAATAAATTAGGGAGAGATCACAATGACAGTTCGTTTAGTGAAAGGATCAGATTATTATATAATATCTCCGTTAATTAACGATTGGTGGAATGGAAGACAAATGTCTGACTTGTTGCCAAAGCTTTTTTTTGATCATTTTAAAAATACTAGCTTTATTGTTGAAGAAGAAGGTAAAATCATAGGTTTTTTAATTGGATTCTTATCTCAATCCTACTCGAATGAAGCATATATTCACTTTGTTGGAATCGATCCGGAGTACAGGGGAAAAGGTATTGGGAAACAATTATATAATCAATTTTTCGATGTAATTAAACAAAATGCCCGCAATATTGTTCGCTGTGTGACTTCTCCTGTGAATAAAGCTTCAATTGCTTATCATACTAAAATGGGTTTTGAAATTGAACAGGGGAATAAACAAAATCAAGATAAGGTTCTATTTGTAAAGTACTTGAATTAATTCAAGTACTTTTTCTACCGATAACTGTGATTATGTAAAGTTGTCGTGTATAATAAACGATTTTGGAAGCTATTTTTATAATCTCTGCTCTGTTAACCAATGGTTTACACGGTGTTACTAAGCGTTTGTGGCTCTTTTACCATAAATGTTATAAAGTGGTATACAAGAGGTGAGTGTATATGGAATTGGGAGAACAATTACAAAGGCTTAGGGAAGAAAAAAATCTTTCTAGGGAAGAATTGGCCCAAGCAATGAATGTATCTAGACAAGCCGTATATAAGTGGGAAAATAATAAAGGGTATCCCGACATTGAAAATCTCATTAAGCTAAGTGATTTATATAATGTGACGTTAGATGAATTAATTAAAGGTGATCGTTCTTTTCAGAAAAAAATAGTAATCGATCAAAAAAAGAATAAAATTGAGGATATATCAGATCCTGGTTTTGTAATTGGAATCATCCTTGTATTTGTAGGGTTATTTTTAGATTTAGGTGCATTTTCAGCCGGTGTTACAATACTAGGGTTCTTAACAATGTTTTTTTATGATGATTTAAAGAAAACATTTTGGACTATAAAAAAGGATTTTAAAGAAGAAAAGTAAGTAAAACAGGCTTTAAGAGAACTTGAAGCCTGTTTTTGTGCCTATAAATAGTTTTATGGTAACTAGAAAGATAGTTAAGAACCCTTAGGAGGGTGCCTCATTATGGTTTTAATCTATGATCATAAATATTAGACTTAACTAACTTCTACTTCCATGTAACGGATTCCACAAAACGTGTAATATGTAACGCGATAATTTTAAATTGATTTTTGTGTCACACTGTTCCACTGGTATTCATCCAGTTTGGCATAGTAACTTTACACCGTAAATTTGTCAATTGGTGTAAATTACCCCTGCCCATCAAGTCGAGACAAATCATTACCCCCATAACGGAAAAATGCCATTTTTGTGTAATTTAATGGAATTGATGGTGTTTTTTAAGTGCATTGAGATTTCAAATGCAAGAAACAGGGGTGTGTAGTAGAATAGATAATACTGGAGGGGGATTGATGAAAGAATATATTTATGTAGAAAACGAAAAAAAAATGAAATTGAAATGTGGATTTTTTAAAAAAGACATCGTATTTACCATATCACTCTTGTTAGCAATCTTAAGCTGTTTATTCCATGCACCAAAGCTAGAATATATAAATTTTAAAGTATTAGTCAGTTTATTTAATCTTATGCTCGTAGTTAAGGCTCTGGAAGAGCTTAAACTATTGGATAAGTTCGCCATTGCTATACTAAGTAAATGTCATAATAGTAAAAGTGTTTCAGCAATCCTAATTTTATTATGCTTTTTTAGTTCCATGCTTGTAACGAATGATGTTGCATTAATAACATTTGTACCATTAACACTTATAATTAGTAAGATTATACAAACTTCTATGTTAGATACTGTTATATTAGAGACAATTGCGGCTAACATTGGAAGCAGTCTAACTCCAATGGGAAATCCTCAAAATCTTTTCATATTTACTAACTACGGAATAAGGCCTATACAATTTTTCACAACAATCCTTCTATTAGTGGTTCTTGGAATTATTCTGTTATTCTTTCTTAATCAAAGATTGAATAGTAAAACATTGGAAATGGAACTTCCGTATATTCCTATAAATAATAAAAAAAAAGCAACAGTATGGGGAATACTATTTGGCATCATATCTGTATCCATACTAGGGGTTTTAAGCTATAAACTTGCGTTTATCATCGTATTGGGAACCGCATGTATACTTGACATAAAATTATTGAAGAAAATTGATTATTTATTGCTTATTACTTTTATATGCTTTTTTATATTTATAGGAAACATATCGGAATTAAAGGTAGTACAGACATTTGCCAACGAAAATCTCAAAAGTCCCACATCTATCTTTTTCAGTTCCATAATTTTAAGCCAACTGATAAGCAATGTACCAGCTGCGATCTTTTTATCAAAATTCTCCGTGAATTGGCAGCCTTTATTAGTAGGTGTGAATTTAGGTGGACTTGGCACGATTGTGGCTTCCCTCGCAAGTGTAATTTCATTTAAACTTTTTATTAAGAGAGATCCACAAAAAAGTAAAATGTACCTTATAAGGTTTAGCTTTTATAACTTTTCGATTTTAGCTCTTTTAACTCTTGTTTATTATTTTACGATGAAAAATCAACATTTCTTTTAATACAAAGTAATTGGTTTAAACAACTTTGGGGTTCTACCAATATAAAAAAACCAATTTCTCAAATTTTAATACTGAGAAATTGGTTTTTTATTATGAGATTTTAATTTGATATAATAGTATTTTTAATTTTTTTCCACATAACTCAATAGGGGGATACAACGAAATGAGTAAAAAAACGGCTTTGTTGCTTATAGATGTCCAAAACATCATGTTTTCTTATGAAGGTGGATCTTTATGGAATGAACAGCAAGTGCTTCAAAATATTACTTATCTAAGGGAAAAAGCTCACCAATCTAATGTGCCAATTATCTATATCCAGCATACAGACCCTAGTTATAATAGTATGCTTAGTGAAGGAAAAGTCACATGGGAAATCCATCGTGATGTTAGCCCCTTACCAACAGACATAGTTATTCAAAAATCTTCTTGGGACGCATTTTATCAAACAACTCTACATAAAAAACTTCAGGAACTTGAAATTGGAAGATTAGTCATTGCAGGGATGCAAACTGAATTTTGTTTAGATACTACTTGTAGAAGAGCATATAGCTTAGGTTATAAAGAGAATATCTTAGTAAAAGATGCTCATAGCACATTTGATACGGCTGTGCTTTCAGCTTCAAAAATAGTAGAACATCATAATAATATTCTAGGCGGCAGATTCGTTACATTAAAAGAAGTAAAGAAAATTATATTTTAATCTAATAAATAACTTTTCAAAGGAAAAAACAGCCTTTCAAAGGCTGTTTTTTGTTCCTGGAACGCACATTATGGTAACTAATTTCGTATAGGATATACATCTAGTCCTCCTTTATTTGTTAAAATTAAAGAAAAGGGGGGAGGGACCATATGATCATATCTGCAATGGTTGCTGTAGGAAAAGAAAATGTAATTGGGAAGGATAATGATATTCCCTGGAGACTCCCAAATGATTGGAAATATCTAAGAAAAGTTACTATGGGGCATTCAATTATTTTAGGTAGGAAGAATTATGAATCCATCGGAAAACCTCTGGAGGGACGTAAAAATATTATAATGACCACAAATGAAAATTATAAAGCTCCAGGTTGTTATATAGCTCATTCAGTTGAACAAGCTCTTTCCATGTGCGAAGGGGAAGAAGTATTTATCCTTGGAGGAGAGGAAATTTATCGACAATTCCAACCCTACACTCATAAATTGTACATAACTAAAATCAATCATTATTTCAAAGGTGATCGCTTCTTTCCAGAGTTTGATTTTTCTCTATGGAAAGAGTTATCGGTTGAAAAAGGTATTGAAGATGAAAGAAATCATTATGAACATTACTTTCATGTATATGAAAAAATCAACTAATTAAGTTAAGATACCAATAAATACCTTTTATGTAAATTAGATTAGTATATAATATATAATTTAAAAAGAAAAATTTAGATAAAAGTATTGTTAAAATTACTTTTATTATGTAAAATTTACCTATAAAACAGACTATGTGTTACTGGCGTAAACATGGAGGACCATGAGGAAGCACATAGATAACGGCCGTACGCCTGGGCAAAGTATTTGAACATGAGTTCAAATACTTTTTTTATTTAGAAAGGGGATTTTTTACATGAAAGAGATTGGTTTACGGTACGGAATGAACCCAAATCAAAGTAAAGCTAAAGTTCAGAATGCTAAAAACACGCCTATTAAAATCTTAAATGGAGAAGCGAGTTATATTAACTTTCTAGATGCATTAAACGCTTTTCAACTGGTTCGGGAGCTTCGACAGGCTACTGATCAACCTGCAGCTGCATCCTTTAAACACGTAAGTCCAGCAGGTGCAGCTGTGTACTCTCCACTAAATGAGACACTTACTGAATCCTATTTTGTTAAAGGCCTAGACCTGTCTCCATTAGCGATTGCTTATGCAAGAGCGCGTGGGACAGATAGGATGTCTTCATTTGGAGATTGTGCTGCTTTTAGTGATGAAGTGGATATAACTGTAGCTAATCTCCTCAAAACAGAGGTTTCTGATATGATTGTTTCACCAAGCTACACTCAAGAAGCACTAGAGATTTTGAAACAGAAAAAGAAAGGAAAATATCTAATTTTAGAGATTGATCCAAATTATGTGCCTGATCTAATTGAAAAAAGAACGATATTTGGCATTACTCTAGAACAACAAAGAAATGATGTACAGATTGGGAAAGAAGTTTTCAATCAGATTGTTACGACTCAATGTGATATCCCTGATCATGCAAAGAGAGACCTTCTTGTTGCTCTTATTACATTAAAATATACACAATCAAACTCCATTTGTTTCGCATTAGATGGCCAAACAATTGGAATTGGTGCTGGACAGCAGTCCCGTATTCATTGTACGAGGTTGGCTGCTGAAAAAGCTGATAAATGGTGGCTAAGACAACATCCAAGAGCCCTTAACATGAAGTTCAGAGAAGGCATTTCTCGTGTAGAAGTTAATAATGCAATTGATGGATGGCTGAATGATGATATTACTGAGGTAGAAAATGAGCACTGGAAACAATGTTTTGAGGAGGTCCCTGCTAGGCTAAGTAAGAGTGAAAAACGAGAATGGCTAAAAAGATTAAAAGGCGTTTCCTATGCATCCGACGCTTTTCTACCTTTCCGTGATAATATCGATCGTGCGGCTCAAAGTGGCGTTAAATATGTGGTTCAAACAGGAAATTCTTTACGAGATGAACAAGTTACACAGGCAGCAAATGAATATGGGATGATCATGGCACATTCAGGTATACGTGTATTCCATCATTGAGCTATGAATTAAATATGATTAGCCCAAAAGAGCCAAGACTTATAAAGGGATTGGCTCTTCTAGAATGTTTTCGATACATGCGATTATGGCAACTACATTTTATATCATTTACATATAGTCATCTTTCTTATGAAACGAGGTTATTATGAGTGTCTTTAATTTAATTCAGCTAATTTTTTCAAACGTTCTTTGTCCCTAATAATGTAACCTCGCGACTGCTTTTCAATAGTCTTTGATTTACATAGCTGGGCTAGTACATGGAGTAGATGGCGATATGATACACCCAAGTATTCGCATACTTCAGTATGTTTTTCTTTATAAAAGTTATCATCAGCCGACAACATTATAAAAGCAGCAAGACGGTTCTCGAGTGGATAGGCCTGATTTTGTGTATACTTTGCTGAAATTTTAGTTGCTTTCTCACTTAAAAAACTGCATAAATATCTGAGAAATGTTACATCTGTTAAGAGCTTATTTTTACAGGTGTTAATAGGAATAGCTAAACAAATGGTTTTAGTGACAGTTTGTATAGCTTTAGAATATCTTTGTGAATTTAATAGTTCCACTTCCCCCATAAATGTTGGAGCTTGTAAAAAATTAATCAAGGACACTTTCCCATTTTCGTGTGTAACATAGAGTTTTGCCTTACCTTCAACAAGATAATAAATATATTGAGGATAGGAGCCTTCCTTATAGATAAATTCACCACGTTCAAATTCGCAGACCTGAATAAATGGAGTAATTGGAAAGGAAAAAAGTGATTGAATAGAGTATTTCTCGATATAGTAACTTTGCATAGGCTCGTTTAAAAATTTCATTTTTTCTCCTACTATTATAAAAATATGAGATATCTCACATTATTTTATGTTTTTACATGCTATGATGCAATAAAAGTTGATAGATCAATAGGGAGTTGTTTCATAAAGATGATCAAACAAGATGAATATTGGAATGAAGTAGCTAATAAAAAAGAATTTACTACGCCTTTTCAACCTGAATTATTCCTAACACATGTTAATCACAATGCTGCCATATTAGATTATGGTTGTGGGTATGGACGGACTTTATTGGAATTAAGAAGTTACGATTATAACAATTTACATGGTGTAGACTTTTCAGAAGAAATGATTAAAAGAGCTAAGTCTCATAACTCAGAAATCGATTTTCAAGTTATTCAAAGTGGGAAGCTTCCTTTTTCTAATGATTCTTTGGATGCTGTCTTACTTTTTGCAGTTTTAACATGTGTTCATAAAAGTGAGGAACAAAACGCTATTTTAAATGAGATTAAACGGGTACTAAAGCCAGGAGGTATTATTTACATCAACGACTTTCTACTGAATAGTGATGAAAGAAATAAATTACGTTATGAAAAGGCACTCACTAAGTATCATACATACGGGGTTTTTGAATTACCAGATGGGGCCATTTTACGTCATCATAGCGAAGAACGTGTGAAAGAATGGGTAGATCAATTTGAAACCTTAGAATACAAGAAAGTAGAATATACAACTATGAATGGAAATCGTTCAAATGGTTTAGTTTACATGGGGAAATTAAATTGAATTTATTATAGATAACATATAAAGGGGAATTGTAATGCTAGAGAAATTAGAGCTGGAAAAGATTAATCTTCAAGAAATTACAAAAGATATTAAAGATCAACACGTGAATTTTCCTGTATCGAATATTAATAATCACTGTCTTCGTATAGCTGTATTTTCAGGCGAATACAAATGGCACTATCATTCTAATTCAGATGAGCTTTTTATGGTTTTGGAGGGAGAACTTTTAATTGATTTTAAAGATAGGGATACAGCCGTGTTAAAACCGAATGATACGTTACTTATACCAGCTGGAACAATACATAGAACCAGAGCGAAACAAAGAACAGTAAATCTTTGTTTCGAGGATATAAACGCTGATACCATAATTATTGATGAGTAAATGAAATAACATAAACATTGTAAAAGCCATTTAAGATAAGTCTTAAATGGCTTTTACGTATGTACAGATAAATTCTTATAAGCTGTTTTATGTAAACAGAATATGTTACCGATCTTCCAAGAAAAAATTCTGAAAAGGTATGTTGAACATCACCATTTAGTGAGATATATAAATAAAATAATGAAAAAAGTATTAAGCGAGAAGGTGCGTCTCGTCTAATACTTTTTTCATTATTTTAAGTGGTAAGTTTTATGTTTAATTTTATGAAATCCTATCTGTGAGTCTACTAAATACAATCGGCTTTGTACTCAACATTGGTGGTAAATGCAATTTAAACTGTGATAATTCGCCTTCTACGTCCATCTCATAGGCAATTAACACAGTCATTTCCGTATGAGAAAGATTCCACTTTGTCGTGTATACATTGTAATGATGATGTTTCATCTCTATATTAACTGATTCCCACTTTAAATATAACGTATCGTTTTGTTTATACACTTCCATTTTCCCATATGCAGGATGCTCAAATATCCCTGTATATTCTTCTACTGCATGTGTAAGGGTTGTCTCTTTTACTTGTGGAAGAGGCTTACCTAATTCTTTCATCATTTCTTTAAATTTAGCTGTATCTTCTATAGCTCTTTTACGCCAGTCAATTGCATCTAGCTTCAGAAGCTCATCATAAATTTGATTCGCAAGGTAAGATGGTAATAATGTTGTACCAGTGTTTGTTAATATAACAAGTCCGACATTTTCCTCTGGTATAAAAGATACGAGTGCTGAAAATCCATCAATATTCCCACCATGATGGATTACTCTATAACCCCGATATGCACTAATAAACCAGCCAAGTCCATAGCAATTTAGTGTTGTTTCTGATGTAGATAAAAGTGGTTCATCTGGAATTGGAATATGCGGTTGATACATCTGCTGTAACATATCAGGTGTAATAAGTTCATGTTCGCCCACTTTTCCTTGATTTAAGTGGAATAGCACCCATTTGGCCATATCTTCTATATTTGAGTTTATGCAGCCCGCAGCACCAACTGTATCGATGTTACGAAATGGAACTTTGACTATATCTTCGTTCTTTTCAATGTATGGAAGTGCATGATCATCTTTTGCTTGTGAAGTAGTAACTGAAAAATTTGTATCTTCCATATGAAGAGGTTGCAGGATATGTTCGGATACATACTGTTCCCATGTCTGATTTGTAATTTCTTCTACCATATAGCTAATGGTTGCATACATTAAATTATTATATAAAAAGCTTGTACGAAATGGTGCATCTAGCTCCAAATATTGAATTTTTTCTGCGATGTCTTTTCGTGTTAGTGAAGATCCATACCATAGTAATTCATGACGACTAACACCAGAACGATGAGAGGCCAAATCACGAGCTGTAGTTTGTGAGCTTGCTAGAGGATCATGGAGTGAAAAAGCAGGAATATACGTTTGAACAGATTTATCCCAATTAAACTTTTGTTGCTGAGCAAGTAAACTTAGAGAAAGCGTCCCAAAAGCTTTTGTAGATGAACCAATTGCAAACAGTGTACTTGGTGTAACAGGTTTTTTATTTTCAATGTCGCGATACCCAAATCCTTCAGAAAGAATAATTTCTCTATCTTTTATGATTGCGACTGCTGCTCCTGGCACATTTAAATCTTTCATCATTTCCTTTGTATAACCACCCAGGCGACCTGTAAGAGAGGATTTTATTTTTTGCATAAGAATTTTTCTCCTTTACCATTTTTTTCTACAAGTAGGTTATTTCGAGATAAAGAAGAGAAAGACCTTGTTGTTAACAAAGATGTCATATTTTTAGTTTCTGACTAGGAGTTATAGTTGACATATAAATATATTCTTTTTAAGAACAATGGACAAAGATTTTAGATATCTTGACTATTCATAACGCACATTATGTTAATTAACTTTGTATGTAATCTCCATCAATAGTTTACAAATTCTACAAAATAAATAATACTTATATTTATTGGAAGTTGCATAAGACATAGAAGGGGAATTTTTTATGAACAAAGTTATGGATTATTACTCAACATTTGATGAGTGGGGACGCCTAGATAGAGAACCCTTAGAGTTTCAAATAAACTGGCATTATATACAAGAGTATCTACCGGAAAACGGCAGTATATTAGATAATGGGGCTGGTCCTGGTAAATATGCAATGACACTAGCCGAGAAAGGATTTCAGGTAACGCTAACTGATCTCACTCCTAAATTAGTAAAGGTAGCTGAAAATAAAGCACAAGAACTTGAGCTTTTTAATCAATTTAATGGATTTCATATTATGGATGCAAAGGATTTAAATTTATTAAAAGACAAAGAGTTCGATGCTTCCTTGATGATGGGGCCAATGTATCATCTACAGAATGAACAAGATCGTGATGCTGCTGTTAAAGAACTGTACCGCGTGACAAAAGATGAGGGAGTTGTATTTGTTGCCTTTATGTCCCGAATTAGGCACGCTATCTCTTCACTGTTAAATCCAGAGGCGTGGAAACCCAATAATACAATGGACAATATCGAAGAGTTTATTGCTACTGGCGAATTTAATCATCAGGATGAAGGAAGATTTACAGGAGCATATTACTTTGATCTACAAGAAATTAATCCTTTTATGGAATCTAATGGATTTGAAACCTTAAGTCTAATTGGATCATCTAGTATTGGTTCTCTTTTATCTAAAGAACAATGGAATTATTGGACAGACAAGGGACAAGTTGAGTTTGATCGATTAATTGAATTATTAAAGAAAACAGCAACCGACCCTTATACTTTAGGCGTTTCGTCACATTTGCTTTATATTGGTAAGAAAAAAAGATAACTAAATAGTTATCTTTTTTCACGATCAGTCTTTAGATATATCTGATTGCATTAAGTAAATAATAAAGTACTTTACATATTATTAAAGTTTCACTATTTATACTTAGGGGAGACACATGTAAGAAAAGCCCTCAAAATTAATTGAGGGCTTTTCTTACATGTGTGGTTGATCATAGCTGCTTTTAATAGTTGATAAAAGTGTAATATATACATGTACATATCTAAAATATAGTATTGGGTTATAACTTGTCCAGTCAAAAGGTAAGCAAAATAAAAAGCCACCCAGTATTTGCAGGACAGGTGGCTTTTTACTATAAAATGCATGTGCAGACACATAATAACATATTTTTGCTATATAGACTATATTTTTCCGTACGAGCATATGTATAAAACATGCGCTTTTTATACATTTTTTCTCGTTCGTCTCCTACTAAAGCGTTAGTATGTCAAAGATATATAAAAAGCTGCATTAACGAGAAAATATCCTCATCGAGAACCCCTACTGCCACAAGGGTTCTTTTGCTTTCTTGCTTCCTTGAAGATGTTTTATGCTAACTATAAAAAGAAAGATAACATTAGATTATTTGTGTCAGACATTATAACAAAGTTATAGCTTGTTTATATCAGTTTCCGGTAATATAAAGTTAGTTGATTGAAGATTCAGAAATCCTTTTTTTACATAAAGACAGCACCTAAATAATTAGGTGCTGTCTTTATGCAGAGTGGACAGACATTTTAATTAAAATACTAGGTATAAAAGTCGAAAAGAGTCTGCTTTCATTCTTCATATTTGAGTTATAACTTTACTTCTAACTCTCTAAGCAGTTGCTTTACTCCCTCACGGCTTAGAATTACTTTTCCTTTTGCCAAGATTAGATTATCTTCGGAAACTTCACCTGTCACTTTACAGGCTAAATTAGGTGAATATTTTTTCAACACAATGTTCTCATTATCTACAAAAATTTCAACAGGGTCGTTCTTTTTAATATTTAATGTTCTTCTTAATTCGATGGGTAAGACTACTCTTCCCAGGTTGTCTAGTTTCCTAACGATGCCAGTAGCTTTCAATTTAAAACCTCCATAAAATATTACTTACATACCCATTAAGTGTACAATATGCTTTTTATTGTTTTCATTAGTAATATATTACATTTTAGGTAGAGGAAGATATTTCAGTATCATAAGGTTAGGAAGAAAGGTTGCATGGAAGAATTATAATGGAAATTGTTAAATCACTCAGCATTTTTAGTTTAACTCGATGTAGTAATTAGAAATATAACTTATTCAAGTTATTTATAACCTATATAAGACTAACTTTAGCATATAAGTAAATCGTAAAACATTTTATAAGAATCATTAATTTCACCATTTACACTTATTGACGACAAATTAGGGTTTATTTTAATTATGTATATAAATGATATAGTTTTATAATACGTGATATATAGATAAAAAAGATAATGTTATTTATATAAGTTTGATTTAATGTTTTTAATATATGTAATAGTTAACTTACTTACTTAAAATTTGTCGTCATTTAGAGTAAATGATAAAACTATCATTTTTATAATAGAGTTTATACATTTACCACTATATATAAAATTAATCTATATTTCATCTTTAATGAAAACTACATTTTTAAAAGTAAATCGAATTTAAATATTTATAAATTTTATTTTAAGTTATTATAAATATAAAAATTTCTTGAAAGGTAAATATAAGATAGAGTGGTATATGATAGGGAGTAGAATTCTCTATTTGTCGCCACTTTATTTAAATAATAAAACCAATCAATTTAACGAGATACTTTATTATTTACTTAACGTAATGTGATTTATATGCAGGAACGTTTATGAAAAGTTATATCCACTGTCTCATCCGTTCATCTTATTTTTTATTACGCATATCTTTTTTTATTTGTTTCATAATAAAAAGGAATGAATGAAGAAAGGAAGCGAAATCAATATGCAAAACTTGACGGAGCTAGAAGTAGAGAATTTGCGTCATCTTATAGGAGCACATGGGACACTGATTAATAAATTAGAACAATACGCACAAGAATGCAATGATCCACAGCTTACAGCAATGCTACAAAAAGATGCACGTGACGCTAGAAATACAAAACAACAGCTCATTTCATTTTTAGGATAGGAGACAGATAAAGATGAATGAAAAGGATATCGTAAATGATTATTTAGCAGGTCTTAACGCAAGTTTAACAGGTTATGCCAATATTATTAGCCAAACAAATAATCAACAATTATATGAGACACTTATTCAAATACGTAATCAGGACGAGACACGCCAACGTAGTGTGTATGAGTATGCAAAACAAAAAAATTATTACCAACCAGCTGCTCCAGCAAATTCTACTATTGTACAACAACTTAAAAATCAATTACAACAAGGATAGAAGAGGCTACCTAAGCATTAGGTAGTTTCTTTACTTTTAATCTGTATATGTCATCATTTCTAATGACCATAATACAGCTGCTCGGTAGTAGCACAAATAACTCTGTTTGAATAAATCAAAACAGAGCCATAATAAGTATTAAAAATTTTTTAATTAATTACAGCATTTTATATATTTCAATAAGATTCTTATCTGGATCCCGAAAATGTGCAATACGTGATCCCCATTCTTTACGATCGTGTGGTTCAGTAACAAATTCAATCTCATTTTCTCTTAAATAATTATAGGTCTTATCAACATCTTCTACTTCAAATTGAAGTAAAAAGTTTGATTGAACTTCACCATGTAAAAGCTTATTTTCCTTTCCAATCACCTCTGTCATGGCCTTTTGAGATAAAAGTTCAATTTTTGTTTCTCCATTATTGAAAAGTGCATACTCCATTTCTTCCTCATACCAACTTATTGGAATTCCTAATAAATCTTTATAGAATTCAGCACTCTTTTTAAAATCATTAACTAATAGTCTGATTTGTAGCAGCTTCAATTTAATCCCCTCCTCATAGTATAATTCTCTTTATTTACCAAAAGACCTTTGTATTTTCCCATCCGTGTACCCTGCTCATTTTTAATTATTCTAATCGAAATTAGTGTATAGGATATACAATTGTAGTTACCATAATACCAATTATCGGTAGAAGTAAAACACATTTTAGATAAATATGATAAAATTGAGAAAACTAAACTTAGGGGTAAATATGAAAACAGATGATAAGAAAAAACAGATTCAACAAAAATATAAGGAAGAGCTTGAGAATAAGAGTGAGTCCAAGCATTATCCTAAGAAGTTGCTCATTTTTGCTGTAATTGTTGTTATCTTTTTTGTTTTTAGCTACTACTTTGGAATAAGACCTTTTCCAAAAAAAGAAGAACCTGAAATTATCAAACCAATAAGTGAATAAATAAAAGCCTTCTATATAGCTAGGAGGCTTTTATTTCATATCAATCATTACTTTAATTTAATATTATTGTTGTTTCTTTTTACTTCTTAATAAAACAACGATCCATATTAAAGCAATCGTATTAATTAATTCTAATAAATGGCTAATCCTAGCTAAAAATAAACTAATAACATTCCATAACATTTACTTTTCACAACCTTCTAATCCAAGCTTGATTTGTAACACTTTAAAATGTATGTATCGACTTTTCGCTATGAATACTATATACAACATCAGTTTACATAATTCCTCTTTCCGATACACAACCCAAAAAAGAACCCTTGTCGCAGAACGGTTCCGCCGAGGGTTCTTTTTCCGGAGTATGCAGCTTTTTATACATCCTTGATGTAGCAACGTTCTCTAGCAAGGGTATTAGCAAAAGTGATGTATAAAAAGTGCACCTTTTATCCATATGCTTGTACGGTAAAATATAGTCTTTATGGAAAGAATATGTTACTATTTATCTAAAGTTATAGAGTTACCTTAAAAAGCAACCTCACTCCAATGCCATTAGAGAATGAGGTTGTTTTTACTCTTTTCATAAAAAACCAAAACTAATCAGTTGAAGTGATCTTTTCTAAGTGGTTTAACAATTGATCAACTAATTGACTGATTAGAATGGTATTATGACTAGTAAACCCTTCTTCTAACCCTACTTTAATCATAAGTTCTCTTGCTGCCTCTATATCTACAAGTAAAGCCTTTCTTAAAGTACCGTCATATCTATATCTCTGCAATTATGTAGTCACCTATCCCTCTAAGTTGTTAAATCTTTATTTAACAACAACTGGACTTCTACCGTATAACAATAATTGTTCTTGTAAAATGTAATTAAGAGCGTAGAATGCGGATTTTAGGGTTTGAACAGTTAAGTTTTTATACTTAATGCATAGTGTAAAAGTATACATTTTTAGTTACCATAATGAAGTTTATAATGATGCTAGAATTGATAAAAAAGGCTTTTCTCTATTAAGAGAAAAGCCTTTTTCTTAATGCCTATCAGTTTGTAAACTGATTTGATCACATATTCATTATTTAATGCGATGAGTTTTATAAGTTTACCTTCCAAGTTCTTGTTCGCCATCTTGATGTATCATTCGCTATATTTGCATGTATAAGCTCTTTTTTCATTTTTATTAGAAAGAACTAAATTAGTAAAAATGCATAACTAGAGGTTTAACTGCAACAAAACAAATACAACTATATAAAAAGCGTATCTCTGTGATAAAATAAAATTCTGTTTTATCTAGTAGATATTGGGTAACTAGACAAAAAACAGTTTTTTTAGATGTTTTATCCACTATCTAGTTACCAAAATAATAGTGAAGTAAAAAGAAAGGGTGAGAGATTTGCCAAAATGGTCGCATATATATATATTCCTAGGCGTTTTTTTTCTATCTGTTTTTCTTACTAATCCAGCGCTGGCAGATGAAGAACTAAGTATTTCGGAAACAGCTCAAAAATACTTGGGTGCTTCTTACCTTACAGACGGTCAAGAACCCAGTGAGGGATTCAGTACAGGTGGACTAGTTCAATATGTCTTTAAAGAAGCTAAAGGTGTAGAGTTACCTTTGTATCCAAGAGAACAATTCAAGCTTGGTATAGATGTGGACAAGGGGGATCTACAGCCTGGTGATCTCGTCTTTTTTAAAGGGGCAAATACGGATAATGTCACAAGTGTTGGCATTTACAATGGCAATAATGAAATGATTATTAGTTCTGTTTCAAAGGGCGTCATAAAGACTGAACTAACAGAGGGAGGCTACTACAATGATAAGTATATTGGTGCAAAACGCCTAGATACTGATAATATCTATCAGGTCGAATCTCCTCTTTTAAAAGAAGCAATGAAATACATAGGTGTAGACTATTCAGACAGTGGAAAGACACCTGATGAGGGCTTTAATTCTGCAGGATTTGTTCAGTATGTGTTTGAACAAGCCTTAAATCTTAAAATCCCAGATAATTCAAGTGAACAGTGGAGTTTAGGACAAAACATATCAAAGGAAAATCTTCAGCCTGGTGACGTTCTTTTCTTTAAAAATCTAGATACAGACTATATTACAACAACGTCTTTTTATCTAGGAAATAGGCAAATGATTTATAGTTCACCTTCAAAAGGCATTACCTTAGCTAATTTTGAGGATTCTTCTTATTGGAATGATCGTTTTTATGGAGCTAAACGAATAGAAGAAGTTGCAGATATTGATCGTGGAGATCCCTTAATCACCGAGGCTTTGAAGTATATAGGGGTACCTTATCTCGAAGGTGGAAAAACACCAAATGGATTCGATTGTTCTGGATTCACAAAATATGTGTATGAAAAAGCGATGGGAATTTACTTGCCAGGTGCACCTGAACAACAATGGGAGGTAGGTACACCTGTTGAAAAGAAGGATATTCAAGTAGGCGATCTAGTGTTCTTTCAAGATACGCATCGACCAGGTATATCCCACGTGGGAATATATGCAGGAAACAATCAAATAATACAAGCGTCAAGAACTGATACGGCACAGGTAAGAATCAATTACTTGTCCTATAATTTCTATACAGAAAAATTCGCTGGTATTAGACGTGTGAGAAATCTAATCATTCCTAAGAATATCCCAGTTGTTAAAGAAGCTACAGATCTTCTAAATGTTCCCTATCAATCAGGGGGGACATCACCCCAAGGGTTTGATACTGGTGGGTTTGTTCAATATGTTTATAAACAAGTAGGTATCAACTTACCTCGTTATGGGAAAGACATGCTTCAAAATGGAACAGAAGTGAAAGAGGAGGATTTACAACCAGGAGACCTCGTATTCTTTGAATCCACTAGCATCATCCCTGCCATCTATGTTGGAAATGGGCAAATTGCAGTGGTTTCGAGAAACGACGGAGTTCAAATTGTTAATTATAAAGTGAGCTCTTATTGGAACCCCATTTATTATGGTGCCAGACATATCAACATCGGAGAGTAAATTATTCTCATCATCGCTTTAACTATGTGATGATGAGAAGTTTTGGTTCTGGTGTAAAAATACTTTTTAGAAATATAAAGCGTCAATTTTGTCCTTAATTTAAAAACTATAAAGAAAGAGAAAGAGAAAGAGAATAATGGATAATTATAATGTATTTAGATTAAATTTGATCTTACGTACGGATAGTATGAGAACCTTGAAATTACTCGTGAATGATATAGTAGCAGAGGACATCAAAGGAGACTATTTTTACAAACTTAAAAACCATGAAGATTTTGTGAAAAGTTTAGAGCATCTGGTAAGTCAAAAATCTATATTGACTAAATCAAATCTCCTGCTATCTGATATGGAATATGTCTTTTTAAATGCAAATAATTATTTATATGATTCATACCTTCAATATTATCTTATTGATAAAATGCCAGAAATAAAGAAAGCGAAGATTATGAGGGTAGGTGAACTAAGAAAATTAATAGAAGAATATAATAAATTACATAAAGAATTACATAAAGAAAATTTTTGACTTCATTCCTTTAACGTTTGAAATGAAAGCAAACACACAGTCCGTAAAAGTATAACTTTACGGACTGTTCCGAGTATTAATTTTTGGAGACTATTCTTAATAAACTTAAGCCTAAATTTGTAATTCAGACATTGTATTCCTCAACACTATAAAGGCTAAAAGAATTATCTAGTTATCAAACTTACCCTTCATAAAACCAAGCTATGTATAGAAAAGATTACTGTGTAGAAATTTGAACAGTAGTTTTCCTTGTTTCTAGACTGTAAAACATATACGTTCTCATTACAAAAATAATTGTAATTATGGAATATAGACTATAGGTGTAAACTTTCTAGGCATCAAGAATTTACGAGTTGCTATAGTAAGATAAATCATTTGTTTTTTTCCTCATTATTATAAATTGGCTCACTAAGTAATACTGTGCCAATTTATAATTCTTGTCAAATGGCTTTATCTTGTATTTTTAGTTATATAAAACATTCTTTCACTCAAGTATCCACTAGAGTAGAAAAGTGCTCTATCCACAAGATAATTTCCTATATTTGTTATCTCTTAGCGATCATCTCTATTTCAATTCGTGCACCCATAGGTAAAGAGGCCACGCCTATAGTTGTACGAGCTGGATATGGTGCAGAAAACCGCGAAGCATAAACTTCATTCATTTTCGCAAAATCATCCATATTTGTTAAAAATACATTCACTTTTTTTACATCCTCAGGAGTTAAACCTGAAGCTTCTAATACATTAAATAGATTCTTAAAACATTGCTCTGTTTGGTCTGCGATATCACCTTTCAAAAGTTTTTGTGTCTGTGAATCTATAGGAGTTTGACCAGATAAAAATATTAAATCTCCTGCTTCAACAGCATGAGAATATGGACCAACGGCCACAGCACCTTCGGAATTAAAGCATTTTCGTGTCATGCAGAACATCCCCCTTAGTAATTATCCTTACCATAATTAAATCAATGCATTTATTTGCCCGAACACCAGAGGAGCTAGCTCATCGAATACGTAATGAGATCTATCGTAAAACAAGACTGACAGCTACCGCAGGAATCGGTCCTAATCTCTTACTAGCTAAAGTCAGCTTAGATCATGAAGCAAAGCACAGCCCAACAGGGGTTGCTTATTGGCGATATGAGGATATTCCCTTTAAGTTATGGTGCATTCATCCAATGAAGGATTTCTGGGGGATCTCGTCAGCTACAGAAAGACGCTTAAATCGTTTAGGTATCCATACCATAAAAGAACTCGCTCTTTCTTCGAAGGAGATGTTACAAAAAGAATTTGGCATTATGGGCGAAGAATTACACCAACATGCGAATGGAATTGATTTTAGTCGTATTTCCGATGTGTACATCCCTAGTTCCCGTTCCTTTGGGAAAAGTCAGATTCTCTTTCGAGATAATACAAGCCGAAAAGAAGTGGAATTATTACTATTGGAGCTATTGGACGATGTTTGTTTTCGTTTACGCATGCATCAAGTGGTAGCTCAAACGATCCATTTATCCATTGGCTATAGCAAACAAACAGGTGGAGGCTTCTCAAGACAAAAGAAAATGGGGCGAGCTTCGAACTTAAGCCACGATATCTTTCCGTACTGCTTAACCATTTTACATACGTTTGATAGTGGCATGCCCATCCGTTCTATTGGGATTTCACTATCGGATACGAGCATTGAAGAAGAGGAGCAAATGAGCTTATTTGAGAATATCGATCAGCGTGAAAGAGCCTATGCTCTTGCCAAAACGATAGATGAAATTAGGCTGCGTTATGGGAAGAATAGTGTTCTGCGGGCTTCAAGCTATCTAGATCATTCAACAGCTCGTTATCGAAATGGTCTTATTGGCGGCCATAAAGCTTAAAGGAGGATGATATCATGAATAACGATAGAGGAATGAAAAAATGGCGCCCGTTTGCGAGTATGCCCGAACAATACCTAGGATTGCAGGAAGTTATAAACAAGCAAGCAGAGGTACCTCAACCTCTTTTAACAGAAGAACAAATGGAACATATTAATTTCACCTTGATTAAAGCCTTACATACAAATAAACAAGTTTATCTTACATACTACAAAAAGGGACAATGTATTACAGAAAAGGGATTCATCCAATTTGGTGATTCCCTGGGGAATTTGTTTGTTTTTATCGATGAAGTGTTTGAATTAAAGAACAAAATGAGGTTAAGTGAACTAATTGATGTTCGATTCGTTTAAAATTAAATTTAGTTTCATTATTTTAAGTTAAGTAAGAGTTTTCAGTGGAATCCAAATAATATTTAACTTGAGGAGGAGTTATATTGGCACGTGTTTTATTTATTAATGGTGGATCAGAAGGACATGTCAATCCAACCATTGGAGTTGTACAGGAGCTTATTTCGCGTGGAGAAGAGGTCGTATACTTTTCAATAGAAGAGTTTCAAGAACGTATTGAAAAGACGGGAGCTGATGTGAGAACATTTGACGGCCAAAAATTTTTAAAAGCTTTCATCTCAGGTGGAAGAAATTATTTGATTGAAAGAATTAACGGTCTTTTACATACAGCAGATATCGTTATACCTAGTGTTCTTGAACAGATACAGGGAGAACATTTTGATTACATCATTCACGATTCTATGTTTGGGTGCGGGCGTTTACTTTCTCAAATTCTAAATCTCCCGGCCATTAACTCATGTACATCTTTTGCTCAAACTGAAACATCGTTTAAAAAAATGTTCGAATATCTATCTCAAAATATTCCATTAGAACATGCTAACAGAATAAATGGTGAGTTTCAAAGCTTAACAAGAAAGATTAAAGAGAAATATGGGGTTGAAATCACTTCTCCTTACGAAGTTTTTTGTAATCCTGCACCACTTACTATTGTATATACAACGAGGGAATTTCAGCCTTCTGGAGAAATGTTTGATCAAACATACAAATTCGTAGGGCCATCTATTGCTACAATGGAACCACAAGGAAGCTTTGATTTTTCTGTATTAAAAGGAAAAGACGTTATTTACATTTCATTAGGTACTGTCTTTAATCAAGAGATTGATTTCTATAAACTTTGCTTTAAAGCTTTTGAGAACACTGACTATACCGTCGTTATGTCTATTGGTGAAAAAACTCAACTATCTGATTTAGGGAAAATCCCTAAAAACTTCATTGTGAAAAATTACGTTCCACAAACTGACGTGCTAAAGTACACGAAATTATTTATCACACATGGTGGAATGAATAGCACCAGTGAAGGTCTCTATTATGGGGTGCCACTTATTGTAATCCCACAGAGTGCAGATCAGCCAGTGATTGCTCAACAAGTTGAGCATCTTGAAGCTGGAATGAAGTTGCAAATGCAAAACTTAACTGTAAATCAACTATGTGAAACTGTGAATCATGTGTTGGAACATTCCTCTTTCCAGAAAGCCCTTACAGATATAAGAAAATCTTTTCAAAAATCAGGGGGATACCGTCAGGCTGTAAATGAGATTTTTAAATTTAACAGGAAATTTAATATTTAAATAGAGAGCATATAAGAAATGAACAGATGAATTTCACCTTAATTGAAGCCTTACATACAAATAAACAAGTGTACCTTACCTATTATAAGAGAGGCCAATGCATAACAGAGATAGGATTCACTCAGTTTGTTGATTCTCTAGGGGATTTATTTATTTTCATCGATGACGTATTTGAGTTAAAGAATAAAATGAGGTTAAGCGAGCTCGTCGATGTTCCCTTGGCCTAGCTCCTGAAGAAATCGCGTACAGGAATCATTTATTTTGGTGGAGGTATATTCATGTGCAATTTTAGAGTATACACCTTACGTGACGGTTCGAAGAGAATCATTAAACTAAAAGAAGGAGAATCATTTCAACAGGAACTCCAAAGAGCAGGTATTCAAGAAACGCAAATTTTTCAGATGCAGCTAGTGGAGAAACCTGAGTAATTTTAACATGCCCCTTTTATATAGACATAAGTGTGTTAGTCTAATAAAAGCCAAATAGAAAAGAGTGATTAACCTGGAAGAAACAAAAGAGCAAGAAACAGATCTTGATAAAGTGTATGAATACGATGAATTTCCGGATAAAGTTAGTGGAAGATGCGATCACTGCAACTCAGCTTACTTCAAAAGTTCCGTAAAAGGTGGCGTTTTCTTACGTGAATGCAGGGAATGTGGCATGAAGAAAAGCATTTAGTTGGTAAGGGTTGAAAGGGATGGGGAAATGAGAGATATTTGGGATGATGGATACAGTCAATCAAAAAAATTAACAGAAGAAATGGTCAACCAAGCAGAAAAGAAGTTGGGTGTGAAGTTACCAAAATCCTATATTGAGTTATGTAAAATACAGAATGGGGGCAATTTAAAGTATTGTGACTATCCTACCTCTGTTCCAACAAATTGGGCAAACGATCATGTAAACGTTCCTGAAATTTATGGAATAGGAAAAGAAGGCATTTTATCCAGTGATTATTATATAGAAGAATGGGACTTACCTAAAGATATTGTTCTGCTATGTGGAGAGGGCCATTGGTGGGTTGCATTTGATTATCGGAATACAAAAGATACTCCTCCTATAATTTATATGGATCTAGAATGGGGAGAAGACACACTTATTTTGGAATTAGCTCCTGATTTCGAAACATTCGTAAATGGCTTATTTATTTATAAAAATGAAGAATGACTACATTTATACAATAAAAAGGAACTGGCAATCAATTGTCGGTTCTTTTTTATTGTTTTCGTATGATTTGATTCACCAAGCTCCCACTTATTCTCCTTTAGTCGTCGGAACCTCTTTGGACCTCGTCCATATTGAGGTATATATGACTCTGTCCCCTAGGAACGTTCTAAATGGTTTCATTATCCTTTATTCTCAGTGATTCAGAATCTTTAACATTATAAAGGGTATTTACACCTGTTAACAATCACTTAAGTGGTTTAGTGGCCTTACTGTTAACCAAATAATGAGCAATTAGATATATGACTATAAAAAACGGAAAAGACAAAATTGAATTCCATCCTGGATAATGATAATAACCTAACCAAAGAAACAAAGGTTCTGCTAAGAACGCTGTTATACTTGCAAAAATTAAAGCTTTAATAAACGGATTTGCCTTTGGTTTAATCTGTAAGAAAAACATTACTGTAACTGGCATCAGAGCAAAATCCCAGGGTATATAATCTGGCATTAATGGTATTAATTTATTATAGTATCTCCATAAGCCCATTGTCACCCCAACATAATCTAACCATGTAGAAATAAACATAGCCCAAAGTCCTCCCAATAATAAAATAGTTTTACTCTCTTTATTTCTAAAGATAAACCATACTATCCATGGGATAACAGTAAGAAATAATGATGTCCACCAACCAAAAGAAAAGACGATATTATCTGTCCAAATTTCCGTTAATTTATTATGAGCATCATCTAACATTCTATATTTTTCGTCAATTTGTGTTTTTATATTTTCTGAAGGACTGAACAATATGGAGGATCTTCCCTTCCTTTTAATTTTATAATAATCTTTTAGTTATAGTTCCCATTCCAGGATTGTTTATCCTTTTTAGACTAACCTGCCCATTCAGCGTTTTTTAACAATTAACTTTGCCTAAATGTTCTATGCCAAGGGCAATAGCCTGAATGTTTTTGTATTACATTCAACTCTAGTCGTTAGGACATCTTTTGCTCTTTTTATAAAAAAGATAAGCTAATAGGCCAAGCCCCACCATGTAAAAACCCATTACTTTTTACATAATTACCTACCCCTTACCTACTGCGATAAGGGTTTTATGTTATTAACTACGCATAGCTGGTTCGGTTGTTCTCCATAAATCAAATCATATCTAATATCGTTCATAATTGACGCACTCAAATTTAAAGAATGATCTATATTTAATCTCCTATAAATTTAATCCAAATCTCTTTAATTCAATGAAGATACTTTCCAATCGTTTCCCTTTTTCCGTTAACGTATATTCCACACGAGGAGGGACCTCTGGAAACACCTTTCTTTCCACTATCCCATGATTCTCCAGTTCCTTAAGGCGTAATGAAAGTGTTTTTGGACTAATTCCATCCATTGATTTCAACAAATCACGGAATCGCATCGTTCCTTCGATAAGCAGATCCCGAATAATTAAAAAGGTCCATTTAGTACCGATCACGTCAAGCGTTTTAGCAATGGGACAAGGCTCCCCTGATGTTCCTTTGGTTAGTACAACCGGCTCAATAGCACTCATCTGACACATCCTTCCTAAAAATTTTTTTGGCTAATTTTCCTTATCATATCACAATAGTATACTTTCAGAAACTTTATGAAATAAATATCACTACTTCCCTAAAGAAACTTACTATACATATAATATCGATGAGCCTATTATTCTAACCCTACATTGAGGAGGTGATCAAAATTAGTGCGAGCAATCAACCAATCACACTGCCCTTATTGCTCATTACTCTCTTAATCAGTACTTTTGCTATTGGTACTACATATTTTGTCATCATTGATATTCTTCCAAATGTAGCAGAAGGTTTGAATGTTACCTTAGCGCAGCAAGGTTATTGGTTACGTCGTTCAGCTGGTCCCTGAATCGAGGAGAGGAAACGTATCCTACATTAGCTGAGCTTGAATAAATCTGCGTAACTGCAAATTATGTATAAACGTTTATTGATGGAGAGGCACTTTAGAAAAAAGCACAATATCTCATTCCCTTGGGGCTTTCATTGTAAGTCCACACTTAGGGAGAAAGATTCGCAACCTATATCAAAACATTTGAGGAGAAAATATGATGAGGTTACAAAAAAGAACGATTCGATCGATAGTTAGTATTACCATGGCTCTTGGGGTAACACTCATGAGCGCCGCATGTGCCAAGAACAATACTGACTATAAACCTGCTAAAACAGCTCATGCAGACATTCAACTATTAAAGGATTTACCTCAACCAAAATCGATGACAGTCGATCTGTCATTGAAACCAAAAGAAGCTACGGCCATGGTTCAAACCGCCCAGCGTTTTTATGGGTTCTGGAATACTGGAAATGAGGATCTTATTTCACAAGCCGTTGCCTCTAACTTCTTTGATAACACATTGCCGAAGGGAAGACCTCAAGGTCCGGAGGGATTGGCCTTCGCTTCTCGCAACTTTCGTAAAGCTGTTCCTGATTTACGCTGTACTATTGAGGATTTAGTGGTATCTGATAACAAGGCTACAGCCCGTCTCTCATTCACCGGGACATACAAGGGTGAGTTTATGGGGAGAACGCCAACAGGGAAGCCGGTTCATTTCTTTGCCATTGATATTTTGCATATCAGGAATGGGAAAATCGTTGAGGATTGGCACTTAGAGGATAATCTTACATTAATGCAACAGCTCGGAGTAGTGTCTGAAAATTAAAGATCAACGGATTTTTTAAAGATTACAGAATTAAAGGGGACGGAAAAAAATTGAAAAATATACTTGTTATTAACGGCCATCAGAAATATGGTTCAGCGAAAGGGACTTTGAACCAAACATTGATGAACAAAATGATCAGTTTGTTAAGTGAAAAGAACAATATTAAAACAACAAATATTCAAAATGGATATAAAGTCGAAGAAGAACACCAAAAGTTTTTATGGGCTGATATTATAATTTACCAAACACCTATCTATTGGTTCAGTGTCCCAGGCTTATTGAAGACGTATATGGATGAAGTTTATGCTTATGGTTTATTTTTTAAGGGTGCTGATCAATATGGAAGAGGTGGGTTATTGACCGAAAAGAAATATATGTTTTCGACTACCTGGAATGCTCCCGAACAAGCATTTAACAATCCAACTCAATTTTTTGAAGGGAACAGCTTAGAAGATACATTAAGCCATTTACATCGTGTACATAAATTCCTCGGAATGAAACCTTTAAAGAGTTTCACTTGTTATGATGTAATTAAAAATCCCAATATTGAAAAATTTATATTCGAACTTGATATACATCTGAAAGAAGTATTGGATCTTTAATCTATTAAGTAAAATCATGGGGAGGTAAAAGCATGTT
This sequence comes from Priestia sp. YIM B13490, assembly GCF_042787735.1. Taxonomy (NCBI): domain Bacteria; kingdom Bacillati; phylum Bacillota; class Bacilli; order Caryophanales; family Bacillaceae; genus Priestia; species Priestia sp. YIM B13490. The sequence goes on from NZ_JBHZOT010000007.1 coordinate 25,995, forward strand.
AAAAGGTAAAAAAATTGTGATTATTGGTGGAAGCTCAGGGATTGGTTTTGAGTCAGCTAAACAAGTAATAGCTCAAGGAGCAGAAGTAATTATTGCTAGCCGTTCCAAAAATAAATTACAGAATGCAAAAGAGCAACTAGGGGCTAGGGCCACGGCTTTTACGCTAGATACAACTCAAGAACAGCAAGTTCAGTCTTTCTTTGAAAAAGTTGGCCAATTCGACCATCTTGTGGTGAGCGCCGCAGAAACATCCAGTGGGTCATTCCTAGACACCAATACAACCCAAGCTCGGCAATTGTTTGAAAACAAATTTTGGGGCCAATACTACGCAGCTAAATACGGAGCTCCAAAAGTTTTACCACACGGTTCGATCATTTTATTCTCTGGAGTGGTAGCCTACAAATCGATGGTTGGTTCGTCAATGCTAGGTGCAGTCAATGCCGCCGTTTCAAATTTAGCTCAGACCTTGGCATTAGAACTTGCTCCGATCCGAGTGAACATCATTTCACCCGGTATCATTGATACACCTTCCCGCAACAAAATGCCAGAAGAAATCCGTAACCATTTCTATGCTACGATGGGAAACAAACTTCCTGTGAAACGAATAGGAAGAGCTGAAGATGTTGCACAAAGCGTATTATACTTGCTCCAAAATAGTTTTGTGACTGGAACCGTTCTTCACGTGGAAGGCGGGCACATTTTATCTTAATAATTTGAAGAAGAATTAGAAAGAGCATATAGATATGGGGTGCACATTTTATACATCTTATCTTCAATTATCTGCAGAGAAAAACGCGTTCTATCAAGGATGTATAAAAAGAAACAGGACCTTATCTAGACCCCTTCTCCCAAGAGGATTCTTTTTAGCGATGTGTTCTGGGAGGTATTATGTAAACTGATTTTGTATATGGTATACAGTTGTTAATCCCGATAAAGGTATAATTAAAGAGTAACACTTTTCTTCTAAGGAGGGAGGGATGGCTGAATGATCGATAATAGATTATCTAAGATTAAGAATCATGAAGTGGATGATTCTTTGAGTGAACTTACTGACACAGACATTTTGTTGAATTTCCAACAAGCAATTACGAGCTTATACCCTCATCTAATTCCCATACATGCTCATGCTTATGATGCTTGGGACGATATTGTCATTCCATTGTTTTATGAAATGGTTTATAAGACGTTTACTTATAAATACGGTATTGAGATTGAGCCAAATGAAACACGCGCTTATATGTTTAGCTTAAGATGTTATGAAGGTATCCATCATATTGAATGCTTTCCAAAAATGATACCCTTTAAAGGCATACTGAATAACAATTATTTTGAGGTTAACGATAAGGAACTAAAAGGAAAAAGGCTTGTTTTCAAGTCTTTTGGAGATAGTGTTCACTATTTAACAACTGGTTTGGATACTGAAAATACTGATGCTATTAATTTTAAATTAGTTGAGGTAGACGTTATATGTTCTCAATCAAACAGGATTACAGATATTGATGGATGTACTACATTTTTTATCCATAAAGACGATGTAGAATTTATGTTTATTGCTGAGACTTTTAATCAAGACTTTCAGAAATAAAGAGGAGCTAGAGCTCCTCTTTTTACTTCCTAGAATTTTGATTATGTCAACTAGATATGTATATGATACACACTTCTTATAACGATTGGTATGATATAAATAAAGAAGCTTTTGGGTTGAAAGGTGGCGTTTTTTTGGATCATTTTTTTGTTGGGTTAATTCCCAATGGATTTTACGATTATGAAGAGAGTGAAACGCTACCAGCGCATGATTTAATTCTTCATCCACTGCTTACATATGCTCAGGAATGCTATGTTTATGGCCTTAACAAAGACACAGAGTTATTTCATCAGTGCACGGATATACTTTCTCTTACTCGTAACAAGTATCAACTAGATTTAAAAAAGAAGTTATCAAAGGATATGAACAGCTTTGGAATGCAACAGGATGGCAGAGGGGGTTTATTTTAATCTTTCTAGGGATAGAGAAGTTCAAGGAGCTAAGTATTTTTGCTTCCAGCTATGATCCTGGTATCTTGGAGAATCCGAATACAGGAGAAAGTATTGCAGCCATTAGGTTCTGTAAAGATGTAATCCGGAAAGAAAAAAAGTGGGTCTTTGTTTTTCAGTTTCTAATGGCATTGAGTGGATGAAAGTTTATGCAGAAAAGGATACATTGAAAGAGTTATACCAGTTTGCCATAGTACAGTCATTATCTTCAAGTTCAGACTCTATATATAAAGTTAAAAAAAACGTAGGAACTTGCCTAAATAGCAAGATCCTAAAATTAACATTAAGTTAACTTATTTTTCTATATGGGTTTCATAGACTAAAGTGGTTTTGTCATGGTACTTAACATGGTTGAGAAAATCGTAACAAATAACCATCTGGATCTTGAACTATAAACTCTTTTTAAATAAATCCACTATAATTATTTAGCATACTCTCTCTAAAAAGTTTGATTCTGTGCCTCTTTAAGTTTTGTAAGATACTTTCTATGTTTTCTACTTCAATTTGAAAGTTGATTCCTCGACCATATGGATATTCAAGTTCTCCAGTTTGCCAGTGTACATTACATTCTTCGATCATTATTTGAGCACCGTTGAGTGAAATAAATGCAAACTTTTCTTCTGCGCGTTCATATATAAGCTGAAATTCAAGAATTTCTAAATAGAATTCTTTTGATCTGTTTATATCTATTACTTTTCATATATTTCCTTTATTTGTAGTGCTATATTAATATTAAAAAGGAAAATTTATACATTTTATGATAAAGAAAAGAAAAAAGATGTTTGCTGTTGTTATCATTGCACTGTTATTAATCGGTTATTTCAAGCTGGCTTATACTCCATCTCATGATGTTGAAGAATTTCCTATACCTCGCGAAGCCCACTTAGTAAAAACAACTGTAGGTGAGGACTATGTCACTGAAAAATATAAATGGTTTATTGCCTCTGAAGCAGGAAGTATTCCTCCTTGGTACCAAGTAAGTATTTGGTTATATGGATGGAGAAAGGGAGAAACAATGGGGGCAGATCAAGTTTATAAAAAAGGTTCTAGAGAAGTTAATCTATCTACTTTTGATAAGGAATTTTACCTTAGTAAATAAAATAAAGATATGGAAAAGGACTTAATATGACCGCAGGCTCCTTAAGAGGAGTCCTTTTTATTAGCGATAACGTTTGTCATATGAACTAACCTTGTATTTTTTATAAATTTATTAAAGATTTGTGCTGAAATCGAAGGAGTAAAGAATGAAAAAAATCGGATACATATTTATGGGATTATTGTTGTTAGTTGGTACAATCTATTTTTTGTTTTTTCATGAACGAAAGGGAACAGACACGGTATATTTAATCCCGAATGGTTATACGGGTTGTGTGGGTATCTTTTATGATGTGAAAGGCAAGGCACCTTTAAAGGTCCAAAATGAGAAAATCATTCATAAAATTTCTAAAGATGGAAGGTTGGAAACGTCTTCCCCAGAATCTTTTGGTTGGTATTCAATGGTAGATTCAGGTTGGCATAACTCAGAATATTATTATGTGAATGAGCAGGGAAAAAAAGTAAAAAAATTAAATTGGGAAAAAGACATTAATTGGGAAATGACGGCTGAAGATGACTACAACGGGAACTATTTTACCTTTTTTGTAGGTGGGAAAGACGATGCTAGCACACTTCAACCCGAATGTTTTAGTCAGTAAGTATAAATTAGTGTTTTTGTATCCTTTTGCCTATAAGTAACATTATGGTAACTAACTTTGTATACGATATACAGCTTAAAAGCAGAAAAAACAACTGGGGCCAATCAGTTGTTTTTTCTATTTCATGAATGATAATCAATGCTTAGCTGACGTTTCAGAACATCTTGGATAATTTATTCAAAACGTTAAAAGTTTATGTTTTACCTATTCAACATTTGGAAATTCATGAGACTTTCTTTGAAGTTTACGCAAATTCCCACGGACGAATATATCTTGAAATTCATCACACCTAAATGGAATAAGAGGTGATAAATACGGTACACCTACTGATTTTAACTGTACAAGATATAGAATAACAATAGTTGAAACAAGCATAATGCTTGGCAAACCAAAGTAATAGCAAGTAAAGAAATATAAAAATCTTAATGAACCTATTCCACTTTGTCCTCGATAAATAACTAAAGTAGATAGATAAACACTTAATCCTGTTACTACTAAGCTTGCGGGATGGATAAGTTTAGCTGAAACAGACATTTCACCAATAACAATAGTTGCTAACAATGTGATGATGATAACCGTTCCTTTGGGAGCACGTGTGCCTATATCAATTAATATACGAAATAAAATAAGTAAAAGGGCTATTTCCCAAAACGTAGGTAATAATTCTCCATGGTTAAACAGATCTTTTTGGATTTTTTTACTGTATGTATCACTATGGAATTTTTCTAGACCAACATAAATGCCAGGAATAAGAATCGAAGTAATAAAGCCAAAATATCGAATAGACCGATTGATCAAACGTCCAGTTTTTAAATGAAAGTCATCTGCGGATTGAAAGAAATCGACAAATAAACTCGGGGCTATAATCGAATAAGGGGATCCATCTACGAATACAATTACTTTACCTTCTAAGAGAGCTGAAGTCGTTGTGTCCACACGCTCTTTTGTCATAACTAGGTTAACAAAAGTTTTAGGTTTTCCTTCAATAGCATCTTCGACTATTCTTGAAGCTAGTATGTAGTCTACATCTATCTTAGAGATTCGATGCTGTACTTCTTGTAAAATGGATCGATTCACCAAGTGTTTCATGTAAATGATAGATATATCTGTTTTTAAATGTGTGCCACATGGTTTTGTATCAATGATTAATTGGGGTGTCTGAATAATACGTCGTATTATATTTATATTGGTCGTTAGAGTTTCTGTGAAACCTACTGCTGGTCCTCTTATCGCTCGTTCTCCTAATGTTTCTTCTAACCCTCGCTCTATCCATTTAGTTGTAGGTATAAGCAATCCACTTGTTTCTCCCTCTATAAGAAGAAAGGTATTTCCTTTAACCAAAGCATCTTGGATCTCTTCAACTGACTGAGTTTCTTTCAGAGAAGCAGAATTAACAATAGTCTTTATTTGCTGGATAGATGGATTATCTTCATTAACCGTTTCCCATGTTTGCTGTAAAGGTTCAATAATATATTTTTGTATCTGGTCTTTATCTACAATTGTATTTAAATAAAATATTGTAATTTTATCTTTTAAAATAGTCCTTTTCTCAAAATCGCTTGTGATTTGAAATTGTCTTTCAATTCTCTTTGAAATATTTTGAGAAGATTTATTTAATGAAGAAGACATTATATTCACCTTTAAATTAGTTTTATTGTTTAATTTGTGCATATTCAACCATTATTATGCGGTGTATATAATCGTTAAGAAAATAAAGCTCTTACCCAATATCAGTTAGAATGGAATATTATATATCATTAAGTAAAAAAACTACCCTTTGCCAAAATAGATTGTTTGGCAGGGTAACTTTTCAATTATAGAAATAGTGAGTGCAAATGTTATACGTTTTTCTTTATTAAACGAGTGGTCTTATGACTCTGAACGTTTGGATACGCAATTCCACCTAGAATGATGATCACACCGATCCATTGAAGGAAGGTGACGGTTTCGTGGAGAACAAGTGTAGACATAATTACGGCCGTTGGTAACTCTGATGCACTTAGAATGGTCCCTAAGCTTCCACCTACTTTAGGCATGCCAATATTAAAAAAAATAGGTGGAACAAGTGAACCGAAGAATCCAGTAAGAAGACCATACATGAATAGTCCATCTGTAAGCGCACTGTTTATAAGAAATACTGGTGGTAATGAAATAAATATAAGCAATGACGCTCCGGTTGTCATAATAGCGCTTTTATAAATAGGATGCACAGATATATTTGTGTTCCCACTTATAAAAATAAAGAAAGCAAAGGAGCAAGCAGCAAGTATACCCCAACTGATTCCAGCAAAAGAAAAAATGATGCCAGTTTGCAAAAATCCAGAAGCAAGGACAGAACCGAGAAGAATAATTATCGTTGAGATGAAGCTTTTTCGACTGGGTGCTTCTTTAGTAAATACATATTGCAAAACCATACTTATCCATGTGAATTGCAGTAGAAGGATGATGGCAAATGAGGCATTAATATAACCAAGCGCTTGATTATAAAAAATACCTGTTAGCCCCATCGGTATGCCTCCTATGGCCAAAGTAACCCACTGTTTACATTTCAAACGGTCTTTTGGAACAAAGATTGCAATAGCCCACAACATGATAGCACCAAAAAAATATTGACTTCCTGTTACTTCACTTAGTCTAAATCCCTCACCATACCCTAATTTGACAAACGTTGATACCACTCCATAAGAACAACCACCCAGAAAAACAAGTAAAGCATAGTTTAAAATTTTCATTATTAAATCCTCCATACAACACAATAAAGCCACCCATCTCAAATATGAGATGGGTGGCGAAAAGTAAAATAATAAATTCAAACGAAAAATCCACCTGCTGTAAACAGACTTTTACAGCTTTTAGTTATTTTAATAATTTATATTATAGAATTCCCACCCTTAAGTATCAAGCTGAAATTTAGAGAAGACGCTGGAAGAACTATAATTTCCGGGAATTTACATTATGGTAACTACCTCTGTATATCACATACTTTCAATATTAGATAATAAAACTTTTTTTATATATAGTAAGTACATAAAGTTAATTATGTTTAGAATGTAGAAGGGGTGCTTAAGGTGAAAATTAGAAAAGCAAACATAAACGATATAAGGGTGATATCAAAGATTTATGTTGATACGTGGAAGACAACTTATAATGGTTTAGTTCCAGACAACTTTCTAAACGAACTATCGTATGAAGAAGCTAAAAATAAATGGATGAAATTTTTTAGTGATTCACTACATAAATCATTTATTTACATTGCTAGTAATGACTCTGAAGAAATTATTGGATTTGCAGCAGCTCAAATTAATAATGACAAGGAATTTAAAGGAGAATTATACGCACTTTACCTGTTACCTGCTGCTCAAGGACTAGGTACTGGAAGAAGTCTAATTTCAACTGTTGCTGAACATTTTATGAATGAAGGTATTTCTTCTATGATGGTATGGGTGATGAAAAATAACAAATCTGGACGTGGATTTTATAAACGTTTGGGAGGTAAGTATTATACTCACCGAGAGAGCCAATTTGGAGAGTGCATAGTAGAAGATGAAGCATATGGATGGAAAGATATTTCCATTCTATCGCTCAGTAATAGAAGTAAATAATTATGAAACAACAAGCATTGTTATTGCCGTGAATACCGTTTGCATTTAATCCTAACCACCTTTTTCCTAATGGGTTGCGAGGATCGCCCCCAGGAATATGTCCTGTATAGTAAGGGCGGTTTTTAATTTTGTTTACCACCTTAAAGAAGCCAACAGATGTTTTTCCCGTTGCTACTGGATCAACGATTTCAATATAACCATTATGAAAATAGGCAAGCTTGTTATAGTACTTGTTAATGATGATTAGATCTTGATTCGCTGGTTTACTTGCTGCTTCTGTTTTCACCTGATTTACTCCACATAATGCGACCATTAATAAGGTAAGAACGGTCATTGATTTCATAAAAATGTTCTTCATAAAAACTCTCCTCTTTTTTATATTTTTATAAGAAACAAAAAAGCACCTTTCAATTAGAAAGATGCTTTCTCGTCACCATCATTTATAAATAAAAACCTAGTTAATCGATTATTTTTCAAGTGAGGCTTTTCTTCTATGATGATTTTTAGTTATTTAAGCTTGAAAATAGTCCGTTTAGTTCTAACGATTGTAGGAGAAAATGTGTTAAAATATTCTGAAAAAAGGAGTGGTGAAGCATGGGAAAAGTAGTAAAAGCGATTCAAGACGAATATCCGGATGATTTTGCATGGTGTTACGGCTGCGGCCGATTAAATCAGGACGGCTATCATTTTCGGACAGGATGGCTAGGAGAAAAAACCATTACCCTTTATACACCTAAGCCTGAACATACAGCCATACCAGGATTTGTTTATGGCGGACTTCTTGCCTCACTGATTGATTGCCATGGAACAGGCTCTGCATCTCTTGCTCTATACCGTAAAAATGGCTACGAAATAGGAGATTCAGCAGAGCCGCCGCGGTTTGTTACCGGTTCTCTCCACGTGGATTTTAAAAAACCAACGCCGCAGGGTGAAGTACTAAAAGCAATAGGAACGGTTGAAGAAATTCACCCGAAGAAATGGAGAGTTAAAACAGAAGTATACGCGAGTGACATCATTGTTGCGACCGGAGAAGTTGTGGCAGTTGTTATGCCAAGTACGTTTAAACGAAAAGAAGACTAAAAAATGCAAAACAGTTACATAAAAAGGGAGGAAAAGGTATGGGTAAATGTAATTTAGACCACTCGGTAGAAGATGTACAGCAGAAGTTTAACTCGCAGTCACAATGGCTGCCAGAAGATATTCGCCCGTTATTTCATGAGTTTCTCGTACGAAATCCTTCGCAAACAACATTAAACGAGATGTTTCACTTGCTGAAGAAATATGATTTGGTTGATGAACACGAAAAAAAAGAGCGAGATCGAAAAATCAAATGGCTGATATTAAATAAAGAAGATACGAACAACTAATATACATGAGCTGAACAGCTTGTGATACGGCAGCTGATTTCCCTACAAGACTTCGCTTTCCGCAGGCGGCAGGAGTCTTCGTCTTGCCCTATCAACAATTAGAAGCAACTACATACATTAAACCTGCGTTTACAACCACAATGAAAACATCCGAACGAGTTGGATTCTCCATCAAGAATCTCGCTTCATCGTTCGGATCTTTCTTCAAATAAAATGCTTTTACCCCAGCCTCTTTTTAACGAGATTAAAAGTAATCACCACCACTTAAACCCGTCGTCTTCTAACAAATGATTTGAAGCTGCTGGGCCCATCGTACCCGCAGGATAAAAATGAAGAGGAAAGCGTTCATTATTAAAAACTTCTAAAATAGGTTGCACCCATTTCCAAGATAATTCAACCTCTTCCCAATGAGCAAAAAATGTGGAGTCTCCCTGTAAAGCATCAGATAACAGCAGTTCATAAGCTTCGGGTACTTCTTTTTGATTTGTTGAGAAATTGATGAAAATAGGTTCGATTTTATTGTCATTCAAAGGATTTTTGCTGTTTAATTGCAGTGAGATACCTTCATTTGGGCTGATTTCGACAACCAAAAGGTTAGGAATAACTTCTTCATCTTTATAAACATCTTTTAAAGGATGTTTAAATTCAATGACGATACGCGTGCATTTTTTACTCATTCGTTTTCCTGTGCGAAGATAGAAGGGTACTCCTTTCCAAAGCTCATGATCAATCCATACCCGGACTGCTATAAATGTGTCATTAACGGAAGCTGCATTGATGCCGGGCTCATCTTTATATCCTATAACGGAACGATTTTGGATTTTTCCTCCTTCGTATTGACCTCTTATGACGTTCGAATGGATAAACTCTTTTTGTAGAGGGCGAAGGCTTTTCATAATTTTTATCTTTTGTTGGCGAGTTTTTGCGATGTTAAGTGTCTTTGGCAGCTGCATGGCAGTCATCATCAGCATTTGAAGCATATGGTTTTGGAACATATCCCTAATTGCACCGGACTGATCATAGTAAGGCGCTCTTTCTTCTACACCAACTGTTTCACTAGCTGTAATTTGGACATTTGCAACGTAGTGATGATTCCATAGTGCTTGTAAAATAGGGTTTGCAGATGCTAGAGCCTCCAAATTTTGAATCATTGGTTTTCCCAGATAGTGGTCGATACGATAAATCTCTTCTTCATTGAACGTTTCAGTAAGCTTTTGATTTAACACTTGAGCAGATTGTAAATCGTGTCCGAAAGGCTTTTCGATAATAAGACGTTTCCAGCCTTTTGTAGATCCCAATCTGCCGCTATTTATATTTGAAGCAATAACGTCTACAAATTCAGGAGCCACTGATAAATAGAAAAGACGATTTTCAGGAATATTTAATTCTGCTTCGCCTTCTTGAATAGCCTGCAGCAACTGGTCATATCCATCACTATTGGTAACATCCATTTTATGATAGCCAACTGTCTTAAGAAATTCTTTTATCTTGGATTCACCTTGGCTAAAGCGCCTTGAAAAAGTCTTTACTGATTCTTCTACATATATTTGAAAGGCATCATTAGACCAGTTGCTTCTACCCGTACCAACAATAGAAAAGGAAGAAGGCAGTTTTTTATCTAAAAATAAATTATATAACGCAGGAAAAATTTTTCTTTTAGCTAAATCTCCTGTTGCTCCAAATAAGATAAAGGTCATGGAATCCACTTCTAACGCTTGTGGTGAATGAGACTTGAGACAATTATCACGTGAACGAGCTACACTGCCCAATTGATCTCCTCCTTTATTTTAACGGTCTATTACAGTGAATATAGTCTTTTACCGTCTTTACAGATTACAGTATAGCAGGTACAATTTTCCTTTATAAGTAGGCACTTTATTTTCATATAGTGTCTAAAACTATACTATTACGCATAAAAAGGGAGGAAAAAGGATTGAGCAGACTTTTTAGCAAAACGTTTAACTGTGAAAAGGAATTAACGTTAACGATTATTGGAGGCAAGTGGAAAATGTTGATTATGTGGCACCTAGGAAAAGAAGGGACGAAACGATTTGGGGAGTTAAAGTCCATGATGCCGGGAATTACTCAGCGAATGTTAGTAAGTCAGCTGCGAGAATTAGAAGAAGATCAAATCGTTCACCGAAAAGTCTATCCGGTTGTCCCTCCAAAAGTTGAATATTCCTTGACTGAACACGGGAGAAGCTTGATGCCCATCCTTGAGAGCATGGATGAGTGGGGAAAAAATTATATGGAAACCGTTATAGATCCTGAAATGAATAATTCCAGCCATATGGGTTAAAACCTTTTGTTGAAAAAGAATAAAACTACCCTTATTATTCAGAATTTTCTAAAATAAACACGAATGATACGCTGCATTGAAGCGTCCATAGTATATTTTTAGTGACTATATGTTTTAAAAGTGCCTACTTTTTTTTTGAAAGTAACGGTTTTACAATGAATTCATGCTAGACAACCCCATTTAATGAAGGAGTGAAGTAAGTATGGAACTTCAATTAGCATTGGATCTTGTAAATATTTCAGAGGCAAAAGAAGTAGTGCAGGAGGTTCAAGAGTATATCGATATTGTAGAAATTGGAACTCCAGTTGTGATTAACGAAGGGCTAAAAGCAGTCAAAGAAATCAAGGAAGCCTTTCCGTCTTTAAAGGTATTAGCTGATTTGAAAATTATGGATGCAGGTGCTTATGAAGTAATGAAAGCTTCTGAAGCGGGGGCTAGTATTATTACCATTCTTGGCGCTACTGATGATTCGACTATAAAAGGCGCTGTAGAAGAGGCCAAAAAACAAGGAACACAAATTCTTGTTGATATGATTAATGTAAAAAACCTTGAACAACGTGCAAAAGAAGTCGATGCACTCGGTGTTGACTATATTTGTGTACACACAGGGTATGATCTTCAAGCTGAAGGAGAAACCCCGTTCGATCACCTTCAAACGATTAAACGAGTTGTGAAAAATGCAAAAACAGCGGTCGCAGGAGGTATTAAACTGAATACACTTCCTGAAATCGTGCAGTCACAGCCGGATCTTGTGATTGTAGGCGGGGGGATTATAAGTGAAAAAGACAAAAGAAACGTTGCAGAAGAAATGAAAAAAGTAGTCAAACAAGCAACTTTGGTCTAAAAATAAGCAAAAGTATTTAGACCTTCAAAATTAATTAATCGGTAAATGGTTGAAAAAGAAGATAGCTAAGTTATTTTAGCTATCTTCTTTCCGTCATTTTTTGGTATAACCATTCATCGATAAGTGTCATTTTGACAGATAGATAGTTTCTTTAAAATTCGTTATTCGAAAGAAAAAGACGGCAGTTTTTCTGGTATTTTAAAGTTAAGAAAGCGTTATCCGAACATTAGCGGAAGAAAGTCTGAAAAAATCTATGTCACACTTTTTGACAAAATACTTTGAAAATTATGAATATTAAAAATATAATTAACTATCGACAATATTTAACATCTTCAAACCAAAAAAGGAGGGAGATATGAAGTGATGGAACATAAGAGGATAGTAGTGATAGGAGCTGGAATTGTCGGGTGCAGCATTGCCTACTATTTAAGCAAAATGGGGCAAAGAAACATAACAGTGATTGAGCAAGGCCCTTTGTTTGAAACGGGAGGATCTACTTCTCACGCTCCGGGGCTTGTATTTCAGCTTAGCTTTTCAAAAATCCTGACAACACTAGCTTCTCAAACAGTCGAGACCTTTAAAGAGTTGAGTACAGATGAACAGCGCTCGTTTTATCCTGTCGGCAGTTTAGAAGTTGCCCGTACACCAGAGCGATTAGAAGACCTAAAGAGAAAGGCTGGTGTTGCCAGCTCATGGGGAATCGAAGCTTTTCTTCTTTCACCGCAGGAATGCGCGGAAAAAAATTCGCTGATTTGTCCTGAGCGTATTTGCGGAGGTCTCTATGTTCCGTCAGACGGTATTGCCAAACCTTTGCATGCCGTTGATAAAATGACTCGTTTTTCTAAAGAGTGTGGAGTAGAATTTTACGGTCATACAGAAGTGAAGAATATCGAAGTGACAAATGGTCAAGTAAAGGCAGTGTACACGAGCGCTGGAAAATTTGAAGCAGATGTAATCGTGTGCTGTGCCGGATTTTGGGGACCTCGCATCGGAGAAATGGTTGGTGTAACGATTCCTCTTCAGCCGATGGCTCATCAATATGTGTTTACAAATGATTTACTTGAATTAAACGGAGAAACGGAAGAAGCCGCGACTCCTCTTATTCGAGATCAGGATAATGCAATTTATTTTCGTCAGGTAGAGAAAGGGCTTGGGATTGGATCATATCAGCATGAGCCGTTTCCAGTCGAACTCAGTGACATTACAAAATACGGAGAAACAAAAGAAATGCCTTCAGTTAATCCTTTTACACCAAAAGATTTTGAAAAACCGTGGGAAGATGCAATGGAGTTAATTCCGGCATTAAAACGAGCAGGAATAAAAAAAGGAATCAACGGCATTTTTTCCTTCACACCTGATGGGATGCCGCTGCTTGGCAAATCACAAGCAGTAGAGGGATTTTGGGTAGCCGAAGCCATATGGGTAACGCACTCTGCAGGTGTCGCTAGACAAATGGCTGAATGGATGATGAATGGTGCCCCGACTGTGGATTTGGAGCTATGCGATATCAATCGTTTCGATACGTATGCATGCAGCCCTGTTTATTACAAACAGCGGTCTATTGAAGAGTATGAAGAGGTTTATAGCATTCATCATCCATTTATGCAGCGAAAAGTATCGCGAAACATGCGCGTAAGTCCATTTTATATGCGTCAGCAAGAACTAAAAGCGTATTTTAACGAAAAAGCAGGGTGGGAGCAGCCGCAGTGGTATGAAGCTAACTATCCGCTTATATCCACATATGAAAAGAAGATGGTAATAAGAAAGGGATGGTCCGCTGAATATTGGTCACCGATTATCGAGGCTGAACAGTTGCATACTCGTCAGTACGCAGCGATTTACGATACAACGGCAGCAAAGAAAAGGTTGGAAATTAAAGGGGAAGGAGCTCTCCAGTTTTTACAGAAGCTAACGACAGGAAATATAGACATTACAGTAGGTCAAAGCATACGTACGTGTATGTTGCATGAGCGAGGCGGCATAAAAGATCAAATAACGGTTATTCGCAAAAATATATCCACTTTCTTGATTGTTTGTACGGGAGCTGTAGAAGCAAGCTGGATTCAAAAACACGTGCCTCAAAACGGTCAAGTCGTTTTTCAAGATGTAACGTCAGGGACATGCAGTATAGCATTAATTGGTCCTAGAGCTAAAGGAGTAATGAAGTCCGTGGCTCAACGATCAGACCTTAGCAGCGCTTGGATTCAAGGGCAAGCGAAAACCCTGTTTATTGAAAATAGTTCAGTTCTTGCTCTGCGTGATTCCTACGGGGGAATGGAGAGCTGGGAGTTGATTACGACTTCCGATCAAGGCCTGAATTTATGGGATTTATTAATTGAACAAGGACAGCCTTATCAGCTGATTGCCGCGGGAGACCGGGCTCTTGAAAATCTTCGAATTGAATCTTTTTCGTTAAAAAGCGGGAAAGACTTTTGGAGTGAGCATCATCCATATGAAGTTAACCTTCATAAAATGGTTGATTTAACAAAACCATTTTTTATTGGAAAAGAGGCATTGCTTGATCGTCAGCGAAAAGATTCTAAAACAGTATTAGCGACGCTCATATTAGATGATCCTTCAGCGATAGTAATGGGATATGAACCGGTCTTTTATGGAGAAACAGCCCTCGGATTTGTGACAAGTGCCGGCTATTCATACAGCTTAGGAAAAGGAATTGTACACACTTTATTATCTCGAGCTGTAGATGAAGAAATGGTTTTAGAAGTCGAATACTTTGGTCAGCGTTATAAAGCAACAATGATGACACACTCCCCAGCGGTAGTTTAATTGATCAATCGAAAGACAGGAGGAATGCAGATGTCAACACATTATGATGTCATTATTATCGGATTAGGAGCTATGGGGAGTACGGCTGCTTATCAGCTCGCCAAAAAAGGTCAGCGGGTATTGGGGTTAGAACAATACGGTCCCGCTCATGACCTAGGATCGAGTCACGGCGGTTCTAGAATCATTCGACAGTCGTATTTTGAAGACCCTGCTTACGTTCCATTATTGCTTCGCGCCTACGAATTATGGAATGAAATTGAAAGAGAAAGCGGTCAAGAAATTCTTACGGTTACCGGTGGACTTATGATGGGACCTCCTGATAGCTTGACGGTTTCTGGAAGCATCGAAAGCTCTAAACAGTGGAATCTTGCGTATGAGATTCTAGAAGCAAAGGATATTTACAAACGGTTTCCGGCGTTTACACCTTCACCTGCTACGGTTGCTCTATATGAAGAAAAAGCTGGATTCGTTAGGCCGGAAGCGAGCGTATATACTCACCTTCTTCAAGCAGAAAAGTACGGAGCTGAGCTTCATTTTTTTGAGGAAGTGGTGTCGTGGGAAGCTCATCCTTCTGGTGAAGGCGTGCGCGTTGTAACAGCTAATGGAATATATGAAGCTGGAAAAATCATTATTTCTGCAGGCGCTTGGGCACCCGATTTATTACGGGATTTAGGTGTTAGCTTACAAGTAGAGCGTCATATGCAAATGTTTTTTGAACCAACACAAGGAATAGATGTTTTTTCAGTGGGAAAACAGCCGATTTATATTTGGGAAGCAGATGATTATGTACAGTTGTATGGTTTCCCTTCTTTTGGATTAAAGGCTGAAGGAGCAAAAGTGGCGTTTTTTCGAAAAGGAACAGCGTGTACGCCGGAAACGATTGATCGAAATATATATGAAGACGAAGTGAACATGATGCGGCACTATCTATCTCAAGGTATTCCACAGCTTAACGGTCGATTTTTACAAGGGAAAACGTGCATGTATACCAATACACCAGATGAGCATTTTGTCATTTCACTGCATCCTGAATATCCTCAAGTAGCGATTGCAGCTGGATTTTCTGGACATGGTTTTAAGTTTGCAAGCGTAGTAGGAGAGATTTTAGCAGATTTAGTGATAGAGGGAAAAACTAATCACCCAATTGATTTGTTTACTCCGCAGCGATTTGCGGCGAATAAAATAGTATAAATCGTCGTCAGCTCTTGCGAATGGTTCTATTTAAATGTTTCTAAAGAAGCGAAGGAGGAATAGTAGATGGTTATGGAACATGGTTTAGTGAATGATAATGGGAGACTTGAGCCCACGTTGAAAGGAGAGCTGTATACATCTTCGGACATTTTTAAGTTAGAAAAAGATCATATATTTTCTAAATCATGGAGTTTAGTTGCATTTGAATACGAAATAGCAGAGCCGGGACAATATATTACGACGAGAGTTGAAGGCGAAAATATTTTAATTACTAGGGGAAAAGATCACGTGCTGCGTGGATTCTTGAACGTATGTCGGCATCGAGGAGCTAAGCTGTGCAGCCAAGCATCCGGTAAAGCAGGTGTTATTCGCTGTCCATATCATTCGTGGAGTTATAGCTTAGATGGTGATTTAGTGGGTGTTCCTAACACAAGCCACTGTCGAGAAGAACTCGTGCATAATGAAAATTACGGACTAACATCCGTTCACATTGAAGTGTGGCACGGTATGGTTTGGGTTAATTTATCTGACAATCCTATGTCTGTTGAATATCAGCTAGACGCACAAATTTTTGATCGTTTTGGAGAACTTTATACGTTTGCTAGATATGAAATTCAAAACTTGAAATCCGCTCATCGTGAAGAATATGAAGTCGAGGCAAACTGGAAGCTTATTGTAGAAAACTTTCAAGAGTGCTATCACTGTTCCTCTATTCATCCTGAACTTACGGCCACGCTGCCTGAATTTCGTTTGGGAGTGGGCACTCAAAATTCCGTGGGAGGCGGAGCTAAGTTTGGAAATGAATTAGAAGCTTTTTCAATCAGCGGGAAAGGAAGCCGTCCTATGCTAAAAGGATTGCTTCCGGAAGATGACCGCACGTATTTTGGCATTACCGTTCTGCCGCTTGTATTTATCAATTTAACACCGGATCACGTTATTATTCATCGTATTATTCCAATTAGTGCGGAAAAGTCTAAAGTGATTTGTGAATGGTTATTCGACCCGGAAGAAATGGCTAAGTCTGATTTTGACCCAAAAGATGCCGTGGAATTATTTCACCGCGTTAATTTACAAGACTTTGAAGCGTGTGAGTGGTGTCAAGAAAATATGAGCTCAAAATCTTATAAAGAAGGAGGTATTTTAGTACCTATCGAACAGCACGTTTCTCATTTTTACAATTATGTATTGGAAGCAATCGGTATGAAGGTCGAATAGTAAGTGGAGGTGGTCTGACACGTTACCTTGAGGTGTCAGACCACCTCTAACAATCTACTTTAAAATAAGGGGGAAATAAATTGAGTACAAGCTCTAAACTAACAGAACCCATTATCCGCGTTACCGATGTTTCAAAAGTATTTGGTCGCCAAAAAGAACAGGCTCTTAAGCTACGAGAAGCTGGAGAAAGTAAATATGAAGTCGAACAAGCTACTAAGACAACCGTTGCTATTTACAATGCTCATTTCGAAGTGAAAAAGGGAGAAACCTTTGTGTTAATTGGATTATCAGGAAGCGGGAAATCTACTTTACTTCGATGCTTGAACGGACTTGTAGAACCGACAGAAGGGACGGTATATCTAGAAAACAAAGATATTTCTCATATGCCAAAAAGACAACTTCAGGAAGTCCGGAGAAATAAAATTGGGATGGTCTTTCAAAATGTGGGCCTCCTTCCAAACCGCACCGTGATTGACAACATTACATTCGGTCTAGAGATACAAGGTGTATCAGCAAACGAAAGAGAAAAGCGAGGGAAAAAGGCCCTTGAAATGGTGGGCTTAAATGGACAAGCTTATAAAAGAATTTATGAACTATCAGGAGGTATGCAGCAGCGGGTTGGACTAGCGAGAGCTCTTGCTTCTGAACAGGAGATTTTGCTGATGGATGAGCCTTTTTCAGCTTTAGATCCTCTTATTCGAAGAGATATGCAAAAGCTATTTCTTGATATTCAGGGAGAAGTACAAAAAACAGTTATTTTTGTGACGCATGATTTAGATGAAGCATTAACTTTAGGCCACCGGGCTGCCGTGATGAA
Organism: Priestia sp. YIM B13490; assembly: GCF_042787735.1. Lineage (NCBI taxonomy): Bacteria > Bacillati > Bacillota > Bacilli > Caryophanales > Bacillaceae > Priestia > Priestia sp. YIM B13490. Next base: position 43,845 of record NZ_JBHZOT010000007.1, read on the forward strand.
AGACGGGGAAATTGTACAGCTTGGAACCGCTGAAGATATTTTAAGTCAACCGGCAACCGGTTATGTAAAGCTGCTTGTTCAAGACGTTAATTACGGTAAAATTCGCCTTGCTAAAGACGCGGTGGTTCCGGTAGAAACGGCTGCCTATGAGTATGAATCACCGCAAGTCGTATTAAGAAGAATGAGAACCAATCATTTATCTACTATTTTTGTTCTTGATAGTGCTGACCGCTTATTGGGCTTAATGAGCATTTATACGGTGATGGAGCTGATAGAAGCTCATAAGCATGATTTAAAAGGAAAAGAAATGACACAGCCGCATTGTGTTAATCCCGATATGTCTTTACAAGAAATGATTCCTTTATTTACAGACAGTCATTCGCCTGTAGTCATTGTTGATAATCATCATCGCCTACAAGGTATGATTTCCCCAAGCACCCTTATTGCAAATCTCACTGAACGTACTGCAGTGACGGAGCAACAAGAAGTTAAGTCATATCAAATGGAGGTCCGATAAATATGATGGTAAATTCCGCGACGATTCCTCGTATTCCTTTAGATAAATGGGCAAACTCATTTGTTGATTACATGATTGATAGTTTTTCAGGTGTATTTACTGGAATCAACCAAATAATGACCAGCTTAATAAGCAGTCTCGAATGGGTATTGACCGCTTCTCCTCCGCTAGTAACGGTCATTGTTTTTGTTCTATTAGCGCTATGGTTAACAGATTGGAAGATAGCTGTATTTACGTGTTTTGGTTTACTTCTTATTATTAGCTTGAATTTATGGGAAGCATCGATGCTGACCTTATCTCTCGTTTTAGCTTCTACTATTATCTCACTTCTATTTGGCGTTCCTTTAGGCATATTATCACACCGCTTTAACAAAGTTGGAGCAGTGATAAAGCCCATTCTTGATATTATGCAAACAATGCCTGCTTTTGTTTACTTAATTCCGTCCGTACTTTTATTTGGATTAGGGAATGTTACAGCTCTTATTGCTACTTTTATTTTCGCAATGCCGCCTGCCGTTCGTCTGACGCTGCTTGGACTTCAGCAAGTTCCCCAGACCACTTTAGAAGCAGCAGAAGCTTTTGGAGCGACGGAATGGCAAAAATTAATTAAAGTCCAGCTGCCGCTCGCTTTGCCTATGATTATGTCGGGTGTAAACCAGGTTATTATGCTATCTCTTTCGATGGTTGTTATTTCTTCAATGGTCGGTGCAGGGGGCTTGGGTGCTGAGGTATTAAGAAGCATCAGTATGTTGGATGTAGGCTTAGGATTTATCGGCGGGATTGCAGTTGTCATTATTGCCGTTATTTTAGATCGTCTGACGCACCTTTCTACTCAAAAAAGAAAAGGTATTCAATCAAGTAAATAAAATGAATAAAGGTGGGAGTATATGAAACAATCAAAAAAATTTTCTTTTATTATGCTAACAATCGTCATTATGCTGCTTGTCTCCGCATGTGGTAATAGCAATACGGCAAGCAGCACGACGACTAAAAAAGAAATTACAATTGGATACATACCATGGGACGAATCCGTAGCTGTTACGTTTCTATGGAAGGAATTATTAGAGGAAAAAGGTTATAAAGTTAAAGCAGTTCAAAGCGACGTAGCTCCGCTTTTCTCAGGAATTGCTCAAGGAAACATTGATTTATTTTTGGATGTATGGATGCCGACCACCCATAGTTCTTATATGAAAAGATTTGGAAAACAAGTTGACGTGCTCGGTACTTGGTATGATCAAGCAGATAGCGGATTGGCCGTTCCCGACTACGTAGACGCGCAGTCACTAGCTGATTTAAAAAATAAGAAAGATGAGTTTAACGGAAAGATTATTAGTATTGAACCAGGATCTGGAATAAATGGTCTTACTAAAGATCATGCGATGCCAAGCTATGGGTTAAAAGACTGGAATTTAGTAGAAAGCAGCACAGCCGCCATGTTATCGGAATTAGATAAAGCCATTGCTAATAAAGAACCCATTGTTGTTACGTTATGGCGCCCGCACTGGGCTTTTGAAAAGTATAATCTCAGATACTTAAAAGATCCCAAAAATACGATGAATCCAACTGGACCTGAAAAAATACAGTCGATTAGCAAAAAGGCATTTAAAGAAGATTATCCAGAAGCAGCAAAGTGGCTGAAAGATTTTTCTATTAGTGCCGATCAACTAGCATCTTTAGAATCAGAAATTAACAGTGCAAAAGACGAAACAAAAGGTGTGAAAAACTGGATTTCTAAAAATAAAAAAGTGACGGAAAGCTGGGCAAAATAATAGAAGGAAAAGAAAAGGCTGTCTCATAAGTGAAGCTATTAACTTAGAGACGGTTTTTTTGTGGGAGAACTTTTTATCTGCAGCTTTTCTAACGGAGTAAGGTCGGTAAAAGCTCAATAAATGAAAGTTTTTTAACCTGATATGTAAATTAAAAAAATATATTTAAATTAAAAAAAGTGGCATTGCTTTCTACTATCCAAGTACAATTTAAATAATGAATGCTTTACGTTTCGCATGTAAGTATTTATTTATACCTATGTTGTCATAATTTATGTGATTCCCCAAAGCATAAATTACTTTTCATTACCTTATTGTGTACAAAAATAGTGTAAGATAGGCTCATGCTTTTAACAGCATGGGCCTATTTTTATAGACAGCTTGAAAATAGATATTTCCAAACTGGAAAATTAATCTTTCCCTCTTGTACAATAAATATTCTTCTGTACAAAAATAGAGTGTATAATAGGAATGTTGAATTGATAGGAAAAAGAGAGAAGCCCTATCAAGCAAAGGAAGATGGAGTGGAGAGTGTGTACTGAAAGTAAAATTGTCCAGCGGCAAAAATAAACATGTTTTTCGGATGCTTCTAGAAGAATATCTAGAATGAAAGTAGGAACATTATGGAAAAGAAAATGAGGTTTGGCATTAAATCCAAAATTATTATTGGATATTTAATTGTTATTGTCTGTTTATTTATTGCATTTATTGTTTTAAACAGTCAAATTTCATCTTTGCAAAAAGAACGAAATTTTATCATTGATCATGATATTGAAGTGCATGATCTGACCAATCGAATTGAAAAACACCTGCTCGATATGGAAACCGGACAAAGAGGCTATATTATTACAGGAGAAGCGAGTTACTTAGAACCTTATAACAGCGCAGCATCAAGTTGGGAAAAAGATTATAATGCACTGTATCAGCTTCTAAATAATAATCCAAATCAGCAGGAGAAACTGGAGAAGATTAAAGGAAGCATTCAAGACTGGATTGAAGCCGCTGGTGAACCGACCATTGCATTAAAAAAAGAAAATAATACAAAAGAGCTTCAGCAGTTTTTTGAGAAAGATCCTGGGCGCCAGTATATGGATGATATACGCAGCCAGTTTACTTCTTTTAGAAATGTAGAGAAAAAATCGACTGAAACAAGAGCAACAGAGTTAGACGAGAAAAATCAAAAAATTAAAATTGGACTTTACGGTTTGCTGTTATTTGTTACGCTTATTTCACTTGCTATCGCTATTGTTTTATCCAATTCCATTGTGAATACGATTAAAGAAGTTACGCAAACGATCAAACGAATTACGGCTTCAAAAGGCGAGTTAAAAGGAAGAATTAAAGTTCGATCTAATGATGAAATTAAAGATTTAGGGATAGCCACGAACGCGTTGTTAGAAAATATTGAAGAGCGAAACTGGCTGCAAACGAACATTGCTCATGCTGTAACGATGTACCAAGGCATAGCATCTGTAGACAAGCTTGCGGAAAAATTTCTCTTTACGGTTTCAGAAATGACAGGAGCTTCTTTCGGAGCATTTTATGTTCGAGAGGAAAATGATAAAGGAGATCTATTCGTCAAACAAGCTGCTTTTGCAGATAGAAAAGGCGACGCGGGAAGAGAGAGCTTTTTGATAGGCCAAGGGCTCATTGGACAAGCTGCTTTAGAAAAAAGAACCCTTGTCATAAACGATGTACCTGACACGTACCAGCTCATTGCTTCAGGATTAGGAGACGTAAAACCTAAGAGTATTTTTATTGTGCCCGTCTTATTTGAAGATGAAGTAATTGCAGTTATCGAGCTGGCATCGCTGCACGAATTTACAGTTTTAGAGCAAGAACTTATTAGTCAAGTGATTGAAACGTTTGGTCTCACTATCAATGGTGTAATCAGACGAATGGAAATTGCCCGTCTATTAAAAGAATCTCAGGCGATGACAGAAGAGCTCCAGGCTCAGTCTGAAGAACTTCAAACACAGTCAGAAGAACTGCAAATGCAGTCTGAAGAGCTGCGTATGATTAATGAACAGCTAGAAGAAAGAACGAAAGATGCAGAAGAAAAATCGTTTGAATTAGAGGCTGCAAAAGAAGATTTAGAAGAAAAAGCGCATCAGCTGGAATTGAATTCTCAATACAAATCTGAATTCCTTGCTAATATGTCGCACGAGCTTCGAACACCGCTTAACAGCATTCTTATTTTGTCTGAAATGCTTGAGGAAAACGCGGCTAAAACGCTATCTGAAGATGAAGAAGAATATGCTCGTATTATCCATTCTTCAGGAAAAGACTTGTTGGCATTAATCAACGACATCTTGGATTTATCAAAAGTAGAGTCTGGAAAACTAGATGTCTTGCTTGCTGAGATGAATATGAGTGAGCTTCCAGATCAAATTGAACGTAATTTCAGCCACGTTGCTGAACAGAAAAAAGTACAATTAAAAATTAATAAAGCACAAGATGTACCTGACATCATTCACACAGATGAAAAGAGATTCCAGCAAATTGTGAAAAATCTTTTATCAAATGCATTTAAATTTACGGAATCGGGATCTGTCACAGTATCTATTCAACGAGTAGCTGACCATCGTCTTACAACAGCTATGCGTACAGTGGATACGGATTGCTGGCTAGAAATAGCTGTAGCTGATACAGGGATTGGTATACCAAAAGAAAAGCATCAGCTTATCTTTGAAGCGTTTCAGCAGGCCGATGGAGCTACGGTTCGCAAGTACGGAGGAACGGGACTTGGCTTATCTATTTGCAGTGAGTTTGCAAAATTATTGGGCGGCTGGATTTCCCTAAGCAGTGAAGTAGGAAAAGGAAGTACGTTTACACTCTATCTTCCTAGTCTCTCTAACGGTCTTGTTGACTATGAAAAAGTAAATTTTGCATATGAAGAAGTAGCAGTATCTGTAGAAGAAGCTGAACCTGAAGCAGAAATAACTGAAATTGATCATCCTGTACAACCAGTTGAACCTTCATTACAAGATGATGAAAATGTATTTCAGGATAAGCGAGTGCTCATCGTAGATGATGACCAGCGCAACATCTTTGCCTTAAAAACTGCGCTAGCTAAACAAGGTATGAGCATTATGACAGCTCATAACGGAATAGAGTGTCTTGAAATGATGAAGAATAGTGAACCATTTGATCTCATTTTAATGGATATTATGATGCCGCAAATGGACGGATATGAAGCGATGCAGAAAATTAGAGGAGAGCTAAAGCTTGTTGATTTGCCTATTATTGCACTAACCGCTAAAGCGATGAAAAATGATCGTGAAAAATGCTTGGAAGCTGGAGCATCAGATTATATCAGCAAACCTTTAGATTTAAATCAGCTGTTCTCCGTTATGCGTGTATGGCTAGTAAATTAAGCGGGGTATGAAACATAAATGGATATGAAGCACCTAGACTTAAGTGAAGACTTAGTTATGAATAAAAAAACAGATTTGGAGATTGATTTACTGCTGACGGCTATTTATCGATTAACAGGATTCGATTTCAGACAGTACGCTAAATCTTCTATCTGTCGCCGGGTCTATAATCGAATGAAAATTGAACGTATTCCAACTGTGTCTCGATTGCTAGAAAAAGCGATTCACGAAGAAGAATTTATGAATCAGCTTTTAAATGATTTTTCGATAAATGTGACAGAAATGTTTCGCGATCCGAGCTTTTTTAAAGCATTTCGCACAAAAGTGATTCCGGTATTAAAGGATTATCCGGAAATTCGCATTTGGCACGCTGGCTGTGCAACGGGCGAAGAGGTATTTTCTATGGCGATTCTTTTAGAAGAAGAAGGGTTAATGGATAAAACGGTCATTTACGCAACCGATATGAACGAAGATGTATTAGAAAAAGCAAAACAAGGTGCCTTTTCTTTACGTAAAATGAAGTCATATACAAAAAATTATATTCAAGCCGGTGGAAAGAACGCCTTCTCAGAATATTATCAGACGGATCATCACTATGCATATTTTCATCCGTCGCTGTTAAAAAATATTATCTTTGCTCAGCATAATTTAGTCACGGATCAGTCATTTAATGAATTTCACGTCATCATTTGCCGAAACGTCCTTATTTATTTTACAGCTCAGCTGCAAAATCAAGTGTATAATTTATTTTCAGAAAGCCTTTGTGCAAAAGGATTTCTTGGGCTTGGTGATAAAGAAACGCTTCGCTTTGCTGAAGGAGCAGCTTCTTATATCGAGTTTGCAGGGAACGAGCGCATTTATCAAAAGCAATAAAAAAAGACCTCATTTATGAGGTCTTTTTTTATTGTGCTTGTGCTTGAATCATAAGCACGCACATATCATCAGGCTGATTTAACTTTTGTTCTTCTGAAAAAATTTCATTCATAAATGTCTGCGGATTTGTCCATTTTTGTTCAGTAAGCTTTTGAAGACGAAGGGCAGATTCATTTTCGCAAGGGCCCATTGATTCAAGAGCTCCGTCTGTAAATAGCAAAATTTGCACATCGTTCTCAAAGCTGACAACAGATTTCTGAACGTCCATTTCTTCAAAAAACCCTACAGGGCAGCTTCCTCGTTGAAGAGGAACAAGCGTATGTTCATCCACTAACATATAACCTTCTGGATGCCCGGCATTCACATATTCTACTGTCTTAGCTTCCGTATCAATCACTAAATAAATAGCAGTGAAATAGTAAGGGATTTCATCTTTTTCGCTGTGCAATAATTCCATGTAGCGATTCAACTCTGTAATAACCTGCTCAGGGTCTACGAGAGACTTGATAGCTTCTCTGAGCACAGACGAAATAAACATACAAACAAGCGAGGCAGAGATGCCGTGCCCCATCATATCAAAAAGGATAATTCCGTACCGGTGCTCGTCAATTTTGTGCCAATAGTACATATCACCCGCTAATTTAAAAGAAGGATAATATGAAACTTCCATTTGAATATCTTTCTCTCGTAGAGGGGGACTGAGTAAGTTTTGCTGTACGTGCGTAGCTAAATCTAACTCAGTTTGAATTTTCTTTTCATGTTCCGTGTGCCAGTCAATTTCTGCCTTAAGGCGTAAAGCTACCCGCATACGAGCCAGCAGTTCCACTTTATTGATCGGCTTTGTGACGTAATCTGTTCCACCGGCGTCTAGAGCTTCTACTAATTTGCTGCTGTCCTCTAGAGCTGTGACAAAGATAATTGGAATATGTTTTAAGCGTTCTACCTGTTGAATTCGCCTGCAGGCTTCGATTCCATCAATTTCGGGCATCATAATATCAAGTAAAATCAAATCGACCGAATTCGTTTTTGAGTTCTCATCGTCCAGGTTAAGATAGTCGAAAAGGGCATGGGCAGACGTAAGAGACACACAGTTATCGTAGCCAGCGCCTTTTAAAATTTTTTCAATCACAAATAGATTGACTTGATTGTCATCTACTAGAAGAATGGTCATGCTTTATTTCCCCTTATTATGTTTGAAGACTAATGATTGAATATGTAGTTTTCAAGCATTTTTATACTTTTTCTGTTTTTCTATTTATCTATTATACAGAAAAGACAGCGTTTAGGGTATTTTTTAAGATTATTCTTTTCTATTAAAAAAGTCATTCGTCCCCAGAAAAGGAGACAAATGACTTTTTATAGCAATTTGTATAACGCAAATATCCCGAAAGTCAGTACAACCGCTCCCGAAATACGATTTACCCAGATTAAGCTGTTATTCGTAAACTTCGAACGGGCAAGACTAATAGCAAAACTGAGCGAAAGCCACCAGCAGGCCGATCCTAAAAATACGCCTGCAACCATTGTCAAAGCAGAAGCAGCATCAAATGCTGATTTACTAATGCCTACACCAGAAAATACGCCAATAAAAAATAAGATCGTCATTGGATTCGTAACCGTTAAAAAAAGAACGGATGTATAAGAACGAAGTAAACCTTCTCCTCTAGCAGCGGCAGCGTGCTCTGCAGGTCGAGAACGAAAAGTTTGTACACCTAAATAACATAAAAATAATCCCCCAATCAGCTGAAGCCAAATCTTTTGGGTTAGTAAAAAGGTTGTAATGAACGTTAGGCCAAACGCAGCGATGCATCCATAAAGAGCATCTGCTGTAGCTGCTCCCAGACCAGATACAAATCCGTGTAATCGCCCTTTAGATAACGTGCGATTAATACATAAAATACCAATGGGACCGACGGGTGCAGCAACGGAAAAGCCGATCACTAACCCCTTTAGAAAATAAAATAAGTTCATCTTTTAAGTAGCTCCTAAGAAGTTTTTCTTTAGTATAGTACAAAAGCAATCGTGAATGAAGCCAATTTTGAGAAAGTTGTTAACACATATTTTTAGTCTGTTCGGGTACATCATAATGATGTTATAAAAAACATCACTAGCAAATTTATTTTAATCATTAAAAAGTTCAAAAACTAAATTATTTTACACAGAAAATTAAATGTAGTAAAATAATTCACTGTTACATATATAGAAAGATCTACCACTAAAAAGTAGTCATTCGTAATGAGATGAAGAGAGGTTAGTCATCATGAGTAATCTGTTTGCAAAAAAAGATGTTAACAAGCTGTTAGAGGAAAATGCGGCAAAAGAATCAACTAAGACACTAGGGTTATTTGATGTGATTTTGATGGGAGTAGGAGCAACTATTGGGACAGGAGTTCTGGTTATAGCAGGGTTAGTTGCCGCGAGGGATGCAGGGCCCTCGGTCTCCATTTCCTTTGTTATTTCTGCAGTAGCCTGTATTCTTGTTGCGCTGTGTTATGCAGAATTTGGTTCAGCTATTCCAAGTTCAGGAGGCGCATATACATACATATATGTTTCACTAGGAAAATTTGTAGCGCATTTGATAGGATGGTCCATCGTGGGATGCTATACGGTATCTTTAGCTTCCGTAGCGGGCGGATGGTCATCTTATGTGAATAATGTGCTTACTGAATTTGGTATTAGACTTCCTGAATCGTTCACGGCCATACCAAGCGGTGGAGGTATTATTAATCTTCCTGCGGTATTTATTGTGCTGTGCATGTCGTTTTTATTAACAAGAGGGGTAAAAGAAAGTAAAAAAATAAATAACTTAATGGTTTTAATCAAGATAGGTATTGTTCTTTTATTTGTAGCCGTCGGCGTCTTTTTTATTCATACAAATAACTGGCACCCATTTACTCCTTTTGGTGTGAAAGGAATCTTTGCAGGCGCAGCTTCCGTCTTTTTTGCTTATAACGGATTTGATGCCATTTCTACTTCGGCAGAAGAAGTGAAAAATCCGCACAGAAACTTGCCGCTAGGCATTTTGATTGCACTAAGTGTTTGTGCAGTCATTTACGTAGTAATTGCATTAGTATTAACAGGAATGGTTTCTTATAAAGAGCTAAACGTAGGTGATGCGTTGTCATATGCGCTCAATAGCGTAGGACAAGAATGGGCAGCGCTCATTGTATCTATAGGAGCGGTTATTGGTATTATGGCCGTCGTATTTGCTTATTTGTTTGTCGTGCCTCGCATACTGATGTCAATGAGCCATGATGGATTATTGCCGTCTCTTTTTGCGAAAGTAAACCGAAAAAACAGCGAACCTGTCATATCCACATGGCTTGTGGGCGCGTTAGGCGCTGTTGTAGCTGGTTTTGTTGATTTAAAACAGCTGGCAGATTTAGCGAATATGCTAGCGATTGTCACGTTTGCTGCCGTTTCATTTTCGATTTTGGTTCTGCGAAAAACTCAGCCTAACCTAAAGCGCGGTTTCAAAGTACCTTTTGTACCATTTATTCCGATTATTGCTATTCTTTGCTGTATCTTTCTCATGTTCAACTTATCAATGAAAACGTGGATGTATTCAATCGGCTGGATGCTGATTGGCGTCTTTATTTACGTTGGATACGGTAGAAATAAAAAGAGCGTTTAGCAAAAAAAGACTCTAAGCGAACAAGCTGGAGTCTTTTTTGTGTATATATTTATCTTGAAAGTGAGCTATGAACATAACGTAAAAATTAAAAATTTATTTGAGACATATGTCCTTTTTATTTTAGGAAATGTTATTGTTTAATAAAAGAAACCGTTATGATGGAGAGGAAAACATGAGGGAAATTACAAGTGAGAAACAGCTGATGGAGTATATAAATACTTATAAATTAGAGTCGGTTTTCAAAAAAGAGTTACTACCGCATTTGTCACTGTATGATGTCGACGCAGGGGAACGTCTTTGTTCTCAAGGAGATGCGTCCCACTGTTTGTACATATTGATGAAAGGCAAGGTTAAAGTTTATACCATATCGCCCGAAGGCAAGACGCTTGTTCTTTCTTTTAAACAGCCCCTGGAAGTAATAGGTGATATTGAGTACGTACAAGATGTTGATATTATGAATACGGTTGAAGCCGTTTCACCTTTAGTTGTTATTGGTATACCATACAAACGATTAAAACAGTATGCGAGCAAGGATCCACAGCTGCTGACGTTTTTATTGGAAATGCTCACAAAAAAGTTTTGCGCAAAATCGAACTCGCTAAGCTTTAATTTAATGTACCCAGTTGAAGTGCGGCTGGCTAGTTACTTACTCTCTATTTTTTGTGAAGAATCGCATTTGGTTATGAATCAAAAAACAGAAAGCTTAAAAGATATAGCTAATTTAATCGGAACGACTTACCGGCATTTAAATCGTGTTCTTCAGAAATTTGTAGCGCAAGGAGTTATTGAAAAAAAGAAAGGCTCCATTATTCTCAAAGATAAGGAAAAACTGAGCTGTCTAGCAAATGACAATATATACGAATAGAAAAAGCAATAGATTAGTTGAAGGGGAGAGAGAAGAATGAAAACATACCGAACGCTGCTATTTGACATTGATAATACACTTTTGGATTTTAACGCAGCCGAAGAGCAGGCTTTACAGCTTCTTTTTGCTAACCACGATATTCCGCTGACTGAGGAAAGCAAAAAACGTTATAGTTTGATCAACCAGGGGTTATGGACAGCTTTTGAAGAAAATAAAATAAGCCGTGAGCAAGTTGTAAATACCCGCTTTTCTACTCTATGTAAAGAATATGGAATAGAAAAAGACGGAAAGCTACTTGAAACAGAGTACCGAACATATTTGAACAATGGCCATCAGCTCATTGACGGAGCGTTTGAGGTAATTAAAAACCTGAGCTGTCACTATGAGTTATATGTTGTTACAAATGGCGTATCGGCTACGCAATATAAACGCCTTCAGGACTCAGGTCTATATCCTTATTTTAAAGAAGTATTTGTTTCAGAAGATACGGGCTTTCAAAAGCCTATGAAGGAATATTTTGATTGTGTTTTTTCACGTATAACAGAGTTGTCCGTACATGAAACATTAATTATTGGAGATTCTTTGAGTGCAGACATTCAAGGCGGGCAGCTGGCGGGTATTGACACGTGCTGGCTTAATCCTCAGAAAAAAAAGAATGATACAAATTGGAATTCAACCTATGAAATAGGAAGACTTCTAGAGCTTTATGACCTGCTGAACGTAAATAATGAAGTAGCTCCGGTACAAGTGTAAAAGTGTATAAACGTTAGAAAACGCAAAAAGTGCTAACCTTTTTTTAGAACAAAAAGGGTGGGCACTTTTTCTATTTTACGGCTTTCAAAGGCTTAAAATACGCTAGGGATATTGGTCTATAAATAGGATTGTTAAAGTAATCAATACAAATTTAAACAGTTTTATCTCAAAAGCAATAGGGTATTTTACCAATATCCCAGATAAAGTAAGTAACTAGGAGGTCGTAAAAGATGATTAATGGCAAAAGTTTATCTCGTTCAGGAAAGAGTTCATATAGAAGAGAAACAGCGGTTGGAAAAACAGGAATGGTAGCCAGTGCTCATCCAATTGCAACAGATGCCGGAGAACAAGTGCTAAGAGCCGGAGGCAATGCAATTGATGCAGCAATTGCCGTTCAGTTTGGGCTCAACGTTGGAGAGCCGATGATGACGGGTATTGGAGGCAGCGGCTTTTTTATGGTATACCACAATGAAAGCAAAACAACTAAAATTTTTGACGGGCATTCTCAGGCTCCTAAAGCAGCCTATCCTGAAATGTTTCTTGATGAAAATAAAGAAGTTATTCCGTTTAGAAAGCGTTCTACTCATGCAACGGCAATTGGAATTCCAGGGATTTTAAAGGCGATGGAAGCAGCTCGTAAAGAGTATGGAACAAAACCCCTTGCTGAATTGATTGAACCGGCTGCCAAAGCAGCAGAAGCAGGTGTGGAAACAAACTGGGTTCTTGGAGATATTTTAAAAACATATGCCTATCGACTAGGAGAACATGCTAAGCAGCTATATTCTCCAAACGGCAAGCCTATGCAAGAAGGAGATATGATTAATAAAAAAGATCTTGCTAAAACCTTCCGCATTCTTCAAGAGAAAGGTATTGAGGCTTTTTATGAAGGTGAAATTGCAGAAGCCATTATTTCAACGATCAAAGAGCACGGCGGTTTTATGGAACTGTCGGATTTGAAAGAATACCAGATTAAGATTGATGAGCCCGTGTGGGGAGATTATAAAGGATACCGAATTGCTTCTTCCAACATGCCTAGTGCAGGAGGAACCACCGTGCTGCAAATCTTAAAGATATTAGAGGACTTTGATGTGTCTCAGTACGACGTGAAATCTTGGGAAAAATATTATTTGTTTGCAGAAGCTATGCGTATTGCATTTTCAGATAAAATTGCATTCTCTGGAGATCCAGCCTACAGTGATATTCCACTAAAAGGGCTTTTAAATGATGAATATATAAAGGAACGTCAAAAATTGATTAATTGGAAGCATAAAAATGAGAAAGTTGATTTTGGCAACCCGTGGGATTATGAGAAAGGCCAAAAAGTGAACGTTGTGCGTCAGCCTTATGAACCTGAACGTGAGCTTAGTGAAACAACTCACTTCACGGTAGTTGACCGCTGGGGCAATATTGTCGCTTGTACATCAACTGTGGAACATCCTTTTGGTACAGGAATTATGGTTAAAGACCATGGGTTTTTACTCAACAACGAGCTTACTGATTTTGATGCTATTCCTGGAGGATTAAATCAAGCGGATGCAGGAAAGCGTCCGGTTAGCTGTAAAAGTCCAACCATCGTTTTTAAAGACAGCGAACCTGTACTTACTTTAGGGTCTCCAGGCGGACCAACGATTGTAGGGTCTGTGTTTCAAACGCTTATGAATGTCTTAGACTATGGAATGGATATAAAAGAAGCGATTGAAGAACCAAGAATTTTTAATAGTACAGGATCACTTATCGGTTGGGAAGCCGGAGTGGATATGAATGCCAAGGGAGAGCTAGAAGCCATGGGATTTAATTTTGGAGATGAGCCATTCCCAATCGGAAATGTTCAAGGTATTCAAATTGATAAAGAAACCGGCCGTTTATTTGGAGCAGCTGATTCTAGCCGTGAAGGAAAAGCAACTGGCTTAGACTCTTAATATTCAAAAAATGCATTATACGCTCTCTCTTTTTACAAAAGGGAGAGCGTATAATGCATTAAAAAAGATAAAAATGAGTAGGTAAAAAGAAGGAATATTTTTTTCTAAAAACATACTTTAGACCTTTATTATTATCATCCTAATCTTTAGAAAGGAAAAAGAATAGAACGTTTTCATATCCGGCTAATAAAAAAAAGTACTGATTTTTTCAAGAGATTGATGAAAATAGAATGGTCGGAAAGTATAAAAAACAGAATAGCGCTTTCAATGCTGGAAAGATAAAGTGTTTAATCATGTAGAAAGTATAAAACGCAACGGCTGGAAATCGTGGTTTGAAATATAAAAAAAGCCTTACACTTTTGTTGGAAAAACGGTTACATAAAAAAGGCCCTTACACGTAAACTTTGGTCCTAGTTACAGCTCAAGGAAAAAGATAAAAATGAGAAATAGCTACATTTGGCATGTTTGACTTTCGCCATTTATCCAAGTAATCTTTTGGTTGAACGGAACCGGTTCTGTTTTCGGATTTTTGATAGCTAATTGAATTAATAAATTTATATTCTTTACTAACACAAAAGGAGAAAACATATGAAAATGAAACGAGTTGCTAAGCATACAACTGCTGCTACATTGGCTGCAGCCCTACTAGTAGGCGGGGGATATCAAACATTTGCTAAAGGAAACGACAGCAAAGACTTTAATAATAGCTACGGAATTTCGCATATTACTCGCGATAATATGGTGAAAATTCCACAGCAGCAAAACAGTGATCAGTTTAAAGTTCCTGCTTTTGATGAATCAACTATTAAAAACATTGCTTCTGCTAAAGGAAAAAATGCATCCGGAAATACAATTGACTTAGATGTATGGGACAGCTGGCCATTACAAAATGCTGATGGAACAGTAGCGACTTATCATGGATATCAAATTGTGTTTGCCCTAGCAGGTGATCCAAAAGATTCGAATGACACGTCTGTTTATCTTTTCTATAAAAAAGCTGGAGACAAATCAATTGATAGCTGGAAAAACGCTGGAAGAGTGTTTAAAGACAGCGATAAATTCGTTCCAAATGACCCGCATCTTAAAAATCAAACACAAGAATGGTCTGGTTCTGCCACGTTAACAAAAGATGGTAAAGTTCGTTTGTTCTACACGGATTATTCAGGTAAACAATACGGAAAACAAACGTTAACGACAGCTCAAGTGAACATGTCTCAGCCAAACGATAATACGTTAAAAGTTGATGGAGTAGAAGATTACAAGTCAATCTTTGACGGTGACGGAAAGATTTATCAAACGGTTCAGCAGTTTATTGATGAAGGCGGTTATGACACAGGGGATAACCATACGCTAAGAGATCCTCATTACATAGAGGACAACGGACATAAGTATCTTGTTTTCGAAGCTAACACAGGAACAGAAGATGGCTATCAAGGCGAAGACTCTCTATATAACAGAGCATACTACGGAGGAAACAATCCTTTCTTCCAATCTGAAAAGAAAAAGCTTCTTGAAGGATCTAATAAAGAAAAAGCTTCTTTAGCAAACGGGGCTTTGGGCATTATTGAGTTAAATAATGACTATACGCTCAAAAAAGTAATGAAGCCGCTTATTACATCAAACACAGTTACAGACGAAATTGAACGTGCAAACATTTTCAAAAAAGATGGAAAATGGTACTTGTTCACCGATTCTCGCGGATCTAAAATGACGATTGATGGAATCGGACAAGATGATGTGTATATGCTAGGCTATGTTTCAAATACATTAACAGGAAAATATAAGCCTTTAAATGATACAGGATTAGTTCTTCATATGGATTTAGATCCTAATGATAAAACATTTACGTATTCTCACTTTGCTGTACCTCAAACAAAAGGCGATAATGTCGTTATTACAAGCTACATGACAAATAGAGGCTTTTATGAAGACAACCACTCTACATTTGCACCAAGCTTCTTAGTGAACATTGACGGTTCAAAAACATCTGTTGTAAAAGATCGTGTTCTTGAGCAAGGTCAGTTAACAGTAGATGAAGACTGAGCGCTTTGCAATAGTAATAAAAGGAAATGGTGATTGTAATCACCATTTCCTTTTGTTTTATTCGATGTAGACAAAAAAGAGAAAGGTTGGGGTTTGTTTGAAGAAAAAAGGTGCTTATAAATGGATAACGCTTGCCGTTCTTTTAGTTATAATAGCCGGACTTATTATAACAGCCGTATCCAAAAAAGAGGATACAAAAGACCAAGGAAAAGAAAAAGAGAATAAAAGTGAATCCACTTATCGCCCGGTGTATCACTTTAGTACGCCTGATAAATGGAAAAATGATCCTCAAAAGCCCATTTATTTTGACGGGAAATATCATTACTATTACTTATACAATCATGATTATCCTAAAGGGAACGGGACGGAATGGCGACATGCAACGTCTAAAGATTTGGTTCATTGGAAAGATGAAGGAGTAGCTATTCCAAAGTATACAAATAAAAATGGCGATATATGGTCCGGATCCGTTGTAGAGGATAAAGATAACACAGCAGGCTTTGGTAAAGACGCAATTGTAGCCATTATGACCCAGCCTTCTGCCGATGGACAAAAGCAAGAACAGTATCTATGGTATAGTACCGATAGAGGAAAAACCTTTAAATCATATAGCAAAAATCCTATCATGCCTAATCCAGGCACCAAAGATTTTAGAGATCCCAAAGTCATATGGGATAATGAACATGACAAGTGGGTTCTCGTCATGTCAGAAGGTGAAAAAATCGGATTTTATGAATCTTCTAACCTAAAGGATTGGACGTATACGGGAGGATTTGTAACTAAAGACATTGGCATTACCGAATGTCCAGATCTTTTTCAAATGAAGGCAGATGACGGGACAGTTAAGTGGGTTCTCGGGACAAGTGCAAATGGAAAAGAAAGCGGAAAGCCAAACACCTATGCTTATTGGACAGGAAATTACGATGGAACAACATTCACTCCCGATATGGACGAGCCGCAATGGCTCGATCATGGTTTCGATTGGTACGGGGCAGTAACGTTTGAAGACGGTAAAAATAAAGGTTCCTTAGAAAAGCGCTACGCTTTTGCATGGATGAACAACTGGGATTATCCGGATAAGACGCCAACGATGAAAGAAGGGTTTAACGGCTTCGATTCAGTAACCCGGGAAATTACGCTTTCAAAACAAGAAGACGATCAGTACAGCCTGTTATCAAAGCCTGTCGAAGAATTAAATCAGCTAACTGATTCAACAAACTCTGTTGAACAAGTAGAAGTAAACGGAGAGAAAAAGTTAAAGGTAAAAGGTGAAGCTTATCAGCTTGATACAGATATTTCATGGTCAGATGCAGAAAATGTAGGCTTACGACTTCGAGAGTCCGCAGATCAAAAGCGGCACATTGATGTGGGCATTTTTGCAAAAGATAACGTCTCATATGTGAACAGAAGCTATAGCAATCAGCCTGATCAAAGCAAAAAGTATGTGGAAAGCCGTGATTACTTTGATGCAGGCAAGAAAAATGTTCATTTGAAGATATTGGTAGATAAAACAAGCATTGAAGTCTTTGTTGATGATGGAAAAACCGTGCATTCTAGCGAAGTGTTTCCGCGTCACAACGACCAAGGAATTACGCTTTTCTCTCAAGGAGGAACGTCTCTCTTTAAAAATATAGAAATCAAACATCTTCGCTCTCTTCAGTAATTTCCCTACTTTTAAAAAGAAGGAGCAGAATATCGCCTTATTGTGGTTTAGGACTAGATAGAAAGGGTACATGTCTACTAACAGCAAATGAAAGGGTGTTTATTCAAATGGAAGAGAAAATGAGACAACTAATAGAGGGACTTAATACCGATTTAGCGGGTGAATATTCGGCGGTTATTCAGTACACTTACTATGCGTCTACAGTAACCGGCCTAGAATATCAAATTTTAAAACCTTTCTTTGAAGGAGAAATTCCTGATGAGCAAGGACATGCCCTTTATTTATCAGAAAAAATCAAAAACCTTGGCGGTGAGCCAACAACAAAGCCAGCTGAGGTGAAGCACGTCTCAAACGTAACGGAAATGCTTAAAGAAGCGAGCAAGGCTGAAAAAGAAACTATCCAGCGCTACGAAGAGCGTAAAAAACAAGCGGAAGAGTTAGGGTTAACAGAGCTTGTTGTAAAGCTTGAAGATATGATTGCAGATGAAACAAATCATATGGAAGAAATGGAACGTTTATTAAAAGATCCCCGCTTAAGTTGATCATACAAAATATATAAAAGCATCCCGTACCAGGTGTTACGGGGTGCTTTTTTGCAATTTAAAAAGGAAATAAAACATCATGTACGCATGTTTCTATCAATGAGAGGAAAGTCATATTTTTGAAATTATCTATCGCTTTGGAAAAATTTATAGTAAAATAATTATTTGGCTGCATATGGCAGCAACTATATGCGGGGCATCACATACATATAAAGGCTAAAAGGGTATCCGTATATTGAAACCGCTTTTATCTTCTATAAGAAAAAACATGGTATGCCCGCAGTTGCAAGGAGAGAGAAAGATGAGGAAACGAATCATGACAGCGCTGCTGCTTGTCACTGTTTTAGCTGCAATGGAAGGAACCATTGTCAGTACGGCTGTTCCAAGAATTACAAGTGATTTGTCGGGCATTGAGCTAGTTAGCTGGGTATATGCCATTTATATGCTGACAACTGCTGTATCTACACCTATATACGGAAAGTTAGCGGATCTATTCGGCCGCAAAAAAGTTATGCTTGTTGGAATCATTATTTTCTTAATCGGATCGATACTTTGCGGACTTAGCTTTTCGATGCAGCAATTAATTGTCTATAGAGCGATCCAAGGGCTGGGCGCCGGGGTCGTTATGCCGCTTACAATGATTATTATTGGCGACTTGTATGAAGAAGCAAAAGAAAGAGCCAAAGCGCAAGGGTGGATTAGCGCAGTTTGGGGAGTTGCGGGAGTTCTCGGGCCTCTTCTTGGAGGATTCTTAGTGGATACGCTGTCTTGGCGCTATATTTTCTTTTTAAATATACCGTTTGGACTAATGGCTTTTTTTGTTCTTTTAGTAAACTATAAAGAAGAAGTGGTAAAAGAAAAACGCTATATCGATTATATTGGAGCGGTGACGTTTTCAGTGGGAACAATTGCGTTTTTATACGCGCTTTTAACCGGAAGTCAGCATCAAAACTGGGGAGATCCGACCATTATAGGGTTATTTGTTCTAGCTGTTCTAACATTCATTGGCTTTATTTATATAGAAAAGAAATCTCCCGAACCTCTTATCCCGCTTGAACTGTTTTCCATTCGAAGTGTATCTGTTATAAACTTATTAACACTTCTTGTGGGATCAGTAGTTATTAGTATTACGGTCTACCTTCCAATTTGGAGTCAAGGAGTGCTGGGGAAAAGTGCAACCGCTGCTGGTTTTGTATTAATGCCTATGCCAGTATGCTGGACGATTGGTTCACTGCTTTCAGGGAATTTAGTAGGGCGTCTTAAAACGCACTCCATCCTTACGCTGGGCACGGCAATTGTAAGTACGGCTTGTTTTATGCTGTTTTTAGTTTCCACTCACTCACCCGTATTTTTAATTTATGTAGCCGTTGGGGTCCTTGGGTTAGGAATGGGTATTATTACGCCTATTTTTATGCTAGTTATTCAATCATCGGTCCCGGCTAGCAAAAGAGGAGTAGCGGTGGCTCTTAATACGTTTACAAATACATTTAGTCAAACGCTAGGTTCTGCGGTGTTTGGTACAATCTTTAATTTAGTGACACTTTCACAAGCAAAGAAATTAGGGCAAGAAAATTTAAATGCTTCGTTTGAGACAGGCGGAGTACCAGCAGAAGAACTGTCAAAGCTGCATGAAATTCTTGCATCAGGTGTGCACATTATTTACAGTGGAACGTTTTTAGCTGCATTACTAAGCTTTGCTGTTTCATGCTTATTAGTAAAAAACGAACATAAAAAAATAAAGACTATATCTATGCAAAAGTAACGAAAGAGGCTGTTACAAAACCAGTTTAGTTGAAGGATAATCCGAACGAGTTTGATTAGGAATCAAATTCGTTCGGATTTTTTATAGGTATGGTGAATGTAGCTTTCACATATCTAGCTGTTGAGTGGATTGATTTCGTTATATATCAGTCTCTTCCTTGGAAGAATTATCAAAGAAAGAAAATAAAAAAGATATTGTCTGATAACGTTCCCGTAAACTCATTCATAATAAGAAGGATTCTTATCAATGCAGAAAATTTTTTATTTTTTGTTTTTTTAGTATGGACATTTACCTAGTTGTTTATTATTATGAATTCTATAAGTATTGAATTTTAAGCGCTTTCAAAAGAAACATTTGTCTTTCTCAGGAATACACTTGATTTTTAACTCATATACTGTAAGTGCTTAGATTAATCTTTTAATGGGGAAAAGAGAAGTTTATAAGACGCGTTGAACAACAATGAGGGGGATGGAAGATGACAAGCAGACGTTTAAAAGAATTCTTGAATAATAATTTAGAAGATTTAAAAGATAAAGGATTATACAATGTCATTAATCCGGTAGAGGGGCCAAACGGACCTGTGATTCAAATTGAGGGAAAGCAATTAATTAATTTATCATCCAACAATTATTTGGGTCTTGCTACAGACGAGAGGCTTATTAACGCGTGCAACGAAGCCACTGAAAAATACGGAGTGGGGGCTGGAGCTGTCCGAACGATTAATGGAACTCTAGATATTCACATTAAGCTAGAGGAAAAGCTAGCCGAGTTTAAGCATACAGAAGCAGCTATAGCTTATCAGTCTGGCTTTAACTGTAATATGGCAGCCATCTCCGCGGTTATGGATAAACATGATGCGATTTTATCAGATGAGCTGAATCACGCTTCAATTATTGACGGATGCCGGCTATCAAAAGCAAAAATTATTCCTTTTAAGCATTCAGATATGGAAGATCTTCGTGCAAAAGCGGGCGAAGCACAAAAATCCGGTTTATATAATAAAATAATGGTAATTACCGATGGTGTATTCTCAATGGATGGAGACATTGCTAAGCTTCCGGAAATTGTAGAAATCGCAGAGGAATTTGACTTAATCACATACGTAGATGATGCTCACGGGTCGGGCGTATTAGGGAACGGCATGGGCACAGTCAAACATTTTGGCTTATCTGAAAAAGTAGACTTCCAGATTGGAACATTATCAAAAGCGATTGGAGCTGTAGGTGGGTACGTAGCCGGAAAAAAAGACTTAATCGACTGGTTAAAAGTAAGAAGCCGTCCGTTTTTGTTTTCGACTGCTATTACACCAGGCACGGCTGCTGCCTGTATAAAAGCAATTGAAATCCTAAGCACAAGTACAGAGCTGCAGCAGCAAATGTGGGAAAACAGTCGGTATTTAAAGCAAGGACTAAAAGAACTAGGCTTTAACATTGGAGAAAGTGAAACACCTATCACTCCGTGCATCATAGGAGATGAAAACCAAACGCAGATTTTTAGTGAGAGATTAATAGAAGAAGGGGTATACGCTAAATCAATTGTTTTCCCAACCGTTCCAAGAGGGACAGGACGCGTTCGCAATATGCCGACGGCTGCTCATACGAAAGAAATGTTAGATGAAGCACTTCGTATCTACAAAAAAGTAGGCAAGGAAATGAAATTAATCTAAACGTTTAATCTAGGCAGTACACGAGGAGGATATTGACATGAAAAAAGTATTAATAACGGGTTCTTTAGGGCAAATCGGTTCTGAGTTAACGACGAAAATGAGAGAGATATATGGTTCAGAAAATATTATTGCCACCGATATTCGCAAAACGACGAGCGATGTCGTGACTTCAGGTCCATTTGAGATTTTAGATGTAACGGATCAGACTGCGTTATTTACGATCGCTAAAAAGCATAAAGTTGATACGATTATTCACTTGGCTGCGCTGTTATCAGCGACAGCCGAGCAAAAACCGCTTCTAGCTTGGAATCTAAATATGGGCGGATTAGTAAACGCGCTCGAAGTAGCACGCGAGCTGCAGTGTCAATTTTTCACTCCAAGTTCAATTGGTGCATTTGGTCCAACGACTCCAAAAGACTGGACGCCGCAGGATACAATTCAACGTCCTACCACGATGTATGGTGTTAATAAAGTAGCGGGTGAATTACTTTGCGATTACTACCACCATAAATTCGGAGTAGATACACGAGGGCTGCGTTTTCCAGGTTTAATTTCATACGTAACGCCTCCAGGTGGAGGAACAACGGACTACGCTGTTGAAATTTATTATGAAGCCGTTAAGCATAAGCGATATACGTCCTATATTGAAAAAGGAACATATATGGATATGATGTATATGCCTGATGCATTAAATGCTGTTATCCAACTAATGGAAGCAGACGGTTCTAAGCTTAAGCACCGAAATTCATTTAACGTTTCTGCCATGAGCTTTGATCCAGAACAAATGGCGACTGAAATCAGAAAAACGATTCCGGAATTTGTGCTGAATTATCAAGTAGATCCTGTTCGACAAGCAATTGCTGAAAGCTGGCCTAACCATATAGATTCCAGCTGTGCGATAGAAGAGTGGGGATTTAAAACAGAATATAACCTAGAAAAAATGACGAGAGAGATGCTGGGAAAGTTAAAAGTTGAATCACAGCTTGTCTTAACGTAAGTAGAGAAAAATGATTTCTTCTTTGAAAATAAAGTAAGCGCTTACTAAAAGGTAGGTTCCTTGTTTATGCAAGTTCTACTTCGTAACAGTGTTGGGCAATACACATAGATCTCCTAATCCTTTAAGTGAGCGCTCGTTCGTTGAATAATCAGCACCTTTTTAGGTACCGTCTGTTAAAATAATAAGGGGATAGAAGGGAGGGAATGACAGTTGAGCAATAAATTTCAACAAGTTAATGATTTTTCAATGGGAAGATTAACATCTTTACTCGTTCTTTTACATAATACGGAACTAGCTGAAGGTATTGAAAAGGAAATTAATGAGAGAGGATACAGCTACACAGTAGGAAAAGTCGGAGCGATGGAGCTGTCTAAAGTCGTGGCGGCAATTGAAACGAGCGCCAAGACAAACAAAATTATTAATGCCCAGTCGTACCGGGAAGTTCACGCTCTTTATCATGCTATACTTGAAGCCATTCAAGGAGTTAGTCGAGGAACGCTGCAGCTGGGTGATATTTTACGGACGGTCGGACTCACATTTTCAATCGTGCGCGGAAAAATTGAGTTTTCAGGATCAAGCGACGAATGGATTAGCGTTTGTGTGTATGGAACGATAGGTGCGCCTAAAAAAGGCTTTGAACATGATACATTAGGCTTTGGTTTTAACCATATTTGAAAAAATAATGAACGAAATAGTATGTATGTAAAAAGTGAAAGATGTACATAGCTGCTTTAAAGAAGATATTTTTCTTATTGAAAGGTTCTGTGCGGCGTGTTAACATAATGATTAATATAATAACTGCCTTTAAGACGGTCCAGAGAGGCCGAAAAGGACGGATCACTCATTTACTGCTTCTATGCCTATCTGTGCCCTTTTGCCCTCTGCGACAAAAGGGCTTTTATGTGTTACTTACCTCTTTTAAACGAAGTCCAGAGAGGCTTCAAAAGAGAATGGAGATATGTTATTTATCCATTCCTTCAAAAAAGAAAGAGCGTTGATACGGAAAGAATACACTGGAGGGTGGAACAATATGAATTATCGTAACAAGACAGTTGTAGCATCAGTAGCAGGTTTGACGTTAGAAGGGATGGACATTATGTTTATCTCGTTTGCTATGTCAATGATTATTGCTGAATTTCACATTGATTTAGCAACAGGTGGACTTATTTCTTCTATTACGAATATAGGAATGCTGATAGGTGGAGTCATCTTCGGAATTTTAGCAGATAAATTTGGAAGGGTGCGGGTTTTTACCTACACGGTTCTTCTATTTGCAGTCGGAACGGCATTAACAGGTTTTGCAGCAAATGTTGAACAAGTGTATGCTTCGCGATTTATTGCCGGAATTGGGGCTGGAGGAGAGTACGGGATCGGTATGGCTCTTGTAGCAGAAGCGTGGCCGAAACATAAGCAAGGACGAGCTTCATCCTATGTTAGTATTGGCGCACAATTTGGAGTGATCCTTGCGGCGCTTTTAAGTTCTCTGATTCTGCCGATTTTCGGATGGAGAGCGCTGTTTTTTGTGGGAATCATCCCCGTCATTTTTGCTTTTATCGTACGAAAAAATTTAAACGAATCTCCTGAGTGGCTACAAGCTCAAAAAGAGAAAACAGCGGTTGTTAAAAATAATGGTAAGCTTCGTCAATTATTCGCTACGCCTAGGACGGCGATGACGACTATTTCGCTGGCAGTGATGGCTACAGTCCAAATTGCAGGCTATA
The DNA here is from genome assembly GCF_042787735.1 of Priestia sp. YIM B13490. Classification (NCBI taxonomy): domain Bacteria; kingdom Bacillati; phylum Bacillota; class Bacilli; order Caryophanales; family Bacillaceae; genus Priestia; species Priestia sp. YIM B13490. Next base: position 67,943 of record NZ_JBHZOT010000007.1, read on the forward strand.
ACGGACTTATGATATGGCTTCCGTCTATGCTTCAGCAATCACAAGGCCTCTCTGTTTCAAGTTCAGCTCTTTGGACAATCAGTACAGCCGTTGGAATGATTATAGGCATGCTAACATTTGGTCAATTTATGGACCGTTTTGGATCGAAACGTACTTTTGGAATCTTTCTTCTTGCTTCAGCTTGTGCGGTATTTTTATACTCGTATGCCGAAGGAGGTGCAGGGCTGCTTATAGGAGGAGCTGTGGTCGGATTTTTCTCAAACGGAATGTTCGCGGGATACGGAGCATTGATCAGCAGCCACTATTCAGTAGAAGTTCGCAGCACTGCAACGAACACCATTTTTAACTTTGGGCGAGCGCTCGGAGGGTTATCACCCATTCTTGTCGGCTATCTTTTGCAAAGCTATGATATGACAGTAGCGATGACGTACTTGGCGGGGCTGTACTGTATTTCGTTTATTTTTATGGTAAGTCTTAAAAGAATGGGAGAAAAGAAAGTGAAACAAATGAACGCTCAATCTGCTCTTTAAAATAAAAGATAGATTCTATGCTTTTCTGGAAAAAACCGCGCTTATTCAAAAGGGCGGTTTTTTTGAGTGTATAAAAAATAAATTCAGATATACGGTTGTTTTTTCGCAGGTGCTTTATTAACAAAGACACATTATCTATAAAAATATTTATGGATAAGCAGATATTTTCTAATTTGTATTATAGTAATTCCTCTCTTACAATAGGGTGTGTAAGGCAGAAACAGAAAATACTATCTTTATTTACAGGAGGACGTTACTATGTCTAAACATATATTAATGGTCTTAACAACGGCTGACAAAATGAAAGAAAATCATCCAACAGGCCTTTGGCTTTCAGAATTTGGTGAAGCGTACGTAGAGTTCGAAAAAGCTGGATTTACGATTACTGTAGCAAGTCCTGTAGGAGGAAAAGCGCCGGTGGATGCTCGCAGCCTTGAAGGGGAGACTTCTCAAGAAATCTTAAATACAGCTAAGCATCTAGAGAATACCCTAAAACTTGATACCATTACAGACAGTGCTAAATTCGATGCTGTTTTCTTACCAGGCGGTCACGGCACAATGTTTGATCTGCCAGATAATCAAACGCTCCACGCTTTAATTCGTGAACTATACGAAGGAGACAAAGTAGTAGCCGCTGTATGCCACGGACCCGCAGGCTTAGTAGGTGTTACATTATCAGATGAAAAGCCGTTGGTCGAAGGAAAGGATGTCGCTGCGTTTACAGATGATGAAGAACGTGAAACAACATTGGACCGCTTCATGCCGTTTCTTTTGGAAACACGTCTGCGTGAACTTGGGGCAAATGTAGTAACTGCTCCAAACTGGGCAGATAATGTACAAGCAGATGGCAACCTAATAACAGGTCAAAATCCTCAGTCAACAATCAGTGTAGCTAAAGCAGTCGTGAAACACTTATTGAAATAAGATGTAAAAAAGCCTGTAGGCTTATAGCCTACAGGCTTTTTTATGAACAGCATCAAGAAAGACCGATGTGGATAACATGTATGTTGTGCCGTCTTGAACTAGAGAAATCAATCATCATACAAAAAATATGATGGTCAGTGTAATAAATTCAAAAAGAGGGAAGCTTTTTATGGAGAATATTTTTAAAGAAATGAGGAAAAACGATGTCAGAAATTATTATTAACGCCATTTTGCAAGCCAAGCCAGGAAAAGAAGAAGAGCTTCGATCAGAGTTAGTAAAAGTTATTAAACCATCAAGAGAAGAAAAAGGATGTATTCAATACACTCTCCACCAGGATACAGACAAAGCAGGCACATTTGTTTTTTATGAGAAATGGAAAAGCCAAGAAGATGTTGAAGCTCACATTGAAACACCTCACTATCAACAATACAGACAGCAAACAGAACCGTTAATTGAAAGCAGAGCGGTACATCGTTTACAAGAAGTACGTTAATACAAAAAGAAGGGGAACAAAAGTGTTTTAGTTGAAGGAAGATCCGAACGAGGAACCGAGATTCTTGATGGAGAATCAAACTCGTTCGGATTTTTTTGTGGTTATGGTGAACGTAGGTTTCATTTAGTGAGATCACGCAGAAGCGTAAGCGATGAGGAAAAATAATGTCAGCTGCGAAACGCCGATTGGAAAAGGGGTAAGACAGTGAAAGAAACAAAAAATAATAGAAGCGGTGTTTGAGAAGCAGACAGGCGGGTAGATAAAAACTAGATGACATAGTTCAACAATTAACAAACTAAAAGGAGAGATCAAATCAATGCGTACAAATTTAAAACACTTTATTAACGGAGAATGGATTGAATCAACAGGAAACGAAACGTCAGATGTGATCAATCCTGCTACTGAAAAATCAATTGGTAAAATTAGCTTAGGCACAAAAGAAGATCTAGATAAAGCCGTGGCAGCAGCTAAAGCAGCTCTTCCCACATTTTCAAGAACAACAAAAGAAGAGCGAATTAAAATGCTTCGCAATATTGCAAAAGGATATGAAAAGCGTAAACAGGAGCTTATTGAAGTTATGACTGAAGAGCTTGGCGCTCCTTTAAAGATTTCAGAAGAAGTTCACTATGAAATGGGACTTAGCCACTTTAAAGAAGCAGCTAATGCACTTGAAGAGTACACATTTGAAAAAGATCATGGAAGCTACAAGGTCGTGAAAGAGTCTATTGGAGTAAGCGGACTTATTACACCATGGAACTTCCCAACAAATCAGACCTCTACTAAAATTGCAGGAGCTATCGCAGCAGGAAGTCCAATGGTATTAAAACCATCAGAACTTACACCGTATGCAGCGATGATATTAGCAGAGATCATTGATGAAGCTGGTGTACCAAAAGGTGCCTTTAACCTTGTAAACGGAACAGGAAGCACAATCGGTGACGGTATTAGTTCTCACCCGGACATTGATTTTGTATCATTTACAGGATCAGGTGCTGTAGGCGAGAAAATTATGCAAAACGCGGCTAAAACAATCAAAAAAGTAGCGCTTGAGCTAGGCGGGAAATCACCGCTAGTTGTATTAGAGGATGCGGATGTAGAAGAAGCGGCTAAAATAGCAGTTTCACACATTGCAATGAATACAGGGCAAGTATGTACGGCAGCAACGCGCATTATCATTCCTGCCTCTATGAAAGAAAAATTTGAAGAAGCAGTGAAGAAGGTTCTACCATCATTCCCAGTTGGTGATCCATTAAATAAAGACAACGTAACTGGACCGCTCGTAGCAGAAAAACAGTGGGATCGCGTACAGGATTATATTAAAAAAGGAATGGACGAAGGTGCAACACTTCTTACTGGCGGAACGGGTAAACCAGACGGCTTAGAGACAGGATATTTTGTTAAACCGACAGTCTTTACCGACGTTTCAAATGATATGGTTATTGCACAAGAAGAAATCTTTGGACCTGTAACAACTATTATTACGTATAAGGATCTAGAGCAAGCTCTTGAAATTGCGAATGATACAATTTATGGACTTGCAGGCTATGCGGTCGGAAAAGATCAAGAAACACTTGACTATGTTGCTAAAAATATTAGAGCTGGTCAAATCATTGTTAACGATGCCGAGCAAGACAGAGCTGCACCATTCGGTGGATTTAAGCAATCTGGTATTGGACGCGAGTGGGGAGCATTTGGTATCGAAGAATATTTAGAGCCAAAAGCGATCATGGGTGTTAAAGTTCCGGCAAAAGTATAATTGGTGTAAAAAAAAGAAAGGAGTTTTTCTCCTTTCTTTTTTTATGGATACATAAAAGAGAGCTAGTTAAAAAAAGAATAACGAAAGCAAAGGTGGATAGCATAAACGTGTATGGCGCATATGAAGTGACACGTTAAAGGAGGGAATTATAATTGGATAGAGAGATGCACGGAAGTTCATCAACGGAAAGCTTTATTCCCATGAGCTCTATAGCCAGTGGAAAAGGAGTCGAAGTGGCACCGGATATCTACAGCTACACTACGCAGATTGTTAACATATGTTTTATAGGAAATCCAGATAAAGATAATAGTTTTGTACTTGTGGATGCGGGAATGGCTAATTCGGCTTCTATGATTATCAAAGAGGCAGAAGAAAGGTTTGGAAAAGGAAAAAAACCAAAAGCAATTATTCTTACACATGCACATTTTGATCATATTGGATCTATTATTGAACTAGTGGAGAAGTGGAACATACCGGTATATGCACATCCACTTGAACTTCCATATGTGACGGGTGAAAAAAATTATCCTGCACCGGATGGTACAGTGGAAGGCGGGCTCGTGGCAAAGCTTTCTCCACTATTTCCAACGGAAGCCATTGATTTAGGCTCTCATGTGCAAGCTTTACCAGCCGACGGCTCTGTACCTCATATGCCGGAATGGGAATGGATTCACACCCCTGGCCATTCTCCAGGACATATTTCTCTTTTTAGAAAGCAGGATCTTGCACTTATCGCAGGAGATGCTTTTGTTACCACTAAGCAAGAATATTTACTGGATGTACTAGAGCAAGAATTGGAGATTAGCGGTCCTCCTCGTTATTTAACTACGGACTGGGCATCTGCTAAAAGATCAGTTGAAGTGCTTCAGTCACTTCATCCGTCTGTGGCGGTGACCGGACATGGAAAACCGGTTTCCGGAGAATGGCTTTCAACTAATTTATTGAAGCTTGTTAAAAACTTTGATAAAATTGCCCGTCCGGATTACGGAAAGTATGTATAAGAATAAAGAAATAACTCTAATCTTTACTCAGGTCTTAAAAGTTGCAGATGAAGATCAAAAGCTCTACGAACTCACTGAGTTCGTAGAGCTTTTTTAGTTTTTTCTTATAAAAGTAAGAAAAGAGCTATTTTTACTTTCATTAAAAATTTTGCTGAATAGCCTGCTGGGCTTCGCGTAAATGTCTTAAATGCTCTTCTATTCGTCTTAATTCTTTATCGCCAGACGTTGCTTCTTTTTGTTCATTAATTTGCTGCTGAACGATGTTCAAATGCATTTGAGCATTTTGAAAATTAGCTCCATTCAAATTCATCTGTCCTTGATAAACAGCTTGTTCAGCTAATTGTAGTGCTTCTTTAATATGAGTGTATGAATTCATGCCTCTCATCCTTCTGTATAGTATTTACAGTTAACATGCGCTGGTTTTTCGCAGGTATACAAACGGATTTAGAAAAAAATAAAAATTACGTAGTACAAGCTAAGCAGGCTGCATACATTTATCATAGTTCAATTTATAAAACCTCAGAAGCAGGGAGGGATGCATGTGGGAGCTTTTTTTAGCTATATGTTATTAGGGCTATCGTTAGCCGCACCAATTGGTCCTATCAACGCCGCTCAGCTTGATAAAGGAATCAAAAATGGCTTTTTACATGCTTGGTTCTTAGGGATAGGAGCAACATCGGTTGACGCTCTTTATATGCTTGTAGTTTATTTTGGGTCCGTTCATTTTTTAAGCAGCGATTTTATGAAAACGTTTCTTTTTTCGTTTGGATGCTTCGTATTAATTTATACCGGTATTGAAGGGTTAATGAGCGCAGGGAAAATTACACAGCATCGGAACGCAAAAGGAGATTCGGTCGTAAAGTGTTTTTTTTCAGGTTTTTTAATTTCATTAACAAACCCGCTTACTATTCTTTTTTGGCTCGGTATTTATGGCTCTGTTTTAGCCAAAACAGCTAATACATACGAAACAGAACAGCTTATTTTATACAGCTGTGCTATTTTTACAGGGATTTTATGCTGGGATATTGCTATGGCAGCTTTAGCAAGCACTTTTCGCAGGTATTTAGCAGCGACGTTTTTGACTGCAGTTTCCGTTATATCCGGCCTTTCTCTAATAGGATTTGGTATATATTTCGGCTGGCAAGCTGTACAGCAATTCATTATTTAAAAGGAGAGAAAGCAGAATTGAATTTAAAGCGTTTTCTATCTGCTGAAAAATAATAGAAAGCTGCCTCTTTTTGCGCATAAATTTTTCAAACTATCACACACTACATCGAGGTGTAAGGAGTGATAGTATGAAAAAGAAAATAGGCTGCGGAGGTCAGGTTGAAGGGAAATTAAAATGGTGGCAGCTGTCTTTAATCGGAGTAGGGTGCATCATCGGTACAGGCTATTTTTTAGGATCAAGTATTGCAATAAAAGCCACGGGTCCCTCTGTATTAATTGCTTTTTTACTAGCAGCAGTATGTACATTTATTGTATTTGACGCTCTTGCTAAAATGAGTGCTCAAGATCCTCAAAAAGGTTCGTTTCGCTCCTATGCTAAAAAGGCTTATGGAAGATGGGCAGGCTTTAGCAGCGGATGGGTATACTGGAGTTCAGAGATGTTGATCATGGGGAGTCAGCTCACTGCTTTATCTCTTTTTACACGTTTTTGGTTTGATGGTATTCCACTGTGGGTCTTTGCCTCTATTTACGCTGTTTTAGGCATTGCTGTTGTATTAATAGGAACAAAAGGCTTTGAACGAATGGAAAATGTATTTGCTATCACAAAAGTGGCTGCCATTTTAATGTTTATTGTATTAGCTAGTCTCGCTTTATTTGGATTTTTAGACGAAGGTGCCAAACAAGGGATGCCGCGAACGATAAGTGAAGTATTTCCCCACGGGTTTTTAGGTTTATGGGGCGCTTTGCTTTATGCCTTTTATGCTTTCGGCGGAATCGAAGTCATGGGGATCATGACGGTTCGTTTGGAAAAAAAAGAAGACGCACCGAAAGCAGGTAGAAGTATGCTTATTCTCCTTGGAATTATTTATATCGCTTCACTGAGTTTAGCTATTTTAATTGTGCCATTTCATGATTTTCATGGAAATCAAAGTCCATTTATAACGGCTTTAGAAACATACCATCTTCCATTTTTCCCTCATGTTTTTAATGGAGCAATGATTATCGCTGGATTTTCAACAATGTCGGCTTCTTTCTTTTCTGTAACAACGATGATTGTCACTCTTTCAGAAGATGGAGATGCTCCTGCATTGTTTTCAAAGCAAAAAAAGAAAAAGCTGCAATTTCCTATACCGGCTTTACTTTTAACAACAGCGGGATTAGTTGTTTCTATTGTTCTTTCCTTGCTATTGCCTGGGAAAATTTATGAGTATATTACAACAGCAGCTGGACTGATGCTGATTTATAACTGGTTCTTTATTTTAATTTCTTTTCATCGCTTAATCAAACAAACAGTTTGGGATAAAGTAAAACAAGCTGTTGGCCTCTTATTAATACTGCTAGCGGTAAGCGGTACGCTGTTAGAATCTGCAAGCAGGCCAGGTTTCTTTGCAAGCTTAGGCTTTTTAATTGTTATAAGTCTTGTTATTTTGAAATTGCGCCATAAGTGGAAAGAAGAAGAAGCCGCTAGCTAACATATATTTAATCTTTATGAGGGACACTATGCACGTTGTACAATTACAAAAATAAAAGGTGGTTATGATCATGCCAAAAAACAAGCAGACTCCTTCTTCACAAGTAGATCAAAAACAAGTAGTAGATGACAAAGCAAAAGCGCTACGAGAAAATAATTATGAAGATGGTCATATTCGCAAGATAACTCAAAGCGGGGCAGACGGCCAATAACAAAAAAAGACGCGTTCGCGTCTTTTTTTGTTGAAGTGTATCCTTACCAACGATGAGCTTTTGCATTACTTCGCAGGATGATGTTCGTTTGAGACATCTCTGTATGTCCATTTACTTGGGACTTTGAACGCTTCGGTCTCGTCCAGTTGTGGCGGAATAGTTCTGAATGCTGATCTACATGATTTTTATCATTCATCATAATCACCTCAAGGATAGGATACTTTCACAAGATATTTGCGGTGAAATATCTCTCTTATAGAATGGGGTAAAAAAGAAGAAATACACCTAACACTTTTAACCATACATATAAAAGCAGTGCCTATTCATAAACTACAGAAGGCCACTTCTAACTTTAGGTTAAGCTTCGGATTTATAAAGCAAAAACTGCCTTAGTGGGGACTAAGGCAGTTTTTTAGTGGAGTAATCAAACTTCAATAATGACAGGAAGGATCATAGGTCTTCTTTTGGTTTGGTTATATAAAAATTGGCCAAGCGTTGTCTTGATTTCTTTTTTCATAATGCTCCATTGGTGAACATGAGCTTTTTGTAATTGGTTTACAATTTTAGTCACTTGTCGGTTAACATCTTTTAATAACTGCTCTGAGTCTCTTGTATAAACAAATCCTCGTGAAATGGTATCTGGACCAGACACAATTTTCCCTTCCGCCTTATTCAGAGTAATAACAATAACCAGCATACCATCTTCTGAAAGCTGTTTGCGGTCACGTAAAACCGCGTTTCCAACATCCCCAATGCCAAACCCATCTACATATACATTGCCTGCAGGGATTTTTCTTGTTTGAACAGCTGTTCCGCCCTTGATATCAACAATATCACCGTTATTTATAATGAAAATGTTCTCTTTTTCCACCCCGACGGATTCTGCTAATAAGCTGTGGTGATGAAGCATTCGAAACTCGCCGTGAATGGGGATAAAATACTTTGGCTTCATCAATGTAGCCATTAATTTTAGCTCTTCTTGATAGCCATGTCCTGATACGTGCATACCTGTTGCGCTTCCTGAACCGTAAATCACATGAGCCCCGAGTGTGAAAAGACTGTCTACAATACGAGAGATATTACGTTCATTGCCAGGAATAGGCCCTGCTGATAAAATAACCGTGTCTTCAGGAAGAATTTCTACTTGTCGGTGATTTCCACTGGCTAATCTAGATAGAGCGGCCATCGGCTCGCCTTGGCTTCCAGTGCAGAGAATAGCGACTTGTTCAGGCGCAAGTGAATGTACTTCATAAGGTTCAATTAGCATCCCTTCAGGAATAGTTAAATACCCTTTCTCTAACGCAACTGATACAACGTTAACCATGCTTCTTCCAAGAAGCGCAAGCTTTCTATTCGTTTTAATCGCTGCATCTACAATTTGCTGTACGCGGTTAACGTTGGAGGCGAAAGTAGAAATAATCACTTTTCGCTTTGCTTTACGAAAAGCTTCTTCTACATGTTTGCCAACTAGCTTTTCTGAAGGCGTAAATCCAGGGCGTTCAGCATTTGTGCTTTCGGATATTAAAGCCAGTACACCTTCACTGCCGATTTTCGCCATTTTATGAAGATCTGGATATTGGTCGTTAACAGGAGTTAAATCAAACTTAAAATCTCCCGTATGCACAACAGCTCCTTCAGGGGTATGAAAGACAATGCCGAGACAATCTGGAATGCTGTGATTCGTTTTAAAAAACGAAAGCGGAATATTGCCTAATATAATTTCGGACTCTTCGTTGATTTCAATAAGCTCCGTCTCAGCAGATAATTGATGCTCTTGAAGTTTAATATCAATTAATCCAAGGGTAAGGCTTGTTGCATAAATAGGGAGATTTAACTGTTTTAAAAGATAAGGAATACCTCCAATATGGTCTTCATGACCATGAGTCACAACCAGTGCGCGAACTTTTTCTCGATTCTCTTGTAAGTATGTAATATCAGGTATGATCAAATCAATTCCTAATAAACTTTCATCAGGAAATTTAGACCCGCAGTCAATCACAATGATGTCATCGTCATATTGAACGGCATACATATTTTTTCCTATTTCATTAATGCCGCCTAAAGCAAAAATGGATAGTGTATTGCTATTTGTACTCACGCTTATTTCCTCCTATATTTTCAAAATGAATATGCAGAATTTCTACTCTTAGTATGAACATTTATTTCTGGTGCATTCTGTTAAATATGGAGATTTTATTTTTATTTAAATAGGAGGAATACAAGCAAAAAGAAAAGAAGGTCATTTTCCTAATACTACCTCTTATTTTCTTTTTATAACTCCATAAAATATAGACGTTACACGTGGAGGTGGATGGAATGAGTAAACAAAATAAAAGCAAAAATCAAGGATTCAGCAGCAGTGAAGCTGCTGTCGATAATGTGAATAAAAGTATTTTATCAAACGATATTCATACAGATGAGCTTCAAAAAGCAAAAGTAAGCCGTCCTAGCAAATAAAAGAATGACAACCAAAAGAGCAGCTTTGAGCTGCTCTTGATAAAATAGAGATAGGGAAGTGAAAAAACATGTCAGAAAACAAAAGTTCTCAATATAAAGAAGAAAATATGTCAACTCCTAGTCGTCCTCTTGAATATAAAGAACGCGCGAACGAATCAAAAAGTACACGTCAAATGCTGCGCAGTATTCTTGAATATTCAAGTCGTTATCGTTAACAAATTTTACATATAATCATGGGCATATTTCAAAGGGCTCCTATCGACAAATATAAGGTATAAAGAACCTTTTTTGAAAAAATATATATTATTTACAATAAATTTAAAAAAATCATAAATGAACCTGCTATAATCCTCTTGAAAAGACAAGCCTTGCAAAAATTTGAGAGGAGCATTTTATATGCGAAAAAAATATAATCGCGTAGGTTATGCCGTTTTAACAATGTGTACAGCTTTATCTATCTCACTGCCTTTTACTACTCATTCAGCATCAGCAGAAAGCGCTGCTGACCCTGCACCAGAAATTAAAGCCTCTGTCGTAAATGAAAATAACGGTAAAAAAATCTTATTTGATAATACGCATGGTCAAACTGCGGGTACAGCAGATTGGGTTATTGACGGAGGTTTTTCTGATTTTGGGAAAGGACTGGCAGGTAGTGGGTTTGATGTAAAAGAGCTGCGAAAATCTACGCCGATTACATACAGTGACCTCAGTGGCTATAGCGTGTTTGTTGTGCCAGAAGCGAATATTCCGTATAAATCTTCTGAACAAGCCGCCCTTTTACAATATGTTCAGAACGGGGGGAGCGTCTTTTTTATTGCTGATCATTACAATGCAGACCGAAACAAAAACCGGTGGGACTCTTCAGAAGTTTTTAACGGATACCGTCGCGGAGCATGGACAAACCCCGCAAAAGGCATGACAACGGAAGAAGCAACCTCCGATGCAATGCAAAACGTAACAAGCTCTGACTGGTTAGCGAGTAACTTTGGTGTTCGCTTTCGCTATAATGCCATTGGTGATGTGACAGCCAATGATATTGTAGCTCCTTCTCAGGCATTCGGTATTACGCTAGGTGTTTCCACCGTTGCTATGCATGCAGGTTCTACGGTTGCTATTACGGACCCAAACAAAGCAAAAGGAATTGTGTATCTTCCTAAGACAACGACAAAATGGTCAAATGCTGTAGATCAAGGAGTGTACAATGGAGGAGGAAGAGCCGAGGGACCTTTTGCTGCTGTTTCAAAAGTAGGGACAGGTAAAGCTGCTTTTATCGGAGATTCTTCACCGGTTGAAGATGCTACACCAAAATATAAACGAGAAGATACAGGATCTTCTAAAACCACATATGACGGATTTAAGGAACAAGACGATTCTACACTGCTTGTAAATATGGTCAATTGGTTAGCGAAGCAAGAAAGCTATACCTCTTTGAATCAAGTCTCAGGACTTCAATTAGATCAGGCTACAGCATTACTTTCGTCGGAAACGCCAAGTCAGTCCACTGAGCCTCAGCCAGAGCCATGGTCAGCACCTACAGCAGGCTATAAATGGTACGATACGTCAACTTTTGCATCTGGTTCATATGGTTATAAAGGTGGAACCACACAGCCCCCAGCTGCTAGTGCTTACGTGTTGGAACATCAAGCCATTTTACCAACGAGCGGCATATTCCAAATACGCGTAAAAGTAAGCGGACTTTCAGCTAACACTACGTACAGCACGTTTAATCTAGGTGCATATAACGGATCAGGAACTCAAATTGCTAAAGTTCAAAACGCAGATGGAAGCTGGCCGTCATCGTATGGATACAGCAGCAATTTTTCAATTACAACGGACGCAGCTGGAAATGGAGAAAAGGTTTTGAATGTCCAATTAAATCCAAGCGCAGCGGGGAGTGCCAATCTTCGCTTACGCCAAAGCGGTACGAATGCATATACAGAAGCTGTGACGGTAGGGAACGTAGCGGTTGAACCATTGCCTTAATAAGGCGGAAGCAAGCACTTGTGCTTGCTTTTTTATTGTTGTATTCTCTATCTTTGAGCGTTAAAGAAGCGTCAGACGAGAGGCTTATCCATAAAGGAGAAATATGATATCTTAGAAGAAAGAATGAAGTAAAAGGAGTCAGCTAATATGTCTAAATATAAAGAATTAGAGACGGGTTATCTAATGGATAAGATTAAAGAATACAAAAACTTAATTTGGAGAGTAGGACCAGGAAGTGAAAGAACTATAGAAGCTGTTCAAGAGATTCAAGGAATGGAAAAAGAGTTAAAAGCACGCAATGCAGAATTTGAAGCTACGGATTGGAAAGCTTTTACTCGGGAAATAAAAGAAAACTACGATTTTACTTATTAAGAAGACACATTCATAATAATGTGATAAGGAAACACGTCTCCAAGTAGAAGGCTTTGTGCTTTCTACTTGGAAACGATAGAAATAGTATGAAGACAATTAAGAAAAATGATCTAATATCAGCGAAGCAAGTAATCCAAGTGCAGCAATTAATCCCGTAATAGAACCTCCTTCTTCATAGGCCTCTGGCATCATTGTAGAACCTACCATAGCAATGATACCACCGCCGGCAAAAGCAGCAATAGTAGCCATAAGTGTCTCAGATGCATGGTCTAAAAAAACAAAACCTGTCCATGAGCTAAAAGCTGAAATGAACAAAACAGCTGCCCATAGTAAAAAAATTTTCTTTTTAGAGAATCCGCTTTTTACTAGACCGGTCGTACTGGACAGTCCTTCAGGAATATTACTTATAAAAATAGCGATAACAAGAAGCCAGCTAACGGTTGCATTTTCAATTAAGCTAGCCCCAATCATAATGGACTCTGGGATGGCATCCATTACGGTTCCTATAAATATAGCAATTCCAGAACTACTCGCAGCCATTTGTTTGGTAGACCTCTTTCTTTTATTCGCTCCTTGACGTGAAATTAGATAGTCTAAAAAAGTAAAAACGACAGCCCCGGCAAGAAAACCAAGAGAAGTAGCTTTTAACCCGCCGTTATGAACCGAGTCTCCAAGCAGCTCATAGGTAGATGCTCCGATTAATACACCTGTCCCAAAAGCCATAATATAACCAATTATCTTTTTGCCGATAGGCAAAAAAACTGCTGCCAAAGCACCAAGAAGGACAGCTGATCCTGAAATTCCGCCCCACATCGCAGCTTGCCACATGAAAAATCCCTCCTCATCTCTATTTTCTATGGATACTTTCCCTAAGAAGAGAAAGAAGAAACGTAAAAGGAGAAGAAAGGAATTTTTTCGATTAAGTAGTGGTTTCATTTCGTTAGCCTTAAGAAATAGAGTGTTCCCGTACCCTGCGCCTATATTTATTTTGAATGTTCATAAAATTTAAATTATACTGAAATAAAAAACTATTTCACTCAAATGATTGATTTAATAAAGGTTAAAGGTTTAATTGAGTGTTTTTCTGAAAAAAACAATTGTATTTCTGAGAGAAATTTATTATTATAAAATAAGTAATTATACAGTCGGATAGCTAAAAATAGAAAAAGTAGTTTAGTTGTAAAGGTACTAGGTAAAAATGGAAGGTTTTAAAAACGATAGCTGTTCCATCAGACACAAAAAGTATCTTTCCTAACAGAGCTATAACAAGTTTAGGAGGAGGAAATGGAATGGCAGACAAAGAGCTAAAAAGAGGCTTAGAATCCCGTCACATTCAAATGATCGCGCTAGGCGGAACAATTGGCGTTGGATTATTTATGGGATCAGCAAGCACCATCCAATGGACAGGTCCATCGGTATTGCTTGCTTACGCAATCTGCGGAATGTTTATTTTCTTTATTATGCGTGCCATGGGCGAAATGCTGTACATGGAACCAAGCACAGGTTCATTCGCTACATTTGGCCACAAATATATTCATCCATTGGCAGGTTATATGGCTGCGTGGAGCAACTGGTTTCAATTTGTAATCGTAGGGATGTCTGAAATTATAGCGGTGGGAGCATATATGCATTATTGGTTCCCACATTTACCAGCTTGGGTGCCTGGTATTATCGCCATGTTGATTTTAGGTACAGCAAACTTAATTTCAGTAAAATCATTTGGAGAGTTTGAATTTTGGTTTGCGATGATTAAGATTGTAACAATTATTTTAATGATTATCGCAGGACTTGGGTTGATTTTCTTTGGATTTGGAAATGGCGGAGACGCAATTGGGTTATCAAACCTTTGGGCACACGGCGGTTTCTTTGCAGGCGGATGGTCAGGCTTTTTCTTTGCTCTATCTCTTGTTATTGCAGCTTATCAAGGAGTCGAGCTAATTGGTATTACAGCTGGTGAAGCAAAGGATCCTAAAAAAACGTTAACAAGCGCAATTCAAAGCATCATCTGGCGAATTTTAATTTTTTATATTGGAGCAATTTTTGTCATCGTGACGGTATATCCGTGGAATGAGTTGGATTCCTTGGGAAGTCCGTTCGTATCTACATTTGCTAAAGTTGGCGTTACAGCAGCTGCAGGTATCATTAACTTTGTAGTTATTACAGCAGCGATGTCAGGCTGTAACAGCGGAATTTTTAGTGCAGGACGCATGCTTTATACGCTTGGTGTAAACGGTCAAGCACCTAAATTCTTCACAAAAATTTCTCGTAACGGTGTTCCGATTTACAGCACACTCGCTGTTATGATTGGGTTAGTAATTGGCGTTATTTTAAACTATATCGCTCCACCGAATGTATTTGTTTATGTATACAGCGCTAGCGTGCTTCCAGGAATGATTCCTTGGTTCATTATTCTTATCAGCCAAATTCGTTTCCGTAAAGCTAAAGGGGCTGAAATGGACAGTCATCCTTTCAAAATGCCTTTTGCGCCTGTAACAAACTATATAACTATTGCTTTTTTACTTATGGTGCTTGTAGGCATGTGGTTTAATGATGAAACGCGTATTTCACTTATTGTAGGGGTTATTTTCCTGGCTCTTGTTGTCATCAGTTTTTACGCATTCGGAATAAATAAGCGCATGATACCTGATACAGAGAACGATCAACTAAAGAAATAACTATGCTTTTTCATAAATGAAAAGCAAAACAAAAAAACGGCTGAGAAAAGCCGTTTTTTTGTTTTGTTTAAATGAAAGATACAAGAAAAATGTTATTGTGCGCTGATAGTTTGGATAAACTATATTCGTTCATATAACGTAAAGGAGCGAATGTTATGAGAAGCCACAGATATATTATCAAAGATTCACTAAAAGCTGATGAAGTTGCTAGAGATTTGGAACTGCAGCTGGATATAAACCGAATGTCGGATGTCAGAATCCTTTCGGTAAATGCACAAAACCAAATACTCGTTCAAATGGAGGAGGAGAACGAAGAAGCAGGAGATGTTATTGATGTATTTATGAAAGAGTATAAAACCGCAGAAATTATTGAATAGCATGTAATTGAGAAGAATATTGAGGGGTTTCGTTGAATAAATAAAAAGAAAACACCTTTAATTTTTATTAAAAAAGGAACGCACGAAGAAAACTTCTTGTTTATCAAGAAGTTTCTTTTGTATCTGAACATTCGTTTGTATAGGTAAGGAGAGGTGATGAAGGTGAAAAGAAATGGTGAGGGTCACGTCTTTTTTATTATTCTTGGAGGCCTGTTTATTTTAATAGGCACACTCTTTGCAAATACTTCCGTTTATTTTCTCATCTCCGGATGGATAGCAGCCGTCTGTTGTTTAGGAATCAGCGCTGTACTAAAGAAAGGAAAAACAAAATCAGTCAGTAAAGAGGAGGAAGAATAATAATTTTTATATAAAAATGGAAAGTAAATATATGAAAAGGAAGAATGGATATCCATTCTTCCTTAAGTCATGGTGTGTATGAAATTGTCTTAGAAACGTCCGCCGCCAAGTTGTTGCTCAGCTAATTGTACAAGACGTTTTGTGATTTCGCCGCCTACTGATCCGTTTGCACGTGCAGTAGTGTCAGCTCCTAAATTTACTCCGAACTCGCTAGCGATTTCATATTTCATTTGATCGATTGCTTGTTCAGCTCCGTATACTAATAATTCATTATTATTGCTGCTTTTGTTGTTTGCCATTGTATTCAACTCCTTTCTGTAACGTTAAGGTGTGAATAAAGGAAGAAGAATATGCAACAAACTGATATTTATTTTATAAAAAATGTATTTTTACGTTGTTTGTCCTTCTAGAAGCTTAACGGGAAGGCAGATTTCACGAGGTATATTGCTGAATTCTCCTTCAATTTCTTTTAGTAAAATATCAATGGCTGTTTGAGCAATCGATTCAATGGGCTGTTGAACTGTAGTTAGACCAGGTAACAAAGTCTGACTGGCCTCCGTTCCGTCATAGCCCACGATTTTTAAATCTCTTGGGATGTTTTTTCCTCTTTTTTGTGCTTCTGCAACTACTAAAGCTGCAAGTAAGTCATCACTTGCAAAAATACCATCTACTTCCGGATTTTCTTCAAAAACCTTAGAAATAGTTTCTCTCTGGATGTTGCGGTCGAAGGTATTTGAAATTTCATACGTGATAGGCTGTTTTTCGTATTTTTTCATCACGTTTTCATAAGCTTTCCTTCTTAAGTTAGCTGGAGTTTCGAGTTTAAGGGGGCCGTTAATATGAATAATATGCTTACAACCTTTTGAAATGAGCAATTCCGTGGCTTGTTTTCCTCCAGCATAGTTATCAGAAGATACGGTAGGAATATCTGTTGATAAATAATGATCCACTGCTACCACAGGAAGACTTTGACTTTCTGAATCAAAAATACCTCTATTATAAGTGACGGCAATCACACCATCTACCTGATTTCTGATAAGCATCTCTACATATTTTTTTTCTTTATCAATTCGATTAAGACTGTTGCAAAGAAGTACTTTGTAGTTAAGAGAAGCACATATACTTTCAATGTGAAAGGCTAACTCTCCGAAAAAAGGGTTGCTCGTTTGCGGGACAATCATACCGATTAAATTTGTTCGCTTATTAAATAATGAACGTGCAATATCATTTGGGAAATAATTAATTTCTTTCATTGCTTTATAAACATTTTCTCGCGTTTCTTTGCTTATGTAACCACGGTTATTTAATACACGAGAAACGGTAGTCGGTGAAACACCTGCAATTTTTGCTACATCACTAATCTTGGCTTTCATCTAGTTTCCTCCTAATTTCTCCAAAACATTGCTTTTATAGTATATATCAGACATGTAAAAGCCTTAAAATAAATTGCAATCAAGCAAATAGCTTTCAGTCGTTACGTTTTCTTTTGAGTGATAAAAATCTATGTAAGGATTGTAAACGGTTTATTAAACAATTTAAACATACCACAAAGCCCACTTTTACACCTAATACAATCTTTTTTTAAATATAAAATGTGAAACCGGTTGACATATGAAACCGGTTGACATAAAATCAAATTGAAAGTGCTTTCATTTTGTTAGATAAAAGATTTTATATCTTAAGCTAAAGGGGTAACTAAAATGAAAAGTTCAAAAAGTTTATATTGGAAGCTGAGTGCATATTTTTTCTTCTTCTTTTTTACGTGGTCGTCAAGCTACTCTTTATTTTCTATCTGGTTAGGGCAAGAGATTAAGTTGAACGGATCAGCAACAGGCTTAATCTTTTCTGTAAACGCTATCTTTGCTTTGTGTATGCAGCCTTTGTACGGATATATATCTGACAGGATAGGTTTAAAGAAACACGTTTTATTTTTTATTAGCTGTCTTTTAGTGTTTGTAGGACCATTTTATATTTTTGTTTATGGACCTTTGCTTCAATACAATGTGTTGATAGGGGCTATTATTGGAGGCCTATATTTAGGAGTAGCGTTTTTGGCGGGCATCGGAGCGATTGAAACATACATAGAGAAAGTCAGCCGAAAATATAAATTTGAGTACGGAAAATCTAGAATGTGGGGGTCATTAGGCTGGGCTGCAGCTACGTTTTTTGCAGGACAATTGTTTAATATTAATCCTCACATTAATTTTTGGGTGGCATCTGTTTCAGCAGTTATCCTAGTGGCTATTATTTTTTCTGTAAAAGTAGAAATGAGCAGTTATGAAATGGAAAAAGCTGAATCCGTCACGCTAAGAGATGTAGGGAGTTTATTTTTATTGAAGGAATTTTGGTTTTTTATGATTTATGTTGTTGGTGTTACATGCGTATATGGGGTATATGATCAGCAATTTCCTATCTATTATGCATCTTTGTTTCCTACTGAATCGATAGGTAACCAAGTATTTGGCTACTTAAATTCGTTTCAAGTATTTTTAGAAGCTGGAATGATGTTCGCAGCACCGTTTATTGTAAATAAGATCGGTGCAAAAAATAGTTTAATTTTAGCAGGGTTTCTAATGGGATTTCGTATTATTGGGTCAGGGCTTGTTGTTGGTCCAATTGGAATATCTTCGATGAAGCTTATTCATGCATTAGAACTTCCTATTATGCTCATTGCCATCTTCAAATATTTGGCAGCTAACTTTGACACGCGCCTATCTTCTATCCTTTATTTGGTTGGATTCCAATTCGCTTCACAAATAGGTGCTTCAGTTCTTTCACCCATAGCGGGAGGATTATATGATAGCGTAGGTTTTTCCCGTACCTATTTAATTATGGGAGGTATGGTTTTGGTATTTAACGTTATTTCAATGTTTACACTACTAAACTCTAAAAAACATAGATTTATAAGAAAAGATGTACAAGAAAACACGCAGATTATATAGGGGGATATGATGATGTTAACGGTAAATAAAATCGAGCAAGCTCAACATTCATTAAATGAAGCAGAGAAAAAGGTGAATCATCAATATCGGTTAGGGTATCATATTATGGCGCCAGCGAACTGGATTAATGATCCCAATGGGTTGGTTCAGTATAAAGGAGAATATCATGTTTTTTATCAACATCATCCTTATGACGAGAACTGGGGACCGATGCATTGGGGACATGTGAAAAGCAAAGATCTTGTTCATTGGCAGCACTTGCCGATTGCTTTAGCTCCTGGAGATCCATTTGATAAAGATGGATGTTTTTCTGGAAGTGCCGTGGATAACGAAGGAGAGCTTACGCTAATTTATACAGGACATAATTATATAGACAAAGAGCTGGATACTTTTTTTCAAAACCAAAATATAGCTGTTAGTAAAGACGGCATTACCTTTGAAAAAGCAGAGGCCAACCCAGTTATTGCTGAGCCGCCAGCAGATAGCTCTCATCATTTTCGGGATCCTAAAGTATGGAAGCACGAAGATTTCTGGTATATGATTCTAGGAAACTCAACAAAGAAACAAGAGGGCCGTGTTATCTTATACCGATCTTCAAATTTACGAAAATGGGAATATGTTGGTGTCCTTGCTAAAAGCGATGGAGATCTAGGGTACATGTGGGAGTGTCCAGACTTCTTTGAGTTAGACAGAAAGCATGTGTTAATGATTTCTCCTCAAGGGATAGAAGCAAAAGGTGATTCCTATCACAACCTTTTCCAAACGGGATATTTAGTTGGAGAATATAATTATGAAACCAATACATTTCATCATGGGTCATTTACTGAATTAGATTACGGCCACGATTTTTATGCTGTTCAAACGCTTTTAGATGATAAAGGGCGGCGAATTGCAATTGGCTGGATGGACATGTGGGAAGCTAATATGCCAACGAAAGAGGATGGATGGTGCGGTGCGCTAACGCTTCCGAGAGAACTAACTTTAAGAGGGGATAAAGTGTTAATGAACCCCGTCCAAGAGCTTACATCACTTCGGAAAACTCAGTATAATATGCTAACCAATAAATCTCTTTCTAACAGTTATGTAGTAGAAGTAAATGAAGACTTGCTAGAGATACAAGCTGTATTTGATTTAGCGGACTGCCAAGCTTCATCGGTAGGAATAAAAATTCGTGGAATAAACAACGAAGAAACGCTTATGTGTTACAACCTTAATGAGCAAAAGCTATTGCTTGACTGTACTCACTCGGGAAAAGAAGATGGAGTGAGGAAAGTAGCGCTACAAGCAGGTGAGACACTAGCTTTACGAATATTTGTGGACCGTTCTTCCGTTGAAGTATTTGCAAACGAAGGACAAGCGACCATGACGAGCCGTATTTATCCAAAAGAAAGCAGGCTCGGAATTGAATTATTTACTGAAGGAGGAAACGTAATCGTAAAAGAGTTAACGTATTGGAATTTAAAAGATATTTGGGGGTAAAATACAGAGGAAGAAGTATATTAATACTTCTTCTTTTTTGAGCATTTAATAGCTCGTCAACAAAGCGGAGGTATATAAATGGATAAGGCACTTTAGATTAAAAGTACGAGCAAATACGATATAATAGTAAAAGAGAAAATAAATGAAAGAGAAACTGTCCTGCTCTAAGACCCCCAAAAGAAAGCAGGGTAGAGCAAGGCTTACTGCGCTTATAAAACAACGATCAGTAAAGAAAGAATTATTTTTTAAGGCACAAAAAGAAAAGGAGATACGATGACTAATCAAAAAGAAACAGGATGGAATTTACGTAATAGCTATGCGGAGTTACCAAACATCTTTTTTACCCCTCTTGATCCTAATCCAGTGAGTTCACCTAAAATAGTTAAATTTAATGACTCTTTAGCCGCGTCTCTAGGATTACAAAAAGAACAGCTGCAAAGCCCAGAAGGAGTTAGCATTTTGGCTGGAAACAGTTTTCCAAAAGGTGCTTTCCCGCTTGCACAAGCTTATGGGGGGCATCAATTTGGCCACTTTAACATGCTAGGAGACGGCCGGGCTATGTTAATAGGAGAGCAAGTTACGCCTTCGGGTGAGAAAGTAGACCTTCAGCTTAAAGGCTCAGGCCGAACACCGTATTCCCGAGGAGGAGACGGCCGGGCAGCTCTAGGACCTATGCTGCGTGAGTATATTATTAGTGAAGCCATGCATGCTCTTGGTATTCCGACTACTCGGAGCCTAGCAGTCGTAACAACAGGTGAATCCATTGTTCGTGAAAAAGAACTGCCGGGGGCGATTTTGACGCGTGTAGCTTCCAGTCACCTTCGTTTTGGCACATTTCAGTTCGCTGCAAAATGGGGAACGGTCGAAAACCTTCAAGCTTTAGCTGACTATGCATTAGAACGTCACTTTCCCCACATAGAAAAGAACGAAAAAAAATATTTATCATTGCTTCAAGAAGTGATTAAGCGTCACGCTACCCTAGTTGCTAAATGGCAGCTTATTGGTTTTATTCACGGCGTCATGAATACGGATAATATGACAATTAGTGGAGAAACAATTGATTACGGACCATGTGCATTTATGGATACCTATGATCCAGAAACTGTATTTAGTTCAATTGATGTACAAGGGCGCTACGCTTATCAAAATCAACCAGGCATTACAGGGTGGAATCTTGCGAGGTTTGCTGAGGCTTTATTACCGCTATTGGATCAAGATATAGAAAAAGCAGTTGAAATAGCGCAAAGCGCTGTGACCGAATTTCCAAAATTCTATCGGGAAAACTGGCTGGCAGGTATGCAGGCTAAACTTGGGCTTTTTAACGAAGAAAAAGAAGATGAAGCATTATTCCAAGACCTTCTTACAATAATGAAAACCTATAAAGCTGACTATACAAATACGTTTCGTGCATTAACTTTCGATAAGCTAGAAAATAGTGACTTGTTTGAAAGCAAAGAATTTGCACAGTGGCATGAGCTATGGCAGAAAAGATTAGGTAGACAAAAACAATCTAAAGCGGAGTCACAAGAGCTTATGAAAAATAATAATCCGGCTGTCATTCCTCGAAATCACCGAGTGGAAGAAGCGTTAGACGCAGCACAAAAAGAAGACTACAGCGTCATGGAAACCCTTCTTGAAGTGCTTTCTAGCCCATATGAATCTCCGATTCAGCCAGAGTATTGTACACCGTCTGCTCCGTCTAATCAGCCTTATCAAACGTACTGCGGAACTTGATTCTTAAATAAGAACTGCTATTTAAAAACAGCATAAATGACGTCAAAAAGAGCTCTTTATAAAGAGCTCTTTTTGATTTCCTGAAAAATGTATTATTGATTCATTAAAATGATAACGATTTCTCGTGAAAAGCTACATAAAATTTAATAGGATGAAAGAATCAATTCAAAAATTAATTATCTAATTCTTTTGTCTCTTATTATTTCCAATAGGAACTATTATATAATAAATTATTCCACTATTTCACAAAAAATACATTAACGATATTTTTTTGAAAATGGCTTACTTAAACAGCTGTAGAAGAGCTTATAAAAAATATCAGGTTAAATATGATGATGAATTTGCCCATTTAATCAAAAAGTTGAAGGTGTAAGACTTTATAACCAAATGAAAAATATAAGGGGAGAAAAAATGAGATGATTACTCCATTTTACCTATTTGACTTTTCAATATTATGCAAGTAATCTTGGAAAGGTAATGGAACCGGTTCTGTTATTTCGCCAGATTGATATTACTTCTCGATACATAGAAAATGAATTGCTTGTGAGTGACACAAGAAAAGGTATTGTACAAAAGGGAGAAAAACAGATGAATATTAAGAAAATAGCAAAGCAAACTACAGCTTTATCTTTTGCTACAGCTCTGTTAGTAGGTGCTGGATCTCAAACATGGGCTGCTGAAAGCAATCATAAAGATACCAACAATAATTATAGAGTTTCCCATATTACGCGTGATAACATGCTGAAAATTCCTCAGCAGCAAAAAAGCGAACAGTTTAAAGTTCCAGCTTTTGATAAATCAACAATCAAAAATATTGCCTCTGCAAAAGGGTATGATAAATCGGGCAATTTAATTGATTTAGATGTATGGGACAGCTGGCCTCTGCAAAATGCTGACGGAACAGTAGCCAACTATCATGGTTACCAAGTTGTATTTGCACTAGCAGGTGATCCGAAAGATGCTGATGATACATCTATTTATGTGTTTTATCAAAAAATCGGTGAAGATTCGATTGACAGTTGGAAAAATGCAGGAAGAGTGTTCAAAGACAGTGACAAATTTGTACCGAATGATCCTCATTTGAAAAAGCAAACACAAGAATGGTCAGGATCTGCTACTTTAACATCAGACGGAAAAATACGCTTATTCTATACTAACTTTTCAGGTACAAACTATGGAAAACAAACCTTAACAACAGCTCAAGTAAATGTATCCCAGCCAAGTGGAGATACGTTAAAAATTGAAGGTGTTGAAGATCATAAATCCATTTTTGATGGTGATGGTAAAAAGTATCAAAATATTCAGCAGTTTATTGATGAAGGCGCATATGGTTCAGGAGATAATCATACATTGAGAGATCCTCACTATGTAGAGGATAAAGGGCATAAATACCTTGTGTTTGAAGCAAACACAGGAACTGAAGATGGTTATCAAGGTGAAGATTCCCTTTACAATCGAGCTTACTACGGTGGAAATAATCCATTTTTCCAATCAGAAAAAGAGAAATTACTTCAGAGCTCTAATAAAAAGAAAGCCTCTTTAGCAAACGGTGCATTAGGCATTGTTGAACTAAATAACGATTATACCTTGAAAAAAGTAATGGATCCACTGATTACTTCAAACACGGTGACAGATGAAATTGAACGCGCAAATGTATTTAAAAAAGATGGGAAATGGTACTTATTCACAGATTCTCGCGGATCTAAAATGACTATTGATGGTATCGGCCAAGATGACGTATATATGCTAGGGTACGTATCAAATACGCTGACAGGAAAATACAAGCCGCTAAATGATACAGGACTTGTTTTACATATGGACCTCGATCCTAATGACAAAACGTTTACGTATTCACATTTTGCAGTTCCACAAGTGAAAGGAGACAATGTCGTAATCACAAGTTACATGACAAACAGAGGCTTTTATTCAGAGGAACATTCTACTTTTGCTCCTAGCTTCTTGTTAAATATTAAAGGATCAAAAACAGCTGTTGTGAAAAACAGTATTTTACCACAAGGGCAATTAAGTACCGATAAATAATTTTTAAAAACGAAAGAAGATGGCGGTAACTGCTGCTGTTTTCTTTCGTTTTATTATTTAATCAAAAATGTGCTGTAAACGCAGTGCTGATTAAAATAAAAAGCAGTATATACATTGATAGTTATTTAAAAAAATGAAATATTCAGACAGAATATAACTTTAAGAATGAAACCGGTTGACATGCAGGTTTGACTAACTTAATATATTTACATATAATGGTTTGAAACGTTTTCATAGATTAGTATGACATGAGGGTACTTGTAGATGAAATAGCTTGTAGTAGTAGGGAATGATCATTTCTTTGAAAGAGAAAATTCCAATCGTGAACTGAAAATAAAGAAGGTGCTTCTAATGAAACGAATTGATAAGGTATACAATCAGCTGTTGAGTAATTTTCAAGAGTTTACAGAAGTGGAACTTTTACATAAACAAGGAAGCTCAGCGATTGAAATTGCTGAACAGTTAGATTTAGAGAGATCTAATGTAAGTCTTGAACTTAACAAACTTGTCCGCATGCAAAAAGTAATCAAAATTAAAATGTTCCCCGTTCGCTACGTTCCGCTAGAGGTTGTTGAAACCATTTGCCATCAAAAGTGGGATACGAATAAGATGGAAGTAGAAAAACTAGAGCAGCTATCTAATGGAGGAAAAGAAGAAGCTCTTCCTGCTAATCCTTTTGAATTAATGATTGGAGCTACCGGAAGTTTGAAAAAATCGATTTCTCAAGCAAAAGCTGCTGTTCTTTACCCGCCTAATGGATTACATATGCTGCTATTAGGTCCCACGGGATCGGGAAAATCTCTTTTTGCAAAACGAATCTATCAATTTGCCTTATATTCAGAGAGGCTAAAAACAGATGCCCCGTTCATTACCTTTAACTGCGCTGATTATTACCATAATCCTCAACTACTTCTTTCTCAGTTATTTGGTCATAAGCAAGGGAGTTTCACCGGAGCAACTGAGAGTAAAGTAGGTTTAGTAGAACAAGCAAATGAAGGGATTCTCTTTATGGATGAAGTACACCGGCTTCCTCCCGAAGGCCAAGAAATGCTTTTTTACCTCATTGATCAAGGTACGTACAATCGCCTAGGGGAAACAGATCATAAGCGAACGTCTAAGGTATTAATTATTTGTGCTACAACTGAAAATCCCGGTTCAGCCTTACTGCAAACTTTCTTAAGAAGAATTCCGATGACTATCCATATTCCCTCATTAGAAGAGAGGTCTTTAAAAGAAAAAATTCGCCTCACCACGTTTCTTTTAGAACAAGAGGCTAAACGAATTAATAAAAAGCTAAGTGTTCACATTGATGTATTAAATGCTTTAATCCACACTGAAAAATTCGGAAATGTAGGGCAGTTAAAGTCGAATGTGCAGCTCGTTTGCGCACACGGATTTTTAAATAACCTTGATAGTAAACATATGGTGGAACTTACAGTGCGAGATCTGCCTGACGATATTAAACGAGATTGGATTTCAAATAGTAAAAATATGGAGCGTAGCAAAAAAATTTCTGAATATGTAAACCTTAAAACGATTATCTCCCCGGCTATGGAGAGCCAAGAAATAAAAATGGAGGAAGACGTATCATTTAATTTATATCAGTTAATAGAAGAAAAAGTAGATGTTTTAACAAAAGAAGGTTTATCTCAAGAAGACATCAATCAGTATATTCTTACCGACATTCATTTGAATGTTCGAAGCTTTTTTAATCAAAAAAATGGCCAGAGCTCTAATTTAATGAAATTCGTAGAAGACGATGTGATTCAGCTTACAAAAGAATTAAAACAGTTGGCTGAAAAAGAATTGAACTGTAAATTTGATCGCAGATTTATCCATTTTTTAAGTATGCATATGGAATCCTTTTTAAAACGAAAAAAACAAGTAGACGTATTAAATACAAAGGAGATAGATGAAATTCGTGAAACATATCCAAAAGAATATGCGGTAGCACTGCTTTTTAAAAATCGAATTGAAAAGTGGTTTAACATTAGCGTGCCAGAAATAGAAGTCATTTATCTCACAATGGTTATTCAATCAATTCGAACGTTAGAAGAAAATAAACGAGTAGGGATTGTAGTTGCTGCCCATGGAAACAGCACGGCAACTTCTATGGTTGAAGTTGCTACGGAGCTTTTAGGAAGCACTCCTATTATAGCTATTGATGTGCCTTTGACGGTATCTCCGGTTGAAATTGTAGACAGGTTAATCCAAGGAATTAAGAAAGTAGATGAAGGAGAAGGCGTATTAATGCTCGTGGACATGGGTTCGCTTGCCATGTTAGAAAGCAAGTTGGAACAAAAAACAGGGACTAAAATTAAAACCATCAGCAATGTGACGACGTCTATGGTATTAGACACCGTTAGAAAAGTAAATTATTTAGATTTAAATTTATATGCCATATTTGATTCAGTGCAAAAAGACTTTATGGAATTTATAGATAAGCAGCAGCACGTGTTTGGAAAAAAGAAAGCACTTGTTTCTATTTGTACAACAGGAAGCGGTACAGCAAAACAATTAGAAAAAATCTTAACGATTATTTCACGCAAAGTATCTCAAGAACCTATTAAAATTCTAACCGTTTCTTCTATTAAATTAGCAGCAAACATTCGAGAAATTCAAAAAGAATATGAAATTGTTGCAACGGCAGGTACTAAAAATCCAAGGATTGATGCGCCTCATGTATCATTAGAAGTCCTCATTGAAGGGCAGGGAGAGCGAATACTTCAACAGGCAATTACAAAAGAAACGATAAACTATGATGATGAGAAAACCGAAGCGAATATTGTGGTGCGTGAACTTTGCGAAGAAAACTTGCGAAAGTACCTTCTATTTATTAATCCGTACCTCATAAGTGAAATTCTGTTAGAATGGTTAAGTCATGTACAAGATGAGTTAGAAATGGAATTAAGCAACACTGTTATGATTCGAATTGTGATGCATACAGCCTTTGCTTTAGAAAGAATGATAAAAAATGAACCTCTTACTTTTCCCGAGGATGAAGAAATCACTCACCAGTTAGAAAACATTTATCAAAAAACGGAAAAAACATTACAAGCCGTCGAAAAAAAGCTGAAACTTACCTTAACAAGAGATGAAAAATTATTTATTGCCACCATTTTTGCGGATGAAATGTAAAAATCATATTATAATTCTGAGAAACTAGTTTGATTTATATGCCACTAGTTTCTTTTTTTATCCCATTTTTTAAATAACAGAAAAACCTGTATTAAAACGCATGACGTTTTGATACAGGTTTGTTTATTTTAAGGAACCTGTATCGACAACGCAGAAAAAGGTATTGAAAAATAAATGAAAGCGCTTAATACTCTTTGTTGGCACGATACTTGCAATAAATAAGTGTAGAACGTAAAAGAGAGGAGCAAGTGTACATGATTTCAGTCATTATTAGTGGACATGGTGATTTCGCGCCAGCGTTAGAGGGGTCTTCCAAAATGATATTTGGTGAAGAGAATCACGTAGTAGCCGTACCTTTTCTAAAAGGCGAGGGTATCCAAACCCTTGAAGAAAAATATAAGCAGGCACTAGAGGAGATGCCCTTAGAAAATGAAGTGCTTTTTTTAGTAGATATTTTCGGAGGTACACCCTACAATGCGGCTACTCCCTATATCCTTAAAAATAAAACAGCGGATATGGTATCCGGAGTTAACTTGCCTATGTTATTAGAAGTGTTAGCCATGAGGGAACACGTTACATTAAAAGAGATGCTAGGAAGATTAAAGCAGGTGAATGAAGAAAGTTTTCAAGTGTGCAGTGAACATTTGGAGAAAATCCAGCAAGCAAACCAAATCGGAGAGGATGGATTATTATGAAAATCGTTTTAGCAAGAATTGATGACCGCTTTATTCACGGGCAGGTATTAACAAGATGGATCAAAACAAATGCAGCAGATCGAATTATCATTGTTTCAGATGAGGTGGCAGCGGATGAAATGCGAAAAACGCTTATTCTTTCTGTGGCTCCTTCGAATGTAAAAGCGAGCGCTGTCTCGATTTCTAAAATGACAAAAGCATTTCACAGCCCTCGCTATCAGGATACAACAGCCATGCTGCTGTTTGAAAACCCCGCAGACATTGTCGCTCTTGTTCAAGCGGGCGTACCTATTGAGACAGTAAACGTAGGGGGCATGCGTTTTGCTAATGACCGAAAACAAATCACTAAATCTGTAAGCGTTACCGAAAAAGATATCGATGCTTTTGAGAAACTGCAGGAACTAGGCGTAAAGCTTGAGCTGCGCCAATTACCTTCAGATTCTAGTGAAAATTTTATTCAACTACTGAGAAACGAAACAAAAATCAAATAAGGAGATGAGTTTATGTCTTCCATACAAATTATTTTATTATTAGTCATTGCAGCAATAACTGGCATCGCAAGCGTGTTGGACGAAGGGCAATCCCATCGTCCTCTCATTGCCTGCACGTTAGTAGGCTTGGTGCTTGGAGATTTAAAAACCGGCATTATTTTAGGTGGAACACTGGAATTAATGGCTCTTGGATGGATGAATGTTGGATTGGCGATGGCACCTGATACGGCTATTGCTTCTGTTATTTCAACTATTTTAGTTATCACAGCTGGTCAGGGGATTGGTGAAGGCATTGCGGTAGCCATAGCTTTAGCAGCTGCAGGGCAAGTACTCACCATTTTTGTTCGTACCATCACAGTATTTTTAATTCATCGAGCTGATAAGTACGCGGAAGAAGGAAACTTTAAAGGAATTGAAATTATGCATATTACTGCTATGGGTTTTCAGGCTCTACGCGTTATGATTCCAACTTTAATTGTTACATTAATCAGCGTAAGCGCCGTGCAAACTTTCCTCGGAAATATTCCGGAAGTTATTACAAAAGGCCTGCAAATTGGAGGAGGCATTATCGTGGTCGTAGGATATGCCATGGTTATCAATATGATGAACATTCCTCATTTAAAGCCCTTTTTCTATATCGGGTTCTTATTGGCGGCATTTACAGGGTTTAACCTGGTAGGATTTGGAGCGCTGGGTCTTTGTTTAGCACTTCTTTATCAGCAAGTAATGCAGCAGCGAAATCAAATGCAGCCGGCAGGCGTTCCCGCAGCTACAGGGAGCGAACAAGTATATGATGATGACGATGATTTAGATGCCTAAACGGCGAACTTAAGGGAGGGATAGAGATGGAAAATGAAAAAAGATTAACGAAAAAAGATATCTTTAGCATGTTCATTCGTTCGAATTTTTTACTCGGTTCATTTAACTTTGAGCGTGTTCAAGCAATGGGCTACTGTTATGTTATGATTCCAGCAATCAAACGCTTATATGGACCAGGAGCTCAGCGAAATGCAGCATTAAAGCGTCATTTAGAATGGTTCAATACACACCCATGGATTTCCGCACCTATATTCGGCGTCACGGCAGCAATGGAAGAAGAAATGGCAAACAAAAAAGATTTTGATGAAAAAGCTATCAGCGGAATGAAAATTGGATTAATGGGCCCACTTGCTGGTGTAGGAGACCCTATTTTCTGGGGAACGCTTCGACCAGTTCTCGCAGCCCTAGGCGCCTCGCTTGCGTTAGGCGGTAACATTGCCGGACCACTGCTGTTTTTCATCTTAATTAATGCAATTCGATTAAGCACAAAATATTATGGATTAAAATATGGCTACTTAAAAGGAACAGAAATTTTAAAAGATTTAGTAGGGAATCGAATTCAAAAACTGACGGAAGGTGCATCCATTTTAGGACTCTTCGTAATGGGAGCGTTGGTTTCGAAATGGACTACTATTAATATACCAGTGGTTGTTTCTAGGATCAAAGATGATTCTGGTAAAGTTGTGGTAAAAACTGTGCAAGATGTACTTGATAGTATTCTACCGGGGCTGCTTCCTTTAGCGCTAACTTTATTAGTAGCATGGATGCTTCGAAAAGGTACAAATCCGCTGCTTATTATTTTCGGTATTTTCTTAATTGGTATAGGGGGTTATTGGATAGGCTTTTTAGGATGATAAATAAGAGGAGTCATCTATTCTTTTAGCATCTGCTGGTGAAAATGTTTTACATAACCAGTATGCAAATAAAGGAGGAAAGGAAGATGAAAAGAACCGTTAAAAAGTTATTGATGATTGGAGTCGCTTGTTCCATAAGCTTGTTTTCTGCATGCCCTGTATTAGCTGATAATACAGGGTATTATCAAGAAAAATACCGGAATCAATTTCATTTTTCTCCAGAAGCGAACTGGATGAACGATCCAAATGGAATGGTCTATTATAACGGAGAGTATCACCTTTTTTATCAGTATTACCCTTACGGTACCACTTGGGGACCTATGCACTGGGGGCATGCAGTTAGTACAGATTTAGTGAAATGGAAACACCTGCCGATTGCTCTTTCTCCAGATGAGAACGGAGAGATTTTTTCAGGAAGTGCCGTTATCGATTGGAATAATACCGCAGGGTTTGGAAAAGAAGCAATGGTAGCTATCTTTACACACTCGGGCAGAAAAGGACAAGTGCAAAGTCTAGCATACAGCAAGGACAGCGGAAGAACGTGGACCAAGTATGAAGGAAATCCTGTTATGCCGAATCCCCCAGTTCCAGACTGGCGCGACCCAAAAGTGTTTTGGCATGACCAAACCAAGCAGTGGGTGATGTCTTTAGCCGCTAAAGATAAAATTATGTTTTATACATCACCTGACTTAAAAAATTGGAAATACGCAAGTGAGTTTGGACCTGATGGAGGCATCCAAGCAAACGGTCAAAGTGGTGCCTACACATATACTTTATCCGAACAAAAAGGTCAATCCTTTACTCTGGAGGGAGAAATTACGCTTGTAGAAAAGAATGGACGCGCAGGCGCAGGCGGTCTTGTTTTTCGTTCTAATAAAGACGCAACAAACGCATATACCGTCAATTTAGATGCAGAAAAGAACCTCTTAACACTTAACAAAGTAGAGAAAGGAAACGTAACGACCGTTGTTTCAAAGTCGGTGAGGCTTGATACATCACAAGCATATCATGTAAAAGTAGAAGCAAACAGTCACTACTTTAAGGTACTGTTAAATGGAAAACAAGTTCTAGAAGGCAGTGATGCATCTTTTGAAAATGGTCAGTTTGGATTAACAGCATGGAATTCCACAGCTGTCTTTCGTCATGTTAAATTTACGAATCAATCTAATTTTATAACCAATCTATCTAACTGGAAACCTGTTACGGGAACGTGGAATGATACTGCTGATGGAAAAATCGGTAAATCTGACAGCGATGGATATATTATGAGTGAAGAACAGGGAGATCAGTTCATTTTTAAGTCAAATATGACATTTTTAGATGAAAATCCTGGTTCAGGTGCACTACTCTTTCGGGCAGACGCGGAAGCCAAAAACGGATATATAGCTAGCGTGGACGCTTCTAAAGATACAATCAAACTAGTAAAGCTTCAAAATGGCATTTCAACTGTCCTTGCCGACACAAACGAAAAAATTGATACGAGCAAATCACATCAAGTAAAAGTAACTGCATCGGGAAATAAACTTGATTTGTATATAGACGATAACTTCACCCTTACTGCAAAAGATGAAACTTTTTCAAAAGGATTGTTTGGATTACATGTTCATCAATCTTCAGTCCAGTTTCAAGATGTTAACATGACCAAGTTTATTGATACAGATGAAAAGGAAATTAAAAATAAAAGTTTTGAAACAGGCGATCTCACCGGCTGGAAAACGATAAAAGGAAATGCATTCACAAACGATCATGTAACGGATGCAACCGCAAATTGGAGCGGTCTCTTTGAACAAAAAGGAAAGTATCATTTATGGGGGTTTTCCGATAAGCAAGATGGCGATAATGCCACTGGAGAATTACATTCATCTTATTTTAAATTGAGCGGCTCAGGTGAAATCAATTTGTTAATGGGAGGCGGAAACGACCCCACAAACCGCTATGTCTCCTTAGTCAGGGCCTCTGACGATAAAGAATTGATTCGTCAAGCGAATACAAAGTTTGCAGATGAAAAGTATCAGCGCTACGTATGGGATGCTTCTAAGTATATAGGAGAAGTATTGTATATTAAAGCCGTTGATCAAGCTGTAGGCGGATGGGGGCATATTAATCTAGATGATGTTAATGTATTTAATACAGAAAAAATGCCGGATAAAGTAGACAGTGTAGCAAAAGAACCGGAGGAAGTTAAACAAAGGGAAAGCGGAGAGCTTTCAGATTGGAATACTGTGTCAGGAGAATGGGTGAAATCAACTCATGGAAGCAACGGAGGGATTTGGGAGTGTCCTACTTTACTCGAACTGCCGGTTGATGGAGACAGCACAAAGAAAAAATGGGTGCTGCAGGTAAGCATCAATGATGGAGCGGCAGCTGGAGGTTCAGGTATGCAGTACTTTGTTGGTGATTTTGACGGAAAAACATTTAAAAATGAAAACCCGCCAGAGGAAGTGCTTTGGACAGATTATGGTGCTGACTTTTATGCTGCTGTAGATTGGAGCGGAGTTGAAGGAGATAACGGAGAAAAGTATTGGCTAGGCTGGATGAGCAACTGGCAATATGCAAACAATACCCCAACTACTACTTGGAGAAGCTCTATGTCGATTCCAAGAAAAATAGAACTCACCAACACAGCAAAAGGACTTCGTTTAAAACAAATACCTGTTTCAATTGATTCAATTCGCAATAAGCAAGAAAAAAAGGTGTTGAAGAATCTGATGGTCGTTGAAAATAAAAATCTTCTTTCGGGCATACAGGAAAACAAATATGAAATTATGGCAGAATTCGATGTTTCTAATACAGATGCACAAGAATTTGGTTTTCAAATTCAAAAAGAAGGCAGTGAAAATACAAAAGTCAGCTATAACGTAAACAAGCAGCGATTATTTGTTGACCGAACAAACTCTGGAAATTTTGATTTTGGTGAAAATGTGAAAGGCAAACACTCTGCTTCCATGTTTCCAAAAGACGGAAAGGTTAAGCTTCATATGTTTGTAGACCAGTCATCTGTAGAAGTATTTGGTAATGACGGCACGGAAGTAATAACAGATCAGCTCTTTCCAACGCTTTCAAGCAATAAAATAAGGCTTTATAGCAAAGGAGGAGCTGTGAAATTGAATTCCCTGAAGATGTATCCATTAAAATCTATTTGGAATAAAAGTCCTGTTGAGACAAATTTATCAGTGTGGAAAAGCATTAGCGGACTATGGGCCGATACGATTAATGGAAAACAAGGACGAAGCAAAGAAGATGCCTTTGCTTTATCATCAGAAAAAGCAAAGAATTTTATATATGAGGCAAAGATAAAGGTGTTAGACGATCCTGTTTCAAATTCTACAGGAGCAGGAGCTCTAGTATTCCGTTCGGATGAACAGGCAAATAACGCTTACGCTGCGAATGTAGATGTGCTTAATAATCAAGTAAAACTCATTGCGTTTAGAGACGGAATAGGCAAAGATCTCATTATTTACGATGATGGGGGAAAGCTGGATTTAAAGACAAATACGGATTATCGCTTGAAAGTAACGGCTGAAGGAGAACACATTCAAGTTTATCTCGATGATAAGCTTGTGATTGATGCAGTGGACCATACCTTTTCAGAAGGCTATGCGGGGTTGAATGTATGGAATTCTACTAGTTTGTTTAATGAAGTGAAGTTTGAAACAGTGGATTAAGGGATTGTGAAAGCTTCTGCTTGTTTGAGGGAGCTTTTATATAACATAAAAAAGCATGCTGCGGTAAAGTAGCATGCTTTTTTGAATTTCATAGGTTAATGAAGAGGATTTTGACATATGATAAATATCTTACTAGTCTAATTAATCGTACATTTTAGTTCTTAAAAGGTCTTTTGAAAAATCCTCATAGAAATATGATAAAATCGGATAGGATATATATTTCGAGGAAGGAAAGTGTTTTTTATGATTATTGGTAACGAACAAGATTTAGAAAGTTTACGCAAAATTGGACGCATCGTTGCACTTGCGCGCGAAGAGATGAAAAACCAAGCAAAAGCAGGCATGACAACAAAAGAGCTTGATATGATCGGTAAAAAAATATTGGATGAACACGGTGCTATTTCTGCACCTGAAAAAGAATATAATTTCCCAGGTGTAACGTGCATTAGTGTAAACGAAGAAGTGGCTCACGGTATTCCGGGAGATCGAGTATTAAAAGATGGCGATTTAGTAAATGTGGATGTATCTGCCGTACTTGACGGCTATTATTCAGATACCGGTATTTCATTTGTTATTGGGCAAGAC
This sequence comes from Priestia sp. YIM B13490, assembly GCF_042787735.1. Taxonomy (NCBI): domain Bacteria; kingdom Bacillati; phylum Bacillota; class Bacilli; order Caryophanales; family Bacillaceae; genus Priestia; species Priestia sp. YIM B13490. The sequence continues at coordinate 102,161 of NZ_JBHZOT010000007.1, forward strand.
GAAGAAAAAGAAAAGCTGTGCCAAGCTGCAGTAGATGCATTTTGGGCAGCCATGAAAAAAGTAAAAGCTGGTTCAAAACAAAACCAAATTGGTCGTGCTGTCTCTAACTTTGCACATCAAAACGGATATGCTGTTATTGAAAACTTGACGGGTCACGGTGTGGGCCGCAGCTTGCATGACGCTCCTAACCATATTTTAAACTATTATGATCCAATGGATAAAGCCCTTTTGAAAAAAGGCCTTGTTATTGCTGTAGAGCCGTTTATCTCTATGAAAGCTGATCATATCATTGAACGCGGAGACGACGGCTGGACGTTTGTTACACCTGATAATAGTCTTGTAGCACAATGTGAGCATACAATTGTTGTAACAAACGGTGAACCAATTATTTTAACGGAACTATAATCAAGTTTCGCACGTCTTCTTATTTTTATAGATTCCATTAATTAATAAAAAGCTACTTCACTTAGCAATGTTTTTTTATTGTGTTATAGTGAGGTGGCTTTTTTGATTTATTATGCAATCAATGATGATCATATTGATTTGCTTTGTTCAGATAACGTTTGAAAGATAGTGTAATTGAATATGCTCAAGGGAATGCTAAACATAAATCAAAATGAAAAGGGGTATAAAATGTGGAATATGTAAAAAGAGAAACGGCTATAAGTGAACTGACGCATCATATGGATGACATTTTAAACAAATATAACCTTCAAGGCGTCTCCGTATATGAAGAAGAAGGAGAAGGTAATCACTATTATCTTGGCTACACAGTAAAAAAGAATGATCAGGTGTTTATGCTTAACAGACCTTATCTAAAAGATAAAGACGGGAAACTAGCAGTAGAAAAGCAAGAATGGACCGTTCAAGGTAACGAAGGAGAAACAAATGGACATGCTTCACTTGAAGATGCATTTCAAAAAATTGATGAAATCATACATTAAATAAATTTGATGAATTTCACTGCGGATGCTTTTCTTTGAACGCTTGAGTACGAGCAGTAGAAGCGCTAATAGGTGACGGGTGTCTTTCATCTATACTATCTAAATTTTCTTTGCTTTAAAATCTAGAAAATTATATAATAAAAAATTGTTTTTTTACGTTTTACTATATAAATACGGGGTACACATATAGTACAGCAGCTATCATGCAAATGGTTGTTGTCAAAGGTTAAATACTTAGCGTATGAAGGGACTGATTAGTTTTGAAAGGCTTAACAGCGACTTCAGCAAATGTATTACCGCAAATTGAAAGCAGATATTCGTATCTGACACAAGGCACTTTGGTTATGAACCGATATACGTAACGAAAGGGCCTGAATAGGCAAACAAAGGAAAGACTGAATCAACGAGAAGAAGCCTGCATCTAAAAATGTAGGCTTCTTCTTTTTTACAGATGAAACTAAGATGACGAATGAGTACATAGCGGGTATGAATTCAAAAGATTCACATTCAATCAATTTTCCGTGCACGTTTTTCTTGAAAAAAGGTCATAAGTTGAAGATACTGTATATAACTATGTAAAAGAATTTTTGAAGACAAAATAGTAAATCTGCTTGAGGTGAAAATGATGAGAAAAGCAAATAAAAGTGAATTTCTGTGGAATACGTTAGACGGCTGGCTTTTTATCCCTAGGAACATTCCTTTACTATTTCTTTTTGTATTTCTCTTAGGGGTTTCTTACCTAGGTTGGGTTAAGCTGTTTCATAAATTCGTTTAGATACACCAACAAGCTGAAACAAAAACTGTTTCAGCTTGTTGGCGTGCTGATTGATTTATTTTATGTATAGCTGTACTGTAATTCACCTAAATTATTCATTCCACCCTTTGCATACATCAACCCACTTTAAGCATTTCGAAAATTCTTCTAGTTCGGGTATTGTTAATTCGATTGCACTATTTCCACTTCCACAGGCAGGGAAAACGGTGACAAAACGTTTCAGAGATTCATCTAGATACACGTGAACACCTTCATTAACGGCAAACGGGCATACTCCGCCTACAGCATGACCAATCAGCGTTTCTACTTCACTTGCTCCAAGCATTTTTGCTTTGGTTCCGAACTCTTCTTTATATTTTCGGTTATCAATTTTCGCATCTCCTGCTGCCACAATCAATAGAACAGTTCCTTCGGCGTTAAAAGAAAGACTTTTTGCGATCCGTTTCGGCTCGCATTTTAAAGCTTGCGCTGCTAGTTCTACAGTAGCACTGGACTCATCCATTTCGATAATTCGATTCTCCATACCGTATTGTTTAAAATATGCTTTTACTTTTTCAATCGCCATTTTTTATATCCATTCCTTTCGTTAACTCTTGCAAATATGTATGATTGCCTTACAGAGAATGTGCAGTTGTTCTTTACAGTGAAAAAATCTTATTATTTTAATATACAGAAATCATACAAAACTTTGAAGTTAAAAGCACATATTCGTTTTAATTAAAAAAGTTACGTAGGTAAAGTATTTTTAACTGATTAAAGCAGGATTACGGAACCCTTTGACGAATGTAACTATGTCGGCTGCGAAAACATAGGCATTAGAACGAAAGATAAATGATGAAATTGAAAAGGCGCAAACGTTCTAGTGAAATGAGGAGAAGTAATGCCAAATTTACACACTGTCGTCAGTTTTTTTAGCAGTACATGTATGGCAACGATGAGTATGATTTATTTGTTTTCCCTTGTGCCGCGCGCATGGTCTTTTAAATTTCGATTTGGAGCCATGATTATAGGAATCCCAGTCGGCATTATAATGGGACAGGTTGCTATGCTGATCGGCTGGCACCATCATTAAAACTTTGAACTTTTTAACAAAAAAGGAGACGTGTAAAATGAATATTGTTACATTAAACAACGGTTTAAAAATGCCTCAGCTTGGATTTGGCGTATGGCAAGTAGAAGATAACCAAGCAGCAGCTGCAGTGTCAAAAGCAATTGAGGTTGGGTATACCTCTATTGACACAGCCATGATTTATAAAAATGAAGAAGGAGTAGGTCAGGCGATTAAAGAATCTTCTGTTTCTCGAGAACAGCTGTTTATTACAACAAAAGTTTGGAACAGCGACCAAGGCTATGAAAATGCATTACGTGCATTTGATGAAAGCTTAGAACGATTAGGACTTGATTATGTCGATTTATATTTAATTCACTGGCCTACACCTCAATATGATGAGTATGTGGAGACGTATAAAGCATTAGAAAAGCTTTATCACGATGGAAAAGTAAAAGCAATTGGCGTCTGCAACTTTGAGATTGAGCATTTAGAGCGCTTGTTAAACGAATGTGATGTAACACCGGTTTTAAACCAAATTGAGTGCCATCCGTATCTTGCTCAAAACGAATTAAAAGAGTTTTGCGCCAAACATAATATTTTTGTGGAAGCATGGAGCCCTCTTGATCAAGGAGGAGAAGTGTTACAAGACGAGGTCATTCAAAAAATTGCTGAAGTACATAGCAAAACTCCGGCTCAAGTTGTATTGCGCTGGCACTTACAAAACAACACAATTGTCATCCCTAAATCAGTTACACCGTCTAGAATAGAAGAAAACTTTAACGTGTTTGATTTTGAACTCACTGCCGATGACATGGCAGAGATTAATGGGTTAAACAGCAACCGCCGCAAAGGTCCGCACCCAAGTGACATGAACGTCCGATAACGTTTAAAGAAATAAGAATGTGCAGCTGTGAACCATCGCTGCTATAAGAAATAATGAGTTTATTTCAGATTATTTAAAATTTTCTTAAATAATAATTGACAAATGATTAATTCAGCGTAATACTTAGTGTAGGTACTCTAGTTGCTTTAAGTTGTACAGCTTAAAGTGTATAGTGGTTTAGTCATTTAGTGATTGTTTGTATGTATAAGTTGAAATGCCGATTATTAATAAAAGCCCATAGTGTAAGTAGGTTAGTTTATAGGGGGCTATATCAAAAGGAGCTTGTTTCCTCTTTGATATAGCCCCTTTTTGTGTTCAAAAAAGGTAGTCTACAGTTTAACAAGGGAGCGGATATGATGTTTATTCAAATCGACGGAAATTCACTGACGTTCGACCAAATCTACAAAGTTATTTACCAAGGATACTCCGTGAAAATTAGCGATCACGCAGTTGAACATATACAAAAAAGCAGAACGTTAGTTGAAGAGAGTATTACGAACAACAACGTAATTTACGGAGTAAATACTGGATTCGGAAAGTTTAGCGATACGGTTATTTCAAAAACGGACTTAGCTGATCTGCAGATTAACTTGATTCGCAGTCATGCCTGCGGGCTAGGAGAACCATTCTCTTTAGAGGCAAGCAGAGTGATGCTGCTGTTACGAGCGAATGCATTATCTAAAGGGTATTCAGGCATACGACTGGAAACCTTGCAGCTGCTTATCGATTGCTTAAACCAAAATGTAGTGCCGGTTATCCCAAGTCAAGGTTCACTTGGAGCTAGCGGTGACTTAGCTCCATTATCACATCTAGCGCTGCTGTTAGTTGGAGAAGGGGAAGCTGTATATAATGGTCAGCGAATGCAGGGAGAAGAAGCTTTAAAGCTAGCGGGGCTTGAACCTATCCAATTACAAGCAAAAGAAGGGCTAGCTTTAATCAACGGCACTCAGGCAATGACAGCTGTAGGAGTAGTTTCGTACCTTGAAGCTCAAAAGCTAGCTGATCTTGCTGACGGGATTGCAGCACTGACGTTAGAAGGTCTGCAAGGCATTTTAGATGCATTTATGCCCGAGTCTCATGCGGTAAGACCTTATCCGGAACAACAGCAGGTAGCTGCCCGAATTCTTTCTTATTTACAAGGCAGTCAATTAACTACTTCTCAAGGGCAAATAAGAGTGCAAGATGCTTATTCACTGCGCTGCATTCCTCAAGTTCATGGTGCTATTTATCAAGTTTTAAATTATGTAAAAGAAAAGCTGTTAATTGAAATTAATTCAGCAACCGATAACCCGCTCATCTTTGCCGACAGCGGCAAAGTAATTTCTGGAGGGAACTTTCACGGGCAGCCCATTGCGTTTGCTATGGATTTTCTAGGAATTGCACTGGCGGAGCTTGGGAATATTTCTGAACGGCGCATTGAACGAATAGTCAACCCTCAGCTTAGCGGGCTTCCGGCATTTTTAAGTGCGGATCCTGGTTTAGAGTCTGGGCTCATGATTACTCAATACGCTGCTGCTTCATTAGTTTCCGAAAATAAAGTATTGGCGCATCCATCAAGTGTCGATTCTATCCCATCTTCAGCGAATCAAGAAGATCATGTCAGCATGGGAACGACTGCTGCACGTCATGCTTATCAAATTATCCAAAATACACGAAGAGTTCTATCGATTGAAGCAATTTGTGCGGCTCAAGCAGCCGATATTCAAGGAGTCGATAAACTTGCTTCGGAAACAAGAAAAATTTATTCAAGAATTAGAAAAACCGTACCAACCATTACTAAAGATCGAATTTTCTCACGTGATATTGAAGCGTTAGCAGCTGATTTCAAAACCTTTGTGCAAGATACTAATTATGAACTAGCGCTGTAATAAAAATGTTCGTTTAACAGTTTTTCATTTTTATAGAGGAGGAAAACAAAATGGAGACAAAACAAAGTGGAATGAAAGCACCTCGTGGGACGGAACTAACGACAAAAGGCTGGGTACAAGAAGCTGCTCTTCGCATGCTTCTAAACAATTTAGATTCTGAAGTAGCGGAGCATCCGGAAAAGTTAGTCGTATACGGAGGAATCGGAAAAGCAGCCCGTAACTGGGAGGCGTTCGATCGTATTGTCGCAGCGTTAAAAGAGTTAGAAGAAGATGAAACGCTTCTCATACAGTCCGGTAAGCCTGTTGCGGTTTTTAAAACCCACAGTGATGCACCGCGTGTTTTATTAGCGAATTCGAATCTTGTTCCTGCTTTTGCAAATTGGGAGACGTTCCATGAGCTTGATAAAAAAGGGTTAATGATGTACGGACAAATGACTGCAGGAAGCTGGATTTATATCGGAAGCCAAGGCATTGTTCAAGGAACGTATGAAACATTTGCTGAGTGTGCCAACCAGCATTTTAACGGAACTTTGAAAGGAACGATTACGGTAACAGCCGGATTAGGAGGAATGGGTGGTGCACAGCCGCTAGCCGTTACGATGGCAGGCGGCGTTGTAATTGGAATTGATGTTGATCGCACGCGTATTGAAAAACGTATCGAAACAAAATATTGCGATACGGTAGTCGAAAGTGTAGCTGATGCAATCACGTTAGCTGAAGATGCAAAAAGATTGGGCAAAGCGCTTTCCATTGGGTTAGTTGGAAATGCAGCCGAGATTCTTCCTGAAATGATAGAGCGAGGATTTATCCCAGATATTGTGACGGATCAAACATCGGCACATGATCCACTTAACGGATATTTGCCGATTGGAGTCAGCTTAGCAGAAGGAGAAAGATTGCGGAATACAAATCCAAATGAATATATAAAACAATCAAAAGCCAGTATGGCTATCCACGTTCAAGCCATGTTAGAGATGCAAAGAAAAGGCACGGTTGCTTTTGACTATGGCAATAATATTCGCCAAGTGGCGCTTGATGAAGGCATCAAGAATGCATTTGATTTCCCAGGATTTGTCCCAGCGTATATCCGTCCGCAGTTCTGTGAAGGAAAAGGACCGTTTCGATGGGTCGCTTTGTCAGGAAACCCAGAGGATATTTATAAAACAGATGAAGTCATTTTACGTGAGTTTTCGGATAATACGCATCTTTGCAACTGGATTAAAATGGCGAGAGAAAAAATTGAGTTTCAAGGATTGCCGGCTCGCATTTGCTGGCTAGGATACGGAGAAAGAGCGCGCTTTGGAAAAATTATTAATGATATGGTAGCAAACGGAGAACTGTCAGCACCTATCGTTATTGGCAGAGATCATCTAGATGCCGGTTCTGTGGCGTCGCCAAATCGTGAAACTGAAGCAATGAAAGACGGCAGTGATGCAGTAGCAGACTGGCCGATTTTAAATGCATTAGTTAATACGGCAGCAGGCGCAAGCTGGGTATCTGTTCACCACGGAGGAGGAGTAGGCATGGGGTATTCTCTTCACGCTGGAATGGTTGTAGTAGCAGACGGGACGGAAGAAGCCGCCAAACGTCTAGAACGTGTTTTAACAACAGACCCAGGCATGGGTGTAGTTCGTCATGTAGATGCCGGCTATGATAAGGCCATTCAAACTGCAAAAGAAAAAGGAATACAAATTCCGGGGTTAAATGAATAAAAAAGGAGGGATACGTATGACTATTACGTATATCAAATGCGCTGCACAAGTCATTACGGTTAAGGGAGGAAGTCAGCCTAGACGATCGGAGGAAATGTCAGATCTAGGAATCATTGAAAACGGCAGCGTACTCGTGAAAAATGGAAGAATTGTATTTGTTGGGCCTGACGTCAAAGCGCAGGAATACCTTGAGCATATTCATGAACCTATTAATATAATTGATGCCGAAGGAAAAATCGTAACGCCTGGGTTAATTGATCCACACACTCACCTTGTGTTTGGCGGCAGTCGTGAAAAAGAATTAGAAATGCGCTTAAACGGGGCAAAGTATATTGATATTTTAAAAGCGGGAGGAGGAATTTTACAAACAACCGTTAGTACACGACAAGCAACAGAAGAGGAGCTAATCAAGCAATCTACAAAACGTTTAAATAAATTTCTGCAGTACGGAGTTACAACTGTCGAAGCCAAAAGCGGGTACGGTTTAAATCTTAAAGATGAAATCAAACAATTAAAAGTAGCGAAGAAACTGAATGAACAGCATCCGGTAGATGTTGTTTCAACCTTTATGGGAGCTCATGCGGTGCCAGTTGAGTACAAAGGAAATGAAGATGAGTTTGTTCGTTTCGTTATCGAAGAAATGATACCAATCGTTGCAAAAGAAGAGCTAGCGGAGTTTTGTGATGTATTTTGTGAAGAAGGCGTGTTTACAGTTGAACAGTCAGATCGTATTTTACAAGCTGGAAAAGCATACGGACTAAAACCTAAAATCCACGCCGATGAAATTGTGTCTTTTGGAGGGGCAGAATTAGCAGCTAAAGTGGGAGCTGTGTCAGCGGATCATTTGTTAAAGGCATCGGATCAAGGAATTAAGCAAATGGCTGAAAGCGGAGTTATAGCCGTCCTATTGCCGGGTACTGCATTCTTTTTAATGGAAGAGCCGGCGCGTGCTAGAAAAATGATTGAAGCAGGAGTGCCTGTTGCTTTGTCTACAGATCGAAACCCAGGATCTTCTCCTACGGAATCGCTGCCGTTTATTATGAATTTAGCTTGTTTAACGATGAAGATGACGCCAGCAGAAGTTTTAACCGCCTGTACGATTAACGCGGCTCATGCCATTTGCAAAGGGGATCAAATCGGAAGTATTGAAGTAGGTAAAAAAGCCGATTTAGTGCTATTTGACGCTCCCAATTACCAAACGCTGCAGTATAACTATGCCGTAAATCTTGTAGACACGGTATTAAAAGATGGAAAAGTTGTGGTTGAAGGCGGTGTTTTACATGAACTATCCGTACCCACAGCTTGATCGACCGCCTTTTTGCTGGCAGCGTCAAAGTACTTCTGACCCCAAAGTAAGTGATTGGATTCAGACAGTTGAAGATGGGAGCAACGTCGACTTTACATCGATAGATATTACGGTCTTAGGCGTACCTCTTTCAAGATCTTCCATTAGCGCTTCTGGAGCCAGTGAGACGCCAATGGCCATGAGGAAGCTCTGGAAATCCTTTAACCCGTATCATATTGAGTATGATACGGATTTGACTTCCTTGTCAGTGCTGGATTTAGGAGACGTCAAGCAGCACGTCACGGATATAGGGAAGTCTCATCAGTATATAAAAGAAGCGATGATGTCTATGCGGAAATGCCATCCGCATGCGCTTCCTATTATGCTTGGAGGAGATCATTCTATTACAGCTATGTTAGTAAAAGGGTGGAAAGAGTCATATCCCGAACAGAAAATAGGGATTTTACAGTTTGATACGCACTTTGATTTACGCAGCTTAGAAGATAACGGTCCTTCTAACGGAACCCCTATACGTAATTTAATCGAAAGCAACACGATTGATGCAGCTCATGTATGGAATATCGGACTTCACGGGTTTTATAATTCAAAATCGTTAAAGGAATATGCAGATAGCAAAGGCGTCCATTCTGTAACGTTACTGCAAGCAAGAAAAGCAGGAATAACTCATACGGTGAAAGAAGCATTAAAACAGCTGAGCAAAGAGGTAGACATGATCTATTTAACAGTTGATATGGACGTATTAGATATCGCTTACGCACCGGGAGTTCCAGCAGGAACGACAGGCGGAATGAGGACAGATGAGTTGTTTGAAGCAGTATACACCGCCGGGAGTCATCCGCTTGTTCAAGCAATGGACATTGTATGTCTAGATCCGCTGCGTGATGTAGGAGAAATTACCGTGAAAGCAGGCGTACACGTGTTTTTGAATTTTTTAACGGGCGTTGCAAACAGAAAGTAAGGAAGTGTGCTTCCTTACTTTTTTTATGGCTCTTTTTATAAGATTAAGAAACGATTGTTGAGATTGGGATAAAATAACTTTAGAAGTATGTATGGATTTTAGTAAATATATTTTTACTAAAATAAACGATTTTTATTGTTTTTATTTAAATTTAGTAATAATATATTTACTAAAGAAGGTGGATATCTCATGAAGGAAAAGCTGGCTAAGGAATATATCGCTTTAATACCGGTTTTATTTGAAAATTTCAAGAACTTAAATAAAAATGAAGTGAAATTAACACATTTACAAAATCACGTAGTTGAATTTATGTATATGCAAAAAAAAGATTTGAATATTAAGGAAATTAGCCAAGGGTTAAATATTGCCAAACAACAGTTAACGAATGTTATCAGTGAATTAGAAAATGAAGGATATTTAATCAAAATGCCTGATCCGCGAGATAAGCGTGCGGTTTTAGTCTCATTAACGTCTAAAGGAAAAAGTATTCAAGAGGAAAAATGGAGAGGGATTTATAGTAACTTTCATGCAAATCTTGCGAAGTTAAATGAAGAAGAGCAATTAGACCTGCACTTCGCTCTTCATAAATTAAATGTTTTATTAAAAAAGATGGAGGGATAAATCATGAATCAAAGAGAGCGAATTTCACTTATTAGTGTAGGCGTTATAGGCGGGACAGTAATGGGAGTAATTTATAAAGATATATCAAACTGTTTAATTACAGGTGTTATTGTTGCTTCAATCATTACTGTAATGCTCAATCAAAAAGCGAAAAAAACAGCTAGATAGTATGAATAAAAGTAAGTCAGCACCAGCAAGTTGCGAACTCGACGTTCTGGTGCTGATCTTATAAAACCTATCTTCTAGATGAACATTACGAAGCCGAATATGTGTTAAGAGCCTCAATCATTAAATCCCAAAAACCATCTACATCAAGGGTTAAACCAAACTTCGCATTTGCTATCCTTCCTGTAACTCCAAGCAAATCAACTGAAGTCGTTCCAGCCGTGTATTCTCCGCGTGTTTCTACTACAATATTAACTTCTTTGAGCGTAAATAGTTCTGGAGCTATGCAATAAGCAACGGTTAATACATCGTGAACAGGCGGACCATCAAAGCCAAACGTTTCTTTATAGGCAGATTTAAAAAACGCTAATAATTCACCCACCTTTTTTGCTACGTTATTATCAATGTTCATCACTTGGTTAATAACGTTATCTGTTGCAACGGCTTGATGCGTAATATCTAACCCCATTACTACTAGTGGAATACCGCTATCAAACACTTTTTTAGCCGCTTCTGGATCTGCCCAAATGTTAAACTCAGCCGTTGGCGTCCAGTTCCCGAAGGTTCCACCGCCCATAAGGATAATCTCTTCAATGTTTTCTTTAATTTCTGGAGCTTTTATTAAAGCTAAAGCAATGTTCGTTAAAGGACCGGTAGGCAAAAGCGTAATGGGATCTTCTGACTCTTTGACCATTCGTATAATAGTATCTACTCCGTGTTCTTCGCTCCAGCTGCGAGAGAGAGCCGGGAACTCAGGGCCGTCTAATCCTGAATCCCCGTGTATACTAGGCGCGTTTTCACGTCTGCGCATCATTGGTTCGCTTGCTCCTTTTGAAACAATCACGTTATGTAACGATACTAAATCACACACTTTCAAAGCATTCATCGTCGTTTTTTCAATTTCTGCGTTTCCTGAAACAGTTGTAATCGCTAAAATATCTAATTCCGGTCGTGCGGCAGCCAAAATAATAGCAATAGCATCATCATGACCTGGATCACAGTCCATAATAATCTTTCTTTTTTTCATTATGATCACCTCTATAGAATGGATAAATTGCTGTTAATTTTACATGGATTTTATTTTTTCTAAAATAGCTTCTGTAAACTCCGACGTAGAGGCATGTCCGCCTAAATCTTTCGTTTTCACTTCAGCTTGGAGCGTTTGATAAAGTGCGTGTTCTACTGTAGCAGCTACTTCTGTAAGTTTGTGATCCGCATGTTTTTCAGCCAACCATTTCAGTAGCATGGCTGCTGAAGAAATAATACCGGTTGGGTTTGCTATGTTCAAACCTGCGATATCTGGCGCAGAACCATGAGCTGCTTGTGCCATAGCGATATGTTCATTTGCATTAAGAGAAGGGGCTAATCCTAAGCTTCCTACAAGCTCGCCGGCTAAATCTGAAAGAATATCACCGTACATGTTTTCTGTCACAATGACATCAAAATCGGCTGCACGACGTACGAGATGAGCAGCCATGGCATCGATATGGTAGTCGTCCACTTTTACTTCAGGATATTGCTCAGCTATTTCTCGACAAACGTTTAAAAATAGTCCAGTACTTAATCTTAAAACATTTGCTTTATGTACGATTGTTACTTTTTTACGACGCTGCATAGCCAATGCAAAAGCTTCACGCGCAATTCTTTCTACGGCTTTTCGCGTAAATACGCCCGATGTCACCACAACGTCTTTTGTAATCTGCCATTCCCCATGTCCAGAATACATATTACGATCGGCATAAAATCCTTCTGTATTTTCTCGGACGATCACTAAATCAGCTTCTTTCACGACGCTTTTAATACCTGGCATTGTTTTAGCAGGGCGAATATTTGCGTAAAGATCTAAACTGTGACGAAGCTCTCCGCTAGGATTACGCTTTTCTTTGTGTTCAAGAGGGTAAGCCGCAGAATCATGCGGGCCAAGTATCCATCCATGCGTATGTTTTAAAGCATCTATCGTTACTTCTGGAAGAGGATCGTTATATTGTTTAATTCCTTCCCATCCCATAGGCAGATAAATCCATTCCATTTTTACTCCTGCTTTGCAAGAAGCATTTTTAACTACCTTAACTGCGGCATCGACAATCTCCGGCCCGATGCCATCACCCCCCAATACCCCGATACGATAAACAGTCATTGTTTTGAACACCCTTTCATTATGCGCAATGCTTTTATAAATAGATTGAAGGTTTATAGTATTAATCTACTTAAAGAAAAGACAATAATAAAATAGTATTTTTTTATGTTTATAGATTAAATTCTTTTATCTTTCTTTTTGCAGCTTTTTAAAAAAAGAACTAGCTAATGCTTCGTGCTCCAGATTTTCTATCAACCAACATCTTAATTGGCGCTGTTAATTTTTTAAAAACACCCAATTAACACCTAAAACACGATTTAATTATATCATAATTCAGAAAATTAAACGGTTCTACGTTGGCACGAAAATTGCTTGTACTGTATATGAGGAATATAAAAGAAAGGAGCAATATGTAGTCGCAGATAAGGAAGCTGCTTTTAAAGAAAGAGATGTTTGTCTAAAGCTATTATTTCACAATGAAGGGGAGAAGAGGAATGAGTGAACTGCAAAAGGAAATGAGTTCATTAAATCAGGTACGGAAAAAAGAGAGGAAAATAAACGTTTTTGCTTTATTGTTAGGCTTTCTTGTGATTGCTACCATTTTAACGTATATCTTGCCAGCTGGAGAATATGCGCGTGTAGAAGTAGACGGGAGAACAACAGTAGATCCTCAATCGTTTAAATGGATTGATTCTACACCTGTTGGATTCTTTGAAATGGTCAAAGCAATACATACAGGAATGGTAGAAGGAGCCGACATTATCTTTTTTGTATTAATTATCGGCGGTTTCTTTGGTGTACTAAGCGCTACGGGGACAGTAGATGTATTAATTACAACGGTGGCTAAAAAACTTGCTACCCGAGAAAAATTATTAATTCCTGTTATGATGTTATTTTTTGCAGTAGGCGGTTCTTTAATGGGGATGGCGGAAGAAACGCTAGCCTATATTCCTCTTTTAATTCCCTTGGCACTTGCTCTTGGATTCGATGCATTAACAGGGACTGCTATTGTGTTAATTGGCGCATCGGCTGGTTTTACTACGGCAGTTATGAATCCATTTACAGTTGGTGTTGCGCAAGGAGTAGCAGAGCTTCCTATGTTTTCTGGAATGGGCTTTCGACTCATCTTGTTTGTAGTTGTTTACGCTGTTTCAGTTTGGTTTGTCTACCGATATGCGATGAAAGTGAAAAAAAGTCCTTCTATTGGGACGTACGGAAAATACAGCATAACCAGCGCAAATAAACTTTTAAACTCGGATACCAAGTTAACTAGAAAGCATAAATGGATTATGGCAGCATTTCTTGTTAACTACGTAATTCTTGCTTTTGGCGTTATTAAGTATAAGTGGTACATTACTGAAATTGCCTCTTTATTTGTCATTTTGACTGTTGTGATTGGGATTATTGGAAGGCTCTCTGTTGAAAATACAGTTAAGTCATTTACAAACGGGGCAGCAGCACTAGTTGGAGGAGCGCTTGTTATCGGAGTTTCTCGTGCTGTTCTTGTTGTTTTAAATGAAGGACATATTGTAGACCCTATGCTTCATCAAGTATCTGGAGCTATTCAGCATATTCCGGGATATTTAAGCGTCATCGGAATCTATAACTTCCAAGCGCTGATTCATCTTATTTTAGCATCTGGAACAGGTCATGCGATGCTGACGATGCCAATCATGACGCCTCTTGCAGATTTACTTGATATTACAAGGCAAACAGCAGTATTATCTTTTTCTTTTGCAGATGGCATTGGAAATATTATCTTCCCGACAGCTGGAACATTAATGGCTGGTTTAGCGATTGCGGGAATTTCATGGACAAAGTGGGCCAAATGGGTGTTGCCGTTAGTCCTTATTCAATATGTGATTGGTTTAATTGCCGTTGTGATTGCTTATTTTATCAATTACGGACCATTTTAAGCATCAAAATTATATAGAAAAATGTTATTCGTAAGTTGAGCTTACTAGTAGGAGGAATAGAAGTTGTTAACCTTAATCAAAAACGCAGAAGTATATGCACCAGAGTATTTAGGAAAAAAAGACGTATTGCTTGCAGACAGCAAAATCATCCTTATAGAGGATTGTATTGATCATGTAAATACGTCCATTCCTATTCATGTTGTAGACGCTGCTAATGATATTATAGCTCCAGGCTTTATTGACTCACATGTTCATATTATTGGCGGAGGAGGAGAAGGCGGATATAAAACACGTACGCCTGAACTAATGTTAACCGATGCAACGACTGCCGGTGTTACAACTATTGTAGGTGTACTTGGAACAGACGGTACAACAAGAAGAATGGAAAGTCTTCTTGCTAAAGCAAGAGGATTAGAAGAAGAAGGAATTAGCTGCTTTATTCACACAGGTTCTTATCAAATACCAGTAAAAACGTTAACTACCAGCATCGAAGAAGATCTTATTTTAATTGATAAAATTATCGGAGTAGGTGAAATTGCCATTTCTGACCACCGTTCCTCTGAACCGACATTTGAAGAACTGGTAAAGGCGGCTTCTGCTGCCCGCAATGGAGGGATTTTATCAGGGAAAGCCGGAATATTAGAAGTTCATGTAGGGGATGGAAAACGGAAATTATCTTTATTAAATCAAATCGCAGATGAAACAGATCTGCCAATTCGTCAGTTTCATCCTACACATATTAATCGAAATGAAGAACTGTTTAAAGAAGGAATTCAATTTGCAAAACGAGGTGGCTATGTAGATTTTACAACTAGCACCATTCCATATTTTTTAGAAGAAGGCGAAGTTAAGTGCAGCAAAGGGTTACGTATCATGCTTGAAGAAGAAGTTCCAATCTCGAGCATTACGTTCTCATCCGATGGACAAGCGAGCCTGCCGTTTTTTGATGATAACGGAGACTATAAAGGGCTTCAAGTTGGAAAAGTGTCTTCTTTATTTCAAGAAGTACGAGATGCAGTATTAGAAGAATCAGTGCCGTTAGAAACAGCTCTTCAAGTCATTACTTCTAATCCTGCCAAAGTATTAAAACTGGCCAATAAAGGGCATATTCAACCTGGAAAAGATGCAGATTTAGTCCTTTTAGACAAAGAGACACTAACAATTAAAACAGTTTTTGCTCAAGGTAAAGTAATGGTAAAAGACGGTGTCCCTGTTGTGAAAGGAACGTTTGAATAACAGGTTTTAAACATCATTTAACGAAAGTATCGAGGAAGGATACGAGCTAGTCAGAGAAAGGTATTAAAATTTGCGTGGAAAGGATCTTTCAAATGAAAAAGAAACTTGTTTCATGTCTTATCAGCTTTACATTACTTTCTTCTTTGAGTACACCGCTGCTTGCAAAAGCACAAGAAAATACTGAAGACATTAAAGGCAGCCTTGTTATTGCAGGCGGAGGTATAGGGACATCTAATCACGAAATCTATGAAAAGTTTCTCTCGCTTGCTGGAGGAAAAGAAAAAGCAAAAGTAGGGATTATTCCAGCTGCTAGCACAACGCTGCAGTCTTCTAAAAAGTTTAAGGAAGACCTCGTAAAATACGGAGCAAACTCAGATTCTATTAAAATTCTTCCCGTTTCAAATCACGATTTTTCTGATACACAAAAGGACGAATCAACCTGGAAGAATCAAGTAAATGATAAGAAGTTATCCCGTACGATTAAAGGACTAACGGCAGTTTGGTTTGTTGGAGGAGATCAAACCAAAATTGTGGATTCTCTTCGTCAAAATAATGGAAGTGATTCTGAAGCGTTAAAAGCTATTTGGGATATATATCGTAAAGGAGCAGTAATCGGAGGCACAAGTGCAGGAGCTGCAATTATGAGTGACGTCATGATTACAGGAGGAGACAGTCTAGGAGCGTTAAAAGACAGTTTAGAAAACAAGGAAAATAAACATGTAAGCAAAAACAAACGCAGTCAAAAAGAGTACGAGCCTCTATCAATTCAAAAAGGGCTGGGGTTTTTCCAACACGGCATAATTGATCAGCACATGGATGAACGAGCACGACTTGGGCGACTTGCAGTAGCTGCATATATTTCTGAACGTGACAAAGAAAAAAACTTTGCATACGGTGTGGACGAAGATACGGCTATGGTCGTTAACAATAAAGATCAAAAGATTGAAGTTGTTGGACGAAGCGGAGTAGCCGTCTTGGATATGAGCAAAGCTAAGCCTGTATCTAAGCAGAAAGCTCGTTCGGGATTAGAGAATATGAAGGTTAGTTACTTATCTTCTGGAGATAAAATTAACTATCATTTAAAGTCATTTGAATTTCCAAAAGAGAAAGTAGAAACGAAGGGATTTGAATATTACTCGTTTAACGCACTGCCTGCTACGGGTGTTTTTACGCCATATGGAAGATTAAAGGCTTATTTATCCTATTCTCTTGTTGACAATGAATCGATGAAATCTGCGAAAAGCTATGTTTATGACAGTAAAGGGTCGGGATATGAAATTG
Organism: Priestia sp. YIM B13490; assembly: GCF_042787735.1. Classification (NCBI taxonomy): domain Bacteria; kingdom Bacillati; phylum Bacillota; class Bacilli; order Caryophanales; family Bacillaceae; genus Priestia; species Priestia sp. YIM B13490. Next base: position 118,954 of record NZ_JBHZOT010000007.1, read on the forward strand.
CTTTTCAAAAGGACAATGATACAAACGGCTACTGGAGATATACTGACGGCCAAAAAGACGACTATTCCATTGTAAATGTCAGAATGGATATTACGCCTAAAACCTTCAAATTCCAATCGGATAGAAAAACTAGTTTAACGTATAAAAAACCTACTTTTTCTTCATCTGAAAGTCCTGCATACGATTCGATTAAAGGTAATCTCTTAATTGCAGGAGGAGCGCTTGGCAGCAGCAATTCAAGCGTGTATAACAAGTTTATTAATCTTGCAGGAGGAAAACAAGCCAAAATAGGAATTGTGCCTGCAGCGAGTACTAAGTTCGACTCTTCTAATCAGTTTAAAAGTGATTTAATTAAATACGGAGTGAAAGCGGAAAATATAGAGATTTTACCTATTTCGAACCATGACTTTAAAGGGACTTCTGAAAATGAGTCGACTTGGAAAACAAATATGAACAGTGATAAACTAGCGCAAAAAGTCAAAGGGCTAACGGGCATTTGGTTTGTAGGAGGAGATCAAACCTTGATTACGGGCTCCTTGCGTAATGAAAATGGTTCGGACTCAAAAGTTTTACAAGCTATATGGCATACGTATAAAAGCGGGGCAGTACTTGGCGGTACGAGCGCCGGCGCTGCAATTATGAGTAATACTATGCTCGCAGGCGGAGATAGCTACGGAGCTCTTTCTTACGGATTTACAAACACATATAATGATATGACTCAGCAAGAAGGCGGGCCTGCTTATTTGGAAAAAGGTCTTGGCTTTTTCCAATACGGTCTTGTTGATCAGCATTTTGACAACAAAGCAAGACTCGGACGTCTTATTGCAACAGCATATGAAAAAGGAAATAAAAATCAGCTTTCATACGGAATTGATGAAGATACTGCTATGGTGGTAAATAATAAAGCAAAACAAATAGAAGTTGTGGGAAGAGGCGGTATTACGCTAGTTGACTTAGCGAAGGTACAGGCAAATGACAAATTTCCGAGTGATTACAAAAATATTCTTATCTCTTGTATCACTCCAGGCGACAAAGTAAATCTCACAACAAAAGAAATCGTCATAAACCCAGCTAAAACATCTACTAGAAAAAATGAATACTACAGTGAAAAAGTTGGACCAAATACAGGTCTTTTCTCTCCGCACGGTGTACTAAGCAAGTTCTTAGCTTACGATCTTGTTGATAACGCTCAGAGTAAAGAAATAAAGAGCTATGCATTTAACCAAAACAAAGGTTTTGAGCTTACCTTCCGAAAAAGTGCTGAAAGCAATGGTTATTGGGCTTATACAGACGGTCAAAAAGACGATTATTCCATTGTGAAAGTTGCGTTAGATATCAAACCAATAAAAGTAGCTATTAAATAAAAAGAGAACAGACAGTAATTCAATGCATCTAGCACTTTAGCATATTGTGCCTCCACCTATTAAAGCGGAGGCACTTTTTCTACTTATTTTTATTTGCAATAGGGACAAACGTCCGCTAGATGAAATGCAGGGCAACGTATAAAATGATAGGTACAGTATTCCAAGACTAATCTCTGAAGGCAAGCAAATTTAAAGGCCTGTAGAAAGGTGTTCATACGATGAAAAAGAAATTAGTTTTAATAACAGGAAGCAAGCAAACTAGAATCATTTTGCACAATCAATTAAAAGAGCTGCTAGACGATTACATTTTTATTGAATGCTTTGCGATTGACGAAGAATTACCGGGTGAAATTGATGGGGATGTTGTACTCTACTCATCAGAGAGTATAAAGCACGAACTGAAGGACAGATTAGACGTTCAGCATGCACATGAAATTGTAGGAAATAGAACGATTCACCATAAACATATAAATGAATTGCTGCAAATCCCCGCCCATACAAAAGTATTAATTGTAAACGATGACGATAAAGAAACCCTTAAATTAATAGAATCTCTCTATCAAGTAGGTATTAATCATGTTCAGTTTATTCCTTTTAAAAAGCAAAAGACCTATTACGAAGGTGTGGAAGTTGCTGTTTCTCCAGGTGAGATTCACTTATGTCCGCCATATGTAAAACATGTAATTGATATAGGCGTTAGGCTTTTTGATATGGCGACCATTTTTGAACTTATAAAATCATTTGGTTTTAATCAGTCTAATCATTCAATTATTTGGGATCGCTATTTACGAAATATTATTGAGCTGCAAAAAAAGCTAATAGAAGCAGAAGGGCAAATGAAAGAACTTCACCTCCATGTAAAGAGTGTTGTAAATGTAGTAGAAGATGGGATCCTGGCCGTGGATTTCAATAAAAGAATTACGTTATTTAATAAAAGGTTAGAATCATTGTTTCAGCTATCTTCTTCTGATGTTGTAAATCGTGAAATTCAACATGTCATTTCTAACGAAGGCCTTGTGGAGTTTATTACATCGTCCGACGAGAAAAGTCAGTACTTTAACGTAAACGGATACGAAATGGTTATCTATAAGTCTATGATTCAGGAAAGCAATACTACGGTAGCAACGTTTAAAAGTGTGAATCAAGCTGTTGAAATAGAAGGAAAAGCGCAGTCAGAACTTAGAAAAAACGGCTTTTCTGCTAAGTATAATTATCAAGATATTATCGGAGAACACCCAGCTTTGCTTAAAACGATTGAAATTTCCCGGAAAATGGCGGTTACTGAGTACCCTATTTTAATTCAAGGAGAAACCGGTACAGGAAAAGAGCTGTTTGCTCAGGCTATCCATAATCATTCTACACGTAAAAACGGACCGTTTCTTGCCGTGAATTGCAGTGCCATGACCGATACATTGCTAGAAAGTGAGCTGTTTGGGTATGAAGAAGCCAGTTTTACAGGAGCCCAAAAAGGCGGCAAAAAAGGGCTGTTTGAGAGCGCTGATAAAGGTACGATCTTCCTGGATGAAATTGGTGATATCAGTCCACGTTTACAAACTCAGCTTTTAAGAGTGCTTCAAGAAAAAGAAATTAGACGGGTAGGAGGGACAAGAGTTATTCCGATCAATGTAAGAATAATAGCAGCTACTCACAACAATTTACTACATAAAATGAAAGAAGGGTTGTTTCGAGAAGATTTGTACTATCGTTTACACGTATTATCTTTAACGATTCCTCCTTTAAGATATAGAAGAACCGATATTCCTTTACTGATTCATCATTTTATTTCTAAATCAAAAACGTGGACGCATATCCATCCAGAAGCGATGAAGCTGCTTATCGAATATGAATGGCTAGGAAACATAAGAGAATTAAAAGGAGTCATCGAGTATTTGCTTACTGTCTGCGATGAAAACGAAGTGAAAGCAAAAGACGTAGAGTATAGGCTTAGTAGTCAAAAGGAGGAGCATACTTTACATGAAATTGAAAATGAATCGGTTGACTTAATCGAACTTCAAGAAAATCACGCTCTGTTAGAAACGATAAAGCAGTGTAATGATACAGGAAAAGCAGCAAGCAGAAAGTGGATTACACAGCATTTAAAAGGCTTTACTCTTACAGAACAGCAGGTGAGAAATCGTTTGGATGTACTAGAAGAAAGAGAGTATATTATAAAACGCAGAGGCAGAGCAGGAACGAAAATAACAGAAAAAGGACTGCATTATCTATATCATTTAAAAACAAAACAGCACTTAATCAATCCTTAATATACGGAAGAAAGGGAAACTTCACTAATCAAGTTTCCCTTTTCTATAAAATAGTGTCGTCATAGACTGGGCGTTTACGGCTGATTTCCTCCGTATACTTTTCCTGTAGAGGAAGTAATAACACCGCCGTTTACGTTTAAAGTATAAGCTAACCCTCCAGAACCCGTCCAAGTGGAAAGATTAAAAGTGCTGCCATTAAATAGTTTATAGATAGAAATATTATTAAACGTCAGCGGCTGACCACTTATACAAGTAGCAGGCGCCTTATTCGTTTTAGCTAGATAAACAGCTGCATTTGTAGAGCCTGGCTGTGTTACTACTTTAGCTGAACCATCTTTTTCTACCAGAAGCGCTGACTGTTCATTAACAGCAATTCCCTTGGCGCTTGTTCCAGTTTCTTCTCCGTCTTGGATATTACGTGCAAGAAATGTTAAAAAACGTCCCATTCTATCTCGTTGTTCAAAATGAGTGTCTGTTTGAATGTTATTATTATGCGGGGTTTGAATCAAATAATCTGTAAAAGAAATAAGAGAACTATAGGGATTGTTTAGCGCTGTTTTCGAATCTAAAGTTGTAGAGCCTGCTGAGATAGAGTCATAAACGTGATCACCTTGAATCATGGTGCCGGCACTTGTTCCTCCAAAAGGAATGCCTTGATTAATACGATTATTTAAGGCTGTAAGAGCTGGGGATCCTTCTAAGAAATCTACGTAATCAGCTTGATTGCCTCCAGCAAAAAAGATGCCTTCTGCTTTGTTAATTTTGTCAATTAAAGAAGAGTCTGAACCTGCTCTTATTAAATCATCAACAACAATTGTGCTAACAGAGTTAAGGGGCTTACCTATGCTTTTGGCGAGGTCATAGATATATGAATTATAGGCGTCAGTACCCGTCGCTCTTATAACCAAGAAATCTCCGCCGTTTGCCTTTTGAATCATCCATTTGAATGCTTCATCTACATCGATGCTTCCGCCCATATAGACTTGCCCGAAGCTTGTACTAGTAGCTTTGTCTGCAGTACTTCCGACTTGATAAAGCGTATAAGGTGCAGAAGCAGCGGAAGTGGAGATTGGAAGTAAAAGAGATACCGCGAGAACAGCACAAGTAATGACCTGCTTTTTAATACTTTTCTTACGTTCAGCTTTTTTCATAAAGTTCTCCTCCTTTAATAAGTGTTCATAAATGAACATGCAAGTTTTATACCAACTTATTGAACACCGGCAAAATAGTGAAAGAAGGCTTTTTTTAAAAGCTCTATGTGTAATACAGGTTATTTATGGGTCATTATTAAGGTTTTTTACACCCGAAAAATGGCGAGAACAACTCTAACTTGGATATCTAATAGTGAAAAGAAATTGCAAAAGGTATATTACAAGATTACATCCCTCATTGAAAAATCACCTTTAAAAACTTAAAATTATAATAGAAAGGAAAAACAAGGATAAAAAGAAGAGCTGTCCGCAATAGCGACTTATTTATCAAACAGACCTTCATTCTATCAATATCTTCATCTCTTAAACATTTTCCACCAGCATTTCTACGCAGAAAAATTATACATGAGAGGATCTGTCAAAATGAACAAACAGGAAAGTAGCTACAGATGGGTTGTTTTTGGAACCGCTTTATTAGCGTATTATTTGATTGTCAGTCAACGAACAGCCCCTGGACTTATTACAGAACAGTTAATGAAAGATTTTCACGTTTCAGCGTCTGTTATAGGATTAATGACTAGTATACAATTTTTAGCATATGCAGGTCTTCAGATTCCTATTGGTTTACTTTCTGACCGATACGGTCCCAATCGATTTTTGATTATAGGGTCGCTTTTAACAGGAATAGGAAGTCTTATCTACAGCACGTCTCCTAACGAATATGTGTTAATTTTCTCTCGTTTACTAGTCGGTACGGGAGACTCCATGATTTTTGTCAATTTAGTGTTAATTTTAAGTCAGTGGTTTAAGGGAAATGAGTTTGTAAAGCTATTAGGTTTAATTGGGCTGGTAGGAAGTGTAGGTTCATTATCAGCTACCGTGCCTTTGTCTATGTGGATTTCATTTTCAGGCTGGAGGGTTCCCTTTCTTAGCATAGGTCTAGTTTTAATGGCGGTATCCTACCTGCTTTATGTCGTTTTGGTGGTGAAACCTAAACGATTATTTCAAGATGATGCTAAAGCAAATAAATCCTCTGTTAAGACTCCGGAAAGTGTATGGGCGATCCTAAGGAGAGTGATGACGACTCGCCAAGCCTGGGCAACATTTCTTTGTCATTTTGGTGTAGTTGGTACATATATCGGTTTTATTGGTTCTTGGGGAGTTCCTTATGGAATGAATGTGTTCCATTTATCTCGCGCTGATGCAAGTCAGCTTATTATGTATGGTCTGTTTGGCGCTATGATTGGCGGACCTTTAATCAGCTGGATATCAAGCAGGTTAAATTCCATTAAAAAAATTTATTCACTTATTCATCTTATTGTGGTGCTTAGCTGGACTGGGTTATTACTTTCCGGCGTGAAACCTTCATTCATGCTAGTCGTTATTTTGCTTTTTATCATCGGCTTTGGAAACGGCGCAAGCGCTTTGACATTTGCCGTAGTACGTCAATCCTTCTCAGTAAAAGAAGTAGGAGTTGTATCAGGTTTTGCCAATATGGGAGGCTTTTTAAGCGCAGTATTATTACCTAGTATTTTCGGAAATGTCCTGGATTTATTCCCCGAGCGTTCGCTGCATGTTGGTTATCATTATGCTTTTATGATTCCCATTTTGTTTTCAATGATGGGGTTGTTAGGTGTCTTACTAATTAAAGAAAAAGGAAAAAAGGAGCAAAAGGTGCTGAATGCTTCTTAATGTCTTATACAATGAGAGACATGCAAGAAAAAACGGGGCTGTCTGCGCCCACTCTGCGATACTACGAAAAGGAAGGCATTTTACCATTTGTGGAACGAAATGAACATGATCACCGTCTATACAATGACCAGAATATCGAGTGGGTCAAGTTTATTTTAGCCTTACGTGCAACAGGGATGCCGCTTGTCGAGATTAAACAGTATGTAGAGTCATATAAAAAAGGAGAAAGTACCATCAGCGAACGTAGAAAGATGATGCTTCAGCATAAAAAGAAAGTGGAAGCAGACATGTCGCAAACCTACCTGCATCTAGAACGAATTAATTATAAACTTGCGCTGTACGATACGTTGGAAGCTGGTTTAAACAATAAACAAATAAAAATTTAAATGCTGATAACAGAGAATCCTGTTCATACCCAAACTATACAGGTGTTAAAAACTGCGAAACAAACAAAACAAGATAACTGCACAGTTATCTTGTTTTGTTTGTTCTATTCTAGTATGTACTGCTTAAATAAAGAGCTACATCGCGAATTGCTTTATCAGTTGCACTTTCTATTAACTCTCTGTCCTTTGTATACGAATAAAGAGTATCGCCGTGAAGAAGGTGGTCTGATAAATTTAATAAGCCGACAGCCCGCTTGTTGAATTTATGAGCAATGGCCAAAGTGGTAGCTGTCTCCATATCCACACCGAGAAAACCTGCAAACGACCATTCCTTTACCATGTCAAGTGTCTCGATCAGCATGGCACCCATACTGACCACGTGTCCTTTTATATAGCTGTAGCCTTTTTGTTCACAATATCTACAGGCGGCTTCCACTAACTCTTGGTCAGCTTCTACAAGCGTTTTTTCTGGTAAATACCAGTGTGATACGCCATCTTGCATTTTTGCTGCAGATACGATTAAGATATCTCCATATTGTATAATAGAAGATAAGCCTCCAAAATATCCCGTTTGAATAAATAAGTCGGTTCCGCTGCCGGCAAATTGATGTACGATGTTTGACGCCATCGGACTGCCGTACACATTCGCAAATCCTATGTTTCTGTTATTTAACTTACCTATTACCGTGTTCCATTTAGGCATATGAACATCAGTGGATAAGATCTCCTTCCATAAATTTATATTATCTTGAAATTCCCACTCACCATGAATAATAAATGCATTAGGCAGCTCTTTTTCTGGTAGCTTTAATACGTTTAGCCAATCTTCTTTTTCAAAATCGCCATACAGCTTCATCTTTTTCTCCTTATTTTCTCATTTAGACTAGTTAGAAAAGAATTCTTCATTACTAGCTTTCATTCCTTTAATTTTTAGAACTAACAAATATAAAAGAAATGACAGTGCTGATTTAAAAATGAAGTTATGCGTGCTTTTTTTGCTCATTTCTCGACAAATATTTAGAATTAAAAAGGAATTCAGTAATAATAAAAGAAATTTCTTACTAACGCTTATTTAAATTAGATAAAGCTGTGAGAAAAGCTCCGTTTAGTGAATGGATAAGAGGAGGGAAGGTACAGGTGTCAAATTATTTTCCCATAATTAAAACAAAAAGGCTTACCCTAAGGGAGATTGCAGCAGAAGACGCAGGCAGTATTTTAAAATACCTATCCGATAAAGAAGTAATGAAACACTACGGTCTAGAGCCTTTTACAACGGTTGAAGATGCTTCAAATGAGATTGCGTGGTATAAATCGATCTTAAACGAAAAATCTGGAATAAGATGGGGTATTACTCTTAAAGAACAAGACGACATTATTGGCAGCTGCGGGTTTCTTAATAGAGTTCATAACCATTACCGTGCAGAAATTGGATATGAGCTAAGCAAAGATTACTGGGGGAATGGGATTGCTAATGAGGCATTGGGCGCTGTTATAAAATATGGTTTTACACATTTTAATTTGCGGAGAATTGAAGCATTAATAGAGCCTGCTAATACTGCTTCACAAAAATTAATAAAAAAGCATAGCTTTATAAAAGAAGGCTTATTAAGAAGCTATGAATTTACGTGTGGAAAATTTGATGATTTATATATGTATTCTTTATTAAAACAAGATTTTGACAGGCTTCAACCACATGAAGGGAATATCTAGACATCGTTATTAAGAATACGAATAGCATAATGACAGATAAGGGGAAAATGTATGGCCCATTTTAATGTTGATATTGTTCACTATCATCCTCAATTTGCTGAACAAACGGTAAAAATGTGGAGAGATAGTAAAGAAAAAGCGATTGAACAAAAGGAAATGCACAGTTTTGACCGTCATGTCTATTTTTTAAATCATATATTGTCAGCACACTATAAAATTGAATTAGCGTTAATGGATGAACAAATAGTAGGAATGATTGCTTATCATGCTGACGAAATTAGCCAACTGTACGTTCATGTAGATTATCAAGGAGGAGGAATCGGACAGCTTTTACTCGAAAGAGCCAAGACAGAATCAAATGGAAAATTAATATTACGTACATTTGAACGAAATAAAAATGCCCAGAGGTTTTACGAGAAACACGGCTTCAGTATTATAAAAAGAGGATGTGAAAACGAAGAGAAACTACCCGATATTACATATGAATGGACAAACAAATGAAGCATACGTAATTTTAATAAAGGAGCGGTTAGTGTGAATACGTTAGCACATGAAACATAACAACGCTGTCTATATGTCCGTGGTCCGCCTTTTACTAGTTTAAGATAGATGATTAATGCTAGCTATAAAAAGGAGGAGTTTAATATGATAACGGACAAACATTTTTTAAACGCTGTAGACGATACAAATGTTGATTTTACTGGATGGGATTTTTCTATTATTACTCGTACTGGTCGTATGGATAGCGACATGCTTTCGTGGTCGTACGGAAGTGAAGCTTTTCGTCTTATTCAAAACTCTAATGCCGCTTTAGATATGGGAACAGGAGGAGGAGAATTTTTATCTTTGTTACAGCCTTTTCCTCACGTTATGTACGCTACAGAAGGATACAAACCTAACGTTCCAATCGCTAAAAAACGTTTAGAACCGCTTGGTGTCACAGTTGTTGAACGAACTGAAGACGCAAATTTACCGTTTAAAGATGATACATTTGATTTGATTTTGAACCAGCACGAATCTTTTTGTGCTTCAGAAGTAAGCAGGATTTTGTCAAAGGAAGGCACGTTTTTTACGCAACAAGTGGGGGCTTAGACTGTTCACGAATCAATGAATGTATAGGGGTTCCAATAAATAAAGAGTTTTGTAATTGGAACTTAAAGAAAGCAATAGAAGAGCTTAACCAAAGTTCTTTTAACATCATTTCTTGCAAAGAAGAGTTTCCTGTACAGAGATTTTATGATATTGGAGCGCTCGTCTTTTATTTAAAGGCAATTCCTTGGCAAGTTTCTAATTTTGATATCGAAACACATATCGGCGGATTGTATAACATACATCAAATTATAGAGTCTGAAGGTTTTTTCGACGTAGAACAACATCGTTTTATTATTAAAGCTGAGGTAAATAAATAGGTAATCAACCAGAGAAAGCCGATCTCTAACTGGAGACCTGCTTTCTCTGGTTTAATTATGTAATTGTTTGCTAGATAAATCTAGCTCAAAAAGAAGAGAATTTCGATCTGGATAATCATATTGAACTGTCAGATCCTTTTTGGTCACTTGTTTAAACCCAGCTTTTTTATAGAAATTATGTGATCGAGTAGCTTGAGATGGAGTATCTAAAATAATTTTAGAAAACCCGTGCTTCTGCACAAAAAGAAGTAAAGAAGCATAAAGATTTTTTCCTATTCCAAACTCTTTTCCTCTATAGTGCTTGTAGACAAAAAATTTCTTTAATATGCCTATTTCACTGGTTTTCTTTTGCAACCCAATACATCCTACTACTTCTTGCTTATCATTCAAAGCTATCCAAAAGTTACCGCCGGTATGGAGATAGTTTGACTTAATGTCTAAAATATCCGGCTGTTCTTCAACACTAATACCTACACCAGCTTCTACATTTTGTACATGCAATATTAGTTGAATAACTGCTTCTTTATACTTATCTTCATACAATACAATCATTGATTAATAATAACCCCTTTCCTTCATTAAATGTTTCCTCCTCATTGCTCTTATTATATCTAGTACTATGGTGCAAATCTATTACGATAGTTGAGTAATAAAAATGTATCTATATGGAACGCTTGTTGTCTTGAATATGACTTTGTGAGGTATGAGATTTTGGTAATATGCAGTCTACTGCTTTTTTTGTAATGGGCATAAAAAAATTAAGCAGCACGCCGCCTAAAAACACGGTTAATAGCGTTCCGACACCAATTGGTCCGTTTAAAAGCATCGCAGATAGTAAAAATGTGAAGTAAATCAATGTTCTTGCGAGAAATAAATTTGTGTTAGCTAGTTTTTGTATGATTAATGTTAAGCGGTCAATTGGAATGGGTGCAAAATTTGTATGTAAGTAGGTTGAGGTTCCTACACCTATAATGATTAAACCAATTCCAAAACAACATAATTTGCTGTACCACATTTCAAAGGGAGCCCAACTCTCTAATAAAAAAAGCCATACATCAATACCAAGACCCGTTATGAATGCTGTTAACAGTCCCAGTACTTCCGGCTTTTGTTTGCTTAAAAGGGCATTACCACAAATTAATACACATGCAAGTATCATTTCCCAGCTTCCAACGCTAAGGCCTACGTTTAGGGACAGTCCAACTAAAAGTGCATCAAAAGGTGAAGCTCCTAGGTTGGATTGGATCGTTAAAGAAATTCCCAGAGTTAATAGTAAAATTCCTCCTACATAAACAACATATTTCACTGTAATCAGCTCCTTTACTTATTATTTTTTGTTGCAAATGCAACTATTTTAAGGTACATTAAACGTATATTATTTTTATTGTATTTGCAACAAAAATATGTGCAAAGGAGATATTTATGAGTGAAATTCTGCGTGAAATTGGAATGATAGCAAGAGCATTGGATTCGATTAGTAATATAGAATTTAAAGAGTATGACCTGACTAAGGGGCAGTATTTGTATTTAGTGCGAATATGTGAAAATCCGGGAATCATTCAAGAAAAGTTAGCTGAGTTGATAAAAGTAGATCGAACAACAGCGGCTCGGGCTATAAAAAAGCTTGAAATGAATGGTTTTATTGAGAAGAAAGACGATCCCCACAATAAAAAAAATAAAAATCTTTTTCCAACTGAAAAAGGGAAGAGCGTATATCCAGTTATAAAAAGAGAAAATGATTATTCCGATAAAATGGCATTAGAAGGTTTTACCCAGGAAGAAACAGATACCATTCTTAAGTTGGTTCAAAGAGTAAGAAAAAATATAGAAGCAGACTGGGAGTTTGTCAAAAAAGGAAACAAGAGAAATTATTGAGGATATAAAGGAGAGGCGTATGTCAGTGATGATGGATATAAAAAAGTGTACTCTTGAAGATGTAAATCACCTTCAAGATATTAGTTACAAAACATTTAATGAAACATTTAAAGATCAAAATTCACCTGAAAACATGAAAGCTTATTTAGAAAAAGCATTTACAGTAGAACAGCTACAAAAAGAACTATCAAATACGTCCTCGCAATTCTTTTTTATGTATGTTAATCATGAAATTGCAGGTTATTTAAAGGTTAATACGGGTGATGCTCAATCTGAAGAGATGGGGGAAGAAGCGCTTGAAATTGAAAGAATTTATATAGGTAACAGCTTTCAAAAACAAGGGCTTGGTAAACATTTATTTAATAAAGCAGTAGAGATAGCAACGACACTTAATAAAAAGAAAATTTGGTTAGGTGTATGGGAAAAAAATAAAAATGCGATTGCTTTTTATAAGAAACAGGGATTTGTTCAAACCGGATCTCACTCGTTTTACATGGGAGACGAAGAACAAATAGACTTCATTATGGTTAAAACACTTTTATAGTTTTTTAAAAGATAAATAAAGTACGATAAGGATTATTCACTAATTTAACTGGTAGAGGATAATCCTTATTGCATACAGAGATTTTATGCTTTTTTTCAAAGCAGATGCTTTTAGGGTAAGCAGTAAGCAAACTAATATGACTGCTGTGCCAGCATATAGGAGAATGAAATTAATGTCACATGCTTACCAATTTACTTTAATTCTATTTGAAATAACATAGACTAATTAGATATATATCGAATTAGAAAGTTTAAAAAATGAACGTTTTTACGTCCATTTTAAAAGATAACGGGCCACATCTCTTTCGGATTTAACTCGTATTCTCCATTTTGCCTATACATAAAATGCTGCATAATTAACTCTCTGCGAATCGTTGCGTAATCTTCATGATATTTTTTTATATGTTCATTCAGTTCTTTTTCTTGATACATTTTTCCATGCTGTAAATCACGTATTAAATAAGCTAATATCACGTTCTTTTTCTTTCTTTGACTTGGAATGATCTTTAAAGTTCCATCACTATTTATAAAGTTTTTAACAATTGATAATTTGTCTTTATCCTGTAAATGGTTTTCTTGATTTTCCATCGAATCCTCTCCAATATTCAAAATAGCCTTCGAGTTATATTCGAGTCTTTCAAGGTCTAGATAAAAATAAATAATGTTCCCTTGTCTTCTTTGATAAATAATTCCTACATCTCTTAGCTTTGAAATGTGATGAGTAATAGTTGAAGGCTGTAACCCCAGCTTATAAGCAATGGCTTGCCCGTGAAGAGGCCCTTTTTTTAATAGTGAAATAATTCTAATCCTGGTAGGGTCACCAATGGCTTTATGATAATTCACCAACTTATCTAATTGCATAGCGTACTACCTTCTTTCCCTAATTCGATATACATCTAATTAGATGTATATCGAATTAGATGTATATGTCAAAAAAGTAAAAATATTTAAAGTGATCACTTTTCACACTGCGTATAAAAAAATCTGCCCTGTATAGTCTTCAAACTATAAAAAAAGCGTCTATTTCTTCGTATAATTTAACCATTGTTTTTACCTGTTCTTTTTATTATTAAGAAAAAGTTACCATGTTTTCATCAAATAATACCGGGGAACATGTTCAAAGAGATAAATGAATTATTAAAGATACATGTATGTAAATAATAAATAATAAATGAAAAAGGAATGAGTAAATCATGACAGGAAATTCAAAAATTTTAATGGTTGTTACAAATGGACATACAATGGAAAACGGAGAACTTGCTGGCATTTGGCTTACAGAATTCTCTGAAGCATATTTAGCATTTAAGAAAGAAGGATACGAAGTAGTCGTAGCAAGTCCAAAAAGCGGAAAATCACCTGTGGACCCTAACAGCTTAACAGATGATGTGACGGACGAAGACAAAGAAGCAGGAAAACTTTTAGAGAATACAAAATCATTAGCTGAAGTAAGTTCACAAGACTTTGCAGGCATGTTTGTACCTGGAGGGCACGGAACAATGTTTGACTTTCCAGACAATACGCACTTACACCGTTTGTTAACAGAATTTGCTGAAGACGACAAGCTGATTGCAGCAGTATGCCATGGACCGGCAGCTCTTGTAGGCGGAAAGCTTAAAAACGGTGAGCCGATTGTAAAGGGTAAACGTATTACAGCGTTTACTGATTCAGAAGAGAAAGATACAACCTTAGATAAATACATGCCGTTTCTTCTTGAAACAAAGCTTCGTGAGCTAGGCGCTGAGTTTATTGCAAAAGATAATTGGAGCGATCATATTGAAGTAGACGGAAAGCTTTTAACAGGACAAAATCCACAGTCTACTATCAGCCTCGCAAAAGAATTTGTGCGTGCTTTAAACGCGTAAAAGTATGTATGACCTTAATAGGGTGAAATAAAATAGGAATTAAGGAAAATAAAAAGGGCAGCTATCTAAATAGCAGCCCTTTTATTTATTAGAAGGTTTATTTCTGAAAATGTATGTAGTAATTCCTGTCACAATGATAACAGCTACAACACAAATGATCAGACGAACAATCTGTGTCACAAAGATATTATCTGCAATGCTCATGTTTTTGGTTAAAATTAACGTTCCATAAGCAGCTAAGACAGATAAAAACATATTGACGATTCGTTGAGCCATGTTGTTTTTACTCCTTTCGCTTCACTACTTTACACTTTAACACATGTGTTCGCTGTAAAAAATATTGAATTACAAGTATGTCAGAAAATCAGCACTCCAGTAAAAGAATCTACTTGTAAGGAAGTAGCTGATATCATACTAGTTATGACGACTAGAGCTCAGAGAAGGAAATAAGATTTCTTTAGTCGAATTTAACATGCTTGTATTATTTTTTTAGATAGGTGGGAAAAGCTTGTTTAATAAATTAAAAAAGCTATTTATGGATAAACAGGATCAGGAAACAGATGACAAATATATTTTAGTCCCTGAGAGTGAAATAAATGAGAATTTAAAAAGAGATATAGTAAAGTTGGAAGAAGTAGGAGAGGCATACTGCAAAAGTCTTCAGCAAAAATATAGAAGTAAATTTGAACGTGATGGTAAGCAGAACTTAAAAATATGGGTGTGCCGGGATATTGATGGCGACCAACTGCCAAATCTAAGTTCGGAGCAGTGTTTAGAAAAAGAATATCGTTCCCAGGTTGGGATAAACTTTGATGGATTTACAGATGAAGAAGATGCATACGTTCATTACATCCAATTATGGTATTACTTTAGTGGGTATTTTAAAGGGACAGGCACTTTGTATGATTTGTCAAAAAATCATTTAGAGGCTGATATTGAAGAAAAATTAGAAGAATTACTGAACCAATTATAGATTTCTACTTAGCACTGAGATTATTTGTTAATACACAGGGAGAAGGAATATGAGGGGAAGGCCAGAGCTAGAAATAGAAAGGGAAAAAGTTTATAAAACGAAAAAAAATCCTAACAGAACATTTATAGCGCGAATTATTCAAGTGCCTAAGGAAGAAAATATGTTAGATTTTGTGCTGGAAATTAAACACTTAAGGAAAAAGGAACTTACTTATAGAAATCTATTAGTAACGACTGAAAACTGGTATGATTCTTTTCGTCTTGCTAGAGGAGATCTGAAATGGGTATCTTTGCATACAGTAGCAGTATGGGACCGGCTAGGACATAAATTAGTTGAGGTAGCAGCCCCGACCGGTAAGGAAAATTATCGTATTTCAAATGACCACTGCTCAGCTTACCGAGAAAAGTAATAATGACGATACAGTAAGGAGAAAACGAATGAAAAAGCATTGCTGCGATTATATGAATTATCATGCGAACTTTACGTGTGATATTCACAGTGATCCGTTTGATTGTCCAGATAATCTTATCTTATTTGATAAAACAAATAAGGAATACGGTTTAATTATCCATGATGGTGGTTCATCCATCATTGGAATTTCATTTTGCCCATGGTGTGGTGCGAAGCTATGAATTAAGTATGAAGGGGAGGAGATCCTCTTCATTTCTGGAATGGGGGATGGGGCTTGATTTTTCGTTATCTAGCTATGTTATCAGGATTAGGAATCGTTTTATTAAACCTTTTTGATCCTATACATCAAGGGGTTACGCGCTGGTTGATGGTCATCTGCGGTTTATTCATCTTTAGTAGCCATTTAAAATTCATCTTAGATAAGAAATCGAAAACAACGGATAATCAAAAGAAGACCTACTAATAAGAATTTCTTTTGATGTTGTACCTTTAATAATTATGTAAATGAAAAACCTAAAGAATATGTAGTAAAGAAATAAGAAAGAAAATTATATGTTATAATAATCATAAATATCCAAATAAAGGAACATTATGTTGTTATGAATCGTAAATTTAATTCTTTATTTATAGTCTATCCTATCGTTTTCTTTGTAGTGCGTACTGTTTTTTCTTTTGTGAAAAATAGCGCTGCGGAATCTGTCTATGAGACGTTAGCTATACTCGCCATGTATTACTTTGCAGCTAGTATTTTCTATTCGATCGACTTGTATATGCAAAAGAAAAATAGTTAATAGATTAGAAAATTCTGAGAGTCAGAGTAAACACAAATTATATAAAGGAGTCTAACAGTGCGCATTAAGAGCTATTTTTTGTTTATTTTTCCACTCATTTTATTATTATTAGCAAGCTGCGATCCATCTTCTACACCTAAGGAAAAATACTATTCAAGTACCAAAACCACCAATCTTAAATTAGAAAACGTTAAGTCAGTATCAGTAGGAAGTTCTAAATATGACGTAGCAAGTTATTTGAGGAAGAAACCAAAATTTATAGAGGTTGCTGAGCAGCCTCCGTACACTACCTACGTTTACGGAAAAAGTACAGAAAAGTATGATGTTGAATTTAAAATAGTAGATAATAAAGTCAGCAGGTATGACTTGATTAGCAGCAAGTATGGTAGCGAAAAGGGAATACATACTGGTGACAGCAAAAAAGATGTTATTAGGGCATATGGAGAAAATTATTACGAAAGAGAAGATACCGGAGCAACAATAATAGGGTATTTTGATAAAAATCATAAACTCAATATTGAGTTTTCTTTAGATGACAAGGACAAAGTTGGAGGCATTTTGGTTCAAAAAATAAATAATTAAGATGAGTAATACTCATTTTTGCTGCAGCTTTTAATATGTACTCATTTATGTAAATTGAGTATGTTTGAGCTATAAATCTAAAACAAATAAACAGAAAGGGTTTTTTCCTATTGAGTACGTTTACTAAAGTAGTACCGTCAGCTTTTATACTTCTCTATATAGTATTTTTCTTTTTAGATATTTCTTATCATTATGGTGTTTCTTATTCATATAGCTTTTTTCTTTTTTTATTTTTGTCATTAATATCTCTAGTTTTATGTTTAGTAATATGGTTTAAGGACAGGGAACGTCTTTTTCTATTTTTAGCTGTAGTTTCAATCCTTCAACTTACGTTTACTGTCTTTATTTATCTTTTGCCAGAAGCAGGAACTAAACCACTAATTTATGAAAAAGTAATCACAAAAGAAGATGTTTTACATAAATAAGCGTACACAAAAAAACTTGAAGAATGTGTATCTAGTATAAGGTTATTAAAGAGATCCCCTTACATAAAGAGGATCTCTTTGATGCAGGTGTTTGTAATAGTAATTATATTAACTAGCGTTGTATACTTCTTCATTACAAAGCGGTGTTTCATACTTATTAAAAAAAAATGTGTACAGTTAGTGTAAGAAAAGGAATTTAACAAAAACCCATTAATTTACACTTTAACCATAATATGTTATAATATTTCAAAAATGGTGGTGTGACGATGAGCGAAGATAAAGAAACACCTGAAAGAAGAAGAGAGAGATTAAAACACGAAGAGGTCAAGATAAACCCCACAGGGAATATGAACAATGCATTTAACAGAAATGAAGCTGGAAACCTATCTGGTTTAGCAGGCAGCTTAGGATGGAAGGGGCTAGGTATACTTATTACTGTACTGATTATAGGCTTTATCGCTGTGTCCCTATTTTTAAAATAATATGAGGTTTATAAATTAAGAGTACTGGAGGAGTCATTTTGAAAAATTATGCAGTCTTTATTGGTAGTTTTATAGTGTTACTGTTTGCTTTTCAAATTGTTTCTGGGCTATTTCTTACACTTACATATGTACCTGAGACTTCACAGCATTTGAGTAGCTCAACGCTCAGTATTTTTTCTTTTAATTATCCATTTTTAAGTTCTATTATAGCAGCGACCGTTGCATTTATTATTTCAAACAAAGTATGTAAAGTTTAAAAGAGCACCTATAAATGATTAGGTGCTTTTTTGTGCTGAAAATATTCATTATGATTTTTAACAACTGCTATTTTTCCTTTTTATGGTATTATATATAGATACGTATTCAGTACTGTTGAAAGAGGGAGATACTTAATGTTGCAAACACTGATTTTTGATATGGATGGAACGCTGTTTCAAACAGATAAAATTTTAGAATTATCGCTTGACGATACCTTTACCCATTTACGAGCACTCAATCAATGGGATACTCGCACTCCTATTGATAAGTATCGTGAGATTATGGGTGTACCTTTACCAAAAGTATGGGAAGCTTTATTACCTAGTCATTCAGATGAAATGAGAAAGTATACGGATGAGTATTTTTTGAAAAGCTTAGTGGAGAATATAAGAAAAGGGAAAGGTGCTTTATATCCCAATGTAAAAGAGGTCTTTAGCTATTTAAAAGAAAATAATTGTTCCATTTACATAGCAAGTAACGGTTTAAAAGAATATTTAGAAGCAATTGTAGACCATTACGATTTGAATAATTGGGTGACAGAGACATTTAGTATCCAACAAATCCAAACCCTCGATAAAGGAGAGCTAGTCAAAACAATTATAAAGAAATATGATATCAAACATGCTGCAGTAGTAGGAGACCGCCTATCTGATATCAATGCTGCAAAGGATAATGGTTTAATGGCAGTGGGGTGTAATTTCGATTTTGCTCAAGAAGCTGAGCTTGCGCAGGCTGATGTGGTAATAAATGATTTGAAGGAGTTAAAAACTATTGTATCTAACATAAATAGTAGCTTGTCAATCTAATAGACTGATCTTTGTACGTAACCGTTATAGCTGGTTAATGTCTCAATTTTATTAAGAGAATAAATTTTTTATATGCTATGTAAAAGGATAGGTCTTTAAAGGCCTATCCTTTTGATTTACCTTACAGCATTGGCATCCACTTGATTTTGAATCTTCACTGCAGTTTCTGCTTCGTCAATGAATTCATACATATAGAAATCTCAATCTATTGAAGTTGAAACATAACTAATGAGTGGTTCCCCTACAACTCTCCAATGTTTACATAATCTTTTCTTGTCATTAATAAATGGTTTACAATCCTGAGCTATGCTTAGGTTAAGATTTCCAAAATAGTTTTATATTAAAAATAATTCTATGAGAAAGGAGATTTTTGATTATGACTTCGCATATGATTCGTAAATCTGATAGCGCTCAGTTATATATTAGAGGATATAAGATAAAATTGACACTCAGCCAGTGGAAGCTTGTAAGCACTCAGAGATAATGAATGGTTAACCCAACTATAAAAAAGGAAACCTCCACCATAATTTAGGTGGGGTTTTTTGCATTTCTTTTATTAACTTTTTAATTGGTTAACTATTTAGACTTTATAATAAAAAAGACTAATAAAAGTTAAAAAATGTAATAAAAAAGAGGAATATTATTTAAGTGAAATTAAAATAAAGCACAACTAAATATGCATTTTTTAAATGTTTTACCACTTTTTATTGACCATAAAAATTTAAAAGAATTAAAATAAATATAAAGTAAGTAGTTACTTACATTTTAAAACTAATTTGTAGGAGGATGAATATTTTTAATGTATAGTTTAAGTTTTCAAAAGGTGGACGAGGCGAATGAAAAAGTTGGAGCAAAAGCTTTAAACCTTATAAAAATGAAAAAAGAAAATTTACCGATTCCGGATGGCTTTGTTATTCAAACAGAAGCTTTAAAGCGATATATCGAATGGAATGGGATTAATCGTCAAACGGATAATATCCACGAGAGAATTTTGCAAGGGGAAATTCCTATTGAAATTGAATCGGATCTCATAGAGGCATTTCGAAATCTAAAAAGCTCTTATACATCAGTAGCTGTTCGATCATCATCCAGTGCTGAAGATTTAGAAGGTGCATCGTTTGCTGGCCAGTATGAAACCTATCTTAATGTGAAAAGCCCTGAGGATTTTTTAAATAAAGTAAAAGCGTGCTGGGCTTCATTTTTTACTGAAAGAGTCGAACAATATACTCAAAATATGTATGCTGATTTTGATGAAATTTCAATGGCAGTTGTTGTTCAAGGGTTAATTGAGTCCGAAGTATCGGGAGTCATATTCAGTCAAAACCCCGTTACTCATAATACAAAAGAAATGATGATTAATGCCAGCTATGGACTAGGAGAAGCAATCGTATCGGGCATAGTAACACCTGATGTTTATCTGGTTAATAAACAAACCTTTGAGATAGAGAAAGAGAAAGGGCTAAAGGAAGTAAAAATAATTCCACTTGATGAAGGCGTTGAAGAAATCGAAACAACGGAAGATGAGCAGCAAAGGTTTTGTTTAACAAATGAAACAATTATTAAGCTGGCCGAAATAACAAAAGAAGTAGAAGCTCTTTACCAATATCCCGTAGACATAGAGTTTGGTGTTCAAAACAATCAAGTATATCTATTACAGGCAAGAGCGATTACCACATTAACAGAAACTAAAGAATTAACTCCTTTCCAAAAAGATATATCTTTAAGTTTCGAAGATATAGAAGAGTTTTGGATTTTAAATGACACAAGTTTTTCTCATGCTGTTAGTCCTTTGTACGCTTCATTTATTATTCCGGCATTTTCTGAAGGAACAGCTGCTAGTTTTAAAAAGTTAAAGTTTATGTTTAATAGACTTAATTTAAAACTTTATAAAGGTCATATCTATACAAAAATGGAGCCTTTTAAAGGAGATTCCAAGAAAAGATTCCAAGAAAATAAAGAATTGATGGAAAGTATTTATCCAATCCTAACAAAACGAATGAATCAAATAATTACGGAACAATTCTTGCCTTACTATAACAAGTTAGATAGCTTTACCGGAGGAAATCTCAATCTTCAGAGAGGAAAAGAGATTCTTCAAAGTTTGACTGATTTTTATAAAACGGCATATGACTTGCATTTTGACATTGTTATGCCTCAAATGTCTTTAAATACTAAGGCTGAAGAATACTATAAAAACCTTACAAATAAAAAATCCGGACATGATGTTTATGAGCTATTGACCGGGAAAATGAACAAATCGTTGGAAACGGATCAACAGCTTTCTAGACTTGCTTTAACAGTTAAAGACGATGCGGAACTTACTAAGATCTTTGAAGAAGAATGTACAGAAACTTTATTAAAGAAATTAGAGGAAAATAAAGCAGCAAAAAGCTTTATGGCTGAAGTAGATACTTTTCTAAAACAGTATGGATATCGAAGCGTCGTAAGTCACGATTTTGTAGGGGAAACTTGGCTAGAGAATCCTCTTCACGCGTTATTGATTATTCAAGGGTATGTTAATGACGGTTACAACTTTGATGAGAATTTCAAACAGACGGTCAAAAAACGTGAACAGAACTATAATGAATTTCTGGAACAGATAGCGGATAGCAAACACAAAGAAGAGTTTAAAAAATATTATCAGTGGGCATTAGATGCCTCTGTTATAAGAGATGACCATCATTTTTATATCGATGCAATGTTGGACGCAAAAGCTCGTTTATTCCTACTCAATCTAGGTGATTTACTAGTACATCATCATGTTTTTCTAATGAAAGAAGATATTTTCTTCTTATATCTTGATGAGGTAAAGTCTCTTTTAGAAAATCCAGTAGACGTGACAGAATTAGTTGAGAAACGTAAAAAAGAACACGCAGAACATGAACAAATGTCTAATTTGCCTAGATACTTCGGAGTCCCTGAGCCAGCTCACCTAAAAGAAGCTGAGAAATATATGGGAGCTATTGAAGAAAATGACGCTAACAGCGAACATTTTATTAAAGGGTTAGCCTCTTCCTCGGGAACATATACCGGAAAAGTAAAGGTCATTTTAAATACGAAGGAATTTTCCAAGCTGGAAAAAGGTGATGTTTTGGTATGTAAGACCACTACTCCACTTTGGACTACTTTATTTCAAACTGCGGGGGCTGTTATTACTGACGCTGGAGGTATTCTTTCTCATTCGGCAATAATTGCACGTGAATATGAAATTCCTGCAGTGGTTGGCACGAAAATAAGTACGGATAAGCTAAAAGATGGCTATATGGTCATGGTCGATGGTACGAATGGAATTGTCACGCTTTTAAATGAATAAATAGTTCTCTTCGCTTCCATTTGACAACAGCTCTTTTTCCTTTATATACTGCCTAATGGAAAGTAAATACTTACATTCAGGAAGCATAAAGGATGATTAACATGAAAAAAGATGAAACAAAAAAGAAGATAACAAAAGCTACAATAGAACTGCTTAAAGAAAAAGGCTACAAAGGTACTACCACTAGAGAAATTGCAGAACAAGCTGGCGTTAATGAATTAACTGTTTTTCGCCACTTTGGCAATAAAGAAGGCATTATTCAAGCTATTGTCAAAACAACAAGCTTTTCGCTTGAAATTTTTGATAAATCAATTGAATGGGAGCTTGAAAAAGATTTGACGAATTTCGGTTACCTGTTACTAAAAGACTTTGATAATAACCGAGACATGATTTCAATTGCTTTAAAAGATCCTTTAATTTTCTCACAGGCGCACGAAGAAATTTTGAAAAAAATTAATGATACGAAAGAAATACTAAAAGAATACTTTGAAGAAATGCAAAGGAAAGGATACATCAAAGAATTAGATTGCTGTACACAAGCGGAGATTTTCCTAAGTACGTATTGGGGATATTTTATGTATAAACTAAATTTTGGAGACAAAGCCTTACATGCAGATTATCAAGATATGATAAAAAACAGTATAAAAACGTTTATAAAAGGAATTTCTCTCCATTAAAAGGAGGCAATAATGTTTGGGTAAACATAAAGAGCTTATCTTGATTATTTCATTACTAATTGGGACATTTCTTGTACCAATAAATTCGACAATGATTGCCGTTGCTCTATCAACCATATCGGCTCATTTTAATGAACCACTTGCAAGTATTTCTTGGGTAGTAACTATTTATTTAATTGTAATGGCTGTCACTCAGCCTATCGCTGGAAAGCTAGGAGATCTATATGGAAACAGAAATATCTATTTATGGGGCGTGGTGTTCTTTCTGATAGCATCTTTAGGCTGTATATTTTCAACTAATCTCATTTCTCTTATTATCTTTCGATCACTGCAGGCAGTAGGAGGAGCTTTACTTACTCCAAACACTATAGCAATCATTAGATATGTGGTGCCAAAAGAACGGCTTCCTAAAGTTCTAGGTATATTTGGAATGGGGATGGGTTTGGGTGCTGCAATTGGACCTTTATTAGGGTCTGTCCTGCTTGAAAACTTCAATTTGGAAGCTATATTCTGGGTCAACGTTCCTTTTCTTTTCTTAGCTTTAATCGGCGGAATAGTTATGATTCCTAAATTTAATGTTAAAAAGCAAACAAGTACTTTAGATATTCAAGGTTCCATTTATTTAGCAATTAGCATTTCTTTATTGATCTTATTGATACACGGTATGAAATTTACCAAGGCTTTAATAATGGGAATAATATTTATTTTATCTACAATCTTGTTTATCAAAAGAGAAAATACGGCAGAAAACCCGATTACCGATTTTTCTTTATTTAAAAATTCCACCTTTACAAGCGCTAATTTATCTATTATGCTTAGCAACTTTGTTATGTATGTGATTTTATTAATTATGCCTCTGTTAATGAAGTCTCAATTTCATTTATCTACAGCGCAAACAGGGCTTGTTTTATCAGTTTTTTCGATTTCAATGTCTTTAAGCGGCTGGATAGGTGGATTATTAAACAATAAGTTTAGTTCTAAAAAAGTGATTGGGTTTTCTTTTGCTATGATTATTGTCTCTAATATTCTTTTTCTATCTTTAGAGAACATTGGATCTATTCTTTTTCTTATAGTGGCTTTAATTATTGGAGGTTTTTCGACCGGAATAGGTTTAACAAGCATGCAGGTTGCCTCGTTGGACTCCGTAAGCAAAGAACAGTCTGGTACAGCCTCTGGCATTTATTCAACGTTTCGTTATTTTGGAAGTATTATTTCGTCCACGCTTATTGCGCTCGTTACAAGCTATAACTACATCTTCATTATTTTAGGGATATCGGGGATAGTAGGTATACTAGTAGCTAGAAGCATTAAATCTAGTAGCCAAGATGTAATAAGCAGCAATAATTCTAGCGCAAAAGCATAGTTGTTTTTGATAAAGCTTTTGTTTATATACACAATTTACTAATTAATCAATAAAAAATAAGTACTGCTTCTAAAATAGGAGCAGTACTTATTTTTTTGCTTAAAAATCTTGGAGAAAATGGCAGATGAATTCATCTGTCCTTCAAAAATGACTTGTTTTAAATAAAAAAATTCTAATAATTCAATCTTGTTATTGACGAATTCGCATTTCAGATGTACACTTAAGTCACAAAGCTACTTAGTATACAAGTTACCTAAGTATACTAAATTATATGTTAATGGATATATCATTTAGAAAACAGCAAGTCATAAATTAATGAGGTGACTAAAATGAAAGAAATTAGTATTGAAGAATTAAAAGAAAAAGCCATTCAATTAAGAAAAACAGCTCTTACAATGATTTATGGAGCACAGTCTGGCCATCCAGGAGGTTCACTTTCTGCGGCTGATATTATGGCAGCGCTTTATTTTAAAGAAATGAATGTTGATCCGCACAACCCTAACTGGGAAGATCGCGATAGATTTGTACTTTCTAAAGGTCACGTTTGTCCCATTCAGTATTCCGCTTTAGCTTTACGAGGATTCGTTCCCTATGAAACGATATACACGTTAAGAGAATACGGTTCTCCGTTTCAAGGGCATCCAGATATGAAAAAGTGCAAAGGTATTGATATTTCAACAGGCTCACTAGGACAAGGACTTTCGTGTGGCGTAGGTATGGCAATCGCAGGTAAACGAGATTTTAAAGACTATAGAGTTTTTTCTTTAGTAGGAGACGGAGAATGTCAAGAAGGACAAATTTGGGAAGCTGCTCAAACAGCAGTTAAGTACCAATTAGATAATTTAGTTGTGTTTGTAGATAATAACAGACTTCAAATCGATGGATTTTGTGATGAAATTATGCCATTGCAAGATTTAGAGAAAAAATTTGATGCATTTGGTTTTGAAACAAAGCGAATTAATGGACACTCCATGGAAGAGATTGTAGCAACATTGGATGAAGTAAGAGTAGCGAAGAATGGAAGACCAAAATGTATCATTTGTGACACGGTAAAAGGTAAAGGCGTTTCGTTCATGGAGGATGTGGCTGATTGGCACGGAGTTGCTCCTAATGAAGAACAATATCATCAAGCAATGGAAGAAGTAGCAGGAGGTTTAAGATAATGAGCATACTAGAAAAAGATCTTACTGTAAAAAAAGCTACGAGAGAGGCCTTTGGAGATGAAATCGTAAAATTAGGGAAAGAAAATAAGAATATTTATGTCATTGATGTAGATATTGCAAAGTCGTGTAAAACAGTAAACTTTATCAAGCAATTACCTGACCAGCATATTAATGTAGGAATTGCAGAGCAAAATGCGGCTGGGTTAGCAGCTGGACTTGCTACGACTGGTAAAATTCCTTTTGTAAGCACTTACGCGGTTTTTGGTTCGTTAAGAATGCTTGAACAAATTAGACAAGAAGTCTGCTATCCTAACTTAAATGTAAAGATTGCTTGTTCACACGGGGGGTTAACGCCAGCTAATGATGGCGGAAGTCATCAAGCTATAGAAGACATGGGTGTATTAAGATCGGTTCCCAATATGACCGTCATTATGGGAGCTGACTATTATTCTACTAGAAAGCTAGTAGAACAAGCTGCTAAAGTGTACGGACCTGTATATCTTCGTTTTACTCGCGATACGGTTCCAATGATTTACGATGAAAATGAAGAGTTTACAATTGGAAAAGCGAAGAAAATTAAAGATGGAAGCGACATCGCTATTATTGCCAACGGCGATACAGTAAGACTCGCTTTAGAGGCAACGAAAGAATTAGAGAAACAAGGCATATCTGTGAAATTACTAGACATGCATACTATTAAGCCTTTAGATCGAGAAGCAGTGGTTGATTGCTTAAATATCGGAAAAATCATTACGGTTGAAGATCACAATATTCTAAACGGCCTTGGCAGTGCCGTATGTGAAGTAGTTGCGGAAGAGGGAAAAGGTACGGTTCGAAGAATTGGTGTACAGGATCAATTTGGACAATCTGCCCCTTATGAAAAACTGTTAGAGTTAAATGGAATTACTGTAGAAAATATTATCAAAACGGCTAAAGAATTGATTTAAGACTAACTAAATTAAATAGAAGAAGCTAACAAGATGGGGGAAATATAATATGTTCGATTTAAAAGAGAGAGTAGCAATCATTACTGGTAGCGGTTCCAAAAAAGGAATTGGACGTACAATCGCCCTGACACTTGCAGAGCAAGGAGCAGCTGTTGTTATAGCAGATATCAATTTTGATGGCGTGCAGGATACCGTAAATGAAATAAAAGAAGCTGGCGGCAAAGCCCTAGGAATAGAGTTAAATGTAACAAGTAAAGATTCTTGCGATGCGATGGTTAAACAAACACTTGAAGAATTCGGCAGAATTGATATTTTAATTAATAATGCAGGGATTTCTCAAAAGGTTACCGTTCAAGATATGACGCTTGAAGACATTACAAAAGTGTTTAACGTCAATATGTTTGGATTGTTTCTATGTACGCAAGCAGTATTAGAGACAATGAAAGATCAAAAGTATGGTCGAATTATAAGCCTGTCTTCTGTTTCGGCTAAAAGAGGTGGAGGAGTTTTTGGAGGACCGCACTACTCGGCATCTAAGGCCGCAGTACTAGGTTTTTCAAAGAACTTAGCGCGCGAGGTAGCCTTAGATGGTATTACGGTTAACTGTGTAGCTCCTGGACTCGTTAATACAGAAATTTGGAAATCCCTTCCTGAAGAAGATGCAAAGTCTGTGATTGATAGTATTCCTATGGGGAGACCAGGTGAAGTAAAAGAAATCGCAGCTACAATTGCCTTTTTAGCTTCAAAAGAAGCTTCTTATATTACAGGAGAAGAAATTGATATAAACGGTGGCTCACATATGGATTGATATTCAAGTTTGTTATACAGGCATGCCATTATGGTATGCCTGTATAGCTGTTTATTGATAAAATTATTAGTGAAATGAGAAACTGACTACATAAATAAGGATTTTTTTGCTAGAAGGTGCTAGGCTTGTTGCCCCTAAAAATAGAACAGTATATAATAATTATGTCTACTTAATTATGAATAAAATGAGCTAATAATTATAGAGAGAAGTGATTTCCATTAGTTTTAATCCAGTTTCCAATAATAAATTATATATTCAAATTTATAATCAAATTCTTTCTGAAATTCAATCTGGAGCGTTCCAAGTAGGAGACAAACTCCCTGCTGAAAGGGAGCTGTGTGAACAATTTGGTGTAAGTCGAGTACCTGTTAGACAAGCCCTTAGCGCCCTAGAATTGAACGGTTTTATTTATTCTCGCCAAGGAGAAGGTGTATATGTTAAAGAGTTTCAAACAGAAGCTGAAAATTCTCAATCCACACTTTTAACGGAATCTACCTCCCCTGAAGACATTGTGGAAGCAAGAATGAACATAGAGCCTCTTATTGTACGTTTTGCAGCTTTGAGAGCTACAGAAGAAGACATTAAGGATCTGCGTGCAACAATTGATAAGATGGAGGAAGAAACGAACGCAGGCGTGTATGTACCAGAAACAGATGAAGCCCTACATAATGGTATAGCAAAGGCTTCTCATAATGATTTATTTATTAGTATTATGGCAGCTATTAGCAATGCGATGAAACAGCAGGAAATGTGGAAGTTTATAAGAGATCGAACCGTCACGAGACCTGACTACCGAGAAGTTAATTTTAATGAGCATAAATTACTTATTAATGCTATTGAACAGCATAATGAAGAAGAAGCTGTGAGAATTATGAGTTTTCACATGCAAAATTTATATGATCGTTATTGGAAAGCTTAATTCCAACTAATTTTTTATTAGAATAATACCAAATATAGAGGTAAAAGGCAGCTAAAGTGTAGCTGTCTTTTTGCTGTTGAAAAGACAGCATAAAATGAGTAAGATTCAGTGTTTTCTTTCCAAACTAACTGTGTATTTCTTTTCATTTTTAATAAGGTTCAGAAAATATTTAATATAATAATTATATTGACAATTGATAGGTATGTAAGTACACTGTTTATATAAGGTAACTTAGTATACAAGTAGCTAAATCTATAAAACGGAGGTAATGTAAATCTTAAAATTCATTATTCTTTACAGCTCGATATTTTTTGAAGAGATTAGCAGAAGGATTCAAAAATGTAAGCGTTTTTTATCGTTATCGTGCATTACAAATGTTTTGGATTATTAGGATAGAAAGTAGAAAGTAGATTTATAGTGTTTTCATATCGCTAGTAAGGTTTTGGTGTATGATATTTTCTAGTAGTTCTTACTTTTTTAAATGATAAATAATACAGGGGGATACTTCGCTTTTTCATTTTTTATATTCCCATATGAAAGGGATTACAGAAGTAGGGACTAGATTTACTCAGACTTAGAAATAGATCAATCATCTTTTATGTAAACTTTTAATTCTTTCTGTCAATTAGCCTAGAGCAAACACTCAGGTCAAAGACTGAAGAGTATGAAGAATAGAAGGATGGTAACCCAGGGAGGAATTATTTTGGATCCAATTAACTTAGAACGTTCAACTACTAAAAAAGTAACGTTAAGGCTCATTCCATTTCTATTTTTATGTTTTACCATATCGATACTTGATCGAGTAAATATTGGGTTTGCTGCATTACAAATGAATGAAGATTTAGGTTTTTCTAATGCTGTTTTTGGATTAGGGGCAGGAATTTTCTTTCTTGGCTATTTCCTTTTAGAAGTACCTGGCAGTGCTATGATGACAAAGGTCGGGGCTAGAAGATGGATTAGTAGAATCATGATTACATGGGCAGTAATTGCTATTTTAATGGCTTTTATCCAAACACCATGGCAGTTTTATACAGCAAGATTTCTTTTAGGAATTGCTGAAGCTAGCTTTTATCCTTGTATGGTCTTTTATCTAAGTGGTTTTTATCAAACAAAACATCATGCAAAAGCAATTGCTGGATTTATGATTGCGATCCCTGGTGCTAATGCAATAGGATCTCCTCTTTCTACTTATTTATTAGGTATTGACTGGTTAAACATGGATGGATGGCAATGGCTTTTCATTTTGGAAGCGATTCCAGCTTTAATCTTAGGTGTGATATGTTTCTTCTATCTTGACGATAAGCTTGAGGATGTAAAATGGCTGACTAACGAGGAGAAGAAATGGTTAATCGACGTTACAACAAAAGAGAAGTTAGAAAAGCAGGAAGCCAAACACTATACATTCGCTCAGGCCTTAAAAGACCGTGACGTATTAACCTTATCTTTAGGATACTTTTTCTGGATGGTTGGCTACTACGGCATCGTCATGTTTTTACCGACAATTTCAGAAGGTTTATCTAAAACGACTTCTCTTAGCACGCATGCTATGGGGTGGATTTTAGGATTAATGTATGTTTGTGCAATGGTAACCATGATGTTGGTTAGTAACCACTCTGATAAGAAAAATGAAAGACGCTTTCACGTAGTTGCTTGTTTAGTAACAAGTGGCGTGGCATTGATTATCAGTAGCTACGTTGCAAATATGAACATTGTTTTATCATTTATATTCTTAACGATCAGTCTTTGCGGAGCGTTCGGAGCATATTCTCCGTTTTGGGCAATTCCACCGTCTTTCTTAACGGAAGCTGCTGCTGCAGGTGCCATTGCCCTTATTAATAGTATTGGTAATCTAGGTGGTTTCTTCGGACCTTACATCGTGGGATATATTAAAGATATGACCGGATCTTTTAATGCTAGTATGACATTTCTAGGTGTCAGCATGTTCGTAGCGTCCTTTATCGTAGCTTTTTTATTAAAACAATCAGGAAGAGCTATTAAAAAAAATACAGTTGATCGATTAGAAAAAACTAGTTGATTCTTGTTTGAAAGAAATTTGTACTACTAGGAGGGGCGGACAATTAGTTTCTAGAGACTGTCGGCCAACTTTCTTACATGGATAAGAATAACAGGGGTGTATGGCAATGATGAAGCTAGGAGTTTTAACAAGTGGTGGAGACGCTCCAGGAATGAATGCTGCTATTAGAGCAGTAGTAAAAACAGCTAACTATCATAACATAGAGGTAATGGGAATTGAGGGTGGTTACCAAGGTTTAATAGAAGGTAAACTTCATAGATTAACCTCTACGGATGTAGACTACATTGCGGATAAAGGCGGGACATTTTTAAAAACCTCCCGCTGCGCAGAATTTATGAAAGAGTCGGGCAGAATGAAAGCCTTAAGTGTATTAAAGGATTATGGAATTAATCATTTAGTGGTAATCGGCGGTGAAGGCTCTTTTAAAGGAACACAAAAATTACATCAATTAGGTGTAAATGTCATTGGTATACCGGCAACGATTGATAATGATTTATCTTACACAGATTATTCAATTGGATTTGATACTACATTAAATACGATATTAGAATGCCTCGGTAAAATTAAGGATACAGATTTATCTCATGAAAAGACTACCATTGTAGAAGTTATGGGAAGATATTGCGGAGATTTAGCCCTGTACTCTGCTTTAGCAGGCGCAGGGGAAATTATCTCCACACCTGAGAGAAAATTAAGTTTTGAAGAGATATGTTCCAAACTGAACGAGAAAATGAAAAGCGGCAAAAAAGATAACCTAATCCTGATTACTGAAAAAATGTACGATATTCAAGACCTGCAAAAATATGTCGAGGATCGATTAGATATTAGCGTCAGGACAAGTATATTGGGTTTTATTCAAAGAGGAGGACAGCCGTCCGCATTTGATCGTATATTAGCAAGTAAAATGGGGGTCACAGCAGTAGAATTATTACTCAAAGGGTATTCTGGTAGAGCTGTAGGAATCAAAGAAAATGACTTAATTAATGTAGATATTGAAAAAGTTCATTCGAAGTTATCTAGTAACGATGATAAATACAGCTTACTGGATACCATTCTAGCTTAAGGATATCTTTTCTAACATACAATGATTGATCTCTAAAAAAATGTATTTGAATACAAACGAATTTTTCTAATAAAAAGGAGGAAATAGAAATGAATAAGCAGGTTAATGTAAAACAGGGAACTATCGTTTGTCAAGTATGTGGGAAAGTTATTGAGAATGTAGACAACTCTGAAGGGGTTAAAACATGGTACGGGAAGTGTTCTGAAGATTGTTCTAGGAAATAACGTATTGGTAAAAAGAGACTCCCAAAATCATTAGAATTTTAATTAAGACTATAGCTGAACAAGGAGAGTAATCTTATGAAAGTTATAATTGCTTCAGATCATGGTGGGATAAATATTCGTAAAGAGATTATAAATCTATTAGATGAAATGTCCATAATATATGAAGATCTAGGCTGTGAATGCAGCAGTTCAGTCGATTATCCGGACTATGCGATTCCAGTTGCCCAACGAGTAGCAAATGAAGAAGCGGATTTTGGAATTTTAATCTGCGGTACGGGAATTGGCATGAGTATTGCCGCTAACAAAGTAAAAGGAATTCGTTGCGCACTTGTTCATGACGTTTTTTCAGCTAAAATGACGCGTGAACACAACGATACGAACATTTTAGCCATGGGGGAACGAGTAATTGGGCCAGGTTTAGCCCGCGAAATTGTGAAGACTTGGTTAACAACCCCATTTATTGGAGGCCGTCATGAAAATCGTATCTGTAAAATTACAGAATACGAAAATGTATCACAACCTTCTCTTGAAAGAAAATAAAGATAAAAAGGCAAGAATCAATTTGATTCTTGCCTTTTCCTATTATTTCACTTACTGATATGATGATTATAGATCCTATCAGAATAGCAAAACTAACCATTCCAATTCCCATACCAGTTAACCTTCCGTAAAAGCAGCTTATTATGACAACAATGAGACTAATTATTTTTGCAATTAAAATAGATGTAATAAAATATGTCTGATTTATGCTTAGGAGTTAAAGAAGTTTGTTTGCTGATGAAAAAATCTGTACGGTTAGTATCTATATATAGGAGGAAGCGAATATGCAGGGTAAAACGTTGATAACAAAAGTTATGGCTTACATAACTAGGTTTAATGGTCATCATACAGAGTTATTAGTTTACAAACACAAAGATTATCCAGAAGCAGGAGTTCAAGTTCCAGCAGGTACTGTAGAACAGGGAGAAACAATTGAAGAAGCTTTATATAGGGAGGTCAAAGAAGAATCTGGATTAATGGAGTTTTTATCGGTAACAAAATTGAAAACATATGTTTATCATCATGAAGGTAAAAGCCAGTATCATGAACGACATGTTTTTCATTTGGAAATTAAAGAAAAAACTGCAGAACGGTGGGAATATAAGGTTAATTCTAAAGGGGAAGATGCAGGATTAATCTTTTCATACTATTGGGCTCCTATTCAAGCTATTCCCAAACTAGCTGTAAATCAAGATGATTGCATTAATCAGTTATTTTTATAGTTCTAAATTTATTAATAAGAGAAATATGTAGGTATCAAAAAGAATAAAAGTAATTTTATATTACATCAAACCGTCCAGATATATAGCAAAGGAGAATAGGAAACATGCTTAATCAATTAAAGCTGTGGGCTAAAAAGTTAAAAAAGCAGCTATTTATCTTATATTTAGCTTATAAAGATGAACGAGTATCTTGGTATATCAAATTATTTACTGCTTGTGTTGTTGCATATGCCTTCAGTCCAATCGATTTAATTCCTGATTTTATACCGGTTTTAGGCTATATTGACGATATAATCATTGTTCCTTTAGGAATTATGCTTGCTTTGAAAATGCTACCTGCAAGTGTTATAGAGGACTGCACAATCAAAGCAGAAGAGCTCATTGGAAATGAACGACCTAAAAATTGGGTTGCGGGTTCAATTATTATCGTAGTATGGCTACTTATTTTTATGTGGAGCTGTTTTACTGTTTTTAAATTATTAAATTGAATGAACTCTTATCAAGAAAAAATATAGTAGGTTTACTATCGATCGTTATGATGCAAAATGGTAAATGATATATATAATTGAAAGGAGTACATTAGAACAAATGCAGCAAATTGATATCCAAGAAAAAAAGATAGACAGAGCTCTCTTTCAATTTGTTTTCCCTTTTTCCTTAAAGCAAGGAACTGAATCTAGTATCTCCCTTTTTTTAAATAAGAGCGGGTTTAAGCTATTTCAGTTAAATCAACTAGAAGACGAATGTGCATATTACGGCGATTTTAAAGTCTCACATCGTGATATGGAGGCGTATTATTTGTCTTTCACTAATAAGATACTCTTTCCACACTCAGAAAAAGAAAAAGGCCTTCATAGATATTCAAAACCTTTAAATAAAAGAGGTAAGTTAATTACAGATACAGAATGCATTCCTTTTCAAATACACTCTGTTGATTTAACGACATGTCCTTATGAACTTGGGTTTTTAACCATTCGAACTGAGTTGAAACCCTTTACGTCTGTGTCATTGTCTCATTCTTTAGAATTCGCAGATCGCTTTCGCGTATTAGAACCACGAACACGAAAGGATAGCAGTACAAAAATTGAATGCGATGGCAAGATATACATGGGAGCAGGGAAATTTGTATTTAACAACCTCTTTGAGGGGCTCTCCCGCTTTTTTGAAGGTGATTCAAAGGAGAATTCTTATTTTGAAACCTTTTCTTTTTTTGAAGATGAAAGAATGTATGTCCAATCTTTAGTGGCATTAGAGAAAAATGAAAAAATCGATGTAGTTGATGTTTATCGAATGGGAAGTCTTTGCGGCTTAACTGGAGAGGGGAAGACATATGTTCATGCTAATAACCTTCCTTACATTCAAGATTATTTACAAAAACATGCTTATCAGCGCTGGGCTCCTAGCACTTATTTTCTGATAGAAGAACATATTTTTACTTGTATAACGATTCAAGATGAACGTACAACTCCTGATTTAGCTAATCAGTTTTATGGAGAATTTTACTACGGGCTTGTATTAAACCTTTTTCACAAGATCGTTTTATTAAAATTAGCTAATACCTATACAGAGCTAAATATTGAAAAAGACGTAAAAGAAATGGAAAAATTAATTTATTCCATTAATTCGTTTACCGCCAATTATTTTTCGCTTGAAATAGTATCTCAGTCCCGGAGCCGTGATATTTTCTATCTTCTTAGGGAAAATTTCAATATTGAGTTGTTATATAAGGAAGCTAAACAATCTCTAGAGAGTTTATTTAGATACCAGGAAAACGTTAATGCGAAAAAAGACAGCCTGTTATTACTGATTTTGACTCTTTATTCCGTAGTAGGTCAAATGCTTGGAATGGGGCTTGTAGTAAATGATTTTATTGGAAGAATCAAATGGAGAAATATACTTGCGTACAATCCTGTAGAATATTTTGCCTTAACCCTGGCAGCTAGCGGTGTTATAATTTCTCTGATACTAGGCATACAAAGTTTATATCAATGGATCATTGACCAAAGAAATCGAAAAAAATGGGTGAAACAAACTGTATTATCTTCAACAAAGGAATGAGAGCAGTCCTTTATTTCCTCCATATTTATCTTAAAACAGAAACAAAGATCGTAAGCCCATAATTGATACCTATGGTTATCAATTATGGGCTAATTTATCTCTATGCCTTTTTAAAAAATGTTCAGCTATATTGCTTTACAATTAAAGATAAATGTTGAAATTAAGCTAATTATCCGTTTTTTTAGTGTGTTTTTTTACTGTCCATTTCTTATAGATGTAGTGTAGGAGGAAGCCTCTGTACTGATTTATAATATAGTAACTAACAATATAAAGTATACTTCCAAATAAGAAGCTATTAAGAACCATTCCTGTTAAAAAATTCTTTCCTACTTTCGCTCCTAGTTCTAGTCGATTATCCAAATCTTCATCTGCATTCTGAAGCAAAGTTTGATTAAGGTCGATTGGAAATATATATCCTCCCACTACTGTATTCAAGTAAAACATCAACGGAAAGGCCCACATAAAAAACATTCCACCAATAAGGCCTGCTATGCTATTTCCTTTACATAATTTAGCTAAACCTACGGATATTATAAGGCCCAATCCAAAGGTAGGAACAAAGTTCACAACAGAACCTAGACTAAAACCTAGCGCAACTTTATGTGAATGATCTTTTAATCTTAATAGTTTAATAAGTAAGTATTTAAACCGGCGCTTCAAAAACACTAATTTGCTCACATTATTCCTCCTATCTCTTCGCGCTGGCATCCTATCTTTCCTTTTGGTGTCCACCATTACAGAAAGGTTTTTTATTGTATTCAAGATTTAGCGTCACATAAGTAAAAAGAAAAATGAGGTTCAAGAAAAACAGATTTAACCATTATAAGTATATTTATACTTTATATGACAAAATAAATAGTTACCTCCTAATAAATCAAGTGATTTTTGAAAATGTCACAAAAAATTCACAAATAGGTTGTTTCTTTTCTCTTTCTCCCTGCTAAAATTTTATAGTCAAGAACAAGAAAAATATAACATCGGGGGATATACTTAGTGAAAAAGATAATTTCTTCATTAGCTCTATGCTCGTCATTGATTGTGTTACCAACAATAAGCCAGGCAGCTTTAGGAGACAAGCTATTAAAAGAAGGTATGACAGATCCAGACGTAAAAGAATTACAGGATGTTTTAAGACAGAAGGGGATATTTTCAGCTACTTCGACTGGCTATTTTGGTTCAATTACAAAAGATTCAGTTTTAAGCTTTCAGCGTTCTCATAGTTTAACCGCTGATGGAATTGTAGGATCTAATACATATCAAGCGTTAATAGGTAATTCAACAAGTACGGTTACAAACGGTACACTTTTAAAATATGGAATGACTAGCAATGAAGTTGAAAAAGTACAGCAATTGTTAAAGGGAAAAGGTTACTTTAATGCCACACCAACAGGATATTTTGGTACAGTTACTCAAACTGCTGTTATGAATTTTCAACGGGATCATGGCTTAGCCGTGGATGGAATAGTAGGTCCGGCTACTTTAAATGCCTTAAATAACGCATCTAACGGCTCCACTGGTTCTTCAACTGTCAATAGTTCAACGCAAGCGACAGCTAGTGATATTGTTGCTTATTCCAAAAAATTCATAGGCGTACCATATGTGTGGGGAGGAACGTCTCCGAGTGGTTTCGATTGCAGCGGTTTCATTTATTATGTATTTAAAAATGGAGGTGGAGTAACTGTACCGCGAACAGTAGCTACTTTGTATCAGTCAGGAAAAAGTACATCTACTCCAAATGTAGGAGATATTGTGTTCTTTGATACTACTGGAGGTCCTTCACATGCTGGAATTTATATTGGAAACGGGCAGTTTATTCATGCTGGCAGTTCAACTGGTGTAACTATTGCATCGTTAAGTAATTCTTACTGGGCCCCTCGTTATTTAGGAAGTAAATCTATTCTCTAATAGATTACTAGTAAAAAAATATAGCAATTGAAACTAAGCAACTTTATTATTTGTGTAAATAAAGTGAAAAGTCCTGATATATAGTCAGGACTTTTTGTTATAGCAGCGAACAATGGTCTTAATATAAAGGGTGAGCTTGCTTGAAAGAATGAGATGTATGTCTCCTGTAGCAGCTTGTTAATAACAATAACGCTAGCTAACATACACCATTTAGCCATTCAGACGTTAAACACTCCTTATATAAGCTTGTTCCATTGAATGGCTTTTGAATGTTTGAGTGTACGTGTTAAACATCGAAACATTGGTAAGTATTCCTGCAGCAAGCATTAACAATGTAAGCGAAGAACCTCCAAAGCTTATAAAAGGAAGGGTGACACCAGTAATAGGAAGAAGGCCCGTGACAGCCCCAAGGTTTACAAATACTTGAACAGCAATCATAACGGAAATACCGATAGCTAACAGTGCTCCAAAAGGATCACGACACTTAATAGCTGTTTTTAATCCTTTAAAAATAATAAAAAACAGTAGCCCCAATACAAGAAGTACACCCCAAAATCCCAGCTCTTCTGCAATAATGGCCATAATAAAATCCGTATGTGATTCAGGCAAGTAGCCCGTTTTTTGAACGCCTTGTCCTAATCCCATACCTAATATTCCTCCGTTTCCTATAGCCACATAAGAATTAACAAGTTGATATCCATCGCCTTGTTGATTTTCAAAAGGATGCAAGAATCCGGTAAAACGAGCCAAACGCCCCGGAGAAAACAAAAGATCCATGTTTCCGGTTACTAATAAAACGGTTAACATAACAAGTGTTCCAATTAGGCCTAATAAACTAATTTTTAAAATAGATTTCTTTGAAATCCCTGAACATAACACAATAGCTGCAACTGTTCCTAAAATAAGCAAGGCTCCGCCATAGTCAGGCTGCAAGATAATTAAGAAACAAATAAAAAGCACAACCACCATAGGTGGAAGAATCGACCTTTTTAAATCATTGATATACTCTTGTTTGTTTGCAAAAACAGCGGCTAAATAGATAATAAGCGTTAATTTTGTTATTTCTAACGGCTGAATAGCAATAGGCCCTATTTTAAACCAACTTTGTGCATTACCTGCTGTATGTCCAAAAGCTAAAACTAAAATAAGGAGTGAAATAGTGACACCTAATAAAAATTTTAATACTGCTTTTTCTTGATAAATTTTATATGGTACGATAGCTGCTAATGTGAAAAGGGTAAAGCCTGCTATAAGAGCAAGCTTTTGTTTTTTATAAAAATAATCCCCAGATACACCATAACGGCTAATTGCTGTTACCATGCTGGCACTATAAACCATAATTAAACCGATCAGGCTTAGAACAATTAACGCAGCAATAAATTTGTAATCGTAACACTTTAGAATTTTTTTGAACATAAAAAACTCCTCCTAAAAAAACGACCTAATAACGGCTATATATAAGAGAGAAAATAAAAAAATACACATATATTTCAATACTTTTATACGAATCTTTAGGTCTAAATTTATCTCTTTAGCCATTTTTTTATTAGTCATTGTATTACCTCACATCCTGATCAAACATATAAGCTTTTGATCGAAAGCTTATATTTAATACTAGTCCCATCAAAAACATCGTACTCATTAACGCACTTCCCCCGTAGCTTATAAACGGCAGTGGTATTCCCGTTATCGGAAGAAGTCCTATACACATGCCCACATTTTCTAAAACATGAAAGAAAACAATTGAAATAACGCCGGTACAAATGTATGTAGAGAATTGATCTTTCGTATGAAATGCGACGGTAATAATTTGGTAAATCAGCACCATAAATAAGAAAAGAATAAGGCTAGTTCCTAAGAAGCCGTAACTTTCTCCAATTGCACTAAAAATAAAGTCTGAATGTTTTTCGGGCACATATACTGAAAATTTTGATGTATCTCTTCCTGAAATGGATCCGGCACCTATTGCTTTTAACACTTGCATATAGTTGTAAGACAAGCTGCCTGCATAAGATTCTGGATCAAACCACGCATAGATACGATCAAACTGATAGGATTGAACGTGCAAATATTTTTCCAATATTTTTGGGTGGTTTAAAACCATATATAAAATACCTGAAGCGATTCCTATAATTGAAGTAAAGGTAGGAAGAATGAGCTTAAAACTTACTCCTGAAACGAATATCATGACAAAGAATAAAAAGATCATCACAAGTGCCGTTCCTAAATCGGGCTGCTGCATAATAAGAAGAATAGGGACCGCTAACGTAGCTCCTAGCTTTCCAACGAGTAAAACGTCGCTTCTTATATCTCTTACGCGAAATTTTTCGTTATGATTTCGTATCACTTTACTAAATGCTAAGATTAAAGAGATTTTTGTGAACTCTGACGGCTGTATCGATCCAATACCAGGAAGGACGAACCAGCTTTTTGCACCATTTTTGACAGGAGCAATACTTTGGGGAGAAACGATGAGTAAAATAAGGATAAAAATATTTAGCCCATAAAAGAACCATGTGAATCGGTCCCATTGTTCCTCATCGGGCCTCATGGTGATGAAGATAATCCCAATACCTACTGCGTACCATTCAACTTGTTTAATTACGAAGTTTGTAGAATACTGTCCTGTTTTTTGCGCGTTATAAATAGCTATACAGCTAATGATAAAAAACAGCAGCATTGTAAAAGCAAGACCATAATTAAAGCTTTCTGACTTCTTACGTTCCATCTTTAAAACACCTTTTCTTTATTAAATTTCCATTCCAATTACTGAATATAAGTTTCTCTAATATATGCTAGAAAAATATCAATAAAATCGATTTCTTCTCATGATCTATCACAAACCTCCAATCTGTTTTACCCGTGATGTTTTATATAAAAGGTCTACCATACGATAGCGTGTATAATCAAAACGTGTATTAGCCCTAATTTAGTGAAAAAGATATTTTCTTGACTTCAGCTTATTTTTTTTGTTAAATACTATAAATTTGCCTAAAGGAAACTTTTTGAGCATAAGAAACCCTTTGGAAATAAAATTTTGACTTAGAACAGACTGAAATGCCTATAGGTATTAACAATTCATATATTTAAATGCTAATTAATTTTTCCTTAGGGAAACAGTTTAACATTGAGGAAAAATATTTGTCTAATAAAAACCTTGAAATTTAACTAAAAACCGAATTACTTTCGTTAAATCAGTATAGAAAACTAATGATGTAACTAACTCTCTTTACACTAAAAAACTGACCATTATGGTCAGTTTTTTAAGGTTAATAAATAAGTTATTTTGCTCACTTCTCATATCGTTTGTAATTTTATCATTGAAAAATGAAAAATAAGTGAAAAAAACAATATTGATACAAATAAGTTAAAAAATATTTAATTTTGTATAAAATTCATGTGATTCATAAAAATATTGAGAAAGAACGTTCGTTGAAATTTTTAATGTTAACTTTTATATAAAAGCTGTGATTGCTTACAGAATGCAAAGTTCTTTTGAAAGCACCTTTTTATTTTTATGAATATTGAGCTTTATGATACGATATGAAGTGAATTTTTTAAATGAGGGTCTATATGCAAAAAATTAAAGGTAAAAGAATAAAAATCAGTATATTTATGCTGGGATTAGGGGTTGTTTTTTTTCTGTTTGCCGGGAAAGAGCTTGTGGTAAACGAAAAGCCGGTAAAATCTGACGTGATTATTGTGTTAAGTGGTGATAATGATCGACTGGAGAAAGGAATTGAATTATATAAAAAAGGCTATGCGGCTCATTTAATCCTTTCGAATGGTCAAGAGAATAATTTTTATCATCAAGCCAAGGAATCAGGGATACCTGAGAATTCAATTATATTAGAAAATCACGCTACAAGTACTACGGAAAACGCTAAATTCACAAAAAGGCTAATGATGAACTATCATTTTCAATCCGCTATCGTTGTTTCTTCCAACTATCATATGAAAAGGGTAGAAAAAAACTTTAATAAAGAATTTAAGGATACCCAAATACAATTAACCTATTGTTCTAGTGGAAGTCGCTATTATAATCCACAGAGATGGTGGGAAACTGCTTTAAATAGAAAAGTTACCTACACAGAATACGTCAAGCTTATTGGCAATTATTTTGGTTTTAGCGGAAAGAAATCTAAAGAATTATTAAGAGAATTTATCTAACAAAATCGTATAAAAAGTCCATAGGGGATGTCTCTATGGACTTTTTGCTATTTAAAATTACGATTAGTTGAACGTAATCTTGTAAGCTCATATGAAACGGAATGATAATGGATTACTTGTTTAACATAAAGGAAAGCACGGTGCCCCATATAAAGATTACTAAATAGAATAATCTTTGCAGCAGACCGGTAGGCATAGGAACAAAAAATACAAACATAATGAGTATGAGGATGACTAGTAAGGAGACTAAACAGCCATAAGTCCAATACTTGCTGCTGGTTAAAGATGACGCATACATCCAAAGACCAGCTAAAACAGTGATCATGCCAAGTTGAGCGAATATTGAATGCCAAAATAAATTTATATCAGCCGGTATAAAGCCTGAAACAATGTTACCCAAAGCTAATATAAGAATAAAAGCTGTTGCTAGTTGGGTTATTTTTGTTTTCTTTAGGTTTTGTGAAATGTACAGAACACCAATTGAAAGTGTTAATCCGTTTATAATAAACAATACGTTCATCCAGAAATGGTGAGGAGAGCAAATTTCATGAGGTGCAATTGAATAGGTATATGTTCCACAAGAAGTTACGCCAAGATCACTCATTGCGTGATGTAAAAAACTGTAGGGAGCAGTTGAAGTCAAAATAAAAAAAGGTTCAACTAAAAAATACAAGCAAGTAGCAAACCAGCTTAAAATGCCAAGCTTTTTCGATATATACAGAATCATCACCTCTTAAAAAGTGTTATATACGAATTGTATATCCAAATAATGTTAAACAGAATGGTCTTGAAGCCTATTTTTACGTAGGGCTTGAGGTTGATGCGAGGAAGGAGGACAAAGTGTTTAAACTTGAAGGTGCTTAGGAAAAGACCTCTTTACTAATGTTTTGTAGCGGTAAAGAGGTCCAAAAGCTGCTTAATTAGAAATGAATAACGGCTGATTATTCCCCCCCATACGTAAAGTTAATGCATTCTAAATGCGGTGACATTCAAGACGTTTTCTCTAGAATTTTATAATCTGATGTTTTTTGAATATCTACATCATATTCATGTGCAAATGTTTCTAATTCCTTAAAAACATTTGGTGGATTAAATAATGCTATTCGCATATTCCACCCGTTTTCTACTTTTACTACTGCCAATTTTGTTTTCCAACTTAACCGTTTAAATACAATTCTTTTAATGTCCATTGGTTTAACGGTTATTGCATATACTTTAAACCATAATATATATGTTCTATAGGTTAAACTATCTTTGTCTATTTGAAATTCATATCTGAGGCACAGGGAAAGAAACGAACAAAGGATAGCAAAAAGAAGTAAAAAATCAAATGCTTTATATTGAACTGCTTGGATGCATAATAAAGCATTTAAAGGTAATAGAGTGAAAATAATAGTTTTTTGAGCAGTAGCTTTAAATAACATAGAATCTCCTTTCTTTAGTAAATAAGCCAACTGGTTTTTTCTATGATATTATTTAAGTGTTAATTTAGATTAGATTTATATTGGGAGGTCTTTTACATGTATAATACCATTTCAGATTTTATCAAAGAATGGAACAACGAAGCTATGCTAACTCAAAAAGTTTTGGATAGCTTAACAGATGATTCATTGAAACAACAAGTTTACCCTGAAGGACGTACGTTAGGAAGAATTGCTTGGCATTTTACAACCAATATTCCAGATTATCTAACTGAATTTGGACTGAGCATAGACAGAATAGAAAGTACAGCAAGCGTTCCATCTTCTGCCCAGGAAATCGCTATAACCTTTAAAAATGTAAGTTCTCACGCTGCTAAAATCATTGAACAGCAATGGACAGATGAATCTTTAGAACATACGCAAGAAGCATTCGGAAGAACCCAATCAAATGCCACAATCTTAATGGGACTAATCAAGCATATTGTTCATCACCGAGGTCAAATTACCATTCTGATGCGTCAAGCAGGACTAAAACCGCCTGGAGTTTATGGGCCTCCAAAAGAAGATTGGGTTCATTTAGGTGTGGAAAACTCACCGCTTTAATAATATCAGGTAAATAAAAAAGAGGCTGTCCATAGAAAATACTATAAAATTTTTTTCTAGGCAGCCTTTAGGTAAAACCTAATTAAACAGTTAGTACTTACTCTGAAAAAGCTTTTGAGCACTGCACAACACCTTGCATATTTTTTAATAATCCCTCTGTTAACTCTAAGGTCATAAAGAATTCTTCAGGAAAGTCAAAAGGTTCTTTCTTATCGCTGTATTCTTCATTTTAAAAAGCGCTTTTCACAACTTCTTCAGTTTTATTATATTCTTCAGTGAGTTCTTGTTTAATTAAGATATCCATAATTAGTATGTATATATTTTATAGTGTTATATTTTATGAGTCCACCTTTAATACATAATATTTGTAAATTTTTATGGTAAAACATACTATATATGTTAAATTATAGTGTGTGAAGAAGGGGTAATATCTGATGTTGAACGTATTATTTATATGTTTAGTAAGCTGCTTCATTATTTGTATTGGGAAACGTGTATGGAAAAAAGGTAATACTAATTTCATTGCTGGGTATGGAAAGATATTTACACCTAAGGATGAAAAACAGCTCGCTAAAGGAATTGGCCTTATTATTATGTTATTTGGCTTTGGATCTATAATATTCCCCATTCTCCCTTTGTTTTTTGAAGGGATTGGCTTTTATTATGGATTGCTGGTTGTGTTGAACTTCTTCGCTATATTTGGACTTATGATAAAGGATCAGGTGCAGGGAAAAGTCTAAGGAGGAGAAATATGAAAAAGTTCTATCTTGGTTTGTTTGTTATTTGTTTAGTATTTATCATTTCCGCTTGTTCAAAAACCGAATATGTAAACAATGTTGAGTACTTAAAATTACAAAAAGCAGAGGTACTATTAACAAATGATAAAAAAATCGTTGGGGAAATGATAGTTCCTGATAAAAAGAATAAAAGTAAACATATCGTTCCAACGGAGTTACGCTATACATTTACGATGGAAAATACGTCTAATAATATTATGGCTCTCTCTGATTTTGCTAAAACAAACATTCGCATAGAACCAGATAAGGAGTTAGTATCAGCTGTAAAAGAAGCAATTGGTTCAAATATTTATAATATGGATAACAACAAGTTAGGTATTGGTATGAGTATAGGAGAAATTCCATCTAAAGGAACAAGTAAATTTACTCTTAGTTATACCTTAGGAGCAAAGGAAAAAAATAATGAATTACCTCTTTTGCCAACTGAAGAAAAACTAAAAAAGCTACAAGCTAATGCGTTAAAGGGTACACTCATTATCTCCCAAGATGACAAGGATATTGTAAAGTTTAGGTTAGATTCAAGCCAATAAACATGATTACAAGTTTAAATAATAGATTAATAGCTCGCTAATCCTGTATATCGTCAGCGTTAGCGAGCTATTGTTTTTATATTTATACGCTTGTATGTGGATTTACTTTTTCAAAAAATAAAATTGATTAGCCTTACTTATTTGGTTACGATAAGCGCTCGAATAATTTCATTCCAATAGTATTTGAAGTTTTTGTCACTTGTATTTTTTTGCATTAGAACGGTTTGTTCCTTTGTATTCTCTTTTTTTATAGACATTATGATTTCCCCTTATCTCTTTATATTTAGTATGTTGTGGTTTGATTTACCATATTTTATAATGAAATTAGTAATCGTTACAGATGAACATTACGATTGAATCAATTGAAATATCCGATTATAAAGAGGTGAGGAAAATCGAAATAAAACAACTGATTACGTTTAAAACAGCTGCAGAAAATTTAAATTTTACATATACAGCTAAAATTTTGAACTTTGCTCAATCAAGCGTTACCGCTCAAATAAAAGCTCTTGAAAATGAACTTGAAACTCCTTTATTTGAACGTCTCGGAAAGCGCTTGGTTTTAACAGAGGCAGGTCGAGAATTTAAAAGGTACGCCGATAAAATGATTCAATTGACTAA
The DNA here is from genome assembly GCF_042787735.1 of Priestia sp. YIM B13490. Taxonomy (NCBI): domain Bacteria; kingdom Bacillati; phylum Bacillota; class Bacilli; order Caryophanales; family Bacillaceae; genus Priestia; species Priestia sp. YIM B13490. The sequence continues at coordinate 163,817 of NZ_JBHZOT010000007.1, forward strand.
GGAAGCAAAAAACGCTGTAAGTGGAGTGGAAGAGCCTGCGGGTACACTTATTATTGGATCTTCTGAAAGCCAGTGCACGTATAGATTGCCTCCAATATTAAAAGAGTTCAAGGATCAATTTCCAAAGGTTAAAATGATCTTTAAGCCCACTTACTCTCAAGCACAAACAAGAGCGCAGCTACTAGACGGCACTCTTGATATCGCCTTTACGATGGAGCCTATCCAGCATCATGATGCAAATCTACATACACAATGTCTTGTTGCAGAAGACTTGAAAATTATTGCTGCTCCTCAGCATCCTTTAGCTGATAAAACGGATATCTACTTAGAAGAGCTTGAAAATGAGACTCTTTTGTATACTGAGTCGGGGTGTTCATACCGGGTAGTATCGGAAAATTTGTTTCGCGAGGCGGGTATTTGTACATCAACTAAATTTGAATTTGCAAGCGTGGAAGCTATTAAGCAATGCGTCATGCTAGATTTAGGTATTGCGATATTGCCCGAAGTAGTAGTAAAAGGAGAGCTTGAGAAAGGCGTGTTAAAAGAATTGGCTTGTACTAAAATTGATACGCCTCTTTATACACAAATGTTTTGGCATAAAGATAAATTTATGTCTCTTCCTTTACAATCTTTTATTCAATTGGCTTACAGTACTTTTGGTTTAAATTATATAGGTATCGAAAGTAAAAAACTCTAGGTGTAATATGCTGACTAAAGAATTACACTGGATACATAAAATAATCTAATATCTTTCCTAATAAGATAAGAGGTGAAGGAAATCTTCATTCCTTCGCTAATATATAGATGAACCTTAATAAACTAGATTTTAATTGGTGAAATCTGAGTTAGGAGTTGATCTAATTTGAAAATGCGAGTAAATCAAATTGAACTAAATGGTTTAACATTTCAATATCGAGAGGCAGGCGAAGCTTCGGCACCCGCTATTATTGCACTTCACGCTTTGGGAATGAGTGCAGAGTCTTGGGATGAAGTAGCAGCTGTATTAGGAGAGGAATATCGATTTTTAGCTTTAGATCAGCGAGGACACGGTGGAAGTGAAAGAACCGGCACCTATACGTTTGAACTTATGTGTGATGACTTACTTCAGTTCGTAAATGTGATGAATTTGGAGCGTTTTACGTTGATTGGGCATTCTATGGGGGGGACGGTGTCCTATCTTTTTTCTGAAACATTTCCAGAAAGGGTAGATCGGCTGATTGTTGAAGATACTCCTCCACCTTTTACAGGAGAAAAGTTCGAAATTCCTGCCAAACCGCCTGGTTCTTTACCGTTTGACTGGGAGGTTGTACCTTCAATTCTTCAACAGTTAAACAACCCCAATCCTAAATGGTGGGGAAGTCTTACAGAGATAATTGCACCTACTCTCATCATAGGAGGAGGATCCAGCCATATTCCTCAAGATAAATTGCAAGAAGTTTCTAAGCGCATTCCAAATTGTAAATTAGTAACGATAGAAGGGGCTGGACATGAGGTGCATGCAGGAAACTTATCCGCTTTTTTAACTGCTGTGAAAAGCTTCCTTGATTCGTGACTTTCTGGAGCTTTTATTTAATTTGAAAGTTTGGTGAAGTAAATAACATGGTAAAAGTTATTAAACTTTTATAGAAAGGGAGACTATACGTTAGTCTCCCTTTTAATCCTCAAATATGTTAATATATGAATTAAATGTAATAAAATTCATAATAAAATAATTTTTATGGAAGATAAATAAACGCCTTTTAATAGTTATAGGGAATACTATAACTCATTAAATGAGCATGTTTGAAAGGAGGAGAGTGTCTTGTTGAAATTTATAGAAAAAGGTTTTTTCTACGGCCTTATTTTAGGAGTATCATTAAGTTTCTTTGTGATTCCATATAAAGAAGTCCAATCAGTGGGTGATGGTGTAACAGAAACAACGTATTTAAACCTTACTGATTTTATTATTCATCTAATTCGTTTTAGTGTAGTTATAGCTGTACTGGGAGCGGTGATAGGTTTCTTTGTTTATAGAAAAAAGAGTTTGGAGTGATTCACCCAAGCTTTTTTCTACTGGTGATTAAGTACATTATGGTAGCTGCTAGTTAAATGGTGCCATATAAACATATATCTAGTTTGCAGAGGACCAAATTGAAACAACGTTTTAGTCAATATTCACTGTGGTTATCGTTGCTTGGGATGGCTGTTGGTGTTGGACGATACCTTACACCCATACATAGCCCCAACATTTTGTATGTATGTATGTATGTATGTATTACCCTTTATTCGATAGGATTCTCATGTGGAATAATAGCTTTTGGAAAACAAGAAAAAGGGTTGATGAAATATTTTAGTTTAATCTTTTTTGCAGTAATCCCAATATTTATTATGACGAGCTTTTTATTTTTTGCAATGAATTTTGGTGAAAAATAAAAGAAGGTAGTTATAATAAATATTTTCATGTTAAAATTTGTATGTGAGATGTAAAAACACAATTCGGTTGGTAGTCCGGATGCATTGATATGTATTAATGTCAGTAACCTTCCCCTCCTCGGGATGTCCATCATTTCATAGTATGTTTAGAGGAGGGAATCGTTATGTCACTAACGATTTACCATGATGGTCAGTTTTGGGTAGGAATTATTGAAGTTGTAGAAGGCGGTAAGTTAAAAGCATTTCGTTATGTATTTGGAACAGAACCGAAAGATGCAGAGATATTAGACTTTATTTATGACAGACTGCTAGAGGTGATTAATCAATCAGTTCATGCAGGTATTGATGTAAAAATAAAATCTAATAAAAAGGTAAATCCAAAACGTTTACAACGCCAAGTAGCAAAAGAAAGAAATAACGTTGGTATTTCGACTAAAGCTCAAGAAGCCATGAAGCAAGCTTACGAAGAAAAGAAAAAAAGTAGAAAAAAGAAAGCTAAACGATATCGTGAAGAGCTGAAGGAACAAAAGTATTCCATAAAGAAACAAAAGGCAAAAGCTAAGCACAAAGGCAAATAGAAGACAAATAAAGAGCCTTATTTAAGGCTCTTTATTTGTTCTTATTCTTCTACGATAGGAACATTCTTAAAAAATTGTTCTCGAATAGTTGCCGATTTAACTGCTTTATTAATCTTCTCTTTATTATTATCTATAAATTGCTGTGCGTTTTCTTTATCAAATAACTCATTGCTACTTGGTAAAGTTTGAATGTTTTTGGAAATGAATTGTTTCATTTCTTGTCTAGATACTGAGAATTTCTGATCATCTATTTTAAAACTGTACCCCTCAGTATTAGGTATTAGTATCGTTAAATAAATAGCCCTCTTTAGTACCATACATTATTTTTGGTGTTTTATTATGTAAATCAATTTCTTTAAATGTTTCCCCTCCAGGCAATGCTCTTACGATAGCTACTACGTTAGAATTATCTCCAACATAAGTTCCACTGTGGTCTTTAAGATCTTTTACATCAACAGTGTTAATGCTTGTGACTTCTTCTTTTGAAGAACAGCCGGTTATACCTACAAGGATTAATAAGATTAAACCAAAAAGTACCTTAAAATATTTCATAATAACCTCCATTTTCTTACTTTAATACCCTTATGTGGATATTTCACGAATTATCAGTGTATCGTAAATGTGATGTTTTGAAAAGTTGTAGGTACTTTTGTACAAAACACCCTTTGCTATAGGAAACGTTTTGTCTACTGTAAGTAGAAGGAAGGAACTTTGAAACATGAAAAGACCCCAAAGCTTTCTTAAAAAAACGCTTTGAAGTCTTCATATCTCATGTTTTGATTTTAGGAGCTAATCCTTACAATTGATTTGATGATTTGTTCCCAGTCTTCACTATGGACTTCATGTCCCGTACGATCAAGAGCTATTAAATTAGCATGAGCAATAGCTTTTGCAAGAGCAAGTCCATGTTCGTATGGGAGTGCCGGATCTTCTGTTCCATGAATAATCAGTGTAGGTATAGTAATTTCACTCAATCTGTCATAATATTGGCCTCCTCCTTGAAGCAAAGCATGGTTAAATCTACTCGGCAGCTGTTTGGCGCGGGCAGCTTCTCTTTCTGCTAGCTTATACATTCTTTTCTCTTCATAAGGTTTTGTTCCACTTAAAATTTTCCATCCACCTGCAAGGTAGGGAACAGTCTCCTCTTGATTTGACCAGTCTATGGAAGCGCTCTTCGTGTGGTAATCAAGTATCCGCTGATCCATTGGGGGCAATTTTTCCGCCTCCGTTCCAAATACGCTTGATGCAATTAAAGTAAGGGAGTCTATGCGATCCGGATATCTAAGAGCAAGGATTTGTCCTATCATCCCGCCCAAAGACATTCCCACAATATGGGCTTTGTCTATAGAGTAAGCATCTAAAACACCAATTGCATCGTCAGCCATATCCGTTATTGTATAGTTAGACGTACCGGGTGGATAAGTGGTAGATCGCCCTAAATCACGATGGTCGTAACGAATAACAAATCTCTCATGTTCAGCGAGGCGAAGACAGAAGTCTTCATCCCACCAATCTAATGAAGACATTGCTCCCATTATTAAAAGTACAGCAGGATTCTTGGGGTTTCCAAAACTTTCTGTACAAATCTCAACGTTATCAATTTTTATTATCTCTTCATTCATTCGTGTACCTCCTTTTAAGTGTTAGAGAAATGAAAAGCAGTCCTTTATTCAGTTCTCTAACATAGGGATATTTCCTTTTAGAATTTTATTTAGGAAATCCATTATTCTACCTATCTCTTTACCTTTTTACTAAAAAGTAAAATATAACGTTCTTGAAAATGTAACTAAGGAAAGAGCCTAAACTTGTTGGAGACTAGGGGGATTCAGCTTTTGCTGTCTGAAACATGTTGATAAGGCAGGAAAGTTGAATGCATGTATGGAAAAATACTTATGTGAGGTGAAATAAAAATGAATGATTACTATGGAGAAAATACCTTTTAAACTTTAATTACATTTTTTCATTTATTACAACTTGATAGATTAATATACATATACAGGATTGCTGAGTTCGTGTGCTATTGGTGAGTATATGAATTCAACGTTCTCATGAGGAGATGCTTTATGAAGCGGTTAATAAATAAAATTGCGATTGTTACTGGTGCTAGTCGGGCAAAAGGTATTGGTACTGAAATATGCAGGGAATTAGCTAGAGAAGGCGCAGATATTTTTTTCACTCATTGGTCAAAGTATGATCGTTTAATGGATTATTGCAATGAGGATGATTTTAAATGGTCGAAACATCTTATAGAAGAAATTCGCAGTCTGGGAGTGCGATGTGAATCAATGGAATTGGATTTATCGCAACCTGATGCACCAAGAAAGCTGCTTGGTGAAGTTCAAAACAAACTAGGCTCTCCATCAATCCTTGTAAATAATGCAACACATTCCGTGGACGTAGATTTTCGTTCTATAGATGCTGATATGCTTGATGCTCATTATAACGTGAATGTTAGAGGAACGTGTCTTTTGACTGTTGAGTTTGCACGTCTAATCGAAGGTAAGCATGGCGGTCGAATTATTAATATGGTTTCAGGTCAAGATAAGTCACCTGAGCCTGGGAATTTGGCTTATGTTGCAACAAAAGGGGCTGTTTCTACGTTTACTAAATCAGTTGCTATTGAATTAGCACCTCTTAAAATTACTGTTAATGCTGTAGATCCTGGACCAACTAACACTGGCTGGATGAACAGTGAGTTAAAGGAAGAGCTACTGCCAAAGTTCCCAATGGGTCGACTTGGTGAGCCCCGCGATGCCGCAAAATTAGTTATCTTTTTAGCAAGTGAAGAATCAGAATGGATTACTGGACAAATTATTCACTCAGATGGAGGCTTTTGGTGATTTAACATAGTAGCGGTCTTCCACTTTTTAGCGGATTTTTGTATGAAACAAGCAGTTAAAAGGATCTTCGAATGAAGATTCTTTTTTATAATGTAACGTAATATGACGATAACCGATTTTCTCCACTTTATTAGTCAGTCCCAAAGGATTGTTGATGGGCTACAAAAGAAAAAGTACGGGCTTTTCTAAATCAGTAGTAAAATGAGATATTTCATTTATGACGAATGCTTTATCATTTTCACTTATTGACGACAAATAGGATATATTCAGGGGGAATGTTTATATGTCAAGCTTTGAGGACGAAGAAGTGCTAACAGGAGGGAATGTCTCTAACGTTTATCGCTTGGGAGATACTGTACGACGAGAATTAAAATCAGATAGTCATAAATTTCATAAACTATTAAAGCATTTAGAGAACAAAGGTTTTAGTTATGCACCAAAATTTTTAGGCATTGATGAAAAAGGGAGAGAGGTCTTGTCATTTATTGAAGGTGAAGCTGGTAATTATACCTTGAAGAAATATATGTGGTCTGACGATGTTTTAATAGAAATAGGGAAAATGCTCCGTCTTTATCATGATTCAGTGAGTGATTTTTCATTTGATGACAGCTGGAAATCAATAGATAACACTCCTAAACCATTTGAGGTACTATGTCATAATGATTTTGCCATATACAACATCATTTTTAAGCACAAAAGACCAGTAGGCGTCATTGATTTTGATGTTGCTGGGCCTGGTCCAAGAATTTGGGACATTGCTTATACTCTTTATACGTGCGTCCCCTTAAGTAGATTTTATCTTTCTGACACAGGTGAGAGGATTTATTATAATTCATTGCAGCACGCTCAACATATAAACCAAAGAGTGAATTTATTTTTTGAATCTTACGGCGAAGAAGTACAAGAAGGTTATTTGGAATTGGTATTGCTGAGATTAGAGGGGTTATGTAAAACAATTACAAGAAAAGCCAGCGAAGGCGACAGTGCGTTCCAGAAAATGATACACCAAGGGCATCTTGAACATTATCAAAATGATATTAAATTTATTCGTGAACATAGGAAAGAATGGGTTTAAGGATAAGTTTTAATTGAAGAAGCAACACACTTTTATTAAAAAGCATGTCTATAACATCCTTTATGTAAATGATGGCTGTTATTCCTGGTAGAGGAGCACTTGTTATGCGAATTATTAATATTAGAGAACAGGTATAGTACAAAGATAAAGCTATTGAATATATTCAGAGATTGTATTTAATAGATTAACTATTAATTTTTATTTAAAATGTTTTTTACTGTTTCAATCAGTGAATAGCGGGTATAAATTGATTATACAAGCGTAGTGCCCCCCAGGAACATGCATGTATATTTCTTTTTCTTACTTACCCTGTTTGAATCCTCTTTTTATGGAGGGTTCTTTTTTTTGCGTCTAAGAGGTATAACTTTTTTAATTATATATATCAAACTCTTTAACATATATGTATTTTATACTCAATAAATCAATGCAACAACAGCAATATAAGATGAAAGAGATTCAGTGTGTTTGTAAGTTGCAGCAACAAAAACAATCGTTATGCACTAAGAGCTAGCTTTTTATATGTGCCCTCGAAAGAGCATCATGTTGACTAGGGGGGAATGTAAGAAGTATTGCAGAAATACTATGGACAGGGATGGCCAAATTTTCAATTTGTAAAATATTTTTTTTGGTTTTACGCGTTTTGCTTATGCCAATTTTTGTTTTTTTTATAGTATGTACTATAAATGTATAGGGAGGTGAAGTTATGCCAGGACGTCGTAGTGGAGGTCGCCGTACATCTCAATCTCAATCTCGTTCTATAGTAGATAATTTTCGAAGAGGAGATAAAATTCAAGTTTTTTCTGCAGGAAGACAGCTTGATGGAAATGGTACGTTTATTCGAGCAGAAGGCGGATTTTTAGTATGGGAAGATAATTCAGGTAATAGAAATACGACTAGTTTAGAAAGTATCAGCGTTCGCAGATTAAGAAAACGTAGTTGCTAATAATTTGGACAGGCTCTGATTTTATATAAATAAAAAACACCTTCAAGCTGATAACCGGGTATGGAGTACCGAGCAATCACTTGGAGGTGTTTTTTCTGATGAAAAAACTGGTGATTCTGTTTTGAATGTATCCATTAGGTAGCATTTTTAGAAATTAAATATTGATAGTTGCTTCCTCACTAGTGGTACATGAGCTAATTTATATAAAAGCGACTTACTCAGTTTGTAAGGGGAAAAGTAACTTTAATCTCTGTTCCAGCATGTTCTTTGCTTTGTATATCAATTTCTCCTTTATGGAGGTTTACAATATTTTTAGCAATAGCTAATCCGAGTCCACTTCCTCCTGAATCCCGTTTGCGGGCTTTGTCTACTCGATAAAACCTTTCAAAAACATGAGATTGTTCGTCTTCTGGTATGCCAATGCCATAATCTTTTATTCGGAGAATCGCTTTATGCTGATTACTTTCCAAAAAGACCTCAATTACATCGGTACTATACTTTATAGCATTATCTAAAAAGATAATGATCACTTGTTTCAGCTTCAATTCATCTCCCTTGATGGAAATGGAGTGGGAATTTTTATGCAGAATAATAGGTCGGTCATAAACTTGCATGAACTGAGTTACAAGGGCTGTGCTGAGAGAGACAAGGTCAACTGATTTTATATCAACAGGTTCGGAGTCCTCTAATTCAGCTAAACTTAATAGTGTTTTAGTCAAATTTTTCATTCTATTTGTTTCTGAATAAATAGCCTCAATTGCTTCTTTTGCTATTGTTTCGTCTTGTGTTCCATGCCTTCTAAGAATCGTAATAAAACTGCTAATAACAGTCACAGGTGTTTTTAACTCATGAGAGGCATCGGAAATAAATTGCCTTTGTTTATCTGAGTTTTCCTTCAGTTTACTAATCATACGGTTAAATGTAGCTGCCATTTTGTACACTTCATCTTTTGTTTCAGTTTGTATACCAATCTTTTTCAGCGTTCCACTTTGTTCAATATCTTCCATTGTAGAGATCATTGATACAATAGGCTTCATAATGATAGCTGATAGCCATCTGCCAGCTAGAAAAGAGAGAAGAACAGAAACCAGGGTAACAGTCCCCATTATGGATAAAATAATATCTTTGCGGCTTTCTAGTCCTGATAACCGCTCACTTATTTCTAACGTGCCGATTACTTTGTGATTCTGATGAATCGGTACGTGAACTACTAAATTTTGATGTTCTTGAAAAGGTCTAAGTTCAAAGTTCTTTTCTGTTGAAAAAGTAGGGGGGATTTTTTGAACAAGGACTTTGTCGTTAGTGACTTGATTAATAGTTGTAGAGTTCGGCCCAACGATTCGAATAAAAGAGTGACTAGGCATGTAAGAGTTTAAAAGGTTTTTGTCTAGTGTTAAGGATTTGGAAATGTGGTATTTTTTCAACATTTCACTCGCATTTTTAAAGACTAAGTGTGCTTCCATATTAACGGTCGTTTTCATAAATAAGAAAAATACAATCGTATTTACAATGAGCAAGCTGACTAACAAAGAAACTGTAATAAACAAGTTAACCTTGGTAGTAATTTTCATATGGTTCCTTTCTTATCACATATCCTACTCCTCTGACGGTGCGAATCAAGGGAGAGTTAATCTCTTCTTCTATTTTCTTTCTCAAATGTCCAATATACACATCTACTACGTTTGTTTCTCCTTCATAATCGTAGCCCCAAACGGTCAAGAGGATATTTTCTCTGCTCAGTACGATATTTTGATTTTTTAGTAAATAAACAAGCAAATCATATTCTTTCGGGGTTAGTATAATCGTTTTGTTTTTTCTTATCACTTCTCTGGTCTCTAAATTCACAGATAAATCTTCTATTGATAAATGAACATCTTTTTTTTCAGTAACTTCTTGAATGATAGCTCCATGGCGAAGACTATTGCGCACCCTTGCTAATACTTCTTCTATTTCGAAGGGCTTGGTGATGTAATCATTTGCTCCATGATCTAGTCCCATCACTTTATCTAGCGTAGTGTCACGGGCTGTCAAAAGAATAACAGGGAGGCAGGCGTTCTTTTTTCTAATTCTTCGAAGGACTTCGATACCGCTAAGTTCTGGAAGCATAACGTCTAATAAAACTAGATCAATGCTATTATGTAAAGCAGCTTCAAGGCCGCTTTTTCCTTCATGCTCTACGAATACTTTGTATCCTTCATGTTCAAGCTCAATTTGAAGAGCTCGTGCAATCATTTCTTCATCTTCAACGATTAAAATACGGTTTTGCATGCAGCTTCTCCTTTCCCGTCGTTCAAAATATAATAAATGCCATTTGGACAAGATAAGTTCCTGTTTAGTTTGACTTTCTTTTTAGTGAACCGCTATAGACTAATACCTTTCATAAGGCGGAAGGTTTCAAGAAGCAAAACGTTTAACCCTAGCCATACTCCTCCAAATACATATCCTGCTGCAATATCGCTGGGATATTGTATGCTGAGGTACAAACGACTAATCGCAATAAGCAATAAAATAAGAATGGCTGCTATTGGTGCTAATGTAGGAGTCCATAATCTTTTAGAGTGTCGAACCAGCATAAATACAGCAAACCCATAAATAACAAAAGCCATCAAAGACTGCTCGCTTGGAAAGGTGTATGAAAGCTGTTCTATCAACGATTTTCTAATAGGGGAGAAATGGTGGAAAATTCGTCTTAGGCTTTCTTCGTATAGCTCTCCGCCGCCTGCAACAGCTACCAGAGATAATAATTCGATTTTTTTATCTCTGCCTTTCCATAAAATCCACACAAGTGTAAAGGAAATTAATGCCACCAGAACTTGCCTGGATCCCAGCATGAAAAATATCCGCATTGGTACATTCCAATCTTTATTAAAAAGGGCTGTTATTAATAGACTCGTTATTTTGTTAAAATCTCCAAACTCGTTTGCGATAAAGTCTTGCGTCATTCCAATCATAAGCAGAATAAACCCTAATGTTACTAATGCTGTAAATATAAAAACAAGCCCTGCCCGTTTCCGCGTATGAAACACATTTACTATCCACTTGAGACAATTAATTGCTATCTTTTTAATCGTTACTTTGAACTTTTTATAAATGTAAAGAGCAACGAACAAACTTACAGCTGCAATCATCCCAATGATAAAGTACTTCTTGATAGAATTATGAAACTGTTCCCACTGAGGTCCTAATAACTTTCCTAGAGTAATAAATGTGGTGACCCAAAGAAATGATCCGCTATAGGCGTACAGTGCATACGTACGAAAAGGAAGCCGAGTAATTCCTGAAAAATATCCTGTAATATGTCTAATAACAGGGAGGAAATAAGCAATAATCAACAGTTTGTTTCCATGCACACTAAACCATTTTGACATTCTTTCAATTCGCTCTGGCCCCATATGAAGGGTTTTTCCGTATTTATCAAAAAAAGGAGTCCCTAACTTATAACCAACTCCGTAGGCTATGGTCATTCCAACCATACTCCCCATATCAGCCACCAAGATACTTCCCATCCAGCTCAAATGTCCTTGAAAGGCAAGAACCCCAGCGTAGCCCATGAGCAGCTCCCCTGGAAGAGGAAGAGCGAGCAGTTCCAGCATCAATGCTAGAAACAGCACGATATATCCGTATTGATTTATATAAGATGTGATAAAATCCATGGTTTGTCCTTCTTTCATAATATGTATTTGCCTAAAGCACAGTGAATAACTCAAATATGCTTGAATTTGATTGAAAATAAGCTAAGTGAAAAGGTTAATTTCACCTTTGCTTTTCTTTTAATGTAGCACTATTTATAAAAAAAACTTTCTTTTTCATTGATTTTTAATGTTATTTTTAGCCTATTTTTAACTACAAACCGTAGACTGAAAATGTGCTATTTGAAAGCTCAACCTAAGACTGTATGTGTTTCTAATAAATAGTGTAAGAAATTCCTAAACAATCTATGTAACGAAAAAGAAGAAAAGATACACCACACAAATTGATGAAAAAGGCTAAATACCCGGTATTAATTTTTTTATCATGTTTACTCTTTTATCAGTAGAGTAAATCTTTACTTGCATAAACAAAAGAACAAAAAGATGTGGTGAATATTTCAGGTTCCATCATATGACGAAAGAATAAAAACTATAAGGAGGGAAAGTCATGAATAATCGTGAGAAGGATAAATACCTCATTCTTTCCGCTACATTTGGAGAGGGACATAAACAAGTGGCTAATGCGATAAGCGAGGCAGTAAATGAGATCGCTGCTGATGCTGATCCCATTACTATGGATATCATGGAGTGGATTCATCCCACCCTCTATCCAATCAGCCACTATATTTATAAAAAAAGCATTAAGAAGTTTCCTCAAGTGTATAGCTTTTTGTATAAAAAAACTCGTGTAAAAAATTCATTTTCCATTAAGCTAAATTCGATCTTTTTGTCGGGCATGCAAACCGTGCTTAAAATCATACAGGAAATAAAACCGAAGGTAGTGGTTAGTACCTATCCATTTGCCGCCGGGATTATATCAAGATTAAAAGAGCAAGGGTTAATTGATATTCCAGCGGTAACCATCATCACAGATTATACGGATCATTCTTATTGGATTCATCCCTCTACAGACCAATATGTGGTAGGGTCTGCTCGATTGCGTGATCAATTAATTGCGTTAGGGGTAGAGGCAGACAAAATTAAAAACACTGGAATACCTGTACGGAAAAGATTTATGGATGTTCTTCCAAAAGACCTTCTCCTAGATAAATATATGATTAATCCAAATATGTTCACCCTGCTCATCATGGGAGGGGGAGACGGATTTTTTGGAAAAGGGATTTCAACCTTTAAGGCATTAGAATCCATTTCCACACCGATTCAACTTTTTATAGTATGTGGTAAAAATAAGAAATTAAAAACACAATTAGAGTGGGAATTAAAAGACTCGAAGCATGACGTGAGAATTTTTGGATACTGTGAAAAGGTTGAAGAATTAATGGCTATTGCAGATTTAATGATCAGCAAGCCGGGGGGAGTAACAACCTCTGAGGCAATGGCGATGGATCTACCAATACTGCTTTATCATTCGTTACCAGGACAAGAAGAAGACAATGCAGAGTATTTATGCCGTTCGGGATTCGCACTGTCTGCACAGTCAGAAAAAGAGTTAATTGCGCAAATTGAAAATCTTGTCCACGATTCAGCACCTTTAAGATGGATGAAACAAAGAATGAAAAAATATCAAACCAAAACATCATCCATAGACGCTCTCTATGTCATTATCGAAGCAGCAAGACGCGGTCCATTACGTAACGTAACAGATAGTAGAACGATACAAAAGCAAAAGGAGATAGAGGTGAGTATATAATATGGAGTTCATGATTTCTGCTATTATTTTTTTTATTTTATTATACACCGTTATTCCGTATTTCTTATCACGTGGTCTAGGAGTGAACGTAGTTAAAAGAGGAAGGGATTTATCTAAAATTGCTTTTACGTTTGATGATGGTCCGAACCCTGTTTATACGCCGATACTTCTTGATTTATTGAAGAAAAATGAGGTGAAGGCAACCTTTTTTGTGGTCGGTACTAAAGCAGAAAAGTACCCTGAACTGATTCAGCGCATGCATAATGAAGGCCACTTAATCGGAATTCATAACTACGTACATCACTCCAACTGGTTTATGTCGCCTTGGAAAGTTAGAAATGGACTTAAGAATACAGCCAAGGTGATTAAATCTATCGCTGGAGTCACACCTATTTATTATCGCCCGCCTTGGGGAATGCTCAATCTTTTCGATTTTATGAGAAGAGGTAAATATAAGATTATTCTATGGTCAATCATGGCGGAAGATTGGCGCACCGCTGGCGGAAGTGAAAAGATCAAAAAACGCCTGGCAAACATAAAAGGCGGGGACGTCATTTTGCTGCACGACTGCGGAGATACGCTCGGGGCTGAATCCGACGCTCCAAGAAACACAATTAATGCGTTAAAAGATGTATTAAAAACAGTGCAAACAAAAGGATTCACTTGTGTCCGTGTTGATGAATTGGTAGAGAAGCTATAGATAGTAAGAGGATTAGAGGATTGTCTTTATTAAAACTTGCGAATGAAATTTTAATTCTTGTTATTTATTACCGTAACTAAATATCTTGTCTGTTATAAAAAAAGAACCTCTATTTTAAAGAGGTTCTTTTTTATGGTCAGTAAAAATATATGGTAATATAATCATATATTGGTTATATTTATAATTTCTTGATTTTTAAAATCTGTGTTGAATCAACAGTCAATTTAAACGAAATCTATGAAAGTAGGGTAGTTCTTGAAAAAAGTTATTTTGAAATTCTTTGTATATTTTTTAATCTTCTTTGGAGGAAACTTAATGATTAATATTCTGTTTACTTCTAATTTTGATCTTTTAACAGCATTTTCAACCGCTTTTGGAGTTTCCTTTGGGATTGCTATCTTTGAGTATTATACACATAAAAAAGGCAAGGTAGCATAAGGTGCAGTGTTTTTCACCCAATACATAAAAGATTTTATTAGAAACTTAAATATCATAGTATTAAATTATAAAAATTTTGAGGTTTGAGATGGGAAATTTGTTGAATTACATTTATTTTTTTATTGCCATTTTAGTTGGCTTGTACTTTTTTATCACCAATAAATACTCTAGAAAGCCACTATTCATGTTGTTACTATCGATGCTTTTATTTTATAGCAGCGCGTATTTCTTTTACTATAAGACTTATCCAATTAACTTACTCAGTACATTATCCATACTTGTGCTTTGGTGGATTATCCTTTTATTGCTAAGAGAGGTTTACTCTAGAGAAGAAAATATTTTCTGGAATCTTTGTTTAATCTATGTAGCGCTATACCACTCTTTGCATTATGTTTTTGATTCATTGGCTCAAAAGAACTTTTTGTATGGATTTATCTTTTATTTTTATACAAATGTAGGATTACTTCTGCTTGGCTTGTACTATTTCTTAAGAGTCTATAAAAATAGAACCGTGCATTAGAATGAAAAAAGCTCTTTGGAGATCAATGTCCGCAATTCTTGTGGCGTTAAATTTTTATAACAGATTGCTTTGCAGAAAATCAATTATTTTTCATCATTTAATAAATATTATTAAATCTCATGGACGCCTTGTATATTTTTATATTATTTACCGCACTTTAAAAGAAAAAGGCGAGGCTGATATAATGGCTAAAATAATTCCATCCTTATGCATTTTGCTCGGGGCTTATGTTCTTATTGTATTCATCGACGTTTTTCAGGGAAGCTATATGTTTCAATCGTTTTATAACCTAAAACAATATTTTGTAATTGCTCGTGGGGAAGATTATTTTTTGGTTATTTTATTTGCTTTACTATTCCTTGCTGTTAGCATTTTTCCTGTTTTAAAAAAACAATAGCCTCCCTTGTCATAAAAGGGTAGGCTTTATTTTTTGTTTTATATATGCTGTAATCAGCAATAGGATGGGAATTGCTATATGAAAAGGGAGGTGCAATAAATAAGGAACAATTTTGAGTCCTTCATTTATATGAGCTTGATAACTAGGAGCAATCATCAGTGAGGAGAAAAAAATAACACCGCCAATTAAATAAATGTTTGTAACAGAAGGTTTCATTCGAAACAAATCAGCCGCGCCAATCACTGCACAAAAGAAATAAATGGTTATTTTAACAAAACCTAAAATGACCATGAGAATGAGAATAAAGGTATCCAGTCTTTGAATAAAACTAGCTATGTTAATGTAACTCACAGCTGTAAGAGCCGGGAAAGAGGATCTTAAAACAGTCTCTGGTCCGAGTACACACAAAAGAATAATTGAATTAATGGTTAAGACCATTCCTCCTATTATGATGGCGGATAACCCAATTGTTGCAGCCTGACTTTTTTTATTTAAATAAGGAAGAATCATAGTAAAGGTAATCAATTCCCCGAAAGGTACAGTAATGCCAAGGGGGACTAACTCTTTTCCTATGTTTCCCCATCCATTCGCTAATACGGGTTGAAGATTCTCCACCTTGATGTAGCCTCCTACTACATACAAAACATTTAATATAAAAAGAGTCAGTAAAATAACAACAAAACATAAGCATGTAACTCGTGCGAATGCTTCTATTCCTAAGTGAACACTATAAATTAACACAAAGGTCATGCATATGCCCAGCGTAATAATCGATGTAACATAGTAAGAAGAGCTAATTAGTAATTCTTCAAAATCACGCAATACTCTGGAAGCAATATAAACAAAATATATAATATAACAAAAGCTGATAGCACCGCCTACGTATTTACCCCAGATTTTAATGAGGTAGCCAGTCAAAGGCATATTAGGGTATCTCTTATATAAGGAGATATAGATTAAATACAGTACACATCCAAAAAAAGTAGCCAGCAGGGGGACTATCCATGCATCTTGCCTAGCAGCCTTTCCGATATCTAAAAGCAACGTACTGCCTAATATAAAGATAAACATCATACAAAATAATTGAAACCCATCGATTTTTATTTTAGTCAATGCTTTTTCAGCTCCTCATCTAATTTACCTCATAAGGATTTGTCCGCATTCCGGTATTTACAATACTGACGTTCACATTCATCGATATTTTAGCGCTTGAAAATAGATTCTTCCAATTCTGTTTATGCTGACGCCAATAACTAGGGTTGGTTCGAGACAAGCTATCACCAAAGCCAAATATATCTGTCTTTTCTTTTTGTGCGATGCGAATAGTTTTTGTGATTTCCTTTTGCAATTCCTTTTGTACTTCTTTTTCCAATTCTTTTAATACCTTAGGGTTGCTTAAATCTTTTTGGCATGTTGTTTCCGTAATTTCTCCCATGACGTTCAAATCTGTATGAATGAAAGGTTGCCTATGGCGGATTGCTGTTTTCATTTGGCTTTTTATTCCGGTCGCTGTAACTGTGATATTCTCATTTATACTGCAAGGGAAAACGAGGGCTGTACTCTTTACTTCAGAAGTAACAAGCTGGACAGATCGAGCCTCATCGCCATCTAGCCATCGAACTAATTTTCCTTTTCTAAACATGGCTAATCCTTTTACCTGCATAGCACTTGGGCTGGTATTCTCTAAATTGCCTGCTTCTTCTGCCTTCTGAGAGGGCTTGTTAATGCTGATTCCAGGAAGAGATAGATCTTTTCCCTCACTCAAAAGCATAGAAATAACTTCATATGCTTGTACATTACTAACTATTCCGTACATTTTTTGATTGTTCTGGCTGGTACTTAGGATACTTTTGACTGGAGTAACCTCAAAAGGTTCAATCACACCGAGCAATTTCTCAGCAGTCCCATCACGTGCAATAAAAACTGGAATACTTGTACGAGCTTGTTTGCCTCGATCCAAAGCATCAAATAATAAGCTAAGGTCATTTCTTGCTAATTTTTCACCTATAATGATAAGCGAAAGATGTGAAGTAATATGTTCTCTTGGAATGACGATGGAGGCTTTTTTTAATGCCTCTACTAGTGTTTTGGCAGTTACTGTGTAGTTAATGACAGGAAGACCCTGTCCTCCTGTCGAACTGCCCTGTGATAAACCACTTGGATTAATGATCTGATAGGTTACTTTATAAGGTTGTTCCAAGTTTTCGTTCTCATCAATTCCCAATCCTATAATAACTCCTATTTGGTTTAATTCTCGGTAATTCGAACATCCTGAAACGCATAAACAAATGGCAGCGATCCATAAAAGCGAAAGATAAGTTTTCATTTTCTATCCTCATTCATCTTTATACGACGTCTATTTATTGTGATGTTTTTTCAACAGAGATGGTAAAGAGAATCGAACTAAAGTATCCTTTTGCTCTTTAAAATCAAAGGGAGCAAAAGGTGAAAAGTAGGGAATACCAAAAGATCTTAGACTACTTATATGAAGCCATATACATAAGGTCATAAGCAAAATTCCATATAAGCCAATAAATGCTGAAATTAGAATCAAGATAAACCGAAAACCACGGGCCGCATTGACAATGCTAGTAGATGGCAGTGTAAAATTGCTGATGGCAGAAATAGCAACAATAATTACAACAGCCGCTGATACAAAACCTGCTTCTACAGCTGCTTGTCCTAAAATCAGTGCTCCTACAATGGAGACTGCTGGTCCGATTGCTCTAGGCATTCGGATTCCGGCTTCTCGCAACATCTCAAAAGCTAGTTCCATCACTACCATTTCTACAATTGCTGGAAAAGGAACTCTTTCTCTTTGCGCCATTAAGCTGACCATTAATGTGTTCGGAATAAGTCCCTGATGATGCGTAATCAATGCTAAATAGATAGCAGATGCATACATAGAAAGAAAAAAAGAACCAAATCTTAGTATCCTTAAAAAGGAAGCAATATAATAATTTTGATAATAATCTTCGGGAGACTGAAAAAATTGAGAAAAAATAGCAGGCGCAATTAATACAAAGGGTGTTCCTTGTACAATAATAGCAATTCGACCTTCTAATAAATTTCCTACGACGGCATCAGGTCGTTCCGTATTTAATAAAAGTGGGAAAATAGTGGTACTATCATCCCGGATAAATTCCTCAATATAGTTCGACTCAAGGACCCCATCTACCTTAATCTCTTTTAAACGTTCTTTGATTTCCTCTACAATACGTTTATCTGCATTCCCTTGAATATACATGATTCCTATATCTGTTTGGGTTACGCTTCCAATTTTCATGCTTTCTAAGCGTAAATTAGAATCCTGAATTCTAGCTCGTATCAAGGAGGTATTAGTCCTTAAATTCTCTGTGAAACTATCTTTGGGTCCTCTAACAACAGTTTGACTGGTTGGTTCTGTTACTGCGCGGGACTGAAGTTTTTTTGTATTGCCAATGAAAATTTTAGAACTCCCATTCAGTAGGATGACCGTATCACCGGTTAAAACGGCTGACATAAATTCATGCCAATTCTCTTTTATAGTCAATTGAGATACAGTTAATATCTGGGGTATTTGTTCTTCTATCTCTTTGACGGTTACTACTTGATTACTTTCTTTAAGCCACTGAATAAGAGGCGTCATGATATTCTCATTTATAATGTTTTCATCTGCTAATCCGTCAAGGTGAATAACGGCTGCTTTTAACGTTTTTTGATAGGGAGACTCAACCATTCGAAACGATACATCAGAACTATTTCCTAATTCGTTTAATAGTCTCTCTATATTTTTATTTACAGCATCATATAAGGGAGTTGCTGAACAATCTGTTGTCTTTTCCTTATTAGAATTAGAGCTTTTCAAAAGATATCTTTGTCGCACGTTTTACCACCTTTTATATGAGTGAATATTTGTTATACAACGAGTAACGTTATCATTCCTATAAAATGTAAAAAATATGTACGTGAGGAAAATACATAAAATAAAATGATAGGAAATGCATCTAACTTTGTTTTCTGTTTTGCCGCATTAGTTGAACGTCAAAGTAAAGCTGAGGATTCTTTAGAGTTTTTAGATGAAAATCAAAGCGGGTTAGCTAGTATTACTTTATATCCAGTGACAGATCAGAAGGTATTGTTTTAAGAGTTAAGGAATTGGAGAGAAAAGCATCTCACACTTCTCTGGATATCTGATGTTTTTATGGCCGATATCGTACATTATGATAATTAAAAATGAAGTGAATATTCACATTGATTGATTCCAAAATTTCCAATGCAAAAGAATAAAAAGCCCTCTCTTAAGTTTAATTGCTTAGAGATTGGGCTTTTGTATAGGAATATCTTCAGTATTATAAATGAATTTCTACGCTACTTTTCTCTTAAACAAATGGGAGTTCTCTTTTATGCTTTAACAGTCTGTTTTTTTACAGGAATGTAGATATCAATCTCTTTATTTTCTGAACCATAACATCTTTTATCATACAGTTCAAATTCCATTGATCCGTAGTGCTCATAACCCGATTCAGGGAACCATTCTGTAAAAACATAATTCCATGTGGACTGAATGGAAGAAGTAAAAGATTCTTCATTTGATTTTGGTGTAGTAAATACGGCATAGTCTAGTTCAGGGAAACTTCTGTAAACTGTTCCTTCAGGCGCTGAAGTGCCTTCCTTTACTTCCATGCCAATTACATAAACAAACTCACCCGTTTCAGGATTAAAATCAGTGCAAATACCAAGCTCCGTGTTTTCTTTTAAGGGATTGGGGATTTTAGAGCCTAATCCATTTTGCATGTACTGTTGCCAAAATTCAGGAATGTCTTTGTTATTCTGGCCACCCTCGTTCTTCGTTTTTAGCTCATATCCAATGACATAAAAAGCAGATTTAGTGACTAGTTTTGGTTCCATCTTATTTCCTCCTGACAAAAGTGTGGTAGTTAGGTAGGCTTTTCCCCGCAGCGGTCCAGATATTCTCCTTGCGTTACGGTATTGCTTCGGTGAAACATCATAAAAGTTTTTGAACGCTCTGTTAAATGATTCTTGATATTGGAAACCAACATCAAGTGCGATATCAATGACTTTTTCATCTGTAAA
Source organism: Priestia sp. YIM B13490 (assembly GCF_042787735.1). Taxonomy (NCBI): domain Bacteria; kingdom Bacillati; phylum Bacillota; class Bacilli; order Caryophanales; family Bacillaceae; genus Priestia; species Priestia sp. YIM B13490. The sequence goes on from NZ_JBHZOT010000007.1 coordinate 184,136, forward strand.
AAATAAGCGTTCTGCTGCGCGTGTAAGTCTTCGTTTCCTCACATAATCCATCACCGATTCTCCAACCATGGCTTGGAAGACACGGTGATAATGAAAAGGAGAAAAGCAAGCAATTTCTGCTAACTTTTCTAAAGTAATTTGTGTCTCCAAATTCTCCTCAATGTAATCTAGCGTTCTTTGTATACAAGTTACATAATTCATTTACATTCACCTACCTTACGTTCACTATAACAGCAAACAAATCGTTGTTCTTAACATTTTTTGCTATATTCAATTAGATGAGGATAGTTTTGCAATATACGCCTCTAGAGGTATAGTTTTAAAGGGATGCAGATAGTGAATTTTTTTATGTAAATTAATGATATTGATACATATTTAAAGGGAAAGTTTGAATTGATTTTATGAGGAAGTCCATTTAATTATTATGAAACTATAAATCAAAAGTTACCTAGTGAATTATCTTATCTAACCTTAAAAAAAAGCTTAAGAACACTGAATTTTAAATTTTATTGCCTTTTTCATCATAAGCTTATTATTTGAAAAAGGGGATTCTGGTACTAATTATGAATACAATTTATAATATGTTTTAAATATATTGTTCAAGAATTAAAAATTCCCCCACCTTAGGCTTGCTAAGTAGGGAGAATCCAGTATAAGAATATTTTTAAAAATCTAATAGAGGATTATTAATGCTCACTTTCGTCTATTTCGTCTTATTTTTACGTAAGTAGTCGATGATGTACCAATGACGTTCCCGCAGGAGTCTAATGCTTTTACTTGAAAATAGGGGCCAACTGCCTGAGCATGAATATCTGTTTCGAATCCAGTACAAGGGGTACTAAATACCACTACTGCTAATTTAAAAGGTGTTGGGCCTGCCAGTACCTGCCAAGCGACCGTTTCTGTTGAACCATTCCATGATGCGTAAACTGTAGCTTCACCGTCATGCAATAAGTCTACAGTTATGCTAGGCGGATAAAGTGGTAGACCTACCCACTTATTTTTAAACGCTCGATACGAAAGATTCTGATTTGGATACTGCATATCATATAACAAGTTAAATGAATGGTTTCTCCTTGTATTGCCAGCGTTCCTAAATTCCGAAAGGTACGGTTCTTGCCCCCACCCAATGAGTTGATTTCCATTAGAAAGCTTTTGCGCATTTCCTTGACTTGGAACATATAAAGCTGGGTCATGATAATACGTTCGATCTATACTGGCGATCTTGTGTTTATAATCTAAGTGAAGAATTAAACCACGCGCTTGCTCTTGAGGTGGAGAATCAGGAGAAGCACAGCAGGCATTGTCAAACAAGCTTATCCTGTTTTCGGACCTGTATCGTGCATCATGCTGCCAAGAAAATGTAGCGTTCGGCCCAAGCTTAAAATCACTTTGCTTTCCACCAAGTTGCCAAATTACCTTTCCCGTATCTTTGTCAATGTTATAAATAGCCCACATACTACGCATGCTCACTAAAAGTGTGTTGTTTGGACCTTCTTCGACTGAATTTACGTGGTAACAATCCCATATATTATTAGAGCTTGTGGCGGATGAAGCAGGTACCATCGAATCAGCTGGATTAATATGTTTAAGTACATCCCAAAAGAAGAGAAGCTCTCCCGTCTCAATGTCTATTTCTTGAATAGAGTAATTACTAAAATACCCGTGTAATGGCCCTCCATACTTAGATAAATCTGCAGGTACTTGTTTTACCCCTGTGAACAAAGCCGTATTCCGTTTGGTGATTGTAAACTCGTGCAAATCAGAGGCAAACCCTTTTTTAGCAAATAACTTTTTAATGACCTCATAATGCTGATTGATAATTTGAAAATGAGCACCAGGCTCAGGTTCACCCACTGGAAGGTTAGGGTTTGCAGTTTGAGTTCCTGAAATTGTTCCTTGCCACATCGTAAGAACAGGGTTTTCATGGTACATTTGTACTCGAAAGTCTGTGTTTTGGATATACCTACTAGCAAGCGGTCTAAACCACACTGGATTACCCGTCTGATCCATAATTAGTGCCCCAGTTTGCCCAATCATCGCTGCTTCATATACCGTATAGGGCGCAACAAATAATAGGCCGGGAGCTGTTCCAGGCTTATCAACATTAACGGTAACCTTCATGGGATGTAAATTAGGAGCTGAAACAAAATTCCATACTTGCGGGTTTGAATGACTAGTGAATGATTGTGAATTAAAATTATTCATTCCCACTCTCATCTCCTCTAACTTTTATTATTAAACACTGTCTCTTGAGCTATTAATATGTCATTTGCTTCAAAATATGTAGGTGCTGTTTAGGTTTAGTTGTGTCTTTTGTTTGCTCGTGATTAGCAGGTCAAGAGAAGTGTAAAACGAAAAGTAGCGGAGACTTTATAAATAAAAATAAAGCCGCAAACGGAAGGGAAGAGGAAAAGATAGAGAATTTTCTAGGTAAAAGAATATTAATACGGAAGGATCTTGGACGAAAAAGTTAAAAACAATTTAATAAATAGAAGAGTTTAGTATATTTTAAATACTTATATATAGATAAAACATACTTGAAAAACGAGCTCTTGTTTATGAAGGGCTCGTTTATGCATCATTGGTGTAGAAAGACTTTGATTATGTTTAAAAATTTCTGCTTTGTTGCGAGAGTGATTCTATAAAAGGTAAAAACTAAAGCCTATCGCAATGTAGGTACCAACAAGTAAAACACCTTCGAACCAGTTGGAATCACCGTCGTTCACAACGGTCACCGTCATGAGAGCGGCAAGGATCATCGCAATCATTTCCGCTGTATTAAATACAAGAGGCAAGAAATCATACAAGTATGAAAACAGAACGAGTATAGGAGCAACAAACATGGCCGTTTGGACGGTTGAACCAATGGAAATCTCCACCATTACGTCCATTCTGTTATTATAGGCCATTGCAATTGCTGACACGTACTCTGCAGCACTTCCAACTATGGCCACAACAATAATTCCAATAAAAACGTGACTCCAGCCTAAGGCAGCACCTACTGGCTCAATGGTGCCAACAAGTTTTTCACTAATATAAGCTAGTACAATTGTGGCCAGTCCAAGCACAACGATTGCTTTCTTTTTTCCCCATTCTGGTTCCTCTCCATTTTCTTCTGCGTTTCCAGTAAAAATCCCCTTATGCGTGACAAGTTTAAAAAGAAGAGCAAGCAGGTAAATGGTCAGCATCACAATAGCAAAAGAAGTTGATAGAACCTGCATATCTTTATCATCCAAGCGTTTTGCAAAGATAAATGGCAATACAAAAGTTACGATAATAGCAAACATTAAGAGAGAGGTATTATGTCGTGTTTTAAACACACTAAATTTTTGCTTTTTAAATCGAATTCCTCCAACAATCATTGATATTCCGCTCGCAAAAAGTAGATTAACGAGAACTGCTCCAGTAATAGAGGAAATGACGATTGTATTTAGTCCTTTGCTTAATGCAAAAAACGAAATAATAATTTCTGCAGCGTTGCCAAACGTAGCATTAAGTAATCCCCCTGCTGTTGGACCTACTACAACGCTAAGGCTTTCAGTAGAACGTCTGATGTAATTAGCCAAACTAATTAATGTCACACAATAAATAAAGAACATTAAAATATAATTCCAATTAAAAATGCTGCCAATAATTGAAAGAGGTACACCAATAATCATAAAAATGAAAAAGACTTTATTCATATTTTCCTCCATGGTCATTTATAGATCCTATAGCAAGAAGAGAAGCTCTATATTATCTTAGCGTTTTTATTAATATAACTCTTAAGACTTTTGTTATTCACATGGAGAGTGCAACTAGCAATCAACTCGACGCATAGAAAGAGAACATACTTAATAATAGCTGGTGTAAAGTTAAAAAAGAAAAGAATCGTACAAGATAAGGCGCTATGAACTCCTCAAGATAAGCTTCAAAGTATATTGAATAGTCTGCTCTGAATAACCAATATGTATCTTTTACATGCTAAAAAGATATGGATTTTTCAAACGCCCATAATTAACGTTTGCGTTAACGTTAATTATGGGTAATGTAGTTTATAGATTTAAAAATAATTAGAATGAAGCACCATTTAAATATGATTCAAACTGGTCATTATCATTAAAGGAGAGAGCTATTATGTATACACTTGGAGAACTATTAGAGCAAAGGGCTACACAATCTGCTGAAAAGGAGGCTTTAATTTGGAGTACATCTTACCATATATTTAAAGAATATAATGAACGTGTCAATCAACTCGCTCATTACCTGTTAAGCCATAACATTAAAAAAGGGGATCGAATTGCAATTCTCTGTCAAAACAATCATCCGTTTCCTACGATTCTGCTAGCCGCATTAAGAATCGGAGCCGTAGCGGTTCCTATTAGCTGGCAGCTTACGAAGTATGAAATTATCGATATTTTAGATAGTGCGCAACCTAAAATTATTTTCTACGACCAAAAATTTCATGAGGTTATTCCTTTTGATTCTGAAATATTAAATGACGTGATTACTTTACAAGTAGGAAGAAAAAATAGTGTGCAGACAGTTGAAGAATATAATGAAATTTTTTCTGCGTATTCTATACTAAATCCCAATATACAGGTCTCTCAAGATGACATAGCTATGCTTCTTTTTACTTCCGGAACAACTGGCAACGCAAAAGGCTGTATGATTGAGCATGGTCATGTGTATTCTTATATACAACCATCTAGTCAACGAATCGATTATGAAAAGGATGGTCGTTTTCTTGCCTCGCATCCTTTTTATCATATGAGTTCTATTAATAATATTTTGAAATCTGTTTCCAACGGGATGGGATTATTTTTGTTGTCAGATCCTACACCGGAAATCATTTGGGAAACGATTGAAACTCATAAGATCACTATGATGTTAGCGTTTCCCTCTATGTACATGCAAATGCTCGAAGCGGTGAAAAATGAAGGGGCAAAGAAATCTTCACTAAAGGTTGCTATTGCTGGAGGGGCAAAAGTTCCTGCTTATCTTATTAAGGAATATGAAAAATTAGACATCAGCATGATACAAGGTTATGGAAGTACAGAAGCATGGACAGTCAGTGTATGGACACCAAATATGGGAAATGAAAAAATTGAATCAGCAGGTAAGCCTCTTTCTGGTGTAGAAGTGAAAATTATTGATCCCGAGTCAGGACAAGAAGTGAAAACAGGAGAAGTTGGAGAAATTATCATAAAAAGCCCCTATTGTTTTAAAGGCTATTGGCATAATCAAGAGGCGACTGACAAAGTCCTTAGAGATGGCTGGTTCTATATGGGGGACGCTGGAAAGGTAGATCAAGACGGCTTTTTATATATTATGGGACGCTTTAAAGATGTTATCGTATATGGCGGTGATAATATCTATCCTGATCAGGTAGAAGAAATAATTGAGCAAATAGATACGGTTATAGAAGCTGCTGTAGTAGGAGTAGAAGACCCAGTTTATGGAGAAAAACCTAGAGCGTATGTGGTAAAAGATCCTCATTCTTCTTTAACAAAAGAAGATATCTTAAAATATTGTAGAGATCGTCTAGCAAGCTACAAAATTCCCGAAGTTTATTTTATTGATCAACTTCCTAAAAATCAGCTCGGTAAAGTATTAAAAAGAGAACTGAAATGAAGATAGTTAAAGCGTGAACTGAATGCAGTCCACGCTTTTAAGATGGGGGAGATCCTACATAACAAAAGCTTCATTATTTTAACGCAAAAATGTTAAGTGGAAAGCTTCTTGATATCAGTGTAACAAATACGAAGGGTATTCTCATATTCAGATTCATAGCCTGTAAATAACACCTTTTTTTCTTTATTATCATAGTGAAATCCGAAGTTTTTTAAATCATTTCTCAATATATCTTCACTAATTTTAATGGAAGAAGCAATATCTTCATAAGTAGCACCATTATTTAGTTGTTGAACAATCTCACTGATTAACAAATTACGACCTCCAGTAGTATACGTGTCTGAAGTAATACTTTATCCTGAATAGCTGCTTTTATGAATTGCAAGTAAAGGTAACAATTTAAATGAACTTGGTATTAAAAGAAGTGTAGAAAGCCACATGTTTCTGCTGAGGAATTGTTCTTCTTACCTTTGTATTTCTCACTAATAATAGTAAGAAGTATCACCCTATGTTATGACCTGGGTTTGCTGAAAAAGCAAAGAGAATATTCTCTTTGCTTTTTTCTTGGTTTTAATATTTAATGCTCTTTTTCTGGTACCATTTCAACTTTACCTGGCCAAAAAGCAAATCTTCCTAAAACCGTAGTAATCGCAGGTACAAGGAACGGCCGCACAATAAATGTATCTAACAGAACACCTAAAGCCGTGATAATTCCAAACTGAACCAGAACTTGAATAGGCAGTGTTGCTAGAACCGCGAAGGTAGCAGCTAAGATGATTCCAGCTGATGTAATAACACCGCTTGTTTCGCTTACGCCTTCTTTAATTGCTTGCTTTAATGGCATATGCTTCTTTTTCTGCCAGATGCTTGAGATCATAAAGATATTATAATCCTCACCAAGCGCCACTAAAAATACAAATGCGTATAAAGGGATCGCTCCTTGGATAGCATCTGCCCCCATGATATTGTGAATAATGAGCCAGCCTAATCCTAAGGCTGCACTGTAGGATAAGATAACCGTTCCAACCAAGTAAAGCATGGCTACAATGGAACGCAAGTAAGCTAATAGCAAGAGCGATATAAAAATAATAATTAATGGGACAATGATACTGTCGTCTTTATCACTCGTGGTCATTGTGTCATACTGTGTTGCTGTTTGACCGCCGATCCATACTTTGGATTTGACTGCAGAAACTCCGGACTGTGACAGCGCCTTTTCAGCTGCATCTCTCAAGTCTGGAATAGCTTTCATTGCTTCTATACTATATGGATTCACATTAAACGTAACGTCATATACTTTTAGATCCTCATTATTTGTACCACTTTGAGGTGCAGAAACAGTACTAATAAGGTCATTTTTCTTTAATGCTTTTTCAAGGTCAACCGATTTTCCTTCCGTATCAATGACTACTTGTGCTGGTGCTAGTTCACCAGGAGAGTAAGCATCAGAAATAATCGTAAATCCTTCACGAGAAGGCATATCTTCAGGGAAAGAAGACAATAAATCATATGTGTACTTGATTTGACTAGAGTAAATGGATAAAGCTCCAAAAAAGACTAGACAAGCTACAATGATTGTCCATGGTTTCGTCGTAACCACATTACCAATCCAATTCCCGAAACGGTTTTTCGCTTTTCGGTCACGCACCGGTTTTCCTTTCTTTTTCGCCAATTCTTCTTCCATTTCAGGAGTACGAGGGACGAAAGGATAAAAAGAACCTCTTCCCATAACCGAAAGCAGGGCGGGAATAAGTGTTAAACTTGCTAATCCCATAATTAGAATAGATAAGCTAAAAGGGATTGCAAAACGGTGGTAAGCACCGTATTTTGCTACAATCAAGGCCAGAAGAGAGATGACAACTGTAAATCCACTCATAGCTATAGCACCTGAAGCACCTTTAAAGGCATTGATAAGGGCTTGTCTCTTATCTTTTACTTTACGAAGCTCATCACGATAATGAGAAATTAAAAATAAACAATAGTCTGTTCCTGCTCCAAATAACAAGACCGTCATAATGGATATGGACTGCGAGTCAACCGTAATCCATTCTTTATCTGCCAAAATACCGAGAATCGGACTCAGAACCCCATAGGCAAAACCCACACCGATTAAAGGAATAATCGCTAAAATTGGGGAACGATAAATGACAAGAAGTAAAATTAAGACTAATAAAACTGTCGCGATTAGTAAGGAAACGTCTGCTCCTTCAAATAAGCTGGTTGCATCTACTTGAATTCCTACAGGTCCGGTAACGCGCGTGCTTAGCTTATCTTTTGCATCGATATCTGTAGCAAAAGAATCATATGAAACCTGTTCTTTTACTTGTTTTTTAATCGTGTCTAGATTTTTTTCTAGTACATCTGTTTCAACGTTTTCTTTAAAGAAAATGGGCTGTACAAGCGTTGTACCGTCCTTTGAAATCATTTTTTGTAAAGCTGCTAACGGTAATTTGTGCAAAGGCGGAGTAGACGTTTGTTTTTCTAATGGTTTCTTTTCTAAATCTGCCGCCACTTGCTGAATAGATTTTAAGTCATCGGTATTCAAACCGGATTCTTTATGCCATGTAAGTAAGGCAGGAACCCCTGAAGAGTTAGGGAATTCTTTCTTTATAAGATTTTCAGCCTCTACGGAAGGTGAATTCTCACTTAAGTTTGGTGCATTGTTCACTTCCGTTTTATTAACGGCAGGCCAAGCAATTGTTAGAACTGCAGTTGCCAAAATCCATACGGCAATAACAACCCAACGACTCACTTTTCCAGTCATCAATCGACTGAATGTTGCTAAAGGTGATTCTTTCATTAATTCTCCCTCATTTCCAAATCTGTTTGTTTCTATTACAATATATATAGAACCTTCAATAATTATATATACCAGAAGGTTAATTAATCAACTAGTTTAAATGTGCCAATTTCTTGAACTAGAAGGAGGGCCCTTATGAATACGAACCAGACACCAAAAAAAAAGCCTGGCAGACCTAAAATAACAACTGAAAATAATATAACAAGAGAGCAAATTTTAAAAACAGCTGCCCATCTCTTTATGGCATATGGATACGAAAAAGTTTCAATGGAGCAAGTGGCTGAAGCAAGCGATGTGACCAAGGCCAGCGTTTACTACTATTTTAAAAATAAGGCAACTTTGTTTACCGTTTCGGTATCAAGTATGTTCCAACGTATCACAAAACAGACAGAGAAATTATTACAAAACTCCAAAGGACTGAAACACAGATTATATGAGGTAACCTTGGATCATTTAAAAAGACCGCATATTGATTTTGAAACATTATTGCAAGAAGCGACTTCTTCGCTTACAGAAGGTCATATTCATGAAATTCGTGAAGCAGAGAAAGCGATACATGAGGCATTAGAGAACGTATTCAAGCAAGCTGCAAACAGCGGAGAAATCGTCGTAGCAAGTCCCAGATTGCTTGCGCATACATTTTCCACGGTAACAATGATTCGGAACAAGAAAGAATTAATTGCAGAATTAGGAGGCCCTGAAAAAACGGCTCAGGCTCTAGTAGATCTTTTTTGGGTAGGGATTAGTCCTAATTAATTTTCTTATTCCACTATAAAAACCGGCTGTAATATATTAGTTAATATGTTACAGCCGGTTTTTTTATTGTTCACAGGTACTTCTTGAGAAAAGGGGAAGGGCATAACAATAATAGGGTGACTTTCTAACCTATGTAAGTATGTTGACATAAACTATTTACTGACATACTGGAATTTGTATTTATGTTTATCTTAAGAGATGTTCAATTGTTGATTAGTGTTAAAAAAATGAAAATTTTATCTTTTAGAGTTTACTGCAGCATATATGGTTATTCTATTGTAAACAAAACCTTTAGCATAACAGCTTATATTTTGGAAAGGGGAGAAGCGGATGGAATCTATTTGGCTCGAATATGTATGGGCATTATTGATTCTAATCGGGTTAGAAGGATTATTATCAGCTGATAATGCTCTTGTACTAGCAGTTATAGCTAAACATTTACCCGAGGATCAGAAGAAAAGAGCGATTAATTACGGAATTCTTATGGCGTTTATTTTTCGATTTGGAGCTCTTTTTGCCATTTCATTTATCGCCAACGTTTGGTGGATACAGGCGATAGGAGCAGCTTATCTTCTGTATTTAGGTTTAAAGCATGTCATTAAGGCACGGTTTGGGAAAGACAATGAGAATATTCATAATGATGATGAAAAGGAGTCTGCTGGCAAAGGGTTCTGGCCGACGGTGGGCAAAATTGCGTTAGCCGACCTAGCTTTTGCCATTGATTCTATTTTAGCTGCGGTTGCTATAGCACTTGGACTTCCGGATTCACAGTTTGGAGAAATCGGTGGTATGGACGGAGGGCAGTTTGCAGTTGTAGTTCTTGGAGGGATTGCAGGTCTTATTTTAATCAAGTTTGCAGCGACCTGGTTTGTAAAACTCCTTGAAAAGCGACCTGCCCTAGAAACGACAGCATACGCCATTGTTGCCTGGGTAGGGGTGAAACTTGCTGTTATTACTTTTGCACATAAAGATATTGGTGTCTTAGATCCCCATTTTCCTCATAGCACCATCTGGACTCTAATTTTCTATGGAGTATTAGTTGGTATTGCTCTATTAGGTTGGTTTGCACCGGGCAATAAATCATCAGAAAAATCATCGGCCTAGAAGGTAATCGAGTGTGATAATCACCCTGAATTCATCAATTAACCGTACTCTTTCCTTCCAAACGGATCCTCGCTTTAATATTTAAAAGCATGTTTAGATTTTATAGAAAAGTGAGTTATGTTGATTCAAGTGTAACCATCAAGTGCGTTAATCCAAGCTGGGTTAACGCACTTTTTAATTGAAATGGCTGCGCAAATGAACGTGGTTATTTTATTTATGATTTTTGTGCCTTTTGATAATCAGTAAAGCAGGAAATTAAGAAACTCCCAATAAAAAAAACAATAAAAAGACCGATAAGACTTTCTATTTGAACATCTTTTTCTCCAATTATTTGACCGTAAATTACCCTGAATATAACACCAACGAAAGAGAGAACAACAGCCTTGATGGTAATATGTAAAAAATTAATAAAATCACACCTTTTCACAAAATATAGTACCCGATTTTAAACGATTAAAAAGTTCTAGAAAGAAAGACTTACAATTTAAGGTTCATTTAAGGGTTATATATTACACCTAAAGGGATTTATTCTGCAATACAATGGAAGGTCAATTGCAAAAACAGGTGATTATTTTTGTTAGTTTTAGTATTCCTGTTTCTTTTTCTGGAATTTTTAAAAAATAACGAATACTTGTTTAAATGGAAATGATTTGGGAATATAATTCACAAGTCAAAAAAATGACAAGGAGGATGCAAACATGGCAAAGGGACTAGCTATGCACGAAACGCTAGAAGTTCATGAAATCTTAACGCTTAAAACATCATGTGTAACAAAAGGAACAGCGATGTTGGAATTGGTAGAGGATGAGGAATTAAAAAAGATTCTTGAAGAAGATGTTCAAACATCTACTGAAGCGATTAAAGAATTGAAAAAAATCTTAAAGAAAGCTCAATAAATAGGAGGGGTAGAAAAATGGCCACTAAGAGTACTCTTACTAAAACGTTAGATGATCTTGCTATTGCGACTGATTTATTATTATCAGCTAAGAATGGTGTACGAACATATGCGGTAGCGCTTACAGAAACGGCGACGCCCGAAGTTCGAAAGGTATTAAAAAAGCAATTAGATAAAGCCATCGAGCTTCATGAAAAGATTGCTCAATATATGATTGATAATGAAATGTATCACGCCTATGATGTAGAAGAACAAGTAAATCACGATTTAAAAAAGGCAGATAAAGCGTTAGATTTAGCGAAAGGTTAACTAAAATTCTCCCTCTGACAATAGAGGGGGAATTTTTTTAAGGTTACATAAAAAGTTCTCTTTTGATATTTCTACAAAGGAAAAGAAGTCTATATTTTATTCTCTTAGAAGTAGATAGTTTACCCCATTTTATACAATATTTAGATGATATTTTATAGTCTTTTATCCCATATCCGAATAAATTGGTTTTAATTGGCTGCTGAAGGATACACCTATTAGTAGAACGACATATTCTATAGGGATAGAGGAGGAGAAAATAGTGAAGGAAATTAAAGTAGCAGAAAATAGTGGTCAGGCAAATAAGTTTATTGAAGAGTTTTTTGCTAACGGGTTTCGTAAAAACGAAATTTATTTATTGACCTATAATAAAGAGCGCTCGGAATATTTAACAAATACAACAAATACAAAAGAATATCGAGCTTCTGAACAAGGAGTTTTTGAATCTGCAGTTAATAAGTTATTTTCTCGTGAAGATGAACTTCATTCTAAAATGGCCTCGTTAGGTTTAACCCAAGAAGAAGCTAAACAGTGTGTCGGTGAAATGAAACAAGAACGTATAATCATTATTGCAAAAAAAGATGTGTAATGGTTCTCCTTTGCAATAGCTTTTGAGGAAACTAAGTGATCGAGAAGTATTAGTAAATCATACTAGCATGTTGCTTTATATATAATATTTATTTTTCTGTACGAATGTTTTATAAATCGGAAAGATACTGAACGAAAAGTATATTACTTGAGTCGTTTACTACTCTCATATGGAGGTGAAAGGGTAATGATTCAATTTTTTGGTATCCACATAGGGACGTTATACTTTCCTACAAGTATCCTTCTAATTACTTTATTAGTTTTAGTAGGTTTTGTTATCTATTTTCTTAGTAGAAGAAAAAGAAATAGAGATCAAACGATTCATTCAAATGAGAATAGGGTAAAGGGCAAAAGAGGAAAAGATAAAACTCTGTAAATGATCTAAAAGAAGAATTAATATATTTCGTCATCAAAAAGAATTCTCGTTTGAAATGAAAAAAAAATCATCCTAATCCTACAGTTCCTGATACAGCCTTACACCATGATTTAACTCCTGAGAAAGTATGATTTAAATAAATGCAGAGAGGGCCCTTGAATTCATTTCTAAGGGCTGTTTTTATTTTTGTTCTGTAAAGGACAGACGACCTTTTAATCTTCTATTTTCTTACTATTTCTTATTTATAACTTCAAAAGAAACTTTATTATCATTTTTTAAGATCTTAAACAAGCAATTGAACCCTTGATAAATTTGAAATAGTAGTCTAACCTTCATATTAAGGAGTGAAAATTATGAATGAAAACATTTCGGGTATTGATTATCAGGAAGTCATTGAATATGCGTTAGATCCACTCATTATTCATTCAAATCATAAGATTATATATGTTAACCACGCAGCTGAACATTTTTTTAGAGGCAAAAGGGAAGATATCATAGGTGCCAGTCCTTTAGATATATTTCAAGAAACATCTAAAGCAGCAATAAGGAAAAGAATCCAATCTGCTTATGAACGTCCAGCAGAGCTTATTGAGGAAACCATATTTAGATTGGACGGGACAACTGTTAATGTTGAATTATATTGTCATCCCTTGCTGCTGGGAGATAAAAAAGTAATCCAAACCTATGTGAGAGATATTACGGTAAAAAAAGAGAGTGAAACAAGACAAAAAGAAATAATAAAGCAAATAAATGAACTGTCTACAACCCTCGTTCCTCTTTTAGAGGGAATCGCTGTACTTCCCTTAGTAGGATCCATAGATGAGGAAAGAGCAAACCAACTTTTAATGGCTGTTCCAGTAAAAGTGCAGACACAAAATATAAATTGTTTAATTATAGATTTTTCCGGTATTTATACATTGAATTCAATTGTAACGGAGCATCTTTTTAAAATTAATAGCGTTATGTCACTACTTGGAGTGCAATGTATCTTAACAGGATTAAGGCCCGAATTATCTCGCTCTGCTGTTCAGCTAGGTATTAATTTAGATTCTACCCGGACAATGGCTACTGTAAAAAACGCACTTCATTTTTTAGGAATTACTTCTAGTAAATAATCTTTAAAATGAAAATAACTAAAGTAACTTGTACGTTTTTAAAGATACATATGATATGAATCTTTAGATGGTACTACTGTCAGAGGAAGTTTCTGATTAAAGAAATAGTGGCATCGTCTTTACGATTTCGTGCTGTTTTAAATATTTTTAGATGGTTTTTTAAAATTAGATTTGTATCTTGTATACATTAGAAAAACAAAAGAAACTCCTGAACATATATCAGGAGTTTCTTTTGTTTAAAATAACATATTGTGCAATCGCACGTTTGTTAAATAAAAGATAGAAGAATCATTGAATCGCTTTCTTCAGTTTAAGATCTTGTATAAAGCTTCAGAAGCGTTATCTATATCATAATCGTTATAATTTAAGGTTTTTTGATCCGTAAGTGTAGTGATTTGAAAAATCTTAGATGTTTTACAATACGACAGTTCCAGTACTTGAGGAATGGTATGAGTAATAGCACTATCCTCATATTGAATAAGAGTATAAAGCGTTTTTTTTATTTCAAGTATATTCATAAAAGTACCTCTTTCCATTATAAGGAAACCAGGGGTACAAAGAGACCATATAATTTTAATTTATGTTCTTTCTCTATTGTAACATATGAACGTATAGAAAAATACCTGCCGAAAACAGACAGGATGGTAACTGCAATTGTAAATTCTATGCACTTCTAATTCTGCTAGCTGGTCAGTTAAAAAGGTGACCAGCTAGCAGAACATGTTCTTCTTATAATAGAATTACCTTGAATAGATTCAGTAATAAAAAAGAGTAGATTATTAACCTACTTTATTGCTTTATAAACAACTGGTGAGGAAAGTTTAATCAATGTAGATGGCTGCCCAAAAGCCATAGATTCATCAATGAATGTTTCAAGAGATTGAACGGAATTAGTTAAAACTTTTACTAAGTAGTTGTATTGACCTGCCAGACGATGACATTCGATAACTTCAGGGTGTTTTTTGCAATATTCTACAAATTGTCTGCAGTTTGTATTGCTGTATAAAATAAAAGCAGTTACAGGTTTGTTAAAATTTTCAGGATTGATTATTGCTCTATATCCATCTATTATATTTTTTTCTTCAAGTTTTTTTACTCTTTCATTAACAGCAGGGGTAGATAAACCAACCAACTTTCCCAACTGTGTAACGGACAAACGAGCATTCTCTTGTAGATGTAGTAATATATTTTTATCAATTTCATCCATAAAACATACCCCGCTTTAAATTATAAATTAAAATAATAGGTTTTCCGTCAATATTAAAGTTATTACTTAGTAATACAATAAGAAACATATGTAAAAATAGAAATTTATAGAATACAATTTGATTATATCAAAAGGAGGGATTTAATGGCTTTAGAAATGAGAAATACATGCGAAAAGTGCAATAAGAAACTCCATAATAGCTCTGTTGCTTATATCTGTACACATGAATGTACATTTTGTGATAAATGTAGTGAAAGCGAGATGTATATTTGTCCTAACTGTGGAGGAGAACTAGTTAAAAGACCAAGGGGCAAAGAACATTCGTTAAGTTGCTCACTGAGCTTATCGTAAATTTAGACACAACATTCTATAAATAGTGCAGTCAAAGCAGCTATGGTCAATGGGGGGGCATTCAACAGCGAACCGCAACAGGTTTAAGTACGGAACAAATTATAAAGCATCATTGTGGTGAAAGTCTACATGGTCATTGCAATGTTGGACACTTTTCAATTGTCAGAAATGCAGAAGAAGACTTGTTTCGTCCGACACATTATTCTTATAGGTAACTAATTGCACGAAGACAAATATTTTTGGAGTACTGAAAATCGAATTCAGTAATCAATTGATTTATAGATAAAACAAAAGGTAATAGCACATAACTAAAATAAAGCCCTAAAAGTGTCTAATTGACGATTGTTAGGGCTTTGTTTCTGCCAATCATTGGGGCTCAATCGGTTTTTATTAAGCAGGAAAGCCTCCTGTTGGCGGTGGCCATGCTCCGTTTAACCTTCTCATAATGACAATTTCACCTAGATGATAGCTGTTGTGAGAAGCAATATTACGCAGTAATCCCCCTGGGGTTTCACTTGGCCAAGCATCCAGAGGTTCTTCGATTGCTAATGTATCAGCTAAGTGACATGCTTCGTCAATTCCATTACAAAAATGCTGGATTGTCTTTTTCCATTCTTCCTCATCAACCGGAGCAGGGTGTTCAGGCCAGCTTTCACTTACACTTTTCGGTCTTTCAGGGTTTTCTCCTTTAGCAAGGGCAAGTAAAAAGTCTTGCCAATAGCTCATATGCTTCACTAATTGATAAATAGAATAAGGTAATTCCTCTTGTTTATGTGAAGCAAGCTCTATATTAATATCAGTTATTGCGTTAATCGTCGGAAGATGGCCTCTTTCACCTCGCAGTGATTTGATAAGCGCATCACGAAATGCTGTATTCGTTTGTGTCATGTTTTTTTCAGCCTTTCTTTTTCAAAGTATTAAGCTTGTAACAGTCTAACACAAATCAGTTTAATATATGTACTTCTGTGATTAACGACTTACTATAACAAAGCCACTAAAAATTAGTATCAATCACAATTTTTTGTTTGTAAGTCACCTTTATATGAAGAAATATGGTTTAATATAAAATATATAGAAATAAGTAGAAAAAGGTACCCTTTATGGAAAGTGAAAAAGATTATGTGATTTTGAGAAAGACGATAACAACTCTTTCTACAAGCTTTATTTTAGCTTACCTTTTGACAATAACAGGTCTGATTCAACAACTAACTGACGGAGAAGAACTATCGTATCATACTGGAAATGACATGGCAGGATGGTTCCTTGTATATCTTTTTTATGTAGGGGCCGTTATTGCTGTATACGGAAATTTTGTCTCAGTTATACTGGACGCTATTCGAAAGAAATGGCTTCCCAACATGAGGTGGCTATTTGTCTTCTTCCACGGCATATTAGGCTTAATTAACGGTTTGTTTTTTCAAGATACATATTTGGCTTATTACGGGATGGCAGCCGCTATGTTATATGCATGTATAGATTGGTGGGTAGAAAGAAGAATTGACAGGGAAAAAAGTACAAAAGTATTGCTAATTATACCTCTTATTCTTTTACTTCTCAGTTGGAGTATATTAGAAGCGCTATCACCTAGCCTTCCGCCATTTACGAAAGAAGATGCCATAGAGTTTGCGACAAGTGGTGAAGGAACAGATATTGATTTATTTCCTGCTAAAGTTGGAACATGGAAAGGAACTTTTGGAGGGTATCAAATCGAAAGAAAAACTCGTGCTAAAAAATTAAATAAAGAGTTTTATCTAGTGACGTTTGAAGAAAACTGGACTAAAGGTAAACAAAAAGGACGCTATGTAATGTCTTATAAAGTAGATCGCAGCAGTGTCTCAGGGGATGGCGGAAGTGGCACAACACCTCCTTATTATGAAAAGGTATTAGAACAATAAAATAGTAAAAATTAAGTTTATGAATAAAGGAGCTTTGATCTATGTCTAAGATTTCTCTAGCAGAGGCTGTGAAATTGAAAAGTGTATTATCAAAACGAATACATGAATTAGAAGAAGAGATGGACCGAGTTGCATTTGTAGAGATCGAAAAAGGGGAGAAGATTCCTCCTCAGGCTCGATCACTATCTGATGTTGAACAGGATTTAGAGGACATTCGAAAGGATTTGCGTCTACTTGATAAATTAATGTATCAAGCCAATATTCAAAATAATATTACTTATAATGAACACAAACTAACAATTGTAGAAGCGATTGAATATGCCACTCAATTACGTGCTAAAGCAAGAAAATATAAGGAGTTTGGTTCATCATCTAAAGAAGAATATCCTTACTACGGAGAAGGGGTATCCATTATTAAAGTGGCTACATTTGATCCTGAAGAATATCGTCTAAGAGGGCTAGAGGTTGAAAAGAAAGCAAATAGATTATCAAATTTAATTAACGCTAAAAACTATCAAATAGAGTTAGAGTTTGATGGAGATAAATATTTTTAACCCTTGAAGAGGTGAGACTCCCTTCAAGGCATAGAAGGAGAATGTTTAGTGTACTCAAAGTACTATTGTGATGGCAAGTGATAAAACCAATAATCCAATGACCCATTACACTGTTACTATTTACCAATAACCAACTATAGCAATGGACGGTCGATGACCAATACCTCCTTGTTTTTAACTCCTTCTATGGTGCCCTTACTTGTAAGTTAAGTAAGGGCCTTATTTATCTTATTTTTATTAGAAAGCTTTCAGTATAATAACACCTGTAATAATAAGAGTAACCGAGATAATCTTTCTTTTGTTTTTTGATTCCTTAAATATATAAATACCTAACAGCGTTGTACTAACAATCGTCAGCCCTGCCCATATAGCAAAAACAATTCCCATTTCAAAATAGTGCGTCGTTAGAGAAATAAAATAAATACAAGCAATGAAGAGTAGAAATGCGCCTATCGTGGGAACAGTTTGTCTAAAGCCTTTAGATAGTTTTACACACATTTGGCCTGCAATGCCTAAAACTAAGCCCATCGTTAAAAATACGTATCCCATTACGCTGTCCTTCTTTCTTTAGAGCTCCCTTTAATGTTAAGAGAAACTGCACCGATTATAATAAGAGAAACTCCTGAAATTTTAGATAAAGAAATAGTTTCATCAAAAAAGATAATACCTGTGACAACAACAAGTACGGTTGCTCCTCCCGCATACAAAGCACTTGCTACTCCTACTTCACCTTTGGCGTTAAGTAGCATATAAGCAGCAATTGAAGAACAATAAAATAGTATGGCGAGAACAGTAGGAACAAAGTTTGTGAATCCATTTGTAAGATTAAGAAAAAATACTGCGATTACCTCCAAGATGATGGCAAGAAACAATAGTAAATAAAACAATTAGATCTCCTCCTTTCAGTCGCCTCATTTTAAGAACTTTACGTAATTGCTACTAAATAGTTGCAGTAGCACTCGGATGTCATTATTTTATCTAGAGCTTGATATCTTGTAAAATAATGATAAATGATTATAGATATCACTATTATTAATACCTAAATGAATGTAAGTGGAAAGGAGGATGTTTATGGAAGTAGAAGATATACGCATATTTATGGCTGTAGCAGAATACGGCAGTGTAAGCCTTGCCGCTGATAAGCTAGGCTATGTCCAACCAAATGTAACAGCACGTATTCGGTCTCTTGAACGAAAAATTGGACACCCATTGTTTCATCGTCACAGACGAGGAATGACATTAAATGTAGAAGGTCGAAAACTTTTAACATATGGAGAACAAATGATGCGGCTGATGGATGAAATACAGAAAGCATTTCAAGATGAGCGTAACCTTGTTGGATCATTATGTATTGGATTAGTTGAAACGGTAGTAGGGTTTCCTGAAATCATTTCTTCCTATCATAATAAGCACAAAAATGTGGATATTTCTCTAGTATCAGGAGTAAGTACACAATTAATAGAGAAAGTTCTTAAGTTTCAGTTAGACGGGGCATTTGTAGCAGAACCAGTAAATGTGTCAACGCTTGATCAAATTCCAGCTTTTGATGAAGAAATTGTACTTGTATGCAGTGTAAATGAAAAAGGGAAGAAGCAGATTCAGTCTGCCAAAGAGTTACTGCACTTACCATTCATTTTATTTAATGAAGGCTGCCAATATAGAGAAAGACTGCAGCAGTGGTTAAAAGACGAACAAATAGTATTACCAAAAATCATGGAATTTGCTACACTTGAGACGATTATGGGGACAGTAGTTTCTGGTCTTGGTGTGACACTTATAGCCCGGTCATTAGCGGAAAGATATGAGCGGGAAGGGTTAGTACAACTCTTTTCAATACCTGAACCTTACAGAAACCTCAGGATTGTGTACGTTCGTCGCTCCGACTCCTATCTAGGAGTAACTGAGGGCGAATTTATAAAGACAATCAGCGAAGTAAGAGAAGGGAAAAATCAGAGAACGAATTGAATCGATTATAAAAGATATAAACGAACACACGATTGTAGAAAGAGTTGACTCGGACGAAGTAGGAGGGCTAAAGATCTTTTTATCTCAAGGTTATTTATTGGAGGTATTTCCAGATACGTCAGAAGACGATGAATACAGTGAGTTCTGGAGACTTTTCAACCGGAAGGAAGACACCCCTCACTTTGTTGTCACAGGAAATGGTGTTAAAAACGAGTAATCCTATAATTAAAGAAACGAAAAAAGCACAAACCCGTTGGAACCAAACGTTTTTGTGCTTTTTTCTTATTTTATAATTGAGTTACATATAATCATAAGCGGAATCATCAAAATAGAGCCAGTGATAATATTCAACCTGCGGATCTGTCATCTTCGAAACTTCTTCTTCATTGAATTTTTGATACTCAACTAATTTCTGCACTTTAGAATTTCTTTCCACTTGGCTCATTTTAAATCCTCCTTATAGTTTGAGAAGTAACAATGTATTTAAATATAGAAAGCGTTTTCTTTTTCTTGCTTTTATTATATATCTCAATATGAGATTAAAACAATATCAATTATAGATGATTTTTCAAAAAACAATATAGAAATGGTATCATGGCGTCAGATGGGGACAACAAGGCTTCTGCAATCGAAATTAAATAATGGGTGATTTCCAATGGCAAGGCTAAAAATTTTTTGTTAGTATCGTTGCTTAATCCCTAAAAAACATTGTGATAACTAGCTCTATAAATTAGAAATAAAGCTAGCTGTGTTAAGCTAGCTTTATATTTTTTATGCTGTTTTCCAGAGCCGTAAATTTTCAACTGTCGTTCACTTTGTTATAAAAACTCTTTAACATTTTCATCATGTTACGTCCTGAAGTTCTTGACATTTGATTATTATCTTCATCATCATGAGTACTCAGGTACCAACTTCCTTTGTTATCTTCATTTAATCTATATACCTTATTGGTTCTACTATCTGTATAAAAGTTTCCATCCTTCAGTCTCACACAATCCCCCCTCTACCAAGTGTCTATCCTGTATTATGCCCAAGATATCAATTTTATGAAAAATTTCATATACACAAAAACAGCAGGTTTCTTAATGCGCTTATTATTTTGTAAGTAATCTATAGAGGTGCAAAAATGGTGAAAGTCCATTAAATTTATGTACTGCTAGTAAACCTTAAATTAGTTCTTATTATGATACCTATATTTCCATTTTAAAATTTTATCTATTTTTCTGTATTTGCTATCTTCGGTTCTGTGTGTTACGCTTAGGTTAATTATTTTTGTTCGGTGTAGGATTGAGAGAAGAGAAATCTCTTCCATAGAAATTTTCATCTTAAGATAGTATGGTTGGACAAGGGTAGTAATACAAGTGTGGAGTATTCCACACCAGGAGGCACTATTATGGAACAAGGTACAGTAAAATGGTTTAATGCAGACAAAGGCTTCGGTTTTATCGAAATTGAAGGCGGAGACGATGTATTCGTACATTTCAGCTCTATTCAAGGTGAAGGCTTTAAATCATTAGAAGAAGGTCAAAAAGTAACGTTTGACATCGAACAAGGTCAACGTGGAGCACAAGCTGCTAACGTTCATAAAGTAGCATAATTAAAATGAGTAAAAAAGACTCCACCTAGGAGTCTTTTTTTTACTTTTGGTTTCACTAGCTAACAAAAGACATATTATATCTGATTTTAAAATCTCGTTATAATAGAAAAACCAGCGTTTTAAGTCTGGTTTCTGGGTCATACGAAGGGTACAAGGTATGAACTAGTTAACCATACACTAGAAATACAAAGCAAATATGGCATGTTTGTTCGGTAAGAAGTTTACTTTCAGTTAAAGAAGTGCCGTAAGTTTTTTATAGATTTATACAACAGACGGACATGAATTATTTTTGATGGGGATTAGGAGACGCATCTAAAAGCCGTTCTCCTGTTCTCATTTTATGGCCACATAAAGGACACTTTTGGTGTTTTTGATAAGAGAAATTTTTTCTCATCCAACCATTACATTCTTCTGATTCACATTCCCAAATCTCTATTTGTTCTTTAGGTAAGGGCTCTTGATTTTTCTTCCTATGGTTATAATACATAACTACATCATCCCTCCTCCTAAATAGTATACCTTTTAAAAAAGAAATAGTGAGAACCATATCTTTCTAAATTAAACCACACTTTATAGATCCTATAAAAATTTATAAATACACGGAAGCGCGGATAAAATAAGGTATGAATTCGCCTTGTATAGATACGCTAAAATAAGATGTTCGTGAATAATAACCCTGATTTCCAATACGCAGAAATGAATAAATAATATCTCTCGTTAAAGAGTACTTTTCTCATTTCTGAATTTAAGTAAGAGAAGGAGCACGAAAAAATGAAAAAATTTTCTGATTTTAATTTAAGCAAGGCCATTGAAAAGGCAGTTCATAACTTGGGTTTTGAAGAGGCTACGCCGATTCAGGCTGAATCCATTCCGATAGCTATGACGGGTAAAGATCTAATTGGACAAGCTCAAACCGGTACTGGAAAGACAACAGCTTTTGGCATTCCCCTTATAGAGCGGGTTGAGCTTAGTGAAGAAGGGATTCAGGGAATAGTCTTAGCACCGACACGCGAACTGGCTATTCAAGTAGCAGAGGAGTTAAACCGAATTGGGCAGGTAAAAGGAGTTAAAACGCTGCCCATTTATGGAGGTCAGGATATTAATCGTCAGATCAAAGCCCTTAAAAACAGACCGCATATTATTTCAGCAACCCCAGGACGCCTTAAGGACCATATGAAAAGAAGAACCATTCGTTTAAATCATATTCGTACAGCTGTTCTGGATGAAGCAGATGAGATGTTAAATATGGGCTTTATTGAAGATATCCAAACGATTCTTGGTGGAATCTCTTCTCCCCACCAAACCTTGCTATTTTCAGCAACCATGTCGAAGCAAGTACAAAGTCTAGCCCAGAAATTTATGAACGATCCTGAACTCGTAAAAGTAAAAGCGAAGGAGTTAACGGTAAAGAACATCGAGCAGCAATATATGGAAATTCCAGAGAATCGAAAATTTGATGTTCTTTGTAATCTCGTAGATCTTCAATCACCAGACCTTGCTATTGTGTTTGGACGCACAAAAAAACGTGTGGATGAACTTGCTGAAGGGCTAAAAAAGCGTGGATATGCAGCAGAAGGCATTCATGGAGATCTGACGCAATCCAAACGTGCCGATGTAATTCGTCAATTCAAGAATCATACGATTGAGATTATGGTTGCAACCGACGTTGCAGCAAGAGGACTTGATATTACAGGTGTTAGCCATGTCTACAATTTTGATATTCCTCAGGACCCTGAAAGCTATGTTCATCGTATTGGCCGAACAGGGCGGGCAGGTACTAAGGGATTGGCAGTTACCTTTATAACTCCAAGAGAACGTAATCACTTAAAAGTAATCGAAGATGTCACGAAAACCAAAATGTCTAGACAATCACCTCCTACTTCTAGTGAGGTAATGGCAGGGCATCAGGAAGCAATCATTCACCAGGTTTTGACCGCTATCGACAAGGGGGAGTTTGTGAAATATAAGCCAATGGCGGAAAAGTTATTAGAAGAAGTGGATTCTGTTTCTTTACTGTCAGCCACTTTAAAGCTTTTAACAAAAGAATCAAATATGACCTCTGTCCAATTGTCTGAAGTGGCACCACTTCGTAATAAAAAGGCAAAAACAGAACGTAAGAGAAATAGAGGGAGAAAAGAAACCGTAGGCCGTAAAAAAACATATAGAAAATAATCCCTGATTATTTTTGATGCGAGAAAGGATAATGGCTATGAGTGAGAAAATATTTAGTAATGGAGAAGTAGTAACTATAAGAGTATCGAATGAATTAGTGACAATCTTAAAAAGTCATTATGTAAAAAATATGAAAAGATACTCTTATACAGTCGATAAATACCCAAGTACCTTTTTCTTTGAAGAAGAATTAAAAAAACACGAACTATAATTATTGATGAATAAGTTTTGATATAAAAATCTTTTTAAGTAAAAACAGACTCTGAAAATAGAGTCTGTTTTTTAGTATGGTTTCTTATGCTTTATTTACGTTTGTCGCTTGTGGTCCACGTTGCCCCTGTTCGATATCAAAAGTCACTTCTTGACCTTCATCCAAGGATTTAAAGCCTTCACCTTGAATAGCTGAGAAGTGAACAAACACATCTTCTCCACCTTCGCGCTCAATAAATCCAAAACCTTTGTCAGCATTAAACCATTTTACTTTACCGTGTTCCATTTTTTGTTGCCTCCTAAAATGTAGAAAATAAACCAGATTATCATTAAATCTAGCTTATTTATATATTATCCCAATGGAGACATCTTAAACTTAATTTAATTTGATCTTTTTAACTTTCTGTTATCATCATTCATTCCATTAAAAGGTAATAAGGGCATGACTATATACATCATAATGGAGTTCTCGTGTAAAAACTTCAAAATATTTATAAGTGATCCTCTAAACATGGAAATGATAGAAGTCGAGTATTAGCCACTGTTCACACAATCATTAAGGGCATTGCAGTCATAAATATGAACCTAAATTAGATGCGAGAGCATAATGGGAGCCGTCTGTCCAAAAGAAAGGGAAGTTCACCCAAAAAAATTTTTGAATAGTGGTGTAAAAATACATTCGATTAGATAGAAATCTATATACCTTTTTCATATAAATACAACCTTCGCACTAGAATCAGTAACCTTGTTTCCAAATAAAAAATGACGCCGTTTTAGGCGCCATTTTTTATAGAATAGAGAAGGACACACCCTATGCACGGGCGGTACTCTTAACACATCGTCTTGATTTGATAATACCCAGTGTTTAAATTTACTAAACCTTTGGTTAGGATGCTTTATGCAGAATATCTACGTGTACCTATTAAAATTATTTATTAAATTTCTTTGGAAACTGCTTCACAACTCCTGCAGATATAGTATCTGCCATTAAGATAATATGCGATACTCCTTCATCAATTGCAACGATTCTCGCCTCCCAGTCTCTTTTTAAGCTTGCAGATAAATCATTTGTCACTAATTTTAGATGCGTATACAGTAATTTTTTCAAATCTTCATTTTTAAAATAAGGGTTGGCCTGGCTAAGGAACGCTGCTATATCATCAGCATTTCTATACCATTCTTGGTTTAATTGATTCACCAAGGCTTTCTTTCCCGTTTTAGCCGCATCTACAATCTTGCCAGCAATCACAATATGTTCCTTGAGCAAATCCGTAAGTTTATTCCCAGCTTTCTCTCCGTATATCGGCTTCACAGCATTCCCGATATCTTCTTGATTTTTTAATAACCTTTTCAACACTTGTTTTTGGTCTTCTGATCCTGCTGTTGTTGCACTTGTAATATAATTGCTTGTCCACAGTACATGATCCATCCAAAGTCTTCTCAATTCATTTTCAAACTTTACCTGAGGTTGACTAACACGATGCTCTTGTGTTTCAGCACGAGCACTACTGGGTTCAACCAGCATGTTTAGCGAAAATAACAACATAAATCCCATCAATAATAATCTTTTCATAAAAACGCTCCCTCCAATTTAAACGAGTATGCGCCTTATTATTTGTATATGGGATTTTTTACATTCCTCAAAATGTTACGTTCTAATAATAATTTTTTATAGGGTATCTTTACACTTTCAATCAGCCAACCTAGAGGAAGGGGAAGAGAGAGGATACCTTTTTGTAAGGTTAGAGCAGAAAAAATAAAGCTTTTTTTGTTGACTAACAAAGAAACAATCATTGCCGTCTAATTTCCTTCCAAGTTTTTTGACTCATTCAATTATTTATACATTCTCTAAAAAATGTCTTTAACATAAGAACCTAATGGCAACACTATAAACAATAGTTAGTGAATAGGATTTCTTTGCATAAATTTGGGGTTTTTGCGAGCTGAAACTCAAAAAATACGATAAAGATCAATGAGCTATTCCTTTCACATAAGCTTGTCAGAATACTATCTAGAGAGAGGTCGAACAATATGAAAGTGACGGATACACTTGTTCAATGTTTAGAAAATGAGGGAGTTGAATATATTTTCGGAATACCCGGTAAAGAGACCTTGGATTTTATTGATTCCTTATCCAACTCTAAACAGATTCAATTCGTGAATGTGAGGCATGAGCAAGGAGCTGCTTTTATGGCAGATGTATACGGAAGGTTAACAAACAAAGTAGGGGTATGTTTATCAACATTAGGCCCTGGAGCGACTAATTTATTGACAGGTATATCTAGCGCAAAGCTAGACCATTCCCCTGTTGTTGCTTTAACAGGACAGGCTGCTTTGGGAAGGCAGCATAAAGATTCGCATCAGTATATGGACATTATCAAAATGGTGGAACCGGCAACGAAGTGGGGTGTTCAGATAAAAGATGCACAAACGCTTCCTGAGATTATTCGAAAAGCATTTAAAATTGCACAAATGGAAAAGCCAGGACCCGTAGTAGTAGAATTGCCAGAAGACTTAGCAACTCAAATCGTTCCCATTAAACCTATTTTACCTACATCTATACCCGTAAGCATACCTATATTGGAGTCCATTCAGGCTGCCAATACTCTTATTAAACAGTATGAGAGACCTTTTGTTATTATCGGTAACGGCGCTGTTAGACAGGGAGCCGTGGATGAGCTTCAACCATTTATTGAACGCCTTCAATCACCGGTTACCCATAGTTATATGGCTAAAGGTGTACTGTCTAAAGATCACCCACAAAATTTCTTTACGTTTGGATTTAATGAAAAAGATGAAGTGCTAGCAGGCTTAAAGGAAGCTGATCTACTTATTGTAATTGGGTTTGATCTTGTCGAAAGGTTACCCAAAGAATGGAACACAGAAAAAACATCAATTTTACATATAGATACTTTACCGGCAGAAGTAGATGAATATTACCCTATAGAGGTCGAATTGGTTGGAGATATAAAGCATACTTTACGAGTATTCAATCAGCTTGATATTCCTTCTAAACCATGGATTCCCTCTGGTAATCTCCAGAAACAAATTAAGCAATCTTATCACATTGAAGAGAAAAAGATAGATAGCGATTTGCTGCCTTTGACAATCGAGAATATCTTGCATATTATTGACAAGCTCTCTTCAGAGAAAACAATTGTGATTTCAGATGTGGGAGCTCATAAAGTATCTATAGCCCGAACTTATCAACCTAAAAACCCTAACAGGCTCATTATATCAAATGGTCTAGCTTCCATGGGTATTGCTTTACCAGGCTCAATTGGAGCTAAGCTAGCCTGCCCTAATGATCCAGCTATTTGTATTACTGGAGATGGAGGAGTTTTAATGAATTTTGCTGAAATAGAGACGGCAAAACGCTTAGGGCTTTCATTCATCATTATTGTTTTAAACGACTCTACATTAAAAATAGAGCAGGAAATGATGAACAAAAAGTTTGGTAAGAGCTATGGAGTAACTTTTACAAACCCAGATTTTGTTCAACTGGCAAAAAGCTTTGGAATTAAAGGGGAACAGGCAAATAGTTTAGTTGAATTTGAAAATATAATGAAAAGAGCCTTACAAAGTTTAGATGAGATTGTCCTAATTGACGTTCTTCTAAAAAACTGATTGCGATTTCTCCATTATTTTAACGAGTTATCTTTGTTAAGGGATTAATTTGTAGATTCACTAGGAAATAAATGTTTTTAATTTTTTGAAATAAGCTAAGCTGAGTTCAACCCAAATCCAACTATAAAGGAAAGTAAATACAAAAATTAAACCAGTAGTAGAAAGAGAAAAATTTTTAGAAATCACGGGACCTAGTACTGGGAATTTGAAACCGTACAATAGGGTAATAATCCCAACAGTTAATAGAGTGGCCCCACTTACAACAATGTATAATCTTTTTTTAAAAAAGTAAAAAGCAGCTCCTATGCCCATTCCCAATATTCCTGTTGTAAAAGGAAAAATAATAAGTTCACTTGGCTGGATAATCAGAAGAAGCAGGTTTGTTAGTATATAGGTAATAAATCCTAGAGGGAGCGAAAGTGTAAAACAAAAAAGAATGGGTGCAGTAGAGAATGGACTAATAAAAACTCCTATTCCTGGTAAGAAACCTCCTGCTGATTGAAAAAGGGCTGCTAAGCTGGCGAAAAGAGCGCCTGATACAAGCTGCTTAGTTTTAGATAGTCTATTAAAAAAAAGCTGCGCAGAGTTTACTTCATTTGAAAGAGACTTTAAAAAGTACATGAATTTCACCTCGGTTAACTGTTTTTACATTATAAGGGGTTAAAGAGAGATTTAGATCATTACCTGATATATCAACTCTTACATGTAATATATGAAGAAATTAAGAGGGAGGACTAATAAGTCGCATTTACTTTTAAAGGAATAGGTCATATCCGTTAAGATAAATTTCTTTATCTTTCTAAAGGTATGTACTGTAGCCCATAAAATGAACCTTTTATGGGCTTTATTAATTAAAGGCTTTTTTATTTTCTAGGAAGTTCATTTGTTTATTCCTATAAAATAGCTGGTAAAAAAATTAAGCTATAACTTTTAGGAGAAAATCAATACCCAGTCGAATTTTATAAATATAAGTCATGGAACAATTTCAAAAACAGTACCTTGATTAAAGTCAGACACTTTCATAGAGCCATAAACTCCTAAATAAAGCCTGGTTTGATCCAGATTCGTTCCCAAACTAACGTAGTAAGCTGATTGAGAACCAAAATTATAATCAATTTCCACCACACTAAAATCATTTAGCTTACAATCTGTACCTGCCCTGGTATAAGCTAAAACCCCTTTAACTGGGGATTGAGATTCTTTAACCTGTGCAATATCTGTAAACATAACGCTTCCTGTTAAGCTAGGGATATTATTTCCCATATATGGCTGAACTCCTGTAAGTGAGGTCCCTCCAAATTTATTGGGGCGGGGATCTTTATGAAAATAACTAGTTAAAGGCTGAAGACGTCTCACTGAAGTTTTTACCGCTTCATTGTAATAAGCAATTATTTTCTCATCCAAGGCCGGATTTTCAGAACACCTTTTTATAAACGAAGTTGGAAAATCTCCTTCCCATCCCCGCCAGCCAAGGTTAATAAATCCTTCTTGGCTGGGTTTAGCTCTCATTAAAGAAGCTTGAACAAGTTGAAGAACAGGTATTGGCTTATAATGAACAAATGAAAAAATTGACTCTACTACATCTTGTCCGACATTTCCCACATATTTGATGTACTGATTATAAAATTTTTGAAATGAAATGCCCGTTATATTGCGAACACCCTTAGCAATGAGCGTAAGAGTTTCCTGAATAGGTGAGGGGAGTTCACTAAAACGTGTGACTACGGGTGGATTATGGATAAATGTATTCTTGCCTACATCAATTTCAATTATTTTCCCGTAAATTTCTATATCATTCTGACTTAAGTTAAAGGGGTCATAGCCTGATCCACCATCTCCGGTTGTAAAGATAAGTTTTCCAGTTTCAGGTGAAAAGTTTAAGCTGTTGACACCATTATGATTAAAAAATGGTCTTCTTAAGTTAAGTAACGTCCGTCTTTTTTGAGGCTGAGCATTTGGTTGGAAAGTCCATTCTTCCACTGTATCAATATGATCATATTTAGTTTCTCTATTTATCCACCTTAAGTTTGAAGTTTTAGGATCACACGGGTTAGGTCTATAATGTTCGGAAAGTGCACCTGGGCCTTGTGTTCCAGCTACTGAGTAATGAAGATAAAACAGACCGTTATAATAAAATTCTGGATGGAACGCTAGCCCTAGCAATCCTCGTTCATCATATCCTCCACGGGAAACACCTGGTTCAGACGTACCTAATTTTATGATTCGTGAGCGAATATCTAAAAAAGTCTGTATAGCTTCGTCTCTTATGTAAAAGATCTCTCCTACTTGGGTTGCAATAAATAAGCTTTCAAATGAGTCACCAGGAAGTATAGCTGTTTTCAAAATGGTAGGTAAATTTATCTTACTAACAATAGGCCGTAAACTAACCTTAGCTTTTATCAACTAACTTGACACTCCTTTTTAATGGTTTCTTTTATAAGAATATGATTGTAACTGTTCTATTAGTATCAATACTGTTTTATAAAGTGCGGCAATTTAATGGAGGGACCTAATCGAGAAGCTTCTTTCATAAAACTTATTTAGTTCTGATTAAGCCTGCTATTTTCTTCTCTCAACACTCAAGATTCTCCCAACGTTCATAACTATTTGTGACTCCCCAAAATTGAAATTAAGGAAAAATAATAATTAATTTACAAAAAATAGTGATATTATTTTATAAATTGGAAAAGAATATGACTTATGAAAGGAGTGAATGCAAATGTCTGTGAAAAACTGGTTAATGGGACTATTCGTTTTGTTTGCGATGGTTATCAGTGTGATGACTTCAGGATCACTCGGCGTTTTGGCCGAATCAGACATGGTAAGACAAAAAACCATGGAGGTTCAGTTGAACGATGATTACTTTAATCCAGAAACCATCACTATCCCGAGTGGAAAAACGACAACATTGATATTAAAAAATGAAGGTCAGAAAGAGCATACCTTCACAGTAGAAAAGCTCGGAATTGACGCTGAAGTCCAGCCTGGAAAAGAAAAAACCATTACCGTAAAACCACAAAATCCTGGTACATATGAACTGATATGTAGGTATCATTTTAATAGTGGAATGGTGGGGAAAGTGATAGTCAAATAACAAGCAGGGCCAATGGGTCTCTGCTTTTTGAAGTGAATATAACATACTTTCTTAATTAACATAATGGATTTTAAAGGTATAAATAAACCGTTCACAATTTCAAAAAAGTAATAAATATTTATTTCAAATATATACTAAATGAAGAAAAAGCACAGGAAAGTATAGAATAAAAACAGCATTTATATCCAGGTTATTAAAAAATGTATCCTTAATGAATGAGCAATGAGCATTGTTTAATTAAAAGGAGGAATTTTATATGGGCGATAATCAATCAAATAATTTAGAACAGGTATCAGAGAATAATACAGATGAAACCAAATTAGGTGATCTTGAGAAAGAGTTTGTAACAAAGCCTGCTAAGTCTTCTGATCCTTATCCGCATAAATATTATACTGGAGACATTTCTATAGTTTCTAATGCTATGCCACGAAACGAGAAAGAATAAAAGTTTCTTATATATTAATATATAAGAGAAACTTTAGACCATTTAAGCTTAAGCTCTGTATTTTTTCAGAACCAAAATACATCTCATAAAAAACAGTTATGTTTCATTTAGTATTTTAAATCCAAAGTAATCGCTTTCATTTTTTGTTTTCTCGAAATCATTTGATAGGTTATAATAAATATCTACAAAAATATTAAATGATATGTAAGTAACAAGCAATTACACCCTTAATATTAAAAAAAGAAAAACTCCCTTAACGCACTAGGGGAGTTTTTCTTTTTTAAAATATCCAATATATTCCATTTAAACTCATCAAAAAAGAGGTGTTCACTATGTTGAAGCCCGTTAACTATTCTACTTAATATATGAGTAGGCTACGAAATGTTTATATACCTGTAAATGGGCGATTTACCATATAAGAACATTAATACTTAATTGGAAGGAGAATGAAAAATGAACAATAATACTGAAACCGTTGAAAATAAAGTAGAGGATAAACTAAATGAAATGAGTCAAGAGAAGAAAGACAACATCCTTTCTAGTTTTAACGAATTTAAAAGTTACTTAGGAGATAAAGTCACAAAAGGTGAGAAACTAGGGTTAAATGATAATCAATTAGCTCTAGCAGCTAAAAAAATAGCTGATTATCTCGCAACACATGAGGAGCCACAAAATGAAGAGCAATACTTGTTACATGAGTTATGGAAAGTTGGAAATGAGGAAGAACAACATCATCTTGCTCATATGCTTGTTAAATTAGTTAAAGAATAAGCTAAATCCCTAATAAATTGTTATTTGCCATTATTTATTAGGGATTCAAGTGTATTCAATTAACGTAGCAAAGAGCCACTTGCGTAAAACAATTGGTTCTTTATATTCGTTATGTGTTAGGTAATATCTTTGCAGAAGTAAGAATAAGCCGAGATTGAAATATGGTATCTGCAACCCCTTTTATTGACAACTTATTAAGAATGTATAACTAAAGAAAAGAAATAAAGATCGGTTATTTTCTTCCCTCTTTATTCATTTTCTTTAGAATCTTCCTGGTAATGTTCATTTAAGTATGGGTTCTCTGTCGTAGCAAAATTAACAGATTGAAGGCTAGTTTCAGGATCCATTCCATAATAGCCTTTTAGTTCCGCATTTTCTAGCTCGCCACTTCTGAATTGTGGTTCTTTTTTCTCTTTCATGCTGCACCTCTTTTTTCTTATAAATAAAGCTTAGAGAAATATGGTATTAGTTATTCGGTTCTATTTGGAGATGGAAGAAAAGAATATGAAAATTCCATATCCTTCCTTTGTGACTTTTTATTTTTCTTCTAAATCAAGGACTGGAACCATACGGTCTTCATCATGTGTTCCTCTCGCATGAACGGTAGCCATACTTGATGTTTCATCTACACTTTTAATCCAAATAGGAACTCCGTGGTAATGAACATCAATTTCCTTGGGTGAAGAAAGAATTTGCTTAGCTCGATCTATTTCCATATTATCACCTCATTTTTTAGTATGTCCCTGCAATGCATCAATTAAAAGATAAAGCTATATTTCCTCAACAATAATTTGACTACACGCTACAACTCATTCCCTCAAAAATTAATCTATCCTTTAACCTTACAAAAATCGAACATCAATGGGTTTGCTTAACCTCATTTTATTCTTTAATTCGAATACGTATAAATACGAAAAATGAGCACATACTGTACCTAATCAGATTCCTCCTTTTGCTGACAAATCATTTCTCCTTTAATATGTTAAGTTTACAAAAAACATCTGTCTTCACAGGTGTTTTTTATTTTGAGAAAATATATTAATTTGTATACAAACTAAGTTTTATTTTACTTCTAGTAGGGGAATAAAATAGTAAATTAAATTGGAGAGGATGAGGGGTTTATGATAGAGATGGAGGTAAAGAACCTTCAAAGGTCAGAAGCTAAATTTAGAAAGGCTGAATCAGAATACTTAAATAAGGCAATCGAAGAGTATTTCGTTCGTCGTACATACCATAATGCACCAGTAGTTGATGCACTTCGATATGTACTAACGATTGATAATAAAAGGGAACATTTAGAAAGTGCCGTTGAACTTTTTGGAGATAATATCAAAGAAGTAAATAACCAAGATATTATAAACTATTTAAATCAATGTAGATGTTATAAGGAAATAAGAGATATAGTCTAAATTTGATGCTATCTTATGAAAAAATTTATTGTTCATAAATAACCAAAAGGGGATTGGAGATATGAACTATAAACAAAGGGATTATTATATTAGCGCAAAAGAAAATGAATATTATAAAGTACTAAATGTAGTCGATTATATGTTAGAGGAAGCAAAAAGCAACAATAAATATCCTATATGGGGTGAAAAGCTAAGAACTGAGTTAAAAGAAAGTGCTGGCAACAATCTTACTCCATGGCATTTTAATACAATAATATCCGTACTTTTAGATTACGTACCTGATGAAGTAAAGAATAAACCTAATGCTAAGTCACTCTAAGCGGGTGGCTTTTTATGATGTGCATAATATGTAAGTTAAAACATGTGGTGAATAGCAAAAAGAAAGGTGAAATAGTAATATGAGTGATACTGAGATTGTGGGTTTGAGTCAATAATCCGGAGTCATTCTCTCAAAAATAAGTGTAAGGACTTAATTACAAGGTTTCCATAAAATTATACTTAAATGATTCTTGCGTGAAAGGAAATTTACTGTTATATTAAATTCAATTAAATATTTTCTTATTTCAATATTTTTTGAAGTGAGGATAGAGGCGCAAAGATCATAAGTATACAATTTGAGGAGAATGAGATCCAATGACAATTGTGGAAAGGGGTATTTGCCGAAGCCGAAAGAATCTCATGTTCTTGAAGCTGGTTCTGCTGTTGAATAAATACAGAACTGTCATATGGGAAACTGTATGGAGGGCTATCTTACGCACGGAAACTATTTTTGATAAATATTGTTTCTACTGCAGCAACGAATCCCTCGTTGCTGCTTTTTTGCGTTTCTTATGAATGGCCCTAACCCCTCTAATTTTTAAAAATTTATAAAGGGTGTGTAGTTATGAATTTTGGCCAAGTATTAACAGCAATGGTTACCCCGTTTGATCAGAATGGCGAAATTGATTTTAACGCGACGAAAATGTTAGTTGAGCATTTAATTACAAATGGCACAGATAGCTTAGTTGTAGCTGGTACAACTGGAGAGTCTCCAACATTAACCACAGAAGAAAAAATTAAATTATTCCAATGTGTGGTAGAAGCTGCTGCGGGAAGAGTCCACGTCATCGCTGGAACTGGCTCAAACAACACGCAAGCTTCGATTAGCTTAACGAAACTTGCAGAGGAAACAGGAGTCGATGGTATTATGCTCGTTGCTCCATACTATAATAAGCCGTCTCAAGAAGGCTTGTACCAGCACTTTAAAACGATTGCCCAGTCAACCTCTTTACCAGTTATGCTTTACAATATCCCAGGGCGAAGCGTAGTTAACATTTCTGTTGAAACAATTGTTCGTCTATCAGAGATTCCTAATATTGTATCAATTAAGGAAGCAAGTGGCAACTTGGATGCCATGGCAGAGATTATTAGCAAAACACCTAGCGACTTTACACTATACAGCGGCGATGATGGGTTAACAATACCAGTATTAGCAATTGGCGGGGCAGGAGTTATTTCAGTTGCTTCCCATATCATTGGCAATGATATGCAAGAAATGATTAATGCCTTCAAAAATGGCGATGTCCAAAAAGCTGCTGCTACACATCGCAATCTGCTTCCAATTATGAGAGCATTATTTATTGCGCCAAGTCCTTCACCAGTAAAAGCTGCATTAAATCTAAATGGAATACAAGTTGGCGGTGTTCGTTTGCCAATGGTTCCTTTAAGCAATAAAGAGCAAAGTGCGCTAGAAGAAGTTCTGCAAACTAGCGGCATTAACGTTACCTGTTGAAATAAATAAAAACAGATTAGAAGAGAGAGCATAGCTAAAACGACCGATTCAATCGATGCATTAAGGCAAGATTGGTGCACAAAGCTCAAGATGGATGAATCATCATTTAGCTAACTCCTAAAAACAGAAAAACTCCCTTAACGCATTGGGGGAGTTTTTCTGTTTTTTCTATGTATGTATACTATATACATCTTCAGTTGCCATACAGAGGGAGACCTATTTCACTATATGTTCGTTCTTCTGTCGGTATTGGTGCAAAAACTTATATCTTAGTCAACACGATTCCGCATAAAGTAAGAATAATTCCTATTAATTGATATTTTTTAAGTCTTTCTTTAAAGATAATTAAGCTCCCAATTAAAACAACAATACAATTTAAACTAATGATTGGATAAACCACGCTGGATGGACCTTCCTTTAGGGCGAATAAATAACAGCTGTAACCAATCGTACTTAATATACCAACTAGTATACCTATCTTTATTTCAATTTTATGTGCAGTTAATTGTTTAAATTCTTTCCGAGCTAATAAACTTAAATAGACAGCTCCTCCACCATACATTGAAACAAGCATTTCACCCATGCTAAAGTGCTGATACGTGCTGAATTTCATAATAACACCAACTGTGCCGATAGATAGAAGAGCTAAACAGCAGCTCAAAATCCATAATTTATACTCTATGTGTGCCGTTTTGTTTGGTTGATACTGAATAATACAAGCTGCCAATATAATAATGACGATACCAATCCAATTTGTTAAAGGAATGGATTGAGGAAATAATAAGGATGTAGCTATAACAACAATGACTGTATTCATCGCAATAATGGTAGATGTAATACTCGCAGGTCCTTTCTCAAAGGCTTTCGACATTTGGATATTGCCATTGGCATTTAATATACCGATTAGTGCCCCCGTTAAAATAGGTAAAATGTGAAATTCAAAACTTCCTTTAATAAGAGTAAATAATAAGAGGATAAAAAAAGAAATCCAATAAAAGAAAAGTTGAATACACACTTTAGATAAATGTTGAAGAGCACCCCATTTAAATAAAGTATTATTTACTCCGAAGCATACAGCTGTCCCTAAAGCAGATATAAACCATAACATAGTGTGTAATTCCTTCCTAGTAGTTTTTATACTACTAAATTATACAATTTATATAATAGTTTTAATATTTCAATTTAATGAAAAATAGTTTCGAATAACTCTTTTGTAAAAGTATAAAGATGAGAAGAGGAGAAGTATAAATTTATTACGAACCAACGGATTGTGCTCTTTTATTAAAACCTCGTTTCCTATTATTCTTACACCTTTTTACTGTCCAATAAAATGCGATGAATTTTTCAAATCCATTCACCATTTTCTTCTCATTAAAACCTAAAGCTTTGTATCCTAAAACTCAAATGGACGTTTTAGAAGATGAGGTGCGGGAATCAAGTGAAGTAAGACAATGATTAAATAAAGGAGGAGTTGCTATGAATATAACAGAAGTGATGACTTCTAATGTTGAGACAGGTAACCTTAAAAGTTCATGTGGTGAGGTAGCTAATATGATGAAGAATGTAGATGTAGGAGTTATTCCAATTTGTGAAAATGATAAACTAATAGGCCTAATAACGGATCGTGATTTAGTCGTCAAGGGATTAGCTAATAATTTTAATACGAATACACAAATATCTGAAATGATTACCACTGATGTCATTACTGGTACAAAATACATGTCTGTAGAGCAGGCTTCAGATCTCATGTCTCAGCATCAAATACGCAGACTTCCTATTGTAGAAGGTGGAAAACTCATTGGAATGGTTTCTCTGGGAGATTTAGCGGTAAGTAATACTTCAAATAAAGAAACAGGAAAAGTTCTTGAGAATATTTCAGCTCCTGCTGAGCTTAATAAATAAAAAAAACTCTTTTTGTACTTCATTTTATAGATAAGAGCAAGCTAATAAAAATTAGCTTGCTCTTAGTTTATATATAACAACACATGGCTATTACAGCTTTTAAAGATCTTGTATTCAATAGCTTCAGCAGTTTATGGCTTTCTATAGAATTAGCCAAGTTTAAACCCATTTTCGTCCTAGATTTTTTTATCATTCATTTTTTATATCCACAAAAAGTTGCCCGTTTAAAAAACTACAATATAAAATACGTTTCACGTCTTTGTATCCTCTTTGTTTCAATTCGTTGAAAAGCCAAGAAGAGTTTTTATTTATTAGATTTAAATGCTTTTCTTGAATGATCCCATCAATAACAAGGGGAAGTAAAAATACAGATTCTGATTTATCTTTGCTTTCTGGTTTTTTAAATACAGATAATGTACCCGAAGGCTCTAATATCGCATAATCCACCTCACGGATATCTCCTATATTTTTATCCCGAAGCTGTAAAAGCAAGTCGTCCAAATTATAACGTGATTTCCTCATTTGCTTTTCATCAATCTTTCCTTGTTTTATTACAATAATAGGTTGCCCATCTAGTACTCTGCGTAACTTTTGACTTTTTAATTGGATATATGTAAGGCCTATTTGGATAACTGTTAATATAAGAATAGGTACAAGTTGATAAAGTAAAGAACCTCCCGTATCCTCAATTGCAACAACTCCAAGTTCACTTATCATAAGCACAACAACAAGGTCAATGACATTTAGCTGATTTATGCCTCGTTGGCCGATAAAACGAAAAATAATAATAATAACAACATATAATAATATTGTACGCCAGCTTACTTCGATGATTTCCACTTTACGCTCTCCTTTCATTAGAATCTTTTTCTCTCTTGGAACAGGGATGAATGTAATATATAGATTTATACACTTAGCTGATTCTCTAGGATGTTTATTTCTTTATGTTAAAAATTAAATGAGTAACGTACAAAGTGTTTAAAGTGTTATTCATGGCACTAGATTTTTAACAGAAGCATTATATAAACAATTAACTGGGGAGAACCTTCATTATGTTAACTTTGTTTTGTATATCATATGCATTAAAAAAGATGCCGTTTAGGCATCTTGAATAGTTTGCTCAAGGTATTAGTATTTATACATTTAGCTGTCTAATACCGCAGCCATATTTATACTCTCATATATATGTGCTAAAATAACCAGTGAACCAATCCCTCTAAAAATTAGAGGGATGTACAGTTGATATATTAAAGGCAAATCGTATGTCACTTGTAGAAGAAGTTGTTTTCCAAATCGAATCCTTAAATGAATATAGAGTGTATGGGAAAATGGAAGACAGATCCTTTCTGAAACGAATTTAATGCAACAATTTGAAGTGAGCCGAAATGCATTGAGAGAGGCTATACAATCTGTCGTACATACTGACCGACTACAAACAAAGCAGGGAAAAGCTTATGAAAAAGCTGACATCCAGCTGCATAAAACAATGTTAGAAGCATCACATAAATCATATGTTAATTGATTTATATAACCATAGGATAGATTTTTTACATACATCTGGTCATCAAATAGTTGAAGTAAGTTCTCATACCGATTTTAATTGAACCTACTTTGTAAACTTGTGGATGCTATCATGGCAATCTGCACAGTAAATGAATATATTACTTAATTTTAAAAACTTTAAGATTATATACGGAGGGTCTATAACTACCATGGGTATCCCACACACAACAAATCAACTAGAACAGCCAAAACTAAATATAAATCCTAAAATAGGATTACTGATTATAGGCATTATCCTAATTGGAGCTAATCTCAGAGCCCCTTTAACATCTGTGGGCCCACTGGTAGCTTCTATTCGTAACAGTTTAGGAATATCTAATACTTTAGCAGGAACAATAACTACAGTGCCTTTACTAGCTTTTGCATTCCTATCTCCTTTTGCTCCCAAGTTAGCTCGGCGTTTTGGCATGGAGTTTACGCTATTTATTTCTTTAATCTTATTAACAATCGGAATTGGAATACGCTCTTTTGGTGGAGTAGAAACATTATTTGTAGGAACGATCTTAATTGGTTTATCTATTGCTATTGGAAATGTATTGTTACCTAGTCTAATTAAACATAACTTTGCACAAAAGATAGGCATGATGACAGGAATTTATGCAGTTTCTATGAATTTATGCGGCGCTATTGGGTCTGGTATAAGTATTCCCATTTCTTCAGTATCAGGTTTAGGATGGACCGGAGCCCTTGGATGTTGGGGGATTTTATCTCTTCTTACCATTTTCATTTGGCTACCACAATTGCGAAATCGACATAAGTCTACGAAGTCTCAACAAACAGTGCAAAAGGTTGAATCTATTAACTTATGGCGTTCTAGATTAGCATGGAATGTCACATTGTTTATGGGATTTCAATCCTTTATCTTCTATACAGTTATTACATGGATGCCGGAGATTCTTGAACAAAAAGGATTGAATACTCAGGACGCTGGCTGGATGTTATCGTTAATGCAGCTTGCTGTACTTCCTATTACGTTCCTCGTTCCTATTTTAGCCGGCCGTTTGCAAGATCAGCGTTTATTAGTAGTCATTCCAGCTGTTTTGCTTATTGGAGGATTATTCGGTATCTTGTACGGAAATACACTCCTTATCCCATTGTGGATTATTATGGTTGGAATTGGAGTCGGGTTTGTATTTAGTTTGGCAATGATGTTCTTTAGCTTACGCACACAAAGTACTAACGAGGCAGCAGAATTATCTGGTATGGCTCAATCATTCGGTTATCTTTTATCTGCTGTAGGGCCTGTGTTATTTGGAGGACTACACGACATTACACACAGCTGGACTATCCCTTTATTGATGCTAGTTTTAGTTTCAATCTTTATTTTTATCGCCGGTATGGGAGCAGGGAAGAATGAATATGTGACTTCTAAATAATAAAGAGGTATAAAAGCCCTTTAGAACTGAGGTTTTAAAGGGCTTTTATACTTGGTATTGTTTGACGGCTTCTTTTTCTACCAATCATCCGCCTTATATAAACTGACTTTGTATGTGCTATACATACTTTAGTGGTGAATGTTTTTACTAAATTTTCTTTTCACAGATTCAGCTATAGATATAATTAGTAGGGAGATAAGTGATGAGATAAAAGCAGTAAAGCTAATTGTTCCTACTCTCATACCAATCCAGCCTCCGATAAGGAAACTTACGATAACAACGCCAACACTAACCACTCCTACAATTAGAGGTGTTATATATTTAATAGTAGGTTTTTTTCTGCTGAGTGCATATGAAAGTACAATTAAACCGGCAATTATAATTGTAGAAACTATCTGTAAGTCACCCATTATTAACAGCCTTTAAATTCAAGATATCCATACTAGTATATTCTCCTAATGAAGTATCAAATAACACCTTGCTCAATCATAGCATCAGCAACTTTTATAAATCCAGCGATGTTTGCACCTACGACAAGATTACCAGGAGCGTTGTATTCTTGAGCAGCTTTCTTGCTATTTTGGTATATGCTTTTCATAATCACATGTAATTTGCTATCGACTTCTTCAAAAGTCCAAGAAAGCCTAGTGCTATTTTGAGCCATTTCTAATGCTGATACAGAAACACCAC
Organism: Priestia sp. YIM B13490; assembly: GCF_042787735.1. Classification (NCBI taxonomy): domain Bacteria; kingdom Bacillati; phylum Bacillota; class Bacilli; order Caryophanales; family Bacillaceae; genus Priestia; species Priestia sp. YIM B13490. Next base: position 224,291 of record NZ_JBHZOT010000007.1, read on the forward strand.
CAGCATTTGCTGCTTTAGCAGGGGCAAATAAAATATTGTTCTCTAAGAAAATCTCGACAGCTTCTAATGTAGATGGCATATTTGCACCTTCACCAATTGCTTTTACTCCATTGGAAACTAATAATTCTGCAGAGTTTTGATCGATTTCATTTTGAGTAGCACATGGTAAAGCAATATCACATGGTACTGTCCAAATCCCATTACAACTTTCCACGTAAACCGCTTCGGGATGATCATTTACATAAGTACTTATGCGTTTCTTTTCTACTTCCTTAATCCGTTTAACTGTTTCTAAGTTAAGACCATCTTTGTCATAGATATAACCATTCGAATCGCTGCACGCGACCACTTTAGCCCCTAGCTGCATCGCTTTTTCAATTGCATAAATTGAGACATTTCCTGACCCTGACACAACAACTGTACTGCCTTTAAAGCTGAGATTATTATCTTTTAACATTTCTTCAACAAAGTAAACTGTTCCATATCCAGTTGCTTCTTTACGAGCTAAACTTCCACCGTAACTAAGGCCTTTTCCTGTTAGAACGCCTGCTTCAAAGGTGCTACGCATTTTTTTATATTGCCCAAACAAAAAGCCAATTTCTTTACTTCCTACACCAATGTCACCTGCAGGAACATCCGTATCAGGTCCGATATATTTGCTAAGTTCTAGCATAAAGCTTTGACAAAAACGCATTATTTCTCCATCTGATTTTCCTTTAGGATCAAAATCAGCACCGCCTTTACCGCCGCCAATTGGTTGACCAGTTAAAGAGTTTTTAAAAATTTGCTCAAATCCTAAAAATTTAATAATACTTGCGTTGACAGATGGGTGAAATCTTAATCCGCCTTTATATGGACCAATTGCGCTACTATATTGAACGCGAAACCCTCGATTAACTCTAACATTTCCCATATCATCGACCCAAGGTACACGAAAAGAGATGACTCTCTCAGGTTCAACGATTCTCTCCAGAATAGCTTGGTTAATATACTGAGGGTTTTTAATAAGAACAGGTATTAAAGAATCGAATACTTCTTTGACTGCCTGATGAAACTCACTTTCACTTGAATTTCGTTTTTTTACTGTTTCAAATACTTGATTAACATAATTCTGCACGCTTTCTGTATTCGCCGATTGATTTTTTTCAATTGTTATCATACTTATCCGTCTCCTATTTATCGATTTATAATGAAAATTTAAAAAATTCGTCGTAATTTTTTAGGGTTGTTAGTATAAAATATTTTATAATTGAAATAATGATCGAATCAATATAAAGAAACGATAATATCAATGCGTTTTATGCATTAACTAATAAGGAGGATATAAAATGGACTTTAGACAAATCCGTTATTTTATGGAGGTTGCTACACGCGAACACGTAACTGAAGCCGCCCATTCTTTACATGTAGCACAATCCTCGGTAAGTCGACAAATAGTAAATTTAGAAAATGAATTAGAAGTTGATTTGTTTATCAGAGAAGGAAGGAGGGTACATTTAACGCCAATTGGAAAAATATTTTTTGAACGAATGAAACATGCCATGAATGTGATAGACGATGCGAGACGTGAGGTTAAGGAATATTTAGATCCTGAAAAAGGAACAATACGCATTACTTTTCCGATAAGTTTAGCAGCGTATACATTACCAACTGTAATCTATGCATTTAGATTGCGCTATCCGGAAGCAAAATTTCAGTTAAAACAAGCGCTTTACCAGGAATTAATTGAAGGTGTGATTAAAGGAGATTTTAATCTTGGTCTGATAGGTCCACTTCCTCTCAAAGAAAAAAAACTTGGACAAAAAGTTTTATTTACGGAAAATATTGTGGCTCTTTTGCCAATTCACCACCGCCTTGCAAAAGAATCCTCCGTAAAACTTCAAGAACTAGTAGACGAACCGTTTGTTTTATTACCTAAGGGTTTTGTCTTTCGAGATATTGTTGTGAATGCTTGTCAGAATCTTGGCTTCACACCAAATGTTGCCTTTGAGGGGGATGATATCGATGCGTTGAAAGGGTTAGTTTCTGCTGGTTTAGGTGTAACACTCATGCCGGAAGTCACGCTAGTCGATAGCTTGCCGCGCTCAACAGTTAAAATACCACTGGTTGAACCAAACGTAACAAGGACTGTAGGCGTTATTACGCCAAAAGAACGAGCACTACTTCCAACAGAAAAGTTATTTTATGATTTTCTTCAGGAATTTTTCACTAGATTAGATGATTTTAAGAGCTGATTTATACTCAAGAAAAAGCACGTGATTAGCAAAGAAAAGTAATATATTACATTTTCTGTTACCTAGATCCCTTTTTTTGGAATATAAACAAAAAAGAATCCCTTGAAAACAAGGGATTTAAGAAAGGCTACGATTACGAATTATGCAGCTTTTATACATATGCTTATCTTTATAATAAATCGCTTTTATGAAAAAATATGTTGTAATTTACTTACTAACACACATTTCATATCTAGTTTTATAAAAAGCTGCCTCTCCTGACGCTCCGAGGCAGCTTTTTATCTCGTTAACATGTTAACAATAGCTGTTCAGTCAACGTTACTTTGGTTTGTAGAACAGTTTTTAAATACTTAAGTCTTTTGATTTTTTCTTAAATCTCAAGGGGTTTTTCTTTAAAAAGGGCAAGCATTCCGTCCGGAAAAGTTACTTTCACAGATAGATAACAATACTGAAAATAAAGTTTTCAATATTACATTGACAAGAATGCGAATCCTGCTTACAATTGAAAACGATTATCAACATCAAGTAGGAGGAGACACCGTTATGTTTAAGGGTAAAATTAGTCTGAAAATTAAGTTAACTTTTATGTTTATTTTAATTTTGTCGACATTATTAGTTGGTTGTTCAAACGCTAATAATGAGGAATCAACATCGAAAGACAATCATGATAACATGCTTACGATTGCTTGGCCGAGAGATGTAGGAGAAATGAATCCGCATGTCTACAATCCTTCACAATTATTTGCTCAATCTATGGTATATGAACCGTTAGTAAGCTATCAAGCCGGCGGTAAGATAAAACCAAATCTAGCTAAGTCATGGGAAATCTCTGAGGATGGTAAAGTATACACGTTTCATTTGCGTGAAGGTGTAAAATTTTCCGATGGAACAGATTTTAATGCAGAAATTGTTAAAAAGAATTTTGACACTATTTTGAATAATAAAGAATTACATAGTTGGTTGGGTTTCATTACAAAAATAGCTCAAACAGAAGTAGTGGATAAAAATACTTTTAAATTAACATTGACTGAACCATATTACCCAACAATTCAAGAGCTAGCTGTAGTTCGACCAGTTCGTTTCTTGGGTGAAGCTGGTTTTCCTAAAGATGGTGATACTTCAAAAGGTATCGTTAAACCGATAGGTACAGGGCCATGGATTTTAGAAAAGTATAAAGCAGACGAATATGCTATTTATAAACGAAATGAAAATTATTGGGGAGAGATTCCAAAAGTAGAAAAAATCAAAGTGAAAGTTATTCCAGATGCGGAAACGAGAGTACTCGCATTTGAAAAAGGTGATTTGGACATGATTTATGGAGAAGGAGTTGTCAGTCTAGACACGTTTAAGCAATTAAAGTCTACTGGAAAATATGAAACTAGGGTTTCTGAACCAATTGCCACAAGACAGCTTGTTATGAATACAAAAACAGAACAGCTTTCAGATGAACGTGTAAGACAAGCCCTGCATTATGGTTTTAATAAAGAAGCGTTGGTTAAAGGAGTGACTTCAGGTTTAGAAGAAAAAGCAGACCATATCTTACCTACAAATTTACCTTACACGAAAGATGTTGATGTGAAGTTGGTAAAGTATAATGTAGAAAAAGCAAAGGCACTATTAGACAAAGCAGGATGGAAACTCCCTAAAGGAAAAACAGTTCGTGAAAAAGATGGAAAGTTACTTGAAATTGACCTAATGTATGATTCAGCAGAATCAATTCAAAAAGCAATGGCCGAAACTCTTCAATCTGAATGGGCGGCAATTGGTGTGAAATTAAACATTGAGGGAGTTGAACTACCAGATCAAGTTCAAAGATTTAAAGATAATAAATTTGATATTAATTTCTATAGTAATTTTGGTGCTCCTTATGATCCTCATACATTTTTAAACATTGTCTCATCAAAAGGGTATGGGTTTAATGAAGCTATTTCAGCATATCCAAATAAAGATGAATTAATTAAACAAATGGCGAAGGTTCCTCAAACAACAGATGAAAAAGAGCGCCAACAGCTCTATTCGTCTATTTTAAAGTCAATACAAGACCAAGGAGCTATTATTCCTATTTCGTATATGAAGAAAACAGCCATTTATCAAAAGAATGTAACGAATTTTAATTTCCCTGCTAATCGTGACGAGAATCCATTCACAGGAATTAGCATCAAACAGTAACTAGCAGGAGGTTTTCATGGGCAATTATATACTGAAACGAATTATGTCCATCATTCCAGTTTTTCTTTTGGCCACACTTCTCACGACTGGAATGGTTCACCTTTCATCGGTGGATCCAGCTGAAGCTTATTTAACAGCAGCCCATATCCAGCCGACTGATGAGATTTTAGCTCAAAAAAGACATGAGTTTGGTTTAGATCAACCATTCTTTATTCAATATGCAAACTCTATTATGAAGATATGCCAACTTGATTTTGGCATATCTTATGTTTCGAATAAGCCGGTTTGGGATGAGGTTATATATCGAATACCAGCGACCATCCAACTAGCTATAGCAAGTATATTAATAGCCGTGTTCGTCAGCGTGCCTCTTGGATTTTTGGCGGGAGTAAAGAAGGGTAGCGCTATTGATCATTTTAGTCGTTTACTTTCCTTTTTTGGTGCATCTATTCCAAGTTTTTGGCTGGGCTATATATTGGTCTTTTTCTTTTCTGTTAAGCTTAACCTTTTTCCAGTTGAAGGGATTGGGACATGGCAGCATCTTGTACTGCCTTCCATTACGCTAGCTCTTCCTTTAATAGCGATGTATACAAGATTATTACGTGCCAGTGTTCTTGAAAACTTGCAGCAACCATATGTGCTATTTGCTCGAACTAGAGGACTTAAAGAAAAAACGATTATGACAAAACATGTGCTGAGAATTGCTATTTCTCCAATGATAACTGGGCTTGGAATGAATCTTGGGAAATTACTTACGGGCACAATTATCGTTGAATCGGTTTTTTCTTGGCCTGGATTTGGACGTTATTTCATTGAAGCTATTTTTAATCGTGATATACCTGTTATACAATGCTATGTACTAATAGCGGCTAGTTTATTTATTTTGAGTAACTTAATTGTAGATATAGTTCAAATGTATATCGACCCGCGTATTTCCAGGAAAGAAGGGCAACATCGATGATAACAAGTATACGTACGATATTAAAAAATGAAAAAGTAATTCCCATATGTTCAACGATATTAGGTATTCTTTTTATCATCGCCATTTTGGCCCCTTGGATTACACCAAATGATCCCATTGCCGTCAATTTAGCTTATAAATTGCAGCCTCCAAGCTGGAATTTCCCATTAGGAACCGATCATTTAGGAAGATGTAACTTGTCACGTATTTTATATGGAGCACGCATCTCATTAGGTTTTGCTATACTTATTTTTATTTCATCATTAGCCATTGGTTTAATTATTGGAACTTTTTCAGGTTATAAAGGTGGCTGGGTCGACCATGTTTTAATGAGATTTTGCGATGCTGTTATGGCTTTTCCAAGCCTTATTCTTGTATTAGGATTGGTTGGTATATTTGGTCCTGGACTGTCACAAGTAATCTTAGCGCTGATGCTTGTACAATGGGTTTATTACGCGAGAATGTTCCGAGGAATGGCCCTTAGTTTGAAAGAGCAGAACTTTATCCCTGCTGCGAAGATCAGTGGTTCTTCTCAATGGAAGATCATTAAAAATCATATTATCCCCAATGTGTTACCCCCGCTTGTCGTAATGGGTACATTGGAAATGGGCTGGGCAATCATGGATATATCTGCTATGTCTTTTCTGGGATTAGGCGTTCAGTCTCCTACACCTGAATGGGGAGCAATGATTCACGAAGGGAAATCATATATTCGGACGAATCCGGAACTGATGCTTTATCCAGGTTTGTCTATTATGCTTGTTATTGTTACATTCAATCTATTAGGCGAAGCATTATCAGAGCGTTACGGTGTCAAACGTCGATTTTAAAAAGGAATGAAGAAAGTTGGGAACAGACAAGTCAAAAGTATTACAAGTTAGAGATTTACATGTTCAAATAAAAGCAAAAAACGGTATTACAACTCTCGTTCAAAATATCAATTTTGAACTGAAGCCTGGGGAGATTCTTGGTCTTATTGGTGAAAGCGGTTGTGGTAAAACCGTCACAAGTATGTCTATTCTTCAGCTCCTTAATCGTAAGGAAACAACAATTGAAGGGAGCATAATGCTAAAAGGACAAGAATTAAACGGTTTAGCTGAGAAAGAAATGCGTAAGATTCGTGGCAAGGACATAGCGTTTATTATGCAAAACCCGATGAATGCTTTTACACCAGTTTTTACTATTGGGCACCAATTTGTTGAGACTATTCGCTCTCATACGAGCTTGAATAAAAAACAGGCAACAGAGCTTGCTATTGAGTCAATGAAACAAGTAAACTTACCTGATCCTGACAAGCTTTTGAAATACTATCCTTTTCAACTAAGTGGGGGTATGCTTCAACGAGTAATGATTGCTATTGCAGCAAGCTTGCATCCAGCTGTTATTATCGCTGATGAACCGACCACCGCGTTAGATGTAAATAATCAGAAGAATGTACTACGTCATTTGGATAAAATTCGTTCCGAATATGGTTCAGCAATTTTATTAATATCACACGATCTAGGAGTTGTCTCTGAAATGGCAGATGAAGTAGCCGTTATGCAGCATGGGAAAATAGTAGAAAAAGCAGGTGTATTTCAGCTGTTTGATTCACCCAAGCATGAGTATACAAAGAAGCTGTTAAATGCAAGACCAACATTATATTTAGAAGAACCTATGACCAACTTAATTTGATATGGGGAAAGCATTTTATAAGAGGTGAACAAGTGAGTTTATTACAAGTAAACGAAGTCACTCATAGCTACGGAAGCCGAACTTTTTTTAAATGGCAAAATCGTTCTAAGAAAGTACTTTCTGATATCTCCTTCTCTATTGAAGAAGGAACATGTTTAGGAATGCTGGGTACGAGTGGAGCCGGTAAAAGTACGTTAGGAAAAGTAATCCTTGGTTTGGAAAAGCCAAAGCATGGACAGATTCTTTTTCAAGGACATGACATCTATACGGTAGATAAGTACACTCGCCAAAAAATTCGGCGTGATCTTCAAGTTGTTTTTCAAGATTCATACTCAGCAGTTAATCCCCGAATGACCGCCGAACGTATTATTGCAGAGCCGTTAGAAAACTATGAGAAATTAACATTAGCTGAACAAAAACGAACTGTAATTGAATTATTAGAAAAAGTAGGGCTCGGTGAAAAGGACTTGAAAAAATATCCACATCAATTTAGTGGTGGTCAGCTGCAAAGAATTAATATTGCAAGGGCAGTCTCTCTTAAGCCGAAGCTCATTGTCTTAGACGAATCTGTAAGCAGTCTAGACATGGTTACGCAAACTCTTATTCTAGAACTATTAAGGGAGTTAAAAGAAGACTTTGGCTTATCGTATTTTTTTATTACACATGATATCAAAGCCGCTTGCATGATTAGCGATACATTAGGTGTATTAGAAAAAGGAGAATTAATTGAATATTATAATTCGAAAAATGAGTTCTTTACTTCAGAAAATCCTGTGGTAAAAGAGATGAGAGGTTCTATACTTGCCGAGCATCCACGTTTTCGCTCGATTAGAACAAAGAGCAATTATATTTAATTTAAAGATATTACTATACTCATGCATTTTAAGACCTCGATTTCATCCACGTAATCGAGGCTATTGCTGTTATGTTTAACTCGAAACGATAGAAGGAGGCCGTTGGATGAATCATCGTACGTATCTTACTTTGGCGATTCCCCTGACAATCTCAACCATGACTACGCCCTTATTAGGTGCGGTGGATACCGCGGTTGTCGGGCAACTTTCAGCTCCAGCTTATATTGCAGGAGTTGCGGTAGGAACTCTTATTTTTAATACGTTATATTGGGTATTTGGCTTTTTAAGAGTTAGTACATCCGCCTTTGCTGCACAAGCAAATGGGGCAAGCGATCCAGATCAGGGAGTACTTGCTTTATCCCGCCCGTTTTTATTAGCTTTAATAGTAGGGGTGCTTTTTATTCTTTTACAATGGCCGATTGAACATACGGCTCTCCTAGTGATTTCTCCCGATGTTGATGTAAGCAGGTTTGCAGTAGAATATTTTAGAATTAGAATATGGGGAGCACCCTTTACACTGATGAACTATGTAATTCTTGGTTGGTTAATGGGAATGGCCAAGATCAGAGAATCTTTATGTTTACAGATACTAACAAATGTTTTAAATATGCTTTTAGCTATTCTTTTTGTCCATGTTTTTTCTTTTGACGTACAAGGAGTTGCTACAGCAACCTTGATTGCTGAAGTTACAGCCTTCATATTAGGATTATTCATTATTTTGAAAGTATCTCCATTTAAATGGAAAATGCCATCAATTCAGGCACTTATAGATACAAATTCTACGAAGAGGATGTTTAATGTTAACAAGGATTTGTTTATTCGAACTATTTGTTTATTAGTCGTTATTAATATGTTCACAGCAAAAGGTGCTTCATTTGGCACAGAATTTCTAGCTGCAAATGCTGTATTATTTCAAATTCACTATATAATGGCTTATTTCTTTGATGGATTTGCTAATGCTTCTAGTATCCTAGTTGGCAAAGCAGTAGGGTCAAATGATAAAGAATTATTTAAAAAAACACTTACTTTGTCTAGAAAGTGGTCGATAATAACAGCTGTTATTATAGCTAGTTTATATGCACTTTTTCAAAAGCAGGTTATAGGGCTATTTACGAATTTGCCTGATGTGATTGAACTTTCACTTACGTATGGAGTATGGCTTATCATCTACCCCTTTGTTGCTTGTTTTGGCCTTGTCCTTTATGGGGTTTTTACAGGAGCAACTGAAATTGCTCCCGTTCGAAATTCTATGATTTACGCCATGGTTGTCTATATCATTATACAGATTACAGCAACTCCTATCTGGCATAATCATGGCCTATGGCTGGCTTTCATCATCTATACTATCGGGCGATCAGGGTTCCTAGTTATGTACACTCCGCGATTAAATAAAAAATTGGTAGAGCTAAAGGGAGAAGGCTGAAAAAATTATAACAAAATAGTTCCGGTTCAATCATGGAGGAATCCATCAAACGCCGATGTACTACCGGTGCTGCTACTCTCTTAAATAGATGGGGTTATTAAGAAAGAAAGCGGTCAGGGAGGAGGGTCTTCTTTCTTAATAAAGGTCTGTTAAATGATTAGTAGGTTTTTATTTAAGTAAAGCAAGAAAGAAATAAGCAAGCAGCCAAATGCTTTTTAAGAAAGCTTTGGCTTTTTTGCACGTTTCCAAAGCTTAATTCTCTTTTACAAACAATTGATCTTCCCTTCAAAAATATATAGATTGCTACTAAGAAATAAAAAAATTTTGTTCATCATCGTATAATAAATTTCTTTATTGAAAACAGCAATACGAATCTAATGGATTCGTATTTTTCGGTGACATTCAAAATACTTCCTAAGCAATAGAAAGAAGAGGTTTTGAACGTTTATAATTAGGTTAAACATATTGCAACAGTTATTTTTTATTTATTCCGTATATTTAAATTATTCGTTCGTAATGGTACAATAAAATGATGGAAAGAGGATATGATGCTTCTTTCTTAATAAAGGATGAAGAAATATGGATATTAAGGCTCAGCAAACAAAGCTGGCGAATAATTTGGGCAAATTGTTACGAGATAACTTTGGAAAAGGACCCGAGGCTGTTCATGTTACGATTTATGAACCTTATGTTGTTATTTATGTCAGTGGCTTCGTATCACCTATGGAGCAAGTACTGTTAAATCAGAATGAAGAACTTCAAGTGATGACTACAAGAGAGCTGTTGGTAAAAACTCTTGAACCTCAAATCACTGGTCAAATTAAAGGGATTACAGACCTCGACATACAGCACTTATATTATGATTGGAATTTAGATCACCACTCCGGAATTTTTGTGGGAGTGTGTCTGGACGATTTGAAAGCCGATTTGACTGAGGGTGACCCTTACCCAGGAAAACAAGCAATTCATGATCGAATTATAAAGATGAGTGAGATTGCCCAAAAAGGACCTGAAAAAATTTCTTCATATAAATTAAGCGATCGTACATTGGTCATCGTACGCGAGGGAATACTGGTGGCTATTGAAAAACAGCTAATTTCGTTGGGTTTTGATGACACCTTACGCATCTCTAAACGTCCTTTGGAAAAAGGAATCTTACGACAAAACGATGACTATGATGAGATATTAAATGCAGACATTCTTGATATTTTTGTAGATTGGGATTTTGAAAAGGATAATAGTATTATTACGCTTATCCTAAAACCAAAAAAGTAATGAGGCAGTAATGAATTGGACACACTGTGCCAAACATAAGCCGAGGAAGCAAAGGACATACCTTTTCTTTTTCGGCTTATTTTTGTTGTCTAAAAAGAGTAAGTCCTTTTGTAACGGAATAATTCCCTAAAACAGCACCTAAAAATAGGATGTGCCAACAGAAAGGATTTGGTCGGGATGGCTGATAATCATGAGATTGTATTGTTTATAAAAGAGCTTCGTCGATTGTTGCAGGATTACCAAAAGTATGACAATGAATTATACAAAGAAGAAATTAGCAAGGATATAATACTTTTAAGTACCATTATCTATGGAAGTAAAATTGGAATTTTAAATAAAAGAAGAATCTTGAAACACAGAAAATACAAAGGTAAACAGAAACCAATCTATTAAAGATATACTAGTATGCCTTTCGTTTACACTTTATAAAAAGTGAATTCTTATTACCGAAAATGATCTTATGAGGAAGAAGGATTTTTCATAAAACATCACGAATAGTATACCTTATGAAACTAGAAACTAGGTGCACCATCTATGGATAAAACGAAACTGGAAAAAGAATTAAGTAGTTATATGGGAAGGTTACTTCGTGAAAACTTTGGAAGAGGTCCTGGAGGTGTATTCACCGTCATTTCTCCTCCTTTTATAACCGTTTATTTTAAAGCCTTTTTATTACCTTTAGAAAAGGTTTTGTTAGACAAGGAACAAGTTATCTATGTTCAAAAAACACGTGATTTGTTAATGGAGACTTTAATTGAAGAGATAAAAGGATATATACAATTAAATATACATTTAGATATTAAAGAATTTTATTATGATTGGAATTTAGAGCTGCAGTCTGGGATGTTTATCATGATCCATTCTGATAAAGAAAACATAGCTAATCATTCCTATAAAAATCAGAAATTGCTACATAAAGAAGTTGAGGAAGTAACTCAAAAAGCAGAAAAATTCCCTCACGATGTTTCTTCTTATTTATTAGATCAGAGAACACTTCTTATAATCAGGGAAGGTATTATGGTAAATATAGAGAAAGAATTAGTTCAATTAGGATTTGAAGAAAACCTTACATTGGCTAAAAGAAATCTCGAAAAAAGGCTACTTCATGAACATAGTCAATCATTAGAAGTAATTTTAGATTCAAAGGTAACAGATATACTAGTAGCATGGGACTTTCATAAAGATAAAAGTACAATTCTTCTGATTTTAAACCCAACTTCATAACGGCATTGATAAGCTAGGCACTGAACTAGATGTAGGCCAAAAAGAAAGGTTATATAACCTTTCTTTTTGGCCTATTGTTTTTTTACTACTATTAAAATAAAGAAAGTGGTGATAATTATGCTATTTCAATCGGATGAAGGAAAGGAACCTTTAACTGTTGAGATACACACTGAAGTGGATATAGTAGAAGCGCGTCAGAAAGGGCGAATGTTTTCTAACTGCTTAGGCTTCAGCACACTTGATCAGGCCCGAATTATTACGACTATTTCAGAATTATCCAGAAATATATATAAATATGCCACTACCGGAAAAATTACAATGGAAATAATAGAGAAAAAACCTGAAATAGGACTCAAAATAATAGCTATAGATAAAGGACCTGGCATTAAAAATATTCAAAAAGCGTTGGAAAGTGGCTATACAACGTCAGGAGGGTTAGGCGTTGGTTTATCAGGGGTGAAAAAATTAATGGACGAATTCACCATATCATCTCAAGAAGACCATGGCGTTAACATCCAGGTTATAAAATGGAAAAAAAGAAATAAGTAAAAGGAAGACAAGTTAAACTGTAAACGTTTATCTACAACAGTAGGTAAAGATTTGTATAGATTTATGAGTAGCTAGACTGAAAAATCTATTTTTCATTAAGCACTATTAAGGTCAAGAAATTTTAAAAAGTTTAAGAAAGAACGGACTTCCTCTTTACAAAAGACTCCTTTATTGAATAGAAGATAGCTTCTAAAAACATCATCCCCTGATGATCCGGCTCTAGGATAAGGTTAAGATATTTCACATGCGTGAATTGGTACCTTCAGCATGTGCTTCTCCTCTATTAACTCTTAGCAGTAGGACAAAAATGTTTCTTCGCAGTGTCACAAGAGGCTTAGAAACATGAGAAAAAGGTGTAGAAAATTATGATCAATTATATTTAATCGTTAAAATAATTGATCATAATCAAGTCTCAAAAACCATAGATTCTTGGAAATTATTAATAATGATAATTGTGATATAAACAGTACAGGTATATAATTGTGTGAAAAAAGGATGGATACTATGCCGATTAATTCGTTTGAAAACTATCCGATGAGCTGGAAACCATCTGTTGATAAAACAAGAAAGCCTATTTACCAAGCCATTGCAGGACAATTGGAACAGGATATTATCAAGGGAGTTTTATTACCTGGAACAAAAATTCCTCCACAGAGAGAGCTAGCCGATTATTTAGATTTAAATTTGAGTACGATTTCAAAAGCATTTAAAGTGTGCGAGCTAAAGGGTTTATTAAGTGCTACTGTTGGAAGCGGTACATTCGTATCGTATGATGCGTTATCGAATGCGTATTTACTCGAAGATATAAAGCCTAGCCACTTAATTGAAATGGGCGCGACACTGCCAGACAATGATTCATACGAGCCGCTTCTCCTTCAACTAAAAGATATGCTACAAGAGACTGATTACGAAAAGTGGTTTAGTTATGGGAGGCCAGGTGAAAGTCTTTGGCAAAAAGATGCAGCTGTAAAGCTGATGAGAAGAGGCGGATTCAAAACAACAGTTGATCACATTTTATTTGCAAATGGAGGACAAAATGCAATTGCTGCAATACTAGCGAGTCTTTGTCAGCCTGGAGATCGCATCGGGGTTGATCATCACACTTATCCAGGTTTAAAAACGGTTGCAGCTATGCTTAGTGTACAATTAGTACCGATAAAATCAAAGAATTATGAAATGAGTCCAACTGCTTTTGAATATGCATGTAAAAATGATAATATTAAAGGCATTTACTTGATACCAGACTACCATAATCCAACTGCTTGCTGTATGTCTGTTGAAAACCGAGAAAGGCTTGCCGTGATTGCAAAAAAATATGACCAATTTATTATTGAAGATGCAACGTATCATCTCCATCATGAGCAACCAATGCCAGCAGTGGCATCATATGCACCAGAACAAGTCATCTATATTGCGAGTTTATCAAAATCAATAGCACCAGGGTTACGACTAGCATATGTAGCAGCGCCTAGTCGATTTAAAGAGCCTATTTCAAAAGCACTTTATAATTTAAATATATCAGTTTCACCATTATTAGCAGAGCTAACAGCACGTATTATTGTGTCAAATCAATTTGAACCCTTAGTAGAGAATCATCGTCAACAAGCTATTCTCAGAAATCGAATTGCAAATCAACATTTAGAAAATTACACGTGTTTAGGTATGGAAACTGGTATATTTCGTTGGTTACTATTACCAGAAAAGATTACAGGTGCTGAATTTGAAACATTAGCTGCGCAGCAGGGCGTACAAGTGTATACAGCAGAACGCTTTGTAGTGGGAAACAGTTGTCCAGACAGAGCTGTAAGGATCGCTGTCTGTGCACCGAAAACGATTGGAGAGCTTGAGCAAGGATTGATTATCCTTAAACGTTTACTTAACGACTATTTATAATATTGTTTGCCATACAATTATAATATTGTATGGTTTTTTTATGCGTGTTATGATAATCCAAATCTAGGGAGAATATTTTCAAAAATAAAATGAGTTTTCTGAAAGGAAGGTTATGATGGTAAACGAGGATCATGTAAAAGCTTCAGACACCCAATCAACTTGTTTACAAGAATATGTTAATTCACCAGAGAAACAAAAAGCTTTATATAAACGAACCTTATTTGTTGTAAGTGTTTCTCAAATCTTTGGCGGTGCAGGATTGGCAGCAGGAGTTACTGTCGGTGCACTTATTGCACAGCAAATGCTTGGTACAGATGCCTATGCAGGAGTACCGACGGCTCTATTTACTTTAGGATCTGCAGGAGCTGCTTGGTTAGTAGGAAAGCTTTCTCAAAAAAAAGGGCGTCGTGCAGGACTTACAACGGGTTTTATTCTAGGGGGAGTTGGAGCAATTGGTGTTATTTTTTCTGCCATTCTTAATAGTGTTTTTCTTCTTTTTCTTTCGCTCCTCGTTTATGGATCAGGAACAGCTACTAATCTACAAGCGCGTTATGCAGGAACAGATTTAGCCAAAGCAAAACAACGGGGGACCGCTGTTAGTATGGCCATGGTTTTCACTACATTTGGAGCCGTTGCAGGTCCGAATTTAGTTAATGTAATGGGAGATTTTGCTCTTTCTATTGGTGCCCCAGCACTTGCGGGACCTTTCATTTTAGCAGCAGTTGCATATATAGTAGCTGGTCTTGTATTTTATATTATGCTGCGTCCGGATCCGTTACTGATTGCAAGAGCAATAGAAGCGAATGAACAAGAACGTGATGCTCAAAGAAATTTAATAAATACTGAGCGATCAACGAACAAAAAAGGAGTGGCTGTTGGCGCCACAGTTATGGTCCTTACTCAAATTGTAATGGTTGCTATCATGACCATGACACCTGTGCACATGAAACATCATGGCCACGGGCTAACTGAAGTAGGAGTTGTAATTGGCTTTCATATTGGTTCTATGTATCTTCCTTCATTATTTACAGGGGTCTTAATTGATAAAATTGGACGAACGGCGATGACAATTACTTCAGGAATTATCCTTCTTTTAGCTGGGCTGGTAGCAGCTATGGCACCGAGTGATTCAATGGTTCTTCTAGTGGTTGCTCTATCGTTACTTGGATTAGGATGGAACTTAGGTTTAATTAGCGGGACAGCTCAAATAGTGGATGCTACAGAACCATTAACACGTGCGAAAACACAAGGTACTATAGACGTTTTAATTGCTTTAGCAGGAGCTTCCGGAGGAGCTTTATCCGGAATGGTTGTGGCTCAATCAAGTTATGCCGTTTTATCATTAAGTGGAGGAATTCTATCTTTGATATTAATTCCGGTTATCATATGGGCTTATAGGAGTACAGGTGAAAATAAAGTTAAAGTAGGTCAAGGACTTTAATTTATCTGCGGTATGGAAGCCCGGCTCTGAAATAAATCATGTCACTCAAATTTACTTGTATTCTTCCACTTTCGTTTAAATAATAAACTTATTGGCAATCAATAAATTTGTTACCTTTCTTACAGACGATACACTAACATTTCAATCACACGAAAAACCTTCTACCTAACAGAGTAGAAGGTTTTTCGGTTTCAATTATTCATTGAAAATAGGTGTTTTTTTAAGAGATGTTTGATGAATTCCTCCATGTAAAACTGTTTTAAGACTAAGTTTGATGTTCTCTTTTACTCAGGCAAACGTACACTCGCTATAATTGTGAAAAGCAAACTCTCATGCTAGAGAGCTTGCTCTTTTTACTTCCTAATATATAAATCCTGTTTGACAAAAAACGATCTTTTTCAAGTACACCAAAAACGCACATTTATGATACATAGATTTTGAATAAGTTTTAAAACAGGAATAAGATATGATTATGAAGGAAAAGAATTGATTATAATCAATTCTCAAAAATCATGACTTGTAATATAGTCTTCTACATTTGAATAAAAAAGCGGTTGACTTTTCAGAATAATTAGTATTATAGTTATATTATAAAATTGTTTGTAATAATAAAAACAAGTTTTATAATATAAAACAAAAGGGTGAAACTCCATGCCTATTATTCAATCAGTAGATCGCGCCCTTCGTATCCTTGACCTATTTGATGAACATACAACAGAATTGAAAATAACAGATATAAGTGATCAAATTGGTCTTCACAAAAGCACTGTTCATTCATTATTGAAAACGCTTCAACAACGTGGCTACATTCATCAGAACCTCGAGAATGGAAAGTATGGACTAGGGATGAAACTTTTTGAAAGAGGAAACTATGTTATTCAGTCTTTAGATATTAGACAATTAGCTAAAAAATATCTGATGGATTTATCAGCAAAAACAGGACAAACTACACATTTAGTCATCTTAGATGGTAAAGAAGGAACGTATATTGATAAAGTTGAAGGTCCTATGGCTGTTATTCTTTATTCTCGAATAGGAAAAAGGATTCCACTTCACTGTTCTGCAGTAGGAAAAGCTTTGATTGCTTTTAAAGAAAAGGATGAACTAGAGAAAATTTTATCTGGGTATGAGTATACTGAGCAAACCGAATTCACCATTACAAATGAAATTGAATTTTTGCAGGAACTTGAAAAAGTTCAAAGTCAGGGTTATGCCGTCGATAATCAAGAGAATGAACCTGGTGTCCGTTGCATTGCAGCACCTATTAGAAATCACGAAAATAAGGTTATTGCTGCTATAAGTCTTTCGACACTTATCGCAGGAGTAGATGACATTCAGTTAGGAATCTTTGTTCAGCAACTGAAACAAGCAGCTTCCGAATTATCAGAGCAGATGGGGTATGGGATACCGATTTAATAAAGAGGTTCCCTTCTCTTTTGTCTATATTAAAAAACTGAGTTTTATATTATAAAACAAATGGAGGTTATTTATATGCGTATTATTCGATATTTAAGTGAAGATTCAAAACCTGTTTTAGCAGCCCTTACATCAGAAGAAACAGTTTACCCTCTTGAGCAGGAAGGGTTTATAGAACTAATTCATCAAGCGAACGTACAAAAGATCTCTCCTCTTTCTTTTGTTCAAAATATGATTTCTAAGTCTAAGCCTATCCCACAATCTATTGAAGAACTTTCATTACTTGTACCTATTATTGCTCAAGAAGTATGGGCTTCCGGAGTTACTTACGAACGTAGCCGCGATGCTCGAAATTATGAAGCTACAGATGGAAAATTAGACGCTACCACATTTTACGACAAAGTATATGACGCAGAACGTCCAGAAATTTTCTTTAAATCTACAGCTGCTCGCACAGTTGGACCCAATCGGGAAGTTTATATTCGTAGTGACTCTAAATGGCAAATCCCTGAACCAGAACTAGGTTTGATTATTAGTCAGGAAGGTGAAATCCTTGGTTATACAATTGGAAATGATATGAGCTGCCGTGATATTGAGGGAGAAAATCCCCTTTATCTACCACAGGCAAAAATGTGGAAGCATTCTTGTTCTATTGGACCAGCCATTCTTCTCACCGAATCCGTAAAAGATCCATATGACTTTGATATCATATGCCGTATTTATCGTCATGGAAACCTTGCAGTAGAGGGAACAGCTAGTACACGTCAATTAAAAAGAAAATTTGAAGAATTGGTTTCGTTCTTAGTACGTGATAATGAAATTTTTGATGGCACCGTATTATTAACTGGCACATGTATTGTACCACCAAATGACTTTACATTATTAGAAGGTGATCAGATTGAAATTGAAATTCCTAGCATTGGTATATTAAAAAATAGTGTAAGGTTACCAAGCAAAATTTCGGTCTAATTAAATGATTTCAAACTTAACTATTAAACTCAAATTATTTTTTTGATTTTAAATATCAGAAATTTATGAATTTATTAACTTTTGATTCAGATAATATGGAGGGAAATATGATGAATATAACAACAGAAGAGAAAATGTATTTAAACTATATTGATGGAGAATGGGTAACGGGTTCTGTGGAGCAAGTGGATAGCAGCACCAATCCTGCTAATCGACATGATGTAGTCGGTTATGTACAGCATTCTGAAAAAGAAGATTTAGATCGCGCTGTTGCTTCTGCTAAAAAAGCTCAGGTTTCCTGGAATAAACTGTCCGGGGCTGCTCGTGGTGAATGTTTGTATAAAGTAGCAAATATGCTTGAGCAGCGCCTAGATGAAATAGCAAAGACAATGACCCGCGAGATGGGAAAAACATTTCCAGAAGCAAAAGGTGAAACTGCAAGAGGGGTCGCAATTCTTCGCTACTATGCAGGAGAAGGTCTAAGAAAAGTGGGAGATGTCCTACCTTCAACAGACTCTGAAGCATTTATGTACACAACCCGTGCTCCTCTTGGGGTAGTGGGTGTTATTACACCTTGGAATTTCCCAGTAGCTATTCCTATTTGGAAGATTGCTCCTGCTCTTATTTATGGAAATACTGTTATTTTGAAGCCAGCTCGAGAAGCAGCAGTTACTGCTGCAAAAGTTATGGAATGTTTTGCAGAGGCAGGTTTGCCACGTGGTGTGATTAATATGGTAACGGGTTCTGGTTCTGTTATCGGACAAGGCATTATTGATCATCCAGATATTAATGGGATTACGTTTACAGGGTCTGATGCAGTCGGTAAACAAGTTGGTTTAGGCGCACTAAAACGTGGTGCAAAATATCAATTAGAGATGGGCGGGAAAAATCCAGTTATCGTTGCTAACGATGCCGATATTGAACAAGCAGTAGAGGCAACTATTAGTGGAGGATTGCGTTCCACTGGACAAAAATGTACAGCTACAAGTCGTGTAATTGTACAAAGTAAAATTTATGATGAGTTTAAAGAAAAGCTGATTGAACAAGTGAAAGAAATAAAAGTTGGAAATGGCCTTGAAAAAGATGTTTGGATGGGGCCTTGTGCAAGTGAAGACCAGCTTAACACGGTACTTGCCTACGTAGAAAAAGGTGTTGAAGAAGGAGCTTCGTTAGTTTATGGTGGTAAACGTCTAGATGAAGGGAATTTGGCTGATGGTTTCTATATGGAGCCTACTATATTCGAAAACGTGACTAGTGGTATGACTATCGCTCAAGAGGAAATCTTTGGTCCAGTACTTGCCCTTATGAAAGTTGAAACGTTAGAAGAAGCACTGAATGTTGCAAATGATGTAAAGTTTGGACTGAGTGCTTCCATTTTCACGAAATCAATTGGGCGTATGCTTTCATTCGTAAATGAGATGGATGCTGGTCTTGTGCGTATCAATGCAGAATCTGCCGGGGTAGAATTACAAGCACCATTCGGAGGAATGAAACAATCTAGCTCTCACTCTCGTGAACAAGGTCAAGCTGCAATTGAATTCTTTACTTCTATTAAAACAGTATTTGTAAAACCGTAACTCTATTCTTTAATCATTGTATGAAATTAAATAATGATAAGGAGGCGCATAACTATCACTTCGTTTGTTTTCATCTATTTTAATTGATTAGGAGATAAACAAATGCAAATTGAAACTAAAGAGCCCGTGCTTTCTACTGCACAAAAAAAAAATTGGAGATGGACGGTTGTAATCTGGTTAATTATAGGTGGGTTTATCAACTACCTAGATAGGGCAAATCTATCCATTGCTGCTCCGCAAATGATGAAAGAGTTACATTTAACAAAAACAGATATAGGACTTTTAGGTACAGTTTTTTCATGGTCTTATGCTTTAATGCAACTTCCCGCTGGTTGGCTAATTGATCGTTTTGGTACAAAAAAGATATATTCAATTGCAGTTTTGTGGTGGAGTGGAGCTACATTTATGATGGGACTCTTTAATAAGCTACCTTCATTTATTATTGTAAGGTTACTACTAGGGGCTGGTGAAGCACCTTGCTGGCCAACAGGTGCAAAAATAACATCTTATTGGTTTCCAAAAAAAGAAAGAGGATTTGCAACAGGCCTCTGGGATTCGTCATCGAAATGGGGTCCTGCTATTGCTCCTCCACTTTTAGTCGCAATCATGTTGGCTTTTGGATGGAGATCATTATTCTATATTACCGGTATTGCAGGAGTGTTATTTAGTATTGCTTTTTGGATTTTTTATAAAAACCCAGAACA
>NZ_JBHZOT010000008.1:0-196401 GCF_042787735.1 Priestia sp. YIM B13490
TGAGTCCAGTCGAATACCGTACTCATGCCAACTACGTTGCTTAAATATAAATTGTCTAACTTTTTGGGTTCAGTTCAAAACCAAGGGTTCTTTTTTGGGATGTGTACCGGAAGAGGTATTATGTAAACTGAAAATGTATGGAGCATACATCTACGTTTCTCTTTTTAAAATATACCTTGGTGGAGGTCCGTATCCTTGTTCTGCTTCAAAATATGCTAGTTTATTTGGAATGCAAACGACAATAGAA
The DNA here is from genome assembly GCF_042787735.1 of Priestia sp. YIM B13490. Taxonomy (NCBI): domain Bacteria; kingdom Bacillati; phylum Bacillota; class Bacilli; order Caryophanales; family Bacillaceae; genus Priestia; species Priestia sp. YIM B13490. The sequence continues at coordinate 248 of NZ_JBHZOT010000008.1, forward strand.
GGAAAACCATAACCTACTGCATCCTCAAGAGCTGTAAGTAAAGGTAATTCTTTTCCGTCTATTTTTTTGTTCCATGAAATTGAATAACACTCTTTTCCTGCGCCGTGCTGCTTTAATAATTTGGCGATGTCATCGGCACAAGAATTTGGTTTAGGAATCTCAATCATGTACTCTTCTCTCAACGTCTTTGTGTAATTGTGATTAAGACGATGTAATGCGTCTTCTCTTTTCTTTGCAGAAAAAAGTTCGAACATCACTCTATCTTGGATTCTCTTAGTAAAGAAGGATCTTACTACTTTTTCTTCTAGCTCTTTATCCATTTAATCCTCTCCTTGAGTAACCTTTATTATATAGAATCTTTCACCAGAGAATCATTAAATTTGTATACGATATACATATTATAATAGGTCAATTAATGCAAAGATAATACCTAATATAAATGAAAGGGTAAGTATTAATTTCCATTTAGTTTTTTTCTCTAGCTGATATACATTCAGTTTTTCTAATGCAAACGAAACAAGCCACATTATAATTATTGTTTCAATAAATTCAACTATAAAATTAAAAATAAAGTCCATTTGTTCTCACTTTCTTGTTTTGAAATATTTACTTTTCTATTAAAACACTTATAGATAAACATTAAAATACTTTCATTCCTATAAATTACATTACGTTAACTAACCTTGTATATTCTATACAACATAAAAACGGAAAAAACTACTGCTCCTGTACAGTAGTTTTCCTAGTCGTTGAAATTTAGATGTCATGTTGATAATGCTCTATTGCATCTTGAGTAGTTTGCTCAAGTTGCTATTTATTATCCGTTTATAGTGGGAGAAGAATATAAATCAATTTCTTTTACTGGTTATTTGCACCAAAAGGTCGGTAAGAAAGATAACAGCAAAGGGAACAATGCAAACAATGAAGATCTCACGAAAGACCATATAAGCCTTATTATTCATTTATATTGAATCCACCTTTATATCTTTGAGTAAACTTTTTAGGGTTTCTTAAGTAGTAGAATGTTCGAATAAAGGGAAAATATTTATATCAAATAAAACAACAGGATTAATCATGCTGATATTCTTAGCATTTACTTCTCATAATGGTGATATGATAGGTTATTTGTCTTGGATGGCATAAAAAAAGCCAGTTCATTGAACAAACTGTAGCTTATTGTTCTTTATTGGATTAAAACTGTTGAGATAGACCTTTTCTTGAGCATACGGGAAATAATACCCTAGTTCATCTTGGTGGATTTTACGAGTAAAGAATCTTTCAAGTGTAGTGTTCTTGGCACAGCCAAAGAAGTAGTCCTCTGTATCAGTATAAAAGATATCAATAGCGTAAATAGAAAAGTCATAAACATAGGGTAATCTGTACACAGCAAACTTACTAGTAATACCTTGCTCATACCTCTTGATGTGCTCTGTCTTTTTCATAACGTTTCAACTCCCTTGACTAAGGTTAACAGTACTCTGGAGAGTAAGTCCTTCTTTTTATATAAAATAAAAAGAAGGACAACAAACAATGAAGTTGTCCCCCAAAAGCAGAAAATGAACAAAACATGTTGCATATACAATGTGTTTTGTCATTAATCGATAGTATACCATGAGAACAATGTCCTATAACCTTTGATACACACATGTATAGGAAATGACATATATCGTAGCCCTACTGAAACATTGGTCATAAAAAGAGCAGATTCTGTATTTTGTAATCGACTCTACATTCGATAGAAACCTACTTTTTCTTTTACCTAGGTTTCATCATTCATTAAGTAAATATTAAAGTACTTCGTACATCATAATACATTCTACATAAAAAAAGGAGAACTTCATGCTCCATTTCATTCAGAGACATCAATTATCGACTTCGGTTAATCCTCTTCACCACTATTCTCTTTCCAACTTTTTTGTAGTTTCCGAATATAAATGATTTGACCAATGTGATATGCGTTATGAGTAGTTAAATTTCCAAGTACCTCCCACCACTTCACATGTTCAGAAAAACCATTTACATCTCTTTCGACTTTTTCTTCAGTTAATAACTCTTGCCATTGTAACAGTACTTCTAATAGTCGCTCTTTTAAATGATCAAATGTTTGATTTTCGACAATTATAAAGCTTTTATTATTATTTCCTATAGAAGGTATTGCATTGACATGAGACTTTTGATACCTAGCTTGCCATGTTTCATTCCAATAAAGTAGATGTTGCACAATCTCATCTATACTATTACTGTCCTTGTTAGACTTCCAAAAAGCTTCCTCTTCCGACAAGTTTTCAATCGAAGCTGAAAATGGCTGGTACCAGCTAGGGTCATTAGCATTTGCTAACAGTTGATCGGCTAAAACATCCTTCGCGTGAAACATGATTTCCATCCCCTTTATAAAAAATTTCCGATCTATTCATAGGAAAAATCAAAATTATGTAAAGATGCCTTGTTGAAAATGTCATAAATCTATTTTCTTTCCACTGACATACATTCTCTTATATATAGTTATTTTCCTTTTTCATTCAACCACTACTCTTCATTTGGTAAACAAATAAAAACTATACATTTTTACATTAGAAGAAAATATTTTTGTTTATTTAAAGGGCTTTCTGGTTCCTGTAAGAGACATTATGTGAATTAAGAAAATATATGAAATTTAAAAATACTTTATGGTACAATAAGGAAATATATTAATATTTTGTTATTTTTCATTGTGAAAAAAGGAGGAATTTTAATGGGAAAGGTATTATTCTTTAATTTTCCTGGAGAAGGCCATGTTAATCCCACCATTGCATTCGTAGAAGAGCTAGTGAAAAAGGGAGAAGACGTGGTCTATTACTGTGTGGAAGAATATAAAAATAAAATTGAAAAAACAGGTGCTTTATTTCGACCTTATGAAAATTTTGTACGCAATATAGATCCAATGAAAAGGATGACGGAAAAAATAGATCCTCTCGAAATGTTGCTGTTTATGGGACGGTCAATGGATAAGATTATAGAGGATGTTTTAAACGAAATAAGCGAAGAGAGATACGACTATGTTATTTATGATAATAATTTCGCCGCAGGATGGATTATTGCTGATGTACTGGGAATACCTAAAATATCTTCTTGTACAACATTTGCCATTAATGAGGATATCTTTTCAGCCCTTATAAAGAGCAGAGGAGAAATAGATAAAACCTCCCAAAGGTATCGAGAAATTGAAGAAATAACGACAAAATGGAAGCATAAATATGGAGTCATTCTCAGTGATAGTCAAAACTTGATGTCTTGTCCTGGGGATATCACGATTGTATTTACCTCTAAGTTATATCAACCCCATGCTGATAAATTTGATGAGTCTTTCATCTTTGTTGGTCCTTCTATTGCGCCACGGAAAGATGTAGAAACTCTTCCTTTAAAAAGTATCCCTAGTAATAGGCTCGTCTTTATCTCAATGGGCACAGTATTTAATCAGCAACCTGAGTTATATACTACCTGTTTTAAAGCATTCCAAGAAAGTAAAGCTACAGTTGTATTATCAGTAGGAAAACAGACTGATATTCGCCAGTTTAAGGATATTCCACCTAATTTCATCGTGCGTAATTATGTACCACAATTAGAAATACTACAACAAGCAGATGTTTTTATTACTCATGGTGGAATGAATAGTTCGAGTGAAGGGCTTTATTTTGGTGTTCCTCTTGTGGTTATCCCTGTTATGGGGGATCAACCAATAGTGGCTAATAGAATTGAAGAATTAGGAGCTGGTTTACAACTTAATCGTCAAGAACTGGATGCTATTACATTACGAAATACAACGGAACAAGTACTATCAAACTCTTCATTCAAAGAAAGAAGCTTGGAAATTGGAAAATCTTTAAGGGATTCTGGAGGATACAAGAAGGCAGTAGAAGCCATTTTAAAATTTAAAGACGATGCTAACATTTAACCTCGTATAAAAATAAGAAAGTTCAAAAAAAGTAAAAAAGAAGTCTCAGCTAGAGGCTTCTTTTTTACTTGCTACCTAGAACAGGCTTTATGTTAACTAAAATCATATACAGTTTAAAATTAGAAAAAACTCCCTCCAATAAATAGGGAGTTTTTCTACAGGTTAATGAGATTTAGATCGAAGATAATTCTCAGCACCTTGAGTAGTTTGTTTATAATAAAAAGAGATATTCGTGGTTTAGGCTACTTGTGCCTAAATCATGAATATGTTGACCAAATTATATATTTAAAATAAATTTTTAACCAATAAGAATCTTTTCTTCTGCATACCTAATTTTAGATTGTTTGTTTGAACGAATCGCAAGTACAAAGCCAATGGTAAGAGGTCCCACTCTGCCAATAAACATCATAATTGTAATCAGAATTCGGCCTATAGGACTTAAATCTCCTGTAAAGTTAGCACTTAATCCAACTGTTCCAGAAGCAGAGAACGTTTCAAACAAAAGGGTAGACATGTCTATACCTTTTTCTGTGATTGTGAGTAGAAAGAAAATAATAGAAACAAAAATAATGCCAGAAGTAGCAATAGAAAAAGCTCTATACACAAGCGATTTAGGAATTCGGCGTCGAAAAACATTAATCTCTTCTTTATTTGTCAATACTGACCATAAAGCAAACAATATTAAGACAAACGTAGTTATTTTAATTCCACCGCCTGTTGAACCTGGAGCCGCTCCAATAAACATAAGACCCATCATATACACTTTTGAAGGCAATGTGAGCGCCCCGATATCCAAGGTATTAAAACCAGCAGTACGAGGAACTACACCCTGAAAGTAAGCTGCCCACCATTTATCCCCCATGCTTAATTGACCTAAAGTATGAGAGTTATGATATTCTAGAGTAAAAATAATGAGTGTACTCACGGCATTTAGTAGGATAGTTGAAACTAATACAATTTTAGTGTGAAGAGAAAACTTTCTTATGTTTCGTTTCTGAAAAATGTCTGCTATGACAAAAAATCCAGTCCCTCCTATTATGAAAAGTAACGTAATCATAATATTTACGGTTGGATCTCCTACCCATTTGCTTAAATTATCTGGTTCCAAACCAAATCCTGCATTATTAAAAGCAGAGATAGAATGGAATATGCCATAATAAATAGCCTTTCCCCAGCTCATTTCTTGGGACCAACGAATAGCTAGGATAAGCGCTCCTATACCTTCCACAGCCAATGTAATTAGCACAACACGTTGGACTAATGCAATAACGCCTTGTAGCGAAAAAGCATTTAGAGATTCCTTAAGTATTAATCTTTGTTGTAATCCTATTTTTTTACCTAGTACAATAAACATGAGTATACCAATAGTCATGAATCCCCAGCCACCAACTTGAATGAGTACAAGCAAAATGAGCTGTCCAAATAAAGTAAATGTTGTCCCCGTATCTACCACGGCTAGGCCTGTTACACATACAGCAGAAGTGGCTTCAAAAAGAGCATCAATAAAGCTTAGATGATGTCTATCGCTTGTAGCAGCAGGAATCATTAATAAGCCGGTGCCGAGCAATATTAATCCTAAAAACCCCACGAACAAGATACTTGCAGGTTCCAGATGCTTCACTTTATGTTTTTTACGTGACTTAGAAATTTTCATATTACATTTCCCTTCAAAATGTTTTGATTAAAGATTTATTATATATCATACCCATTTATTTCAAAAGATGGTCATTACTTTTATTACCTTCCTATCTTCTCAGAAAGTACGTTACATTAAGTAAATAATAAAGTATCTAATGTTAATATACTTTAAATAAGATAAAATTTATTAAAAATAAAAAGATCACATCTTCTATGTAAAGGAGTAAAATAACAAACTAATTTATAAAAATAATAGTTTTATAAGGCTCTGTTAAACTTTATTGTTGATTTTTTGAATAAAGAAAAACACTATATTGAATAAAACATAGTGTCCTTGTTTCTTATGGTTGATTATCAGCTTGGCGATTCTAACAATTCATCTATTATCTTTAATTGCCTTACCCTTTCCTTTGTTGAGGAATCTAAGGAGTTATGTGTTAGAAGATTTGTTACCTTTATTGCGTAGTCACTGCTAACCATTGCCTGTCTTCTCATATGTCCTGTTGCTATGGCTTGGGCAAATGAACGTGCAGAATATTTACTAACGTCAGATTTGGAGTCTTTAGCCAATTCATTTACAATAAATCCAACTTTTCGTAAATCAAAAGCTCTAATACTTTCTTCTATTCGTTTTTGCAAAGTTTCTATTCTCAAATTTATACATAGTTCATTTTTTAAATGGTCATCGAGAAAATCTAATCCTTTTTATTGTCCTAAATCATCCATGCTATCAGGTAAATAAAGTCACGCTATAACAAACCTAACCTTTTTAATGTAGCAACCAACGGGGGGGTATTTTCTATTTGTAGAAAATACCTTTTATTTTTATAATCCTGTTGATACACGTGCATATCCAATAAACACCTATTATCACTCTTTCTTATTTTTCTCTTATTCGATTGTAATATAAAATAGAATAAGAAAGGTTATTGAACACAGAATACTGTACAGAGTTTTATTACAAAAAACACTAAAAATCGACTTTTCCCACTCAGAATGTAGCGTGTGCAGAAACGGATAAAAACCAATTATTTTTCATAAAGCTCTAACAAGCGTTTGTGTATCCAAATAGCTGCCTGTAAACCTTCTCCCATCGCTACCGTCACTTGTTCAGAATGAGCTACAATGTCTCCTGCTGCCCACACGTTTGAAACATTTGTTTCTTTTGTACGCGGATTTACGATAATGTGCTGATTTTCTAGAAGTTCTGCTCCGAGCTCATGCGCTAATTCTGTTCGAACTTTATTTCCTCCGAACGCTAAAAAACCTCTTTCTCCATAGATAAATTCATTGTTTTCGAGGATAACTCCTTTTAACATGTCTGCTTCAGCTATGACTTTTTTTATTGCCGCTTCTTTATAGGTAATGCCCTTTTGCATCAAGGTATCTGCTAAAGGTCCAATTTCTTTTTTGTCGTGATTAATGTACGTAATGTCATTTGTCCAATATGTTAACGTAAGAGATAAACTGGCTCCTACTTTTCCTGACCCTAGTACTAATACCCTTCTATTATTTACTTCATACCCATCGCAGTCGGGACATACATATACGGTTGTTCCCATGCACGGATATAGCTCTTGCTGAAGTTCAGGCGGAATTCGGTCTACGACTCCCGTCGCAAACAGTAAAGTAGCTGCTTCGTAGTTCGCAAAGTTTGTAATGACGTTAAACCCTTCTATTTCTTTTTCACACTGAAGGACACGCTCTTCTGCAAATTGAATGCCGTAGCTTTTTGCTTGCTGCCTTCCCGTTTCTCTTAGAGTTTGCCCGCTTATTCCCTCAGGCCATCCCAATATATTTTGATAATTTTTGCAAAGATTGGAACGGCCATCGTTTGAATCAATAACCAATACACTGCGCTTATATCTTCCAAGCTGAATAGCGGCTTGAAGTCCTGCAATTCCTCCACCTATAATGACACAGTCATACTTGTCTGCCACAGCACATCACCCCAACTTTTACTATTTTCTAAACAAAAGCTTCAGTTTTTCATTATCTGTTTTTCCATTATTTTTATACGCTTTATTGCCTTTATTTTTTGAAGTCATTCTACATACAAAAAAAACCGCCTCGGCAGCTGCCCTGCCTAGAGACGGTTTTTTATAAAATGAAGAAAGACGATATCACTCATTTTTTGCTTCTTTTTCATTAATTTTAGTAATCAGCTCTTCTTTATATACTTCACTATCTTTCCCGTAGCGTAGACGACTATAACAGTTGGGACATAGTGCCGCAGCGTCCTTTGGCTTAGCGAATCCGCTCTCTGAAAGCTTTGAAAGATAGTACATTTGCAAAAAGGAGCTTCCATCTTTTGCGATAAACGGCGCGCTTTCTCCGCAGGCTTCACAAATACCTGCTGCGCGTTTGTGAACATATTGTTTAAGAGCGGCCGTTTGTTCGTAAATACTTGTCTTTTTTTCTTCTCCTAATGCTATATGGCGAAGCTGTTCAGTTGAATAAGGTGAAACATCCAGCTTTGCTGCTTTTTCCTCAATCACAGGATTTCGTTCAAGTTCAAAAATAATAGCTTCACGAAGCTCTCCGTCTGAGTCCCACATGATTTCTAATTGATGATTAATATACGTCACTTCATCAATGAACTCTACTACTCCAGGCTCCACGTAGTGAAACAAGTAAACGGCTTTTCCTGATAAGAAATGTTCACGAAGCGCTTTATTGCCTTTAATGAGCTGCATCGATCCTCTTTGGCCTTCTCCTGTATAGAAAAAAGCGGTTTTATCTCTGTTCCACCCGTGTCCTGTTCCGTATTCACTTCCGCTTTCTTTTGTGAAAATAAAAATATATGGATGCGCTTTCGGCGTTGATATTTCGCTTTGTTCCTGTCCTTTATAAAGCTTATGAATTTGTTTTCTGCGATAACGATGTCCTTTTTGAAAGAAATCTCCGCGCTGTAAATCCGTAATCAATGAATTGCCTCCTACTGCGGTCCTGCTTTTATAGTACTTATAGCTCTACTATACACTAATTTTTGTTTTCTTTGCAGATCGTTTCTTCTATCTATTGGATTTATATCATACAAAAAAAGCAGCTGTATGGGCAGCTGCTTTTTTGCGATAGTCAATTTTGCACCGTATAGTCTTCTCCTAGCCATTTTGTGCTGAGTTTTTTTAATGTACCGTCTTTTTTCAGCTTTTTAATCGCCTGATCGACTTCCGACTTTAACTTTTCGTCTTTTTTGTTAAACATAAAATATACTTTTGAATTAATCACGATATCTCCAACCGTTTTTTGCTGAAATTTCAGCGTTTGATTGCTAAAGTCGATGGAAAATGGTGTCGCAAGCGTAGCATCTGCCCGGCCTGTTTTTAATTGAGTTGTGGCATCATCCGCACCTTGACCGGCGTAAACTACATCGATTTTATTGCCGTGTTTTTGATTGTATTTGTCTAGATAGACAGCCGCATTGCTTGTAGCTCCTACAATCATTTTTTTACCTTCTAAATCTTTTAATGAATGAATATCATTTCGATTTTGAGGAACTGTTACATAAAGCGGAGAATAATTATATGTTTCATCATTAAATAAAAACTTTTTCTTTCGCTCAGCGTTCTGAGCCATGTTATGAGCAATCATATCAATTTTATTACTTTCTAAGCTGAGAAGCAGATTTGAAAATTCCATCGTTTTAAATTCAAATTTATAATCCTTTAGCTCTTTGTCGATTGCTCTTACTACTTCTACATCATAGCCGGTCAGTTTGCCTTTATCATCGATAAAGCAAATATTAGGAAACTGAGTGCCTGTTCCAACCACAATCGTTTGAACATCTTTTTCTTTCTTTTCTCCTGCACTTGAAGATGCGTTTGTTCCGCATCCTGCCACGCTCACAGCTACTACAATTGAAAGTAAAAACAGCCAATATTTTTTCATACGTTCCTCCCCTAAATCCCTATATTATGTAATAAAAAGAGGCTCTTGATGAAGCAGCTGCTTCATCAAGAGCCTCTGGTTAACCAGTGGGCTTACTTCGTGTAAGATTATTCACATCATAATACTAGTTAACCGATAAATCAAGTAGGTTTTTAGAAAAAGATTATCTTGACAGCCCGGTGTCTACCGCTTAAGATACAACTAATAAAACATTGAACCTACATATCTACCAGTCAACTGGAGGCAAATGGACACGATAATGCGTGTACGTTTGCTTTTTTTATTGTCGTCTACCATTTTATCTTTTGGAGGTAAAACGTATGAAATTTGCTTTATTTAGTCTTATTCAAAACATCCCGAACCCGGTTACTGGAGAAATATTCACTGCTCAAGAAAAGTTTCAGCATGTGTTAAATCAAGCAGTGCTGGCAGAAAAGTTAGGTTTTGATGCTTACGGAGTCGGCGAAAGACACGGAACTCCTTTTTTGTCTTCTTCTCCTCCTGTTGTTTTAAGTGCAATTGCGGCTAAAACGTCACACATCCGTCTCCTTACGACCGTTACCGTTCTAAGTATTTTAGACCCTGTACGAGTAGCTGAAGATTATGCAACGCTTGATCACCTATCGGGTGGACGCCTTGAACTGATTATCGGAAAAGGCAATGACCCGCGTCATTATCCGCTTTTTGGTATTACAGAAGAAGAACAATGGGAATCTCTTGCTGAAAGATACGCTCTTTTAAAACAGCTTTGGACAAAAGAAAATGTCACGTGGAGTGGCCGTTATCGTTCGCCTTTGACAAACGTTACGACTCAGCCTCGTCCGTTTCAAACTTCTATTCCCGTTTGGCATGGAAGCGCGTCAAGCCCGCTGTCTACAGAACTGGCGGCTAAATACGGAGAGCCGCTATTTTCATCTAATTCCTTCCATCCTCAGGCTAAATATAAAGCGCTGATTGACCACTACCGCGAACGTTTGGCTTATTATGGCCATGACCCACGCAAGGCCATCGTCGGTTCGGGGGCGAGTAGCCTCTATATTTCTAATACAGCGGAAGAAGCGATTCGCCGCTATCGCCCGTATTATAACGCCTTTAGCAATACAGAAGCAGCCAAACATAATCAATCGCCGTTCACATCACTAGAAGATATCGTTCAACATGGTCCTGCTTTAGTAGGAAGCCCTGAGCAAATCATTGAAAAAATAATAGACTATCACCATGCTTATGGAAACGAAGTGCTGAGCATCAGCGTAGACGGTCTAAGCGAAGCAGAACAGCGCGAACAGCTAGAGCGCTTTGCAGATGATATTGCACCTGTTCTTCGAAAAGAACTTCCCAGCAGCGTGTGGGAAAATAAAAAAAAGAAAACTCCTTTTTAACAGGAGTTTTCTTTAGCTAAAAATAATTTGTCTATTAGTTTATTAACTTTTAAACTAATAAACTACTCTGGTTAAGATGCCTGCGTGTCTGTATCGTAAATATTGGCTGTTACTTCGCTTCTTTGACAAAGTAAGATGAGCAGCCAAATGCCTCCGATAACTGGAACAAAGTTAATTAAATACCACCAGCCGCTTCTTCCTGTATCATGCAGCCGGCGAACAGTAACAGCAAGTGAAGGCAGAATCATTGCTACTCCATAGAGCAATATTAAAATAGATACAAGTAGAGCAATTGAATCAATAAAAACCAAGGCGTATAGAACAAGCGTAAAGATATAAGCAAATAATGTAAACATCCAATACTCCGTACGCGTTGCTCTTCCTCGAAACGTCGCGTAATTTTTTAACGCTTTTATATACCAGTACATGACAAACCCTCTCTTTATTTATTAAATTAAACTACCTAATCATTTAAGTCCTACGCAACTTTATTAGGTACATCAAAACGATTTAGCTGCGACTCACTTCTTAGACAAAGAAGAATTAATAGACAAATAACTCCTGCAATCGGAATAATACTAATGAGCTGCCACCAGCCGCTTCTTCCTATGTCATGCAGTCGGCGTGCCGTCACAGCAAGAGATGGAATGAGGACTGCAACAAGATAAACTATACGCAAAAACGGAGGCATATCTGTTATAAGTTCAATAGCTGAAAGCACACACCTTTATAAACACGGCAGGCCATATCTTCACTTATGTTCGGTAAAAGTAAGGTTCACATGAGCTTTCATGGGTAATTACGTAAGTCCACGTGAAGTTTTTATCAACCACATATAAATCTTCTAAATACATGTTTGTATTTTCACTTAAATCAGCGCTTGTTAGATGCTTACATTTAGATAGCTGCAGCACTCGTTCATCATGCTCAAACAGCAAATAACAGTCGTTCTTTATTTGCTGTTCGAACGCTTGAACCGCTTGTTCTCCTTGCAAGCAAGGGAGCTTTTCATAGCTAAACGCATGCCACAAAAATTGGTCCATATAAATTTTCTTTTTTTGCGATGCGCTTAAAGCACTTGCAAATTCATTTTCCCATCGCTTTCGAAAGAATTCACCTTGATTCGGTAATTTTTTAACAAACATTCCTTTTTTCTTTAACGCATCTTTCATTTTCACTGTGCTTTTCCATCCTTTATCCTGTATTCATTTCTTTTTATCGGCTTCTTAGCTTATTTGTCCACTAGTACCCGTGCGTTAGATTCTTTGCTTTTTGACCAAATTCACTTTATAAAACGTCGGCTTTAACGTGCACAAAAACAATACAATTGTACTTAAAAACATAACCAGGCTTCCACCAATTACAGCTTCCTGAATCGAAAAGATGTGCGCAGCCATGCCGCATAAAAAAGTCATGATAATGATCAGGAGTGACTCAAGCAGTCCATATATACTTCCTACTCGACCCATCATGTCAACGGGAATACTGTTTTGATAAAAGGTTTGAAAACCAGCACTTGCAAAAGCTAACGCAAAAGATAAGCTAAAAAATCCTGCTCCGATAGTTTGAAAAGAAGAGGAACACGCATACAGCAAATAACCAAGCGACACCCCTACACTGCCGGCGCCTATGAGAAAGTTCGTCGACAGCTTCTTAGCAAACAGTGTATTCACAACTGCTCCAATCATAATGCCAGCTCCTGCTATGCTTAATAAAAATCCGTATTCGCTTTCGGACAAAGGAATGACTTTTGTTGCAAATGAAACTTCAAGAGAATCAATTGCCGTGGCCATGACCATTAAGAAACTGAATAATACATAAATGGTGATAATGTATCTGTTGGCTCTACTGAAACGAAACACCGCTTTCCAATCTTCTCGAATGGTGTTTACAGACAGCTTATTTTCTTTAACTTCTGTTTTTGTATCCAGGTTCGGCATAAACAAAGTAACCACTCCTGACGATACCAGCGCTGCAGCAGTAGCATAAATGGCAAACGCTGGCGTTCCAATCATAAATAGCGCACCTGCTGCGGCTGGCCCAATAAGAAAACCGCCTGAATCAATCAAACTGCGCAGCGAATTAAATCTTTTTCGTTTTTTACGTGGAATAAGCTTTGTGATATAAACCATCGATGCTGGCCGAAACATTGAACTTGCCATACTCATGATAAATACCAGCACATAAATGATCAGTATGGATGAGAAAAACGGAAAGCAAGCAATAATCCCCGCGCGCGTCCAATCTAAAAACAGCATAAGCTTCCGTTTGTTCATGCGGTCAATTAAGCTTCCAGACCATATATTTGTACATAGCGCAGCAAGCGGCTTTATCATGTATAGCCCTGAAACCGCAAGCGGCGAATTCGTCATATCAAGCATCATGACATTTAAAGCAATTAAATAAATCCAGTCCCCGATATTGCTAATGCCAATTCCAAACAGTAATAAACACGGGTATTTCCAAGACAACAGCTTATTTTTCATAAAAGAAAGGCCTCCGCTTCACTATTGATTTCGATCAATAAAAAAATCCCACCCCCAAGACATTTGTCTTAGGGGCGAGATTATGAATCGCGGTGCCACCCTAGTTTGTTCATATGTCGCCATATAAACCTTATCGAGTACGGCTTTCGCTTATACTCTAGCTTTGTAACGGAAGCAGCCGTCGCACTATCACGTTAGATCCAATGCGCTGCTCAGAGGCTTGTTTCAACAGCGTTTTTCTTGCTCCTTTTCAGCTTCCGGAGCTCTCTGCTAAGAATACGCGCTGTCTACTTTTCTCTTCACGGCATTTAATTTCTAACATCTTACCATTATTATCTATTTTTTGTAAATACTTTATTTCAAAATCATTTTTTGCGGCTGAGAAAAGAATAGTCGATACCCTAGATATACGAAATAAATGATAGACGCCACCAGCACGATTCCCCACATATTGTACATATCCTTATTTCCCCATACGCCTGTTAGTGAAAACAGCGCTGGAATCGTCAACGTCACCCACGACTGGACAATCGCCACTTTCCCCACATATGCAGATACATCTTTTTTGCTCGTATTAAGCACATAAAATAAAAACCATAAAAACGACCAAAGAATCCATGTAATGGCATTAACTACGTCATGATAGTGAACAAGAGAAACCGTAACGTACACTAAAGCGATAATCGATACCCAAAGCGAGTAATAGCCAAGTCCTGTTCCCTGCATTCCCTTTAATACAGTCACCCCTACATACAAATACGTAAGGCCAAATAAAAAGATTGCCGTTCTTTCATACAAAATCCAGTTGCTTTGATCTGACGTAATAATTAAATAAAACGGAACAATAACTTGAAAAGCTCCAACAAATAAGTTAAATACGCCTACGTTTTTTTCATCTGCTTTTCCAAGCAGCATCAGTCCGTTTAAAAATAAAGCTGCACCTGACAGCAACAGTCCAATTTGATCCATTTTTCAGTAAGAAAAGCCCCCAGCTTTTCTTGTCCTCCTCTGCGTCGATGTTTTTCTTTAGGATGTGCGGAGTTGTAGTTTACATGTAAAAAAGAAAAAGCAATTCCTTTTGAAAAGGAAACTGCTTTTCTTTCTGTTTCTATTACACTTATAAAATGAAGCTGACAACAATTGCTGACAGTACGCTTACAAGCGTAGCTCCGTATAGTAAACGAAGACCAAAGCGCGCTACTGTATTTCCTTGCTTTTCGCTTAAGCCTTTAACAGCTCCTGACACGATTCCAATTGATGAGAAGTTAGCAAATGATACTAAGAATACAGATACAATTCCAAGCGTTTTAGCACTGAATGTTGAAGCCATATCCGACAGGCTCATCATTGCCACAAATTCATTTGTTACAAGTTTTGTTGCCATAATTCCACCCGCTGCCACAACTTCTGAAGCAGGAACACCCATGATGAATGCAAACGGTGCAAACACATAGCCAAGAAGATGCTGGAACGATAGACCAAATAACATTTCAAACACGTTATCAATCGCAGCCATCAGCGCAACGAAACCAATTAGCATCGCACCTACGATAATTGCTACTTTAAATCCATCCATAATGTATTCGCCAAGCATTTCGAAGAACGTTTGCTTATGACCTGTTTGTACCTCTAAAATATCTTCTTGATCCGTTACTGTGTAAGGGTTAATGATAGAAGAAATAATAAATCCGCCAAATAAGTTAATAACGATTGCTGTTACTACGTATTTTGGTTCAATCATTGTCATATAAGCACCGACAATTGACATTGAAACAGTCGACATAGCTGATGCACAAAGCGTATATAAACGATTTGGCGGCAGTTTGTCTAGTTGCTTTTTAACAGTAATGAATACTTCTGACTGACCTACAATCGCGGAAGCTACTGCGTTATAAGACTCTAATTTTCCCATTCCGTTAATCTTGCTGAGAACTAAGCCAATCCATTTCATAATGAAAGGAAGAATTTTAAAGTGCTGTAAAATCCCAATCAAGACAGAGATAAAAACGATCGGAAGCAGCACGTTTAAGAAAAACGGCATTGATCCTTTGTTCGCAATGCCTCCAAATACGAACTCTACTCCTTGGTTTGCGTATGAAAGCAGCTTTCCAAAAACGCTGGCAATCGCATTGATAATAATCAAGCCAAACTTTGTATTAAGAAGTAAAGCTGATAAAAGAACTTGAATCACAACCATAATAACGATTGGTTTATATTTGATTTCTTTACGGTTATTACTTGCAAGATACGCTAATCCAAAGACAACGAGTAACCCTAAGATGCCAATTAAATATTTCATAGTATCCTCCACTGCTTACTTATTTTTGTAAGTCTTTTGATGAAAAATAGCCCGGTAAGATTTCGTTGATGTTGGTAATCACAAAATCTCCTTTTAGGTTTGCTAAGATAATTTGTGTGTGATCATCACAGAACTCAGCTAATACTTGTCTGCATGCGCCGCAAGGAGAAATTGGTCCGTCCGTATCTCCTACAACTGCAATAGCTGAAAACTGCTTGTCCCCTTCTGAAACAGCTTTAAAGATTGCCGTTCGCTCAGCGCAGTTCGTCAATCCATAGGAAGCGTTTTCAATATTGCATCCACGATAAATCTTCCCATCGGTTGTTAAAAGAGCTGCACCAACATGGAAGTGAGAATATGGTACATGTGCCTGTTTGCTTGCTGCGATTGCTTCATCTATTAATTGTTTTGGCTCCACAGTCATCATCCTTTGCTTAGTTTACAGCAGGTTAGTTAGTACTAACCTGCTGTCATTTATTAATAATCAGAGTTGCTTAATTGACCTTTTGCAATTGATACGCCAGAGCTTGCACCAATACGTGTTGCACCAGCTTCAATCATTGCTTTTGCATCTTCTAAGCCTCGAACGCCTCCAGAAGCTTTTACACCTACATCTGGTCCAACCGTTTTTCTCATAAGCGCTACGTCTTCTACCGTTGCGCCTCCTGTAGAAAAGCCCGTTGACGTTTTAACAAAATCAGCTCCAGCTTTTACAGCTAGCTCAGAAACTTTTGCTTTTTCTTCGTCTGTTAAAAGAGCTGTTTCAATAATTACTTTTACTAGCGCTTTGCCTTTTGCAGCATCTACTACTGCTTGAATGTCGCTTTGCACTAAGTCATAGTTTTTATCTTTTAACGCGCCGATGTTGATTACCATATCTACTTCATCTGCACCGTTTTCGATTGCATTTGTTGTTTCGAATGCTTTTACTGCTGAAGTAGTAGCTCCAAGAGGGAAACCGATTACCGTACATACCTTCACTTCTGGAGCATCTTTTAATAACTCAGCTGCTTTTTTTACCCACGTTGGATTTACACAAACCGAAGCGAATGAATATTCTTTTGCTTCTTGTGCTAAAACCGTAATTTGCTCTTCTGTCGCATCTGCTTTTAATAATGTATGATCAATAATACCCGTAATGTTTTGACTCATTTTGTACTTCCTCTCTGTCTCTTAATGAATTTCTTTATAAATTAACGTTGGAGCTTCCACTTTTTCAGCGACCGTGCTGTAAGAATCGTAGACGATATCCATTACTTCCTGTACATTTTCGCTGTTGCTGTGAATTGTAACAAGAGAGTCACCTTTTTTCACTTGGTCGCCAACTTTTTTATTAAGCATGATACCAACTGCTAAGTCGATTTCAGATTCTTTTGTTGCACGTCCTGCACCTAGCTTCATTGCTGCTACGCCGATTTTTTCTGCAACGATTTCTGAAATGTAGCCATCTTCTTTTGCTGGCACTTCAATTTTGTGCGCTGCATCCGGTAATTTAGACGGATCGTCTGCAACAGAAGCGTCTCCGCCTTGTGCGCTTAAGAACGTTTTGAACGATTCTAATGCTTTTCCGTTTTTAATTACTTCTTGAAGCATTGCACGCGCTTCATCTAAGCTGCTTGCTTTTTCAGCAAGTACAACCATGTGACTTCCTAATGTTAAGCAAAGCTCTGTTAAATCTTCAGGGCCTTCGCCTTTTAACGTGTCGATCGCTTCTTTCACTTCAAGCGCATTACCAACCGCAAAACCTAGAGGCTGGCTCATATCTGAGATGATTGCTTTTGTGTTTCGACCTACGCCTTTTCCGATTTCAACCATTGCTTTTGCTAATTCTTCAGCATCTTCAAGCTTTTTCATAAACGCGCCGTTCCCAGTTTTTACATCCAGGCAAATGGCATCTGCTCCAGCTGCAATTTTCTTACTCATAATTGAGCTTGCAATTAACGGAATCGAATCAACCGTTGCTGTTACATCACGAAGTGCATAAAGTTTTTTATCCGCCGGCGTTAAGTCTCCGCTTTGACCGATAACGGCAATTTTATTCGTATTTACTAAACGAATGAATTCTTCATTTGTAATTTCAACGTGGAAGCCAGGCACTGCTTCAAGTTTGTCAATCGTACCGCCAGTGTGTCCTAAGCCGCGGCCAGACATTTTGGCAACCGGTACATCAACCGCAGCTACTAAAGGTCCTAATACAAGTGTTGTTGTATCACCTACGCCGCCTGTGCTATGTTTGTCTACTTTAATACCTTCAATTTTTGATAAGTCGATTTGATCGCCTGATTCAACCATTGCTTGCGTTAAATTCACGCGTTCTTCCTGCGTCATTCCTTGAAAGTAAATCGCCATCGCAAATGCCGATAGCTGATAATCAGGTAAATCCCCTTTTGTATAACCTTCGATAATAAAATCGATTTCAGCTTTATTTAATTCATGTCCATTACGTTTTTTTTCAATTAAGTCAACCATTCTCATGACGTTTTCCCCCTAAAAGTATCTGCATATTGTGCATCCACTAAAACGTTTTCAACAACTTACACCCTTACTATATAATAGCTTTGAACAATTGTAAACATATATATTTACATTTGTTCAAAAATATTTATAGCTGCTGTTTTAGTGAATAAAAAAAGACTTCCGCACTCGGAAGTCTTCCCTTATTTTTCAGCTTTTATCACAAATGACAACATGATTCGGTACTTATTCTTTACCTTTTTATAAGGAATTAATACGTATGGCTGATCAGGCGGCGTAAACCGTTCAATTCCTTTTTGATTAGCATCAGGGGAGAAGTACATTTTTCCCCACTGTTTAATGATATAGCCCGTGGTTCCTTTGGCAATCACTCCGTCTTTTGAGATGTCTGTTTGAAAAGGATACCGGTTTCGCTGCGCCTGCAGAGATGACGCCGAATAAGATACAATATCTTCTACTATTTCAATCCGATGAAGCTTTTGCTCTTGAAAAAACAGCGTTTTCATCTCCCTTACTCTTGTTTATCTAACAAAAAGCGCGCCGTGAACTGATCTGTAACGAGCACATTTGCAAAATTCCCTTGCAGTGCTCCGTAAATGCTGTCAATTTTCTGATCCCCGCCCGCTACTAAAATGGCGTACTCTTTCTTCTTTAGTTCTTCCAGATCAAGTCCAAGCGTCCGTTCATCCAGGCTTTCATTGCAAATTTGTCCATCTTTATCAAAAAAACGTGAACAAATGTCTCCTACTGCTCGCGAGGAAATCATCTCTACATCTTGTTCGGAAAAGTAGCCAAGCTGAAAAAGCAGCGAATCGGTTTTAATGGGTCCCGTAGTAAAGACGGCAATATTGGCTTGTTTGCCTAAATCTAAAATGCGCTTAATATGACGATCCGTTTCCATTGCTTTTTTGACTACCACGTGATCGACAATTACAGGCAAAGGAAGATGCATAGGAGGCGTATTGTATGCCTTTCCAAATAAGTACATAATTTCAGAAGCATACGTGCTCGTTTCCGAATGGCTTACTCCGCCTTTTAACTGCACAACCTGCACGTCATTCACATACTTTTGTTTTAAATCGATGGCCACTTGATAAAGAGTTGTTCCCCACGTCACCCCAATAATATCTCCGTCTTTTACGATGTCATAGAGATAGTCAGCTGCTGCCACGCCTAGATGACTTTTAATAATGTGATTTTCATATTGAGGCACCGGTGTGACGATTGCTTTTTTTAAATTGAATTTTTGTTCAAGTTGAGAAGACAATTTTTCACTATTGATAGATGAATCCACAATTTTAATTTGAACAATGCCTTCTTCTTTTGCTGTCTGCAGCAATCGAGAAACCGTAGGCCTTGATACACCAAGCTTTTTTGCAATTTCACTTTGATTATAATCAAGAATATAATACATCCTTGCCGCTTCAATCACCTTATTAAATTTCTCTTGATCCATCTCCATCGACTTGTTCTCCCCTACCTCATGAATTTCTTATCCCAATTTTACCAAACTTATGTCTTTAGTTTACTTGTTTGGTGAACAAAATTTCAAGAGGGGATTTTGTAACTGGATTGAAAAGAGAAATACTAAGGAAGGACGGTGACCAATTTAAGATAACAAAACACGGGTCTACACTTCTTCTGTTTCCACTAAATAAATCCGATCATCAAACTTCCCGCGCTCCCTGGCCTTCTCCTCACGCACTTTCTCAAGTTGTTCTGGCGTGGCCCCGTGCACAGCTGCTAGCGCCTGCATAACTTCCAGTAAATCCGCGAGCTCTTCAATTGCCTCCTGATGCGTTTGGGCTTCTACGTACTCTTGAAGTTCTTCTTTTGCCTTTTTCGTCAGCTCATGTTGATATTCCTCTCGCTGGAGCACGCGTGATTTGAAGGTTTTTCCGCTTTGTTCAATAATCGTGGGAATTTTATCTCGCACTAGCTTGTTATAAGTAGGCATTATTTTTTCCTCCATCTCTTACCTTTCTAGTAAACTAGTATTTTTCAAATTCTGCTTGATTTCCGTTAAACACATTTACATCAATAAACGTTTCTTTACCTTTATAGCCGCTTAACCGCCCTTTGTCCGTATACTGCCAAAACGCCCATTTCTTCTGTTCTTCAAGAGTAGGCTTTTTCACAACATCGCGAATCCAAATATCACACTCAGGATATCTGTTTTTAATATACAAGTTATACGCTTTAGGCGTCGTATAAAGAATGACGCGCTTGTCATAATGAGATTCAAGATGTTTAATCATGCTAGAAAGCTCCTTGTATACATGTTTCTGAGACGGCAGGCTTTGTTTTTTATCTCCGTAAAATTCTACATCAATCACTGGAGGCAAATCATTATTTTTAAGAGAGACCGCTTTGATAAAATTAGCCGCTTGTGTGGAACCTTTGCTATCGTAGCTAAAAAAGTGATAAGCTCCGATCCGCATGTTTTTCCGATTTGCTTGTTCCCAGTTTTGTTTAAATAAAGGATCTTGAAATGAACTTCCTTCCGTTGCTTTGATAAAAGCAAACTGAATATCTTGTTTACTCAGCACACTCCAATCAATCTCCCCTTGATAAGAAGATACGTCTACGCCTTTTACATCATAGCGGTTGGCACTTATCGCATTAGGAATTACCCATCCTTTACTCCATAGTAAAAATATAAAGCTTACAAGAGCGACTAATATGAGTCCTGCTATAAAAAGTCTTTTGTTTTTTCGATTGGCTTTGCCTATTATGTTTACCCCCTTTTTTAGAAAATACTTCTAATATTCTAACATAAAAAGGATTTTCCAAAACAATATAGCCTCCAAGTCTGTGGTGTTAAATACAAAAAACCACCTAAAAATCAGGCGGCTTTTCTTTTATGCTGCGTCTTCAGATGGCTCGTTATCTTTGGCTGCTTCTATCAGTAAGAAAATAGCCGTTAAAATATGCATAATCATGCCGACAATTGGAATCCACGCAATAGCAGAACAGACAATTCCCATGATATGCCCTGTCCGAACTTTGTTTGTTTTAATCGCAAATACTAAACCTACGACGTGCAATGCGAGCATTAGAATAAGCGGCGTGTAGGCTAGGCTTATAACCAAGGTGCCGCCTAGGAGGGGAATCCCCCAAAGAGCCTCTAATCCTCCGCTGACCCATTTCAATATACGACTTGTTTTTCCCAATGTATCCTCCCCCTTTGTCTTCAATGTATGCACAGAGGTTTTGTTTCTGAACAGTTGTATATGAAAAAAGCGGCAAAAATACGTGTACTAAAAATAAATCGATAGTCCCGTATAAAGATACGTTTTTATACGGGGCTAGTGTAATAGTGGAAAATGAATGAGAGGAAAAAGACGTGGTTTTACATTTAATAACGAGCAGCTCTTCGTGAAGAGAACGAATTAAATATAAACAAAAAAGCCGAACTCAAAATGTAAGCTCGGCTTTTTCTTATATAACAAATAGAAGTATTATAAAATGTTTTTCGTATTAGTGTTCTCGACTCTTCTCAAATTTTTCAACAGCTTCAAAATCAAGCTCGGCTGATATCCAATCGCCTTTTTCCGGGAATTCTAGATTGCGCACGACTATTTTATTCGGCACCTTTTTTTCTAAAATTTTCGCCTGGCAGTTTTTGTACATAACTACTTCTCGTTCTTTGATATCTGTCCACAACAAGTGCAGGACCCCTTTCAACTTTAAGAAGTTAATATTTCGAAACACCGTTTTACATTTTATTATATTTCTTTTGATTTGTTAATTTCTTTGTCTTGTTTTTTATAAAAAAATATTAAAACACATTTCTTCTAATACAATATACCCAAAATATCTTTTAATCCTTAAACATTTATGTTATATTTTAAAAATTGTATTACAAGTTTTTATTTTTGTAGAAAAAATCAGAACGGCTGATGCGCAAAAAACTTTGCTGTTGTTGTAGCAAGTTTTTTTATTTTTGCCTTTCCGCCTATCCTCTTTTCTTTTTTACATATTTATAATGGACATATGGATTCGTCCTAATACGTAGGAAGGCTTGAAAATCCAAAAATATTTTAACATAAAGTCATGAAGCTATTCCGCTAAAAATATAGTTGAATTTACAAATGCTCTACCGAAACAGCTAGCACCCTCTATCCATACAAAAGACTGCTTTTACCGCGTTTATCTTTTGTAGAGATATAAAAGGCTACCTTCCACTATTAAGAGGCCGCAATTTACTCGCTGGGAAGCAATACATACTAATAGAAGTGTTCAGAAACAAAATAAACTTTACTCTTGATATCTTGCTATAAAATGAATAATAACAACACAATTTGAGGTGCCAACAATGAACGTATTAACAAACGCTATAATTATCTTATTAGCTTATTTAATGGGGTCCATTCCTTTTGCTTTAGTGATTGGAAAGGGCTTTTACAAAACCGATGTTCGCAAGCACGGAAGCGGTAACTTAGGAGCCACTAATACCTTTCGTACTTTAGGAAAGAAAGCAGGTATTATAGTGTTGATCGGCGATATAGCAAAAGGCTCGCTAGCTGTCTGTTTACCGCTTATGATGAATAGTCACTTGCATATGCTTGTCCCTGGATTTATTGCTATTCTTGGACATAGCTATCCGATTTTTGCAAAGTTTAAAGGAGGAAAATCTGTAGCGACTGCCGCTGGTGTATTCCTTGCATTTTCACCATTAGCTTTCATTCTAGGGATTCTAGCTTTTTTAATTTCTCTCAAAATTTCTAAATACGTATCCTTGTCTTCACCTATTGGGGCATTGGTTGCCTTTTTGGTATCACTCTATATAGGTGATGTAGTATTGATGGTATTCGCAGCCGTTATTTTTGTTTTTATTACATGGAAGCATATTAAAAACTTCAAACGCATTAAATTAGGTACAGAACCTAAGGTTAATTTTTAAACGTACTAAAGTTAGTAATTTTTAAATGGTGTTACCAAAAAGGTGTTCATGCGTTGAACACCTTTTTAATTATTTTAGTATGTCTTGTCCCAAGATAGACGTAAATTATGAAATTTCTTTAAAAATGCTCTTGATTATAGACTAAACAATACATTTCGCTGCTTCCTATATCTCATTTTATAATTTGATATTTACTATTTAACCACCTTAAAACGATGAGTGTTACGGCACCAGCAGCTAAATATAAGAAACCTCCAACTTCTATTACATACCCAAAAGGTGGAATAAGCTTTGGTAAAAAAAACATCCCGGCAAGAGAAATAAAAATTAAGACAAAGAGTAGAAAAAAGTCCTTAATCTTATTCGAAATTTTGTAAACAGATTTTTGTATCCATTTTAAAAGCAGAAAAACATCAAGAGAAATAATAGCTGCAACAATAACAAAAGTGACGATTGCTGTTCCGATATAAACAGTCTGGCTGCTATCCTTAACATAATGTACAACGATATTTCCTATCCCGCTTACTATAGCCATCAAGCTTGCTAGCTGTAACAATAAAAAGCTTATAAAAAAAGCAGTGCTTTTTAAGGGTTCTTTAGGTAACTGTTTAATCATTTCATCACAGTACGTCTTAAGGTTTTCTCCAAACACCTCTTCAGCACGCTTCCCTTCCGCTTGTGCGTCAATAAGGTGATCTAAAAGCTCCATCAATAATTCTTCAGCCTGCTGTTCAGAAACTGACACACTCGTTCGAATGTAAACAAGCATATTATCATAGTACTCTTCATTTTCCTTGGTCAGCTCTTTTCGCTTCTTATTATTTAATTTAATTAATTCCTTAGCGTTCATCGTAAAAACTCCTATTCAACAATTTATCTACAGGGTTTTGAATGTTGATCCATTCCTCTTGGATTTCACATAATGCGCTCTCACCAGATGCCGTAAGATGATAGTACTTTCGTTTAGGACCCGAAGGCGATGCTTTCATTTCTCCCTTTATTAATCCCTCCTTTTGAAGACGTAGTAAAATTGGGTAAATCGAACCTTCACTCACATCATTTAATCCATATTGTTGAAGCTTCTGGGATAGCTCATAGCCATAAACCGTTTCTTTTTGAATGATTGATAAGATACACCCTTCTAAAATTCCTTTTAACAATTGACTTCTCAAAGACATATTGATTTCTTCCTTTTCACTATCTTGTTATACAAGATACATTTTTAAAGTAAAGCTACCTTGCAAGACAAGATAGCTTTATATCACTCATAATAAACTATTTATGGTAAACGATCAACCATTTATTTACTTTTTTTCATTAAACCACTTAACATAGTAATCTTTTTAGTAAATTTGAATAAATAAATGAAACCTTTCTTCTCTACTAACCGTATACCTATCATGCACGTATTAGTTAAAGGAGGAAGACTTGTGCTAAAACGAATTTCACTGTTTATTTTCGTTAATATTTTAGTATTAATCACAATCACAACGATTACATCTTTATTAGGTGTTCAAAGCTATATGGGAAGCAGCGGTTACGGCGGCCTGCTGGCATTTAGCGTAATTGCCGGCTTCAGCGGCGCGATTATTTCTCTTATGATGTCACGCGTGATGGCAAAGTGGATGATGGGTGTTCAAGTTATTGATGAACGTTCTCCTCAAGGTGAATATGAACGATTTGTTTTAGAAGAAACGCATCGACTTGCATCTGTTGCAGGATTAAGAAAAATGCCTCAGGTCGGAATTTATCATTCAGCGGAAGTTAACGCTTTTGCAACTGGGCCAAGTAAAAGACGCTCGCTTGTTGCCGTTTCAAGCGGAATGCTTGAACGAATGGACCGCGATGCGATCAGCGGCGTTATCGCTCACGAAATAGCGCATATTAAAAGCGGGGATATGGTCACAACTACGCTTCTGCAAGGAGTATTAAATACATTCGTTATTTTCTTCTCTCGTTTAGTAGCCAAAGCGGTGTCAAACTTTGTGCGAGAAGAGTTTGCGATGGTTGTTTATTTCCTTACATCGATTGTATTTGAGATTCTCTTTAGTATCTTAAGCAGCCCAATTATCTTCTGGCATTCAAGAAGACGTGAATTCAAAGCCGATGCGCTTGCAGCTAAACTCGGTGGTAAAGAAAAAATGATTTATGCGTTAGAATCGCTTCGTCATACTACTTCATTAGTAGATGACCGTCAAAAATCAATTGCTGCTTTTAAAATTAGCGGCAAAGAAAAGTTCTCACGCTTATTCTCTACTCACCCGCCGCTTGAAAAACGCATTGAGCGCTTGCATTCACTATAAGCATAAAAACCAGCTTCTTTATAGAAGCTGGTTTTTTATGTTATGACTGAGGAGCAAGCACACGTGTAGTTTCCCACAGCAAGACGCCATCTTGATTTTTTGTTAATTCAACGTATCCTTCTTTCTCTAAATACGTAAGCTGGCCGTACACTTCTGAGAAAATAAAGTCCGGTGCTTTTTGATACATATCCGGGAAAAAAGCTGCGCTGACTTCAAGCGTTGTTTTTTTTCCTTCACCCATTACTTGTAACACGCGCAGGGCCCATTTATGCTGCTTTTGAATACGTTCCATAATTAAAGAATGAATGTCACCAAGCGGTTCACCATGTCCGCTGTAGATCAAATCAATGTCGTAGTTTAACGTTTTTTCAAGAGACGCCAAGTAGTCCAATAGCGGCGTTGGCTTAGGATTTTGAATGGTTGGCTCTAAATATGGATTTGACGGTACTTTTGGCAAAATATGATCTCCGCCAAACGCGACTTTTTCTTTTCGATTGTAAAACATCAGCTGACTCAAGGAATGTCCCGGCGTTTCAATCACTTCCCAATCACTGGCATACGGAAGTGTATCTCCTTCTTTCAAATACCCTGCTAGCTTCTGTCCTTTAGGTGAATATACTTGAATTGCAGCCGTTGCTTTACGAAGCCATGTATCCATTACATCATCACTGACTCCAAACTCCATAAGGAAATTACGGTATAACTCATTATGCTGCTGAACAAACTCTTCATCTTGGTAAATCCAAGGCTCCACAAGCTTATGACCGTAAACCGGTATATCACTCGGCAGCCATTCTAAAAATCCAGTGTGATCCGGATGCTGATGAGTAAGAATCACTTGTTCAATGTCTGTTACTTTATATCCTTCTTTACGAAGCGCCTCTTCAAAAACATTCCACGCTTCTTTGGTTTTCATACCTGCATCAATTAACGTTAACTTGTCTGCTTTTAATAAAAACACATTCACTGGTCCAATTGGAAATGGCGTAGGCAGCTCAATGCGTATTACCTTATGATCTAAACTCATTTTACCAAACCCCTATATCTGCATTCTTTTTACTGCTTTATACTGTTAAACGTTTTATTCTTTTAAATAGTCAATTTCCTGCTAACTTCTACCTTTTGTAAAAGTGTGCTGAGCCTCAATAATTGGATGACTCTTTGTACTCGTACAAACATTTTACATAAACTCATACTATTAATAGTTTAGCAGGTTTGAAGACAAATTGATAAAGGAATGCTTTCCAGTGTACTTATTTAAAGCAAACGAATGATTTATCAAACTAAGAAAGTAAGATAGAATAAAGAGATGGAATGATGATATAAGGAGTATAGTTTATGATTAAAGCAATTTTTCTTTTTATTTTAGCAGGCCTTGCTGAAATTGGCGGAGGCTATCTGATTTGGCAGTGGCTGCGCGAAGGAGCATCAAGCTGGTTAGGACTTCTGGGCGGTATTGCTTTGGTGCTGTACGGCGTCATTGCTACGTGGCAGTCGTTCCCGGACTTTGGACGTGTATATGCAGCTTACGGCGGTATTTTTATTGTTTTAAGCCTGTTTTGGGCGTGGTGGGTTGATAAAAAAATGCCCGATACATATGATTGGATTGGCGGACTTGTGTGTCTACTTGGCGTAGCCGTTATGCTTTGGCCAAGAAGTTAAATGATAACGCAGAAAGCGGCAGAATACATGAATTCTGCCGCCTTTTATTTTTTTAGATAAATACAGCTATATTGCCAGTTTATGCACTTACAAAAAAGACAACCCCAAGGTTGTCTTTTTCATTACTTCAACTCAGCCCATCTTTTATCTAATGATTTTAACAGCTCATCTTCAGATGTTTGGCCGCCGATGTATTCTTGTACATCCGCTCCAAATTTTTGCGTTACGCCTTCAGGGAATTTTGTCCATTCCCAAGGAATCGTTTTTTGATCCTTAGAATATTTAAGAAGTTCTTCGCCTAAAGGACCGATGTCTTTTGCTTCGATTGACTTAAAGGCTGGAATGTACTTAAAGTCTTCTACTAACGCTTTTTGACCTTCTTTAGATGTAACCATCCAGTTTAAGAAATCTTTGGCTGCTTTTTTATCTGCCGCTGGCGCTTGCTTGTGAACAACCCAATTGCTTGGAACGTCGATTGCAAGCTTGTCAGATACAGCTGCATCATCGCTTAACGGCATAGGCAAAATGCCTACACCCATGTTCGGCGTAATTTTATCAAGCATTGGCTGAATCCAGTTTCCTTGCTGAATCATCGCTGCTTCACCGTTCGCAAACTTCGTTACTTGCGTGTTGTAGTCCGTCGTTAACGGATTTTTATTTCCGTATTTTACCGTTAAATCAAGCAGCTTTACATACTGTTTGAACTGCTCGTTTCCTGCGATTTTCGTACTGCCGTCATTTAACCCTTTAATAAATGCATCCGGATCTTTTTGACTAGCAAATGGAATATTTAAGCCGTGGTTTCCAAGCACCCACCACTCGCCGTAGCCGATAGAAAATGGCGTAATACCGGCAGCTTTCAGCTTTTTAGCCGCTGCTTCTAATTCTGAATATGTTTTTGGAAGTTCTTTGATGCCTGCTTTTTTGAACAGTTTTTTGTTATATGTAAATCCGTAGCCTTCAAGACTGATCGGCTGCCCATATACTTTACCGTCCATCGTCATTGGTGTAAGTGTGTTTTCATACGCGTCATCAATCCACGGCTGATCCGATAAATCTTCTAATTTATTTTTCCATGTTTTTGCCTCTTGATATCCGCCGTTTGTGAAAAGATCAGGTGCATTACCCGACGCAAACTGTGCTTTTAAAGCAGCTGCGCCGTCAGCTCCTCCACCAACCGTTTGGATATTAAACTTTACGTTTGGATGTTCTTTTGTATATTGATCAGTTAAAGCTTTTAGCTGATCAGCGATTTCTACTTTTCCTTGAAATACATCTACTACTACTTGATCTCCGCCGCTTTTTTTATTACCCGATGCACTTTCGTTTGAACACGCGGTTGAAAATAAAAGCGTAGCCGATAAAACACCTGCTGCTAAAGGCCATTTTTTCATTTTAAATGCCATTTTCCGTTCCTCCCTATTTGCTGCTGATTTTGACGCCTCAGCATCAAAATCAGCCCTGTTGCCGTTTCTATTATTTAATTGAACCGCTTGTAATTCCTTTAACAATGTGTTTTTGCATTGCAAAGAAGAAGATTAATAGCGGGATAATACTGATCACAAGTGCTGCTAGTGCTAAATCCCACTGCTTTGTATACTGACCAAAGAAGAAGAATGTGGCAAGCGGAATTGTTCTTAGCTCAGGATCTTGCAGAACAAGAGACGGAAGTAAGAAGTCATTCCAAATCCATAGGCTGTTTAAGATAACTACGGTTACTGTAATTGGTTTTAATAACGGAAACACAATTCTCCAGAATACGCCTAGACGTGAGCATCCGTCGATGATTGCTGCTTCTTCTAGCTCGACTGGAATTCCTTTAATAAATCCGTGGTATAAGAAAATCGTCATACCTGAACCAAAGCCTAAATACATGATCACAATACCCCAGATGCTGTTTAACAGATTTAAGTTTCCTGCTACTTTTACAAGTGGAATCATGATGGATTGAAACGGAATAACCATTGCCGCTACGAATGCCATAAAGATAATGCTGCTGATTTTTTTCTTTGTTCGAACCAGCATGTAAGCTGCCATTGAACAGAAGATGACTAGAACTGCGTTACTAATGACTGTAATGATCAGCGAGTTGCTAAGCACTTTTAAGTAATTCATTTGGTTGAATGCATTAACAAAGTTTTGAAACTGAATTGTTGTCGGCAGTGCCGATGTGTTTGACAAAATTTCTGCAAATGACTTCAGTGAGTTTGAAAGCACGTAATAAAATGGTACCAAGAACACTAGTCCAAGCAGGACTGCTAAAATTTCAACAATAAAGGTTTTGCTCGTATATTTGTTTCCCATCACGATTCAACCTCCTTCTTCTTGGTGTATGTTACTTGAATAATTGTAATTGCTGCTACGACGATGAAGAAAATTAAGGCTTTTGCTTCACCTAGACCGTATCTGTTATTAACAAATGCTTCTGTATAAATGTTAAGCGCTAACATTTCTGTTGATTTAAATGGACCACCGTTTGTTAATGATAAGTTGACATCAAATACTTTGAATGACCATGAAATCGTTAAGAATAAACAAACCGTTACTGCCGGTGCTACCATTGGAATTGTAATGTGACGAAGAATTTGCCATCTGCTTGCTCCGTCAATTTTTGCTGCTTCAATTAGCTCTTGCGGTACGTTTTGCAGTGCTGCTGTGTAAATAAGCATGATATAACCCGCTCCTTGCCATACACTTACAATCACGATGCCCCAAAATGCTGTTTTTGCGTCTCCCAACCAAGGAAGTTCAAAAAGCGAAATTCCCGTGATTTGTCCGATAGATGCAAATCCTTTTACAAAAATGAACTGCCATACAAATCCTAGTAAAAGTCCGCCAATTAAATTCGGCATAAAGAAAACCGTACGTAAAATGTTTCGTGTTTTTAACATTTGAGTAACAAGGATTGCTAACACGAACCCCACCACATTCGTTAAGATAATCGCAACGACCGTATATTTTGTTGTGATCCAAAACGACTGCTGAAACTGCTTATCTTCGGTGAACAAGTACTTAAAGTTATCAAGGCCCACCCAGTTAATCGTGCCGTTTACTCCGTTCCAGTCTGTAAATGAGTAATAAATCCCTGTAAAAAATGGTATAAGTACAATCACACAAAACGCTAAAAGTGCGGGCCCTACAAATAGTGCAAATAAACCTACATTTTTCAAATTTTTACGTTTTTTTGTATTAATGGATGGTTCTCTTTTAAGTTCTTGCTCTAAAGGAACATATTCTGTCTCCTGTAATTTACTTTGGCTATTCATCTTACTAGCACCTCCCTATGTCTTATTTTAGCGAAATCAGCTATTTATGAAACCGCTTTAATTGACGAGTAGGGTGTAAAATATTGACCTTTGTGCAACATTTTCTCCCCTGTGCACATTTTACGCATTTTTTTAAAGTATGCATGAAAGAAAAGCTAGAAGTGGACGACGTATCTTCTTATCCTATACACTAGAAAAAAGATGTAGTTGGGAGGAACATACGCATGACAGCCAAACGAGCGTTAATTACGGGTGCCAATTCTGGAATGGGGCTGGCCACAACGATTGAACTAGCTAAAAAAGGATTCGAAGTCATTATGGTATGCCGAAATGAAGAAAGAGGAAATACGGCTTTAGAAGAAGCGAAGCGTCAAAGCGGATCGGATTCCATATCTCTTATGACCTGTGACTTAGGTTCTCTTGACAGTATTCGGGCTTTCAGTGAAGACTTTACGTCTCGCTACAGCGTGTTTGACGTGCTGATTAATAACGCGGGCGTGGTGACAATCAAGCGTGAAACAACCCAAGACAGCTTTGAAATGATGCTTGGTGTCAATCATTTGGGTCACTTTTTGTTAACTAATTTACTTTTAGATCTGCTGAAAAAATCTCAGCAAGGACGCATTATAAACGTTGGGTCCGGTGCTCATAAAGCTGGAAAAATAGACTTCAGCAACCCTCACTTAACAACAGGATTCGGAATATGGCGAGGATACTCTCAGTCTAAATTAGCGAATAATTTATTTACGGTCCATTTAAGTAAAAAGCTAAAAGATACTTCTGTAACCGTAAATTGCCTACACCCCGGTGCAGTCTCTACCGCTATCGGCGTTAATCGTCAAACGGGTTTTGGAAAAAGCGTTCACGCCGTGCTTCGCCCTTTCTTTTTAACACCTCTTCAAGGTGCCGAAACAGCTATTTATTTAGCAGTCAGCCCTGAAGTGACGCATATTAGCGGCGCTTATTTTTATAAAAAACGCGTTACACCCCCTTCTTCAAGAGCAAAAAATGAACGACTCGCAGAAGAATTCTGGAACTGGAGTGCACGCGAAGTTGGCTTATAATGTAGAATAAAAAAAGGTCAGCTTTTCAGCTGACCTTTTCGTATTAGAAAAACGTTAGTCCTATAGCAAAAATAAAGCCTGATACAATTAAGGTCGTCACGCAGTAGCCCATTATATCTCGCGCTCCGAGCCCTGCGATAGCTAGTGCGGGCAGTGCCCAAAACGGCTGCGCCATATTCATCCATGCTTCTCCGTAGGCAATGGCCATCGCAGCGACTCCCGGATCTACGCCGAGCTGTTCAGCTGCCGGCATAATAAAAGGTCCTTGTACAACCCAGTGTCCTCCTCCAGACGGAACAAAAAAGTTCACAACACCAGAACTTAAAAACGCAAGAAACGGAAATGTCGTTTCATTTGAAATCGAGATAAATGCGTTCGTTAGCTTCCCGCCTAAGCCTGATAGCTCCA
Source organism: Priestia sp. YIM B13490 (assembly GCF_042787735.1). NCBI lineage: Bacteria > Bacillati > Bacillota > Bacilli > Caryophanales > Bacillaceae > Priestia > Priestia sp. YIM B13490. The sequence goes on from NZ_JBHZOT010000008.1 coordinate 31,956, forward strand.
TCATGCCTTGAATACCTGCGTAGAATGGAAACTGAATCACAATCCCAGCGGTTCCTTTCGCAGCATTAGAAACAGCATTCATATAGGATAAAGGCGTGCGGTGAAGTAAAATACCCGTTGTAAAAAACAATAAGTTCACTGTGTTAATATCCATTTTAAAACCGTTTGTAGCAAAATAATAAATTAAATATGAATACCCAAGAAGTGTAATCGTCAGACTTAAAAACCTGCTGTTCTCCATGCGTACAGCAAATGTTGGCTTAGAAGAAGTTGTCTCAACAACTGTAGCCGGAGCCATTTCATCTTCCGCCAACAGTCTTGGATCAATTTCTACCACTTCTTTTCCCGTCGGCATCATCAGTCTTGTCATAATAGGAAGGACAATTAATAACCCGAGGGTAATAAATAAGTTGTACCCTGTAAAAATCGTGTCTGACAGCGGAATAAGTCCAGCCGTTTTTTCCATTGGGTTTCCAGGTGTAGCAGCAACAAGAGGAATCGAACCCGACAAGCCTCCGTGCCATGTTAAAAACCCTATGTAAGCACAGGCAATTAAAAACCGGTAATCAGATCCCGGCACGCGTTTCGCTACTTCTTTCGCAAACAGCGCACCTACAATTAAGCCAAACCCCCAATTGATCATACAGGCCATAGCTGCGCCGAGCGTGACAAGAATTACCCCTTGCGCCGGAGTTTTGGCTAACAGTGCTATGTTCACAAGCCACTTCTTTACAAGCGGCGAGCTGGCAAGCGCATGTCCCGTGACAAGCACTAAGCTCATTTGCATCGCAAATGCCAAAAGGTTCCAAAAGCCACTTCCCCAAAACTGAACCATTTCAATCGGCCCGTGAGGAGTAAAAACAATACCTGATACAAATAAAATCAGCGTCAAGATTAAAGCAAATACAAACGGATCAGGTAAAAAACGCTGCACAAGCGCCGTAAAGAAATTAGATAACGCTTTCATTTTACTCCTCCTTTACAGGAATACTCCTGTGAATAAATGTCGACAAGCATCTTTAATTATACATAATTTGTTGAAAATTGTTAATATTTAGTTTAAATAAAAAACCCTTCTGTTTTTCAGAAGGGTTTTACACACTAAATGTTTGAATAAGAGTTGGTTCTCCGTCAAGTTCAATTTTCTTTTCTTGAAAGGAAATATGTAAGCTTTTATAAATATGTTTCCAAAATGAAATAGCCCGCTTATTGCCTGCAAGCTCAATAATCATATATGTTCCTTTTCGATGAGAGAAAATGTCTTTTACCGTTTTGGAAGCGATGCCCTGCCCTCGGTATTTGTTTAAGATAAAAAAATCATTGATGCAGTAATCTGCTTCTTGCTGAAGTGCGGGCTGTTCAAGAAGTAAAAAAAAGCCCATCAGCTTATCATCTACTTTAATAAAGTATGGCGAGAGGCCTTCTACTTTCCAAAACAGCGGCAGCTCTTCAAAGTGGAAAGCTCCATCTTCGCAAATATCTAAAGAAGGTGTATAAGCAGATAAATCGTGGAGATAAAGAGAATACAAATTTTGCAAAACGCCCGCTTGGTCTTTAGGTACTTTTTCAATCGTAAGCATTCTTAGTTCATCCCCTTCTTTTCCTATCATAAGGGTTTTTTGTGAAAGTTTACAGTAAAAATATTTGAGCAAAGTGAAGATGGATAGTCAAAAAACTCTTTTTTCATTTTCTAGATGTATGAAACGCAATAAAAAAACGATCATCTCCGGTACTGTACGCTCCGTCTGATAATCGTTCTTTATGTTTTGTTTGCTGATGCTGAAGTTTTTCCTTCTTTGTTTTGGTTTTCCGCGTTTCCATGTCTGCAAATACAAACAGACTGCGGTTTAATTCTGGGTTTCGCTTGCCTTCACGCGTCATTTTATCACGCATTTTTTTTGCTTTTGACTTTGCCATGTAACTTCCTCCCTATATAAATGATGTATACATATCTTACTGCTTTTTTATAAAATGTCAAGTGCAGAAGTACTGATGTATTGACAGTGCTTCTGTATAGTCAAGACTCTTTATTTTTCAGCATATCATCTAACTTTTGCTCCATACGCTGAAGCCTTTTTTCATTTGCCCCCTGCTTTTGAATCAACCTTTTTAAGCCTATAATAAATGCAATTATTACTCCTGCTATTCCTATCAGGATAAGCATCATAAGAATTTGAAAAATTATATCACCTATATTAACCATAGTTCCACCTTTAATCTATTTTTTACATTATATTATTTTTTTGGTTATTTTTGTTTTATTTTATAAAAAAAAGCTCTCAATGCTGAGAGCTTCATTTACTATCTTCATCGTAAACTGTCCACTTTTCCTGTTTGATTTGATTGGAAACATCAATCAGTTTATTTTTCACTCGGTCCTTTTCCGGGCCTGTTAAAGGCGTAGGTCGGTAGTCGTTTCGTGCTGTTGTGGAAGAAATACGGAATGGAATGACGTTGATGTCTTTATTCGTCGTTAGCTTTCCATCTTTAATCGTAAATGTCTGCTGAAATACAAATGTATCTTTATCACTTGGATTTTTGTTTCCGCCAAACATAAAGTTTCCTAAGCTATAGACAATAAATTTATTTTTGTACTCTTCAATTCCTTGAACAACATGAGGATGATGACCTAAAATTAAATCTGCTCCGTTATCAATTGTATATTTCGCCAATGCTTGCTGCGCTGTATCAGGAACATAGTGTCGTTCAGACCCCCAGTGGAAATGCACAATGATAATTTTAGCTCCTTTTTCTTTTAAAGACTTAATTCTGTCTTTAATCTGGCTTCTTATTTCTTTGGTGTCATCCCAGCCAGGATATCCAAGCAATCCTACTTTGACTCCTTTTACCGTTGTGATGTATGTATCTTCATAGCCAAAATAGCCTATTCCGCTTTTCTTTAAGTTCTCTCTTGTATCATCATATCCTTGCTGTAAATAATCACGTGTATGATTATTAGCTAAGTTAACGGTTTCAATACTTCCTTGTTTTAAAATATTCACAAAAGAAGGATCACCTTTAAAACGAAATGTTTTACTTGCTTTTTCGGTCGCCTTTGTCAGCGTCGTTTCTAAATTAACCGTTGTTAAATCATCTTGTTCAAAAATCGACTTTACATTTTGCGTAAAATATGGAAGGCCATTTCTTGCCGCTACGTCATTAAAAGTAGAATCATAGCTGAAGCTTTCATCATTTCCTAAAGTAAAATCTCCCGCTGCGCTAATTTTAATGGTTGTATTAATGCCCTCTTTTTTTTCTTTTTTTGTCGCTTCTTCTTTAGATTTTACAGCTTCTTCTTTTTTCTGCGGTTCAGAAGATGTTTGTTCTCCTGCTCCTCCGCACGCTCCTAGTAAAAAACACAAACTTCCATAAATAACAGCTTTTTTTAAATACTTATTCATGTAACGTTAAAACCCCTTTTTACGTTTTAATAACTGTGTTTGGACATGGTGTTTAATGTACATTTCGCCAAATACATACAATCTTCCTGTTATATCGGCAAAATAAGTGAAATTTTTATAAAAAAAGGAAATTCCTATCTTCTTTTTGAGTTAAAACAAGAGGTTTTTTAATACAAGCGCTATGAAGAAAGCTGATGATCTTTGATAAACGTCAAGGAATTTACAAAAATATAGAGGTTTTCAAACATCACCTAAAATAAAAAACCTCCTTTGCTCATGCAAAGAAGGTTTTATCTAAACTTAACAAATCGAATCATTAGATTTAGGGTTTTTGAGTCCAAATATCGGTCGGATAAATAGTGCTAAGCCTGTGCCAAGCATCGCCATAACCATCCATACCCATCCATGAAGACTAAATGAAGCAATGCCGCCAAAGTAAGCGCCGATGTTACAGCCAAAAGCAAGACGCGCACCATACCCCATTAAAAGGCCGCCAACAACAGCTGCTCCCGCAACTCCGGGCTTAATCTTTCCTGGTTTGAACGTCCCTTGCGCCGTCGCTGAAATGAAGGCCCCTAGTATAATCCCAAAGTTTAACACGCTGGTAGAGTCTGCTAGCACACTTTGCGTTAGCGCTTCTCCATTTGCACCTTGGAAAAATCCCCAGCTCGATACATCTATCCCGGCTGCCATCATGGCTTTTCCGCCCCATAATGCAAAAGCAGAAGTGATTCCCCAAGGGTTTCCTCTTACAGCAAGCGTCAATGCATTTAATACTGCCAGCACAATCGCTGCTGTGAATAGAGGCCAAGAGCCTCGAATAATCTTTTTCCACCCTTTTGTAGTAGGAAGCTGTTTCATCATAGGCGGATTTTTCTTTTTAGCAATTTGAATCGTAATCCAGTAAATCGCTGCGAACGCGATAAGCTGTATAATCCAAGCTCCAAAATAACCAAGACCTGTCGATTCAGCTAATGAGATAGGGGGAAGCGAAGGTTGCTTTTGCCAAAATGGCAAATGATACGCCCCAAACATAGAACCTACAATAAAGGCTAAAAGTGTTAAAATCATAGAAGAAGAACCTCCGCCTAACGAATACAGCGTCCCTGAGGCACATCCATTTCCTAACTGCATGCCAATTCCAAACATAAACGAACCAACTATCACGCTTACTCCTACAGGTGAGACATATCCTTTTGGCGTTACCCCTGTAAAGCTAAAGCCTGTACTTAAAATAATAGCAAACAATGTTGACGCAATTGCAAGCATAAGCATATGCGCTTGCAAGCCTTGAACATTGCCGACAGATACAAGGCGGCGAAATGCTGATGTAAAGCCAAAACGTGCGTATAGAAGCGTCATCCCTAACGCTAGGCCGATAATAAATAAAACACCTTGCGTCCAATTAGTCGTGAGCACAATCGCAAGAAATAAAATAACTGCTGTCATAACCCCTCCTGCAAATAATGGCTTTTGCATAGGACTTAATTCTGTTACAACAGTAGTAGGCTTTGATTTATATGATGAGTGCAACGTTTGCGACACATCATCCACTCCTTTTCTGATAGAAATACTAAGAATTAATATTTATCATCTTATAGCACTTCCCTTCTCCTGTAAACTGTTTAGCAAAATGAAAGTGAATTGTTTATTTTTTAAATATTCTTACCTTTAGTCATACAAAAAGCAGAAGTTTCTATTCTTCTGCTTTTCGCTGCTAAGCGTAAATAGAATGAATCTCTTTTATTGGAGTAGGATGAGGCTTTGCAAAATAATACCCTTGAAACAAATCATATCCCATCTCTATCAGGCATTTTAAATCTTCTTCTGTCTCTACTCCTTCCGCAAGAGCCTTCGCCCCCATTCTATGGGTGATAGCTAACATCTCTTGGGCCACTTTTTTCTGTTTCTCATTTTTACTGACTCCGTTTGTGAATTCAAATGCTAACTTCACCACGTCAGGCTCCACTTCTAAAAGCCTCTTCAGCGTGTTATAACCAACACCTACGTCATCTAAAGCATATTTAAATCCGTGGGAACGATAATAATTCAAAATGTTTTTTAAATGCTCAATATCTTGAACATCCTCGGTTTCAATCACTTCAAACACTATTTGTTCGGGTTTTATATTCAATTCTTGAATTAACGCAAATGTAGATGCCAAGCAATGCTCGGGATTATATATTGCTGTAGGAATAAAGTTAATAAAAATCAGCTGACGATCAATAATACTAGCATTTTTTACAGCTTCTAAGCGACAGGCTCGGTCAAGAGCGAAGGTTTTATTTCTTATTTGAGCAGCTTCAAACATTTTAAAAGGCGGTATAATACTTCCGTCTTCTTCTAATCCTCTTGATAAAATTTCGTGGCCAACGATATGCACGCGTTCGTGATCAATCGATACAATGGGCTGATAATATGAGCAAATTCGCTTGTCTTCAATCAGCTCATCAATCCACAAGGCATCTTTCATTTTTTGAAAAACGGTGATTGGCTCCATACCCCGCAGGTTTTCAAACGGGCTCCGCTGCTTGGCTTCTACAGCCCACACATGCCGAGGGTCTAGATGCTGATGAACATAATCCATAAAACTCCAAAAGATATCTTCCCTCATCCAGACCATATCTTCTCCAAGAGTCTTCCATTGGCTTTGAGAAATATCTTTAAAGTATTTTTCCAATTTCTTCACATCGCTTGATTTCTGAAAAGAAACCGTATATCCTGTCCTAATTGGCAGACACGCGTCGCACCCCATAGCTCATCTTCTCCCTCATTTATCATCAGTTTTTTGTATGTATACATGGATAGTTCTTAGGAACTATACCACTTTTAAGAAACTTACAAACCCTATTTTCCCGTTAAAATAGAATGTACCAAAAAGTTTTGGTACAATGATAGACGTATTTTATTGTCTACATCATAAGACGCACTTGATAAAAGGAAGTGAACGATACATGAGCAAAAACCGGTTTACGAAGTGGTTTTTATTTTCTTTAATACTCTTTGCCTTAAGTACCGGAGCAATGTATTATATGCTGTATCTATCGTACTGGGCGTATTCTATTAAACTGTTTTTAATCGCGGTGCCGCTCTTCACCTTATTATCGGTTGCTTTTGGTTCGTTGGTAATCGTACATGAACGCAAAAGAAAACATGTATTTCATCTGCAAAACGATGGAGGCAGTCCTAAAAGTACGTTTATTCAAGGTTTTTCCGAAATAACGGTAGGAGCAGGATGCATTGTGCTGTGCTTTTTTCTTTTTCTTTATTTTCTAATGGATTATTGAGTACATATAAAAAAGACGAGCAGGCAGCTCGTCTTTTTTTATTTGGATCTTTCTAGAATATCTCGAACGCTTGCATAGTCAAGCTCTTTATAAGTGCCAACACCTGGTTTTACAAAGGTCTTTTCAACAATCGCATCAAATTCACGATCATCAATATCATAGTCACGCAAGCAGTTCGGGGCTCCTAAGTCATTCCAGAAAGTGCGAAGCGCTTTTGCTCCTTCCATTGCTGTTTCTTCATCGATTTTTCCTGCTGGATCAATGCCAAATACGTTTACAGCCAATTGTTTTACACGGGAAGGGTCTTCTTTTAAGACGTGCTCCAGCCAGTTAGGGAACAAGATAGCAAGACCGCCTCCGTGGGGAATATCATATACGGCCGACAGAGCATGTTCGATACGGTGAGTAGCCCAGTCTCCCCCGTCCGTTCCGTTTGCTAAGCTTCCGTTAAACGCCGTCGTGCTGATATACATCATCGTTTCACGATACTTATAAGAAGTCAGATCTTTAAGAAGCTTAGGACCTTCTTGTATAGCCGTTCTTAGTAAAGATTCAATAAAGCCGTCGATCATCGGCGTATTTTCCGTGCGATGAAAATAGTGTTCAAGCGCATGCGACATACTGTCAACAATTCCATAGACGGTTTGATCGCGCGGCACTGAAAATGTGTACGCCGGATCTAAAATAGAAAAGACGGGAAATACGTGAGAAGACGTCCATCCGAGCTTTTCTTTTGTTTCCCAATTTGTTATAACAGAAGTTGAATTCATTTCAGACCCAGTTGCTGCAAGTGTTAATACCGTTCCAAAAGGAAGCGCATCTGTAATCTCTTTTTTACGTGTAATTAAATCCCATGTATTTCCTTCATACACGGCTCCAGCTGCAATAGCTTTTGTACAATCGATTACACTTCCTCCCCCAACGGCTAAAAGAAAATCAATGTTTTCTTTTTTACAGATGTCCACGCCTTTAGCTACCGTAGTCAAACGAGGATTAGGTTCTACACCAGACAGCTCGTGAACAACCGCGTTAATAGACTGAAGTTCAGCTTTCACTTCGTCGTATACGCCATTTCGTTTGATACTTCCTCCTCCGTATACTAACAGAACGTTTACTTGTTTATGATAAGAAGCAAGCTCTTGCGATAGCTTCGTAATTTGATTTTTTCCAAAGTATAATTTTGTAGGATTGTGCTGCAAAAATATATTCATGTTCTACACCTCTAGTTTCATGTTTTATAAAAAGTGTAGCACGAAAACTACTTCATCATTATTGAAGATTCTCTATATCTATTATCAATATTTTTGATAACCTTCTTTAACAAGTGAAATAAATTGTTGAATAGGTGCCGTCAGCCATTTTTTCTTTTTGAATATAAGCTGTGAATAAAGATAAAATTCTTCGTGGTCAAACGGGACTTTAATCAGTTTTCCACTTTCCATCTCTTGTTTTACCGCTATTTCCGGTACAAGAGCAATACCTAAATTATCCGCTACGCACTGTTTAATCGCTTCAAGACTGCTAAACGAGATGACCGATTGCATATGAATACCGCTGCTGCGCATCATCTCTTCTAAAAGCGTGCGATAAGGGCAGCCGCTCTCAGTTAAAATAATGGTCTCTCCCTCAAACTCTTCCATTAGAACGCTGTTTCTTTTACTAAAAGAATGAGAAGACGAAGCAATCATAACCATGCTTTCTTTTCGAATAGGAATCACTTCTAAACTTGAAGATGTTTGAAGGCGATCAAGCAAAACGGCTACATCATACTTTCCGTCAATAATTCCTTGTGTTAAATTTGGACATAAACCCGCTTCTAGCATAATCTTTAGAGAAGGGTGCTGTTTTTTTAATTCACGAATATACGGTGTAATAAAATAGGCGGCCAGCGACTCCACGGTTCCTATTGAAACGGTTCCTCTAGCATCTTCGTTCGTAGTAAGACGCTCTTTTGCTTCATTTAATAACTCGGTTACTTGATTCACATAATAAAGCAATTCTTCACCAGGCTGAGTCAGCTTCATTTTTTGTCCTGTTCGTTCAAATAGTTTTTGACCGTAATGATCCTCTAATTTTTTTATATGAGTGGTAACGCTTGACTGAGCATACCCTAACTCCTCGCCCGTTCGTGTATAGCTCCCCCACTTCGCTACTTCTTTAAATGTATATAAATAATTAATATCCATGTGCTGCTCCTTATGTACTGCTGTTTGGTTTCGTTGTCCATATGTTAAAGCTGTTCTAGTAATTAGAACTTATACGTAAATAGAATCACAGTACAGTATAAGCGAACTCGTTTTGCCAAGCAATTTTATCAACCTTAAAAATTCTTTTTATATTAGGCAATTACGCCGTTTTTTGTTCATAGAATGAAAAACAAACCTATGAAAAGAAAGGGTGTATCTCATGACAGCCTACAAAGAAGTGTTATATAAAGGAAAACGCTTTGTACTGATTCACGTATATGATTCAGGATACTGTGAAATCCGACCGATTGATCATGCTTTTAAAGTCGAACTTGTGCGATTAGATGAGATAGAACAATGTGGATAACAATCATGAACGCAGCTAATGCAGCTGCTTTTTTATTTGTATTAAAAACAAGTGGATGAGATAAAAATAGCTGAATTGGCTGGCCTTTTACATAATTTCTTCCTGTATACTTTGTAACTAAGGATATTCGCACTTATTTAGTTTCTATACTTACTCGAGGTGATTACATGAAAAAAGGCTGGCTGGAATGGATATTATTATCCGTGGCGTTAATTTGGGGAGCCAATTATGCAATCGGAAAATTTGGAGTTGCTCATATGTCTTCCATTCAATTTAGCGCACTGCGTTTTATAATGGTTGCTCCTATTCTTTTACTTATTACAGGAATAATAGAGCGAGGCATTCGGATCGAAAAAAAAGACTGGGGACGCTTAATAGCGGTCAGTATAGTAGGCGTTACGCTCTATCAAACGCTGTTTATGGTATCTGTTAAGTATACAACAGCTACAAATGCTTCTTTACTTATTTCGATGTCTCCTATTTTCACAGGAATCCTAGCTATATTATATAAGCATGAAGCTTTTTCATTAAAAACACAGCTAGGCTCTGTGCTTGCTTTTTTTGGGGCTGCGTTTGTACTGCTGTTTGGTCACTCTAGTCATGCGCTGTCGCAGCTTGCATGGTTCGGAAACATCATGGGGATTGTGGCAGCCATTGCTTGGGGCTGGTACCCGATTTTAGCAAAACCTTTAGTCGTAAAATATTCTGCTTTGCGCGTGACTGCGTGGTCCGCTTTAATCGGCGCTATTCCGCTTACTGTCTACTGTCTTTTCACCTATCAAACACTTGTATGGCCAACAGATATAGGTAGCTGGAGCTCTCTGGCATACTCTGTTTTGTTCGTGACAGTGTACGGGCTGGTGATGTGGTATGTAGGAATTGGAAAAATTGGTTCTACAAAAGTAATGGTTTACATGTATGTTATTCCTTTGTTCGCCGTTGTTTTTGCTGCTGTAACTATTGGAGAGACCATCAATGCTATGCAGCTGCTTGGAGGACTTATTATTTTTAGCGGTTTGTATATTGTCAAAAAAAGCCCTGCTCCTAAAACAGCTCTTAAACTTAAAAAAGCAAACTAACAAGAGTAACGGGTTCGGTTGATTCATGCTAATAACGCTCAGATTTTTTCTGGGCGTTATTCGTATATTATTTTAATGTCCTAATTGAATTAAATGTCCGTTAGTTTGATTAATGAACATTTTTTAGTTTATATTCATGAGTGATTTTATGCTGCTTGTATACGCGTTTAAAAACGTTTCGTTCATAAAATAACTTCGCTTCGTCCATGTCTGTATAAAGAACGAGACTGTCATAATAATTCTCTGCATAGTGAATAATTTCTTTTAAAAGTCGCTTGCCTATACCCTTTCTGCACAATTGAGCTGAAACATAAAACCTCCTTACTCTTCCAGCGTTAGCATACTGGCTGTGAGGATTTTCATTAAGGCCGGCTACGCCAATTAATTTGTTGTGTTGACTGTAAATGCTCCACAAGATACATTAGCCTAATGATTCTCATATACCTTCTCTCCGTTCAGCAGATGTCTTGTCTATTTCGATAGAATGCTTGTTATACATTAACCCTGCCATGCCTATTAGAGCCGTTAAAAGTAGCATGAAGCTTGAAAATAGATATACAAACCTTACCCCAAACAGATCGGCTATTGTCCCTACAAATGCTATGGAAAGTATAAACACAGACTGTACAAGAGTTGATTTTGCCGCTATTACTTTAGAAAGCATCCCATTGCTGCAGGTATTTTGATAAATGGTTTCCTGAGCTACATCTCGAAGCTGATAGGCAGGACCCATCATTATCAAAAGTACTAAAGCTAGATACGGGTTCGTTACTAGACCGTAAAAACCGGTTAAAACAGCATAACCGAGTGAGCCTGCGAACATAAAAAGCAAAAGCCTTCCTTTTACCATAGAAGACATTCGGTACACAATAATTCCTCCAACTATGCTTCCAAAATAATACGCACCATTTATATATCCCCACCACGCTTCTCCTTTTTCAAGCACTTCTTTCACAAAAGAAAGAGTAATAGCTCCAATCCAAATGGTTCCAAAAAGCGACTCGATGATGTCCATTATAACGAGGGCTCTGATGCGTTTATGTATCCATAAAAAGCGCCATCCTTCCATTAGTTTTGCCGCTCTTCGCTTTTGTGTTTGTTTATATGTATGGGCTTCTTTTATAAACAGTAAGCAAACAAATGAGATCGATAGAAGACCTGCCGTTATAAATAGAGACTGAGTGGATCCCGTTAAGGACAAAACGAAACCACCAAGCGACCACCCTGCAAACAGAAAAGTTTGATCAATTGTTGAAAGCAAGCTATTCGCCTGCATTCTTTGACTATCATTTACTAAGCTGCGTACAACTGACGTTTTAAAAATGGAAAAAAAGCCGTTAAAAAAAGAAATGATTCCAACAATGATAAAACCCATCGTTAGTACTGTGACTGTAAATTCTTGTGTAAGCAGCACATACAATCCAACAAGCATCCCTATCTGCATCACTTGAACAGACCGCATAATGTGAATGGATTTATACGTATCGGCTAGTAAAGGTACGATAAGGCCGCTAAGGAGCCGTGCAAGTAAGCTCGTCATCGTAATCATCGACGCAAGAGCTGTTGAACCGGTGTTTTCCTTTATATAGGAAGTGACAGCCATTGTATAAAGAACAAAACCTACATTTGCGGTTACTTGACTTGCTGCTAAAAGATAAAAACGCTGAGTCAATTCTTTTCTCCTTTCTGTTAGACGTAACATGCAAAAAGATAATTCATTTTTGTTAATTTTTCCCTTTTAAACTATAACACTATTTGACGAAATCCAAAACTATCTATAATTTAGTAGATGGAGGTTTTTATGTTTAAATATAGTTTTCTTATTGTTCTTATCGCTTTTTTACTTATTAACTTTAACGGCCAGGAAAATCAAATTGTAGGAGGCAAAATAAAAAAGGAACGAAGTGAGGTTTTCTTTGGCGAATACGACAGCTTTACGGGCCGCTACTCCCGGAGCATTAAACTCAAAAAAGGCGTAACCTACGCTTTTACGCTATCTAAAAATACCAAAAGCGGAGACCTGTCCCTGTACGTAGAAGATCCAAAACAGACACGATTTTTTGAAATGACTAATAACTCTCTTTATTTAACACCTGAAAAAACGAGGAGATATCGTATTAATTTTGTAGGCTCTGAGCATAAAGGCTCTTTTCAGCTTCACTGGAAAAGCAGTAATCAAAAAGAGAGCGAAAAATTTGTGTAATACCATTTTAGACAACGCTTAAACGAGGAGGAATGGTTTATGATCATTAATCAAGCTGTCCTGTACACCCACTTATTGGACACAATGAAGGATTTTTATGTAAATTCTCTCGATTTTCCATTAACCGCCGCTTCACCGCGTTCTTTTTCCATCAAGGTTGGTGAAAGTGAGCTAACCTTTAAAGAAAGTTCTCTACATACAAAGCCCTTTTACCATTTTGCTTTTAATATTCCAGCAAACCGGTTTATGGAAGCAAAGCAATGGGCTACTCAGAGAGTCTTCCTCAATACAGAAGAGAAGAAAGATGAGATTTATTTTGAAGCATTTGATGCTCATTCCTTTTATTTTGAAGACCCTGCTCATAATATTGTTGAATACATTTCAAGACATTCGGACTGCGCGTCATCCAAGGACCCCTTTTCTTCTAAGTCGCTTTTAAGCATAGGAGAAATCAACTTGACAACTCCTCATGTCCACTCTGTAGGGACACAGCTTATTAACTCCGGTATCACCGTACGTAACAACAGGCTATTAAACGAGACCTTTAACTTTTTAGGAAGCGGCAGTGCGTTTTTTCTTGTAGGGACGCCTAAAAGAAGGTGGTTTTTTTCGAACCGAGACTCTGAAGTTCATCCATTAATGGTAAAAGTCAATCATTCTCTAACGCTTGCGCTCGACGAAGAAGGAATGTTGAAGATTACGCAAGAATGATTGTTTTTTTAATAAAGCCACGTAACAAGCGAACTTGTTACGTGGCTATTTTTGTTCAAAATTCAGCACATACTCCTTCCTATAGGTTTTGTATATAGTTCTCGATGTCCTTTCTGTTCATCAGCATAAAAACCTTGTAATCCTCATCATTTTTAAGCTTTTTAAACCGGTTTCTCATCTTTTTTTTCCGTTCTCGATACGTAGTAAGAATAAACGTAAAAAATGACCAATCTACTTTTTCAGGGCATCCTTTTGCCATATCTTCACGCGTTTTTCTTGCATATACGATTCTCCGCTTTATTACTCGGTACATACAAACGATTAGCGGCAGCTCTAAATAAATAACGGTATCTGCACGTTTCACTCGCAGGTCATAGGAATTGCTGTAGTTCCCGTCGATAATCCAGCTGTCTTTTTTTACAATGTGTTCCTGCAATTCTCCAAAGCTATCATTGTCTCTTTCCGTCCAGCCAGGCTGCCAATACAGGCTGTCTAAATGATATACTTCTAGATCAAGCTTTTCCCCTAATTTCTTGGCAAATGTAGACTTTCCTACTCCTGGAGAAACGCCCATTACCAGTACTCTTTTCATCTTATCACCTTACCTTTTTAAGAAATAAAGCTGATTGAAGAGAAGGCAGCTGTTTATAGCTGACTCGGCGCATTCAGTGTACTCGGAGCGAGCTTCTTTATAAAACGACTTCATGTTAGGATTTTTATTTCCATGATTTTCAGGCAACCTATAAATATTCATTATAAATCCCTATATTCCTTCTTGCTTTGTAGTAAATAGGTTGCTTTTATGAATCGTTTCCTTTACCTTAAATGTGAGTATATAAAAGTAAGGTGAAAAAAATGAATGCATCTATGCTAAAGAGATTTTTACGAAACCTCGGTATTTTTGTTTATATTGTCATTGCAGCTATTAATATTTACTTAACAAGAAATGATTTGGGCGATATGCTTACCCGCCTTTTGCTGCTGACTATTTTACTTCCTTTGTTTTTTAGTTTTGTGTATGCGTTAGGAAAATCACATTTTAAAAGACAAGAAGAGCTCGCTGAACAAGAGAAGAAGAAAGAGTAAAAAAAGCCTTTTATCGAGGGGGATTCCCCTTTCTAAAAGGCTTTTTACTTTTTTTCATATAGCTGAACATTAACTACATCAGGATGAACGTGATACTGTTTGGCAACTTGATTTACCATTTGCTGAATTTCCCTTTTCTTATGAGAAGAAAGGTGTTCGCGAGGCAGAAGAACTAGAATTTGAGCTTCCGCATAGTTATTCAGCACCCTAACTTCTTGAAAGCCATGCTGCGTCAAAAAAGCTTTTAACGCTTTTTCAAAGTCTGTGCTTTCTTTTTGAACAACTATAGAAGGCTGATCGTAAGAAAATAGCGAAACCTCTTTCTCTTCAGGCTTTGTATACACCGCCCAAGCAGTTATGAGCACTGTGACAGAAATACCCATATTTAACATCCACCTTTTCATACCACGAACGCTCCTTTTAATTAAGTTTGTTCATGATATGAAAAAATTCGTTCATTCATGCGTTATCTTCCTAGCCAGCCTCCGTCTACAGCAAGTAAGTGCCCATGAATATAGGCAGATGCATCAGATGCTAAAAAGACAACCGCTCCTTTAAAATCATCTGCTTCCCCCCATCTGCCTGCGGGAATACGTTCAATGATTTGTCTGCTGCGCGTTTCATCGTTAATAAGTGCTTCATTCATATCAGTAGCAATATACCCTGGTACAATTCCATTAACATTTACGCCTTTTGCTGCCCATTCATTAGATAAAGCCTTTGTAAGTTGAGCAACTCCGCCTTTTGCTGCAGCATAAGCCGGAACGGTAATACCTCCTTGGTAAGAAAGCAAAGATGCCATATTAATAATTTTTCCGCTTCCTTGTTTAAGCATTTGGCGGCCCGCCTGCTGACATAACAACCATACGGTTTTTAAATTAACATTCATAACAGCATCCCAATCTTCTTCTGCAAAGTCTACAGCGGGTGAACGTCTTTGAATGCCAGCGTTGTTCACTAAAATATCGAGATTGCCAAAATAAGCAACAACCGATGAGATCGCTTCGCTTACTTCAGAAGCATTTTCTAGATCACAATTAACAATAAAGCATTTTCTTCCGAGACGTTCAATTTCTTCTTTTACTCCAAGAAATTCCTTTGATCGCTGCAGAAGAGCGATATCCGAACCTGCTTCTGCCAAAGCAATCGCCATTGCTCTTCCAATTCCTCTCGTTGCTCCCGTAATCGCTGCTACTTTACCATCTAAAGAAAATAAATCTACTGTCATTGTTCATTCTCCTCTCCGTTTGGTGCAAATAAAACCTTAAGTGATTCATCAGGCCGCTGCATAAACTCAAACCCCGCTTGAAGATCTTCAAGCGGCAGTTTATGAGAAATTAAAGAATCTGCTGCTATTTCACCGTTTGTCAGTAAATCAATAGCCGTCTGAAAATCTTCCCTTGTATAACATCTCGTTGTAGTTAATGAAATTTCTTTAAAGTGCATTGCTGCTAAATCTACTTCTGGAGCGTTTTTGTATACGCTCACCACCACAATCTCTCCTTGAATACGGCTTGTTTCAACCATTTGTTTTGCTGTCATTTGATTTCCAGCTACTTCAAATACAACGTCTGCACCGACGTCATTCGTAAGCAAGCGCACTTCTTTTACGACGTCTTTTTTCGTTGCATCAATTGGTATAAAGCCAAGTTCTTTCGCTTTAGTTAAGCGATAAGAACTAATATCTGAGATCATTACTTTTTTTGCTCCTGCTCGTCTCGCAATCATCCCGATCAGCAGTCCAATAGGTCCTGCCCCTAAAATGACAGCTTGGTCTCCTACTTTCAACCGCGAGCGTCGTACTGTATGTACGGCAACCGCTACAGGTTCTGCAAGAGCTGCATGCGCGCTAGACAGTTTCTCTGGTAAGAGGTGAAGGCGGTTCACTGGAACAGCCACGTACTGCGCGAACCCTCCATCTTGATCAATGCCGATTAGTTTTAACTTCTTACAAACGTGAAACTGTCCTCTTACACAGGCTTCACACGTTCTGCAGCTAATCGTAGGTTCAACTGCTATGCGGTCACCTAAAGAAAATTTCGTTTCCCCTCGGATCTCTTCTATAACTCCGCTGAATTCATGCCCCATAATAAGTGGCGCTTGTGATCTAGGATGTTTTCCAAAATAAATCATCATATCCGTTCCGCAAATTCCAGCATGAGATACCTTTACAAGCGCTTCTCCTTCTTTTATAACCGGTTTCGCTTTTTGCTGCATAACGGCTTTTGTTTCTGAAACGTAGACACCTGCTTTCATTTTCCCATCCCCTTTGTATACTTGTCGACAAGTTAAAGATAAAAAGGTCCAAAAACATTTTGAATCTTTTATCCTTTTTTATGCTTCATTCAAAAGTGAAGCTGTTATCGTATTTCGCGTGTCTTCAAAGTGACGCTTCACTTCATCTTGAATACATTCTGTATTTTGAGACTTTAATGCTTTAATCATTTCATGATGCTGCTTTATCAGTGGGAACACAGCTGCTTTATCATCTCGAAATCTTTTTTCAGTGGTAATTAAAAGAGCAGCTAAAATAATTTCACGGATGCTTTCCCACAATTTTAATATCCGTTTGTGGCCTGCTTCGATAATCACGAGCTCATGAAACCGCAAATCTTGATAAGCAAACTCTACATAGTCATCGTATTTAGCTGCCATGTTCATTTGATCAATACTTTGCTCAAGCTTTTTAATAAGCGAATCATGGTTGACTTCAGATAGACGTTCTAAGACAAAATGTTCTAAAAGCAGACGAACATCGTACAGCTCGTTTAAATCCCTAGCTGTTAAACCAATAACAACTGCTCCCATTCGCTGTAAATCAATGAGTCCTTCGTTTGAAAGGGTCCGCAGCGCTTCTCTTATAGGAGATCGACTCGTTCCAAACTCTGCCGAGAGCTGATTTTCCGATAGTATGGTTCCTTTCTTCAGCTCGCCGCTCATAATTTGAATTCTTAATTTGCTTACAACTTGCTCTCCCAGCGAGGCTCCGCGAAGCCATTTTTCCGGGTAGGTTACCTTTTTAATGTGTCATCACTTCCTTAGCCAACTTGTATACAAGTATTCAAGATTTAGTATATAGAGAAGTAATCTGATTGTAAACGTTTTCTTTATAGAATGTATATTTTTACAACTCTTTCTTACACTAAGAACTACTGATAAATAAAAGGTGGGAAGATGAATGAATCAAATTATATTATGGGGGATTCTTGTTATTCCATGGTTTTTACTGCTGCTGCTTGATAAACAGCGTGTTAAACGATTTTTTACTGTAGGGTTATTTGCTGCATTAATGATGACAATCGCCTATCAAGTAGCGGAAAAAATGCACTGGTGGACGGTTCAAGAAAACGTATTTTTTCTTACTAGCATGGGAGCAACGATTTATTGCCTTCATATTGTGATTACGATCTTTGTCTTTTACCTGACGTATCCGGGGTTTATCTTGTACATAATTGTTAACATTATTTTGGATTTGATTCATGGTTATGTTATTGTTCCTTTTCTTGCTAAAATCGGGCTTTATAATCTGTATGATATCAGTCATTTTGGGCTTTTCCTTGTCATGACTACCGTAGCTATTATCCTTTACTTGTTTCAACGGCTGCTTGACTTTATATTTGAGGAAAGCCCTGCATAAAAAGCCACAGCAAACGCTATGGCTTTTTAATCAGTAAAAAAATGGAATAACCATATCTCCGCGAATCGGTTCAATGGCCGCATGAAACCGAATTCGCAAACTTTTTGACGTTTCGATGTCAGAGGCATCCATGACGTGAAAATGAATGTGGGGTTCGGATGAATTCCCGGAATTTCCACACCTTCCGAGCAGCGTTCCTTTACGAACCACGTCTCCTTTTTTCACAGAAACCGATCCTTTCTTCAAATGCGCAAGCACACTGTATTCTTTTCCTTCATGCTCAATGATGACGTAATTTCCTAAAGGATTTTTTTTATTCGTATGTCCAATTTCATTATCTTCTTGACCATCAACTGCTGTGATAACGACTCCTTCAAGCGGCGCTACAACTTTTTTTCCATAGGCATAGTAATCTTCGTTTTTCATTCCATCATTTTTATAGCTTTGCTTTCCTTTTCGCACGACTAAATCATACGCATACCTTTGTTTTTCGACTGGATGGTGATAGTTCAACACCTCATGCTTTCCTCCCCAATAGACAAACCATTCACTTTGAATCGGCATCGTATATTTGTTTGTACTCCATCGATCTCTCTCTGAAAATGATTCTATAGGAGCAATCACAAGTGCTTGTATAATGTTATGTTCATCAAACATAACGCTGATGAATTTCGTCTGTGTAGAATTTAACCAAATAAACTGCTCAATTTGAGGAGTTAAATAGAGATTTGTTTCTAGTCTGTAGAACTGTTCTCCTTGATTAAACAATTTGCTCTGCTCCAAAAATTGCTGAAGCGAAACTTGACGTTTAAATTCTTCGCTTACACAATCATAAAGTTTCTTAAAATCCCCTTGTGCAAATAAAATTCCAAACTCTTCTCTGATGTTCACTTTTCTCTCTGTATCCATCATTGTAATCCACCCTTTTATATGTATTTCAATTTGTTTGAATTATCTATAAGTAATACGTTTTATGTTATAAAAAGGTTTCATTTTCCAGTTATTCTATCTCAAAATCTTCTTTTATTCCGTATTTACAATTTTCTTAATCCATTTTATACTTATTTTACAAATATTTGAAAGGAGGTGCAGCATGATGAAAATAACGTTAAATAAGAAAATCAAGCTGCGCCGAATAAGTGTTTTTGGCGCTTAGATTTTAAGGAGATTTCACAATGAAAGTAGCATTAGTACGTCATTACAAAGTAAACAAAGGTCTTCCAGAAAACCACCGCTTATCCACTGACGAACTAGTGGCTTGGTTTCAGGAATATGATGAATCAGATATTACGTATGGAGAGACTGATTTGAATAATATCCAATGGAAACGCTGTTTTTCAAGCGATATGCCGCGAGCACACAAAACGGCAAAGCATATTTATAAACAAGAGATCACGCTTCTTCCGGAACTTAGAGAAATACCTATGCCTATTATTCCAGTAAAATTTAAACTTCCTTTTATCCTCTGGGTATTACTGTTTCGCATGTCCGGACTCATCAACAAACAAGCTCGTAAAGATATGGCTGAGACTAAGAGAAAAGTAGCAGCAGTGCTAGATCGCGCCATTTCCGAGTCAGAAGACGATTTGCTGATTGTCAGCCACGGAGGCATTATGAAGTTTATGCGTAAAGAACTTATAAAACGCGGCTTTAAAGGGCCTCGGTTTGATATTGCTGTTAACGGAAAGCTTTATCTTTTTGAAAAGCAATAGAATGAAACTTACTAGAAAAAGTCGCAGAGACTACTCTCTGCGACTTTTTAATAACCATTTTCTTCAATTGTTAATGCTTCACGTAAAGCGATATCTTTTCGGATATTATGAGCGATTTCACGCGTGATTTCTCCTTTTTCATAAAGTTCTTGCACCGTTTCCCGCTCGGTATGAAACGCTTTATAACATAAATCTCTCGTTGCTTTTTTACGTTTGCGTGAATTATACTCCGTACTCTCTTTTCTAAGTCTTGCCATGGATCTATGGTATTCGCTAATAATAGCAAGTGAAATCATTCGATTTTCTTCGTTCATATTTTCTTTAATGACCTTTATCGCTTCTTCAATCATTTGAATACGTACTTTATTCACTTTGCTTCTTCTTCGCAAGCTTTGTTTTCTTAACGCCTGCTTATTAGGTGAAAAAATTCGGACTAGTAATAATAAAACTTTTTTAAACCTCATCCAGCTCACCAATAATTTGTACCTTACACGATTGGTTACAGCCATTTCAAGCTTGTGCGTATGTTCCAAACAAATATACGCTGTCTCACGGTCTATTTTTTCCTCTTTTAATAGCTTTTCCACCAATTTCCCCTTGGCCTGAAGAGCCAGCAATCGAATTTTTTCTTCGTACTGTTTGTTTTCAGAGGCTTCTAAAGGATGAGTTTTAACGATGATGTTATTAATCGTTGTATTATACGTTGAAATTAACGAAAGGGCTGCTCCACGATTTTCCTCGGTCATTTCTCTTTTTAACCGCTGAATAGCAGCTTTGTGCACTTTAATGCGTGCTTTAACCTCTTTTGTATTGCGCTCAGGCTTCTTCGGCGCCTTTTCTGTTTTCGCAATGAGAGGTAAAAGAATACTTGCCGTAACTAAGGTTAACAATATAACGCCTGCTGCTAGAAAAATAATCAGAGAGCGTTCCGGAAAATCACTGCCGTTATCAAGCGTATATGGGATCGAAAACGCTCCGGCTAACGTAACCGCTCCTCGTACACCTGAAACCGTGATAATGCCAATAGACCGAGGCTCAGGTTTTAGATGCTTGTTATTTTTGTAATACCAGCCTACTGACCATGACACCATCACCCAAATAAATCGTAGTACAAGCAAAAAGACAGTAATAATCAAAATATAAAGAAGCACTTGTCCATTATTAAAGTTTGGATCTTGAATAATTGCTTTCGCCACTTTAGGTATTTGCAGACCAAGCAGTACAAACACCAAGCCATTTAACAAATATAAAATAACCGTCCAAGTACTTTTTGATACTACTTTAAGCTGCTGATTAGGTGATTCCTCTCGGTCACGCTCAATCGCATGTACAATGCCGCCTGCTACAACTGCCAAGATTCCTGATAAATGAAAATGTTCAGCAATGTAGAAGACAACAAATGGAGTTAGAATTTGTATTAACATATGAATCGTAATATCTTCCATTCCTAAACGTCGAACAAGTACACGCAATCTGATAATCAAAAAAGCGATAAATGCTCCTACAAACAAACCGCCCAGCGCTACCCAAAGGAACTGAAATGTAGCATCTACTATAGAAAAGACGCCCGTTACGGTAGCAGCTACTGCTACTTGAAACGCTACCAGACCAGAGGCATCATTCATCAGCCCTTCGCCTTCCAGCAAATGCATAATTCGCTTAGGGAGCTTTACTCGGCTCGCCATAGCTCCAACAGCCACTACATCTGTCGGGGACAAAATAGCAGCTAGTGCAAATGCCGCCGGTAACGGAATGGAAGGAATGAGCCAATTGATTAGATATCCCCCTACTGCCACCGTTACAAAAACCAGTCCCAGCGCTAGTAATAAAATAGGTGTACGAAGCTTCCAAAGAGCAGCTCTTGACACGTTTTTTCCATCATTAAATAATAGCGGGGCAATAAATAAAATAAAAAATAACTCAGGCTCTAAATGTACATCTCCGCCAAATGGTAAGATAGCAAGCCCTGCTCCCAAAGCTATTTGAACTAATGGAACAGGAATAAATGGTACAAAATGATTAATGATATTAGATAGACCAATCAAAGCCAATAAGACTAATATCGTCAGAAAAAATTCCATAAAAACAATCGACTCCTACTTCTATTTACATCCTTTTAAAGGTATCACGTTATCTCTTTTCATTCATTTTATAGTGTTTAGTTTACGCTTTTTGTGCCAAAAAATGTTGTGGGTTATTAAAAAGTGCTCTTTCTTTTCGGTAAGTTTATTTCTGCGGACATTAAGGGAACAGTATACATGATATTCTTTATTTACCATATAAATCAGCTCATCAAACTTTTATAAGGGAGGTGTTCCCTTATCCGTTTCAACGGGGTAAGGAGATAAATTTGGAAACAGTAAATGTCATTTTATTCATCGTATTAATCATATTAACAGCCTTTTTTGTTGCAACGGAATTTGCCGTCATTAGGGTACGGTCGACTAGAATCGACCAGTTAATTGAAGAAGGAAACCGGAACGCTTTAGCAGCAAAAAAAGTAGTATCAAATTTAGATGGTTATCTTTCAGCCACACAGTTAGGCATTACGGTTACCGCACTGGGTCTAGGCTGGATAGGTGAACCTACGGTAGGTCATTTATTAGAGCCGCTTATTGACATGCTTCCTTTTGCTGCATCACTTTCGCATGTCATATCTTTTGTTCTTGCTTTTTCGGTTGTCACATTTTTAAATGTGGTAGCTGGGGAACTTGCGCCCAAAACAGTGGCGATTCAAAAAGCCGAACAAGTGACGCTGTTATTTTCCCGTCCTCTTATTCTTTTTTCTAAGTTACTTTATCCGTTTATTTGGCTTTTAAACCACTCAGCAAGAGGCGTTGTCGGATTATTCGGCCTGAAGCCAGCTTCTGAAAATGAAGTAGCTCATAGTGAAGAAGAACTTAGAATTATTTTATCTGAAAGCTATGAGAGCGGTGAAATTAATCAATCGGAATTTAAGTTCATGAATAATATTTTTGAATTTGATAATCGTACGGCTAAAGAAATCATGGTGCCTCGTACAGAAATTGTTAGCGTATCAGCAGATGAAACGATAGAAGAATTCTTAAAAATGGCTAGAGTAGAGCAATATACTCGCTATCCAGTAGTTGTAGATGGAAACAAAGATCAAGTGGTGGGATTAGTTAATATTAAAGAAATATTAGCGGATTACATAAAAGAAGATGATATTAAACCACGTACCGTGCAAACGTATATGAAACCCATCATTCAAGTCATTGATTCCATCGCCATTTACGACTTATTGCTTAAAATTCAAAAAGACAGAATTCACATGGCCATCTTAATAGACGAGTACGGAGGAACAACAGGGCTTGTAACGGTAGAAGACATTTTAGAAGAAATTGTTGGTGAAATTCGTGATGAATTTGATGATGATGAAATACCGGACGTACACAAAATTAATGAAAATCACTACGTACTCGATGCGAAGGTGTTGATTGAAGAAGTAAATGACTTACTCGGAACAAATATTGAGCAAGAAGACGTTGATACCATTGGCGGCTGGATGCTGACCGAAAAGTTTGATCTTGCTAAAGGTGACAGCATCACAAACGAAAGTTTTTCATTTAAAGTCATTGATATTGAACATCACCATATTAAACGAATCGAAATAACAAAGGAAAAAAGTACGGATAACAGCTGATTATCCGTACTTTTTTTGATGCTCTTTTTTAAATGTCAAGTACTCTTTATTCTCTCGTACCTCCTTCCATTTTTTCATAAAAATAGCCGCCGATTTTGCTTTTTGTTCATCAATTTGCCGTTCGTTACGCTCTCCGTCTTTGCTGTATTTCTTTCCGCCTTTGTAGTTCGCGTAGCGCCTGGATCGCGTATATCCCATTTGGAGAAATTTCCGGGCCATGTCCATTCCAACAAAATCGCTTTTTTCTTTGTAGGTTAAAAAAAGCTGATAAATGGCGTCCGCCGATTCCTCAGCAATTTCAGGTGTTCGAAAACGCCAATGAGGAAGAATTTCACTTTTATACGGCTCCACAAGGAGAACTCCTTGTTCTCCTTTTCCTACTCTATACTTTTCAGGATGTTTTCTAAAATCGATATGCTCAAAGTCAAGTGAATAATCAAATGCCACGGCTCTCTCCTCCTTTTTGATCTCTACCCCTTACAAATGAATGATAAAACTTTTCTTAAAGAAGTTTTTCACATGCAGATGCGGGTAATAATAGGTGGATAAGTATGACTAACTTTTTTCTCCATGCTAAAAGAAGGCCGAACTTATTAAATCATGATACGAGAGATTTCGTTATGTCAATAAAGCTACAGCAAAACCGAATCAAAGCTAATTTTTGGATTACTCCTTCTTTATATGGAATTGTTGCTTTTGTTTTAGCCACTATTAGTACATTTTTAGATCGATATTTAACAGCTCATAAACAATGGTTAAAATTAGTTCCTTCTGTATTTCTAACGGATAAAGAGCTTGCTCATACTATTTTGAGTTCAGTATCAAATTCCTTATTAACGATGACGACGATTACGTTTTCTTCTGTTTTAGTGGTACTGACTACGTTTGTAGGCCAGTTTTCTCCTAGAACGATTCAAAATTTCAATACAGATGCCAAAACTCAGCGCGTGCTTGGCACTTTTATCGGTGGGTATGTGTACGTGCTTGTACTGCTTATTCAAGTTCGAAGCAATCAAGTCAGCAACACTTTTATTGTTCCTTCACTAGCCATTTTGGTAGCTTTCATTTGTCTAGGTATGTTTGTATTTTTAATTCATCATGTTATTAACTGGATTAAAGTCGGCAACTTAATTTCAAACATTGCCAAAAAAACAATGCTAACCATTGAAGAACGGCAGCTAGAACAGCAAAAATCACCTCAATCAAAAAATGAAGAACAGCTTAATTTTGATAGTGAAAATACGCTGCAAATTAAAAGTAACAAACAAGGATATATTCACTATATTGAACTCAAGCATTTAACTACACTAGCATCTAAATATAATGTTATTGTGAAACTTGAAAAAGCACCCGGTGAGTATGTCGAAGAAGACACACCTCTGTTAAGCGTGATTCATCACGATCAATCATTAGAACACGAAAAATTTCTTCATTGTTTGTTTATTACAAATGATCAAGAGTCGATTCAAGATGTGAAGTTAGGGATTCAAAAGCTAAGTGAAATTGCATTAAGAGCTATTTCACCCGCTATTAATGATCCTGAAACAGCCATTAACTGCATTGAACAGCTCACGCAAGTGTTTATCAAACTTGGAAAAAGCTATTCTTCTTCTCCTTATTATTACGATGAAAAAGGATGCATTCGCGTCATGCTAGAAAAACCTTCTTTTATGGATTATTTGTACAAAGCGTTCTATCAAATTCGTCATTATGGGAAAGAAGATGTTTCCGTGATGTCTGCTGTCATCAAGGCATTAACCGTAATCGCTGAAACAAATCACTCTGCCATCAAAAACGACGTGTGGGTTTTCTCTTCCTATATCGTAGAAGGGCTGCAAAAAGAAGAGTGGCTTAAAATGGACAAAGAGTTTCTTAATCAGCTGCTCAAAAACCTTGCAAAAGCTTGTGGAAAAAAAGGCGCTTCTATGTTGATAGAATAAAAGCCAAAAACGCCGCTCATCAACTGAGCGGCATTTTCTTACGATATAAAGTGCTCTATCTCTTCTCTCTTTTTCACTATTATAAGTTTATCGTTATATGACGTACGAAGGATATGCAAAATTTCAGGTTTACTGTGCTTTTCGAAATCCGCATTCCACTGAAACATAATAAGGTTAGCTCTATTAAAACTTTCATTCACCCATGTATAGTGTACGCCTTCTATAATCCATTCTTTTGAAGCTGCAATATGATGTAAACACTTTTTTCTATCCGCTTCACTTCTTCTTTTATCTCCTTCATATGTTCGTTCCCACATAATATTATCAAGTTCGTAGTGAGGAACTTTTAATTCATGGGATAATAAACGGGCAAGAGCTGTTTTTCCACTTCCAACAGATCCAACGATATGTATTTTTTTACATGAAGCGCTTTGAATACTTCATCTCCTCCTACTTCAAACCTGTTTTTTTACACATATTGTATAATTCACGTTCTTTTTCTCTAATGCAAACGAGAACGTTTTATGCTAGTATTTTATGGTACTTGACTGACAAAAGGAGTGAAATCGCAGTGCCTAAAACCTTTTTTGGAAAACTTACGCTGTTTTGGATTGGACTATTTTTATTGATTACAGGTCTATTTTTTTATTATAAATATACAAACCAAGCGTTTACCGCTGCAGATTTATTCTTTCGCGTCTCTCCTCCTTTAGCTGCTATTGGCTTCCTTTTAAGCGCAGCCGGACTATATGAAGAACGAGGAAAAAACAAGCTAATTCCTCTCCTTGTACTCGGCATTAGTTTTGTCATGCTTTGCCAAGCAGGCTATCATTTTATACATATGCATACCCCCCCGCCGCGTCCCTGACTTTGTCTCATTCTCATTTATAAAAAAGCTCTTCGTTTAGTATATTAAACGAAGAGCTTTACTCTCTATTCAAATAAACGCACAAGCTTTTTTGTATAGGGATGCCTGTTTTTATCAAATAGCTTTGCACGTTCAAACTGATCAATAACCTCACCTTGCTGCATAACTATCATGCGGGTACTCATAAAATTTACCGCTGCTAAATCATGCGAAATAAACAAATAAGATAGCTGAAACGTCTCCTGCAAATCTTTTAATAAATTTAAAATTTTTGCCTGTACCGTAACATCAAGACTCGCTGTTGGTTCGTCTAATAGCACGAGAGACGGACCTACGCTAATGGCACGCGCAATCGCTACACGCTGAAGCTGTCCACCGCTGAGTTCATGAGGATAATTCAACGCATATTCTGCGCTAATCCCGACTGTTTCTAACAAATAAAAAGCGAGTTCTTTTTCGTTTCTGCTCACATGAGATAAAAATGAAGGAACGGTTCGCTGCTGCCGCAAAGGCTCGAGCAAAGAATCGATGATTTTTACTTTTGGATTAAAAGAAGCCGCGGGGTTTTGAAATACAACTTGCATGCCTAGACGAGCTTGCTGCAGTTTTTTTCCTTTTAACCGGTGAAGAGGTTTCTCTGCAAACCATACTTCTCCCTGCTGAATTTCTGTTAACCTTAGCACACTTTTTACAAGCGTACTTTTTCCACTTCCACTTTCTCCGACAATCCCTACGCATTCCCCTTTATCGATATGCAGGGAAACATTATTTAGCGCTTTAACGTCTTTATACTGTTTCACCAGCTGCGTGACGCGTAATATACTTTTTTCTTTCATATCTCACTCCTATATCAACACTTTTTTCTGCGTATCTAACAATCGATCAGGCGTTTTCTGTAAAGAAGGAATGGCGTTAAACAGTTTTTTTGTATAAAAGTGATCCGGAGCGTGAAACAGAGATTCGATACTGTTTTCTTCCACGATCTCTCCCGCTAACATAATGGCTGCTCGGTCTGCATATTTCCGCACATGACGCAAATCATGGGTAATAAACAAAATGGCACAGCCTGCTTCTTCTTTCAGCTTATGCAGCAGCTGAAGAACTTCAGCTGCTGACAAGCTATCTAAAGCCGTGGTTGGTTCATCTGCAATAATCAAGGCAGGCTTCATCACCAGTGCTAAAGCAATCGCTGCTCGCTGAAGCTGTCCACCGCTCAGCTGAGAAGCATAGCTTTTATACACGCGTTCATTAGGTAAATTCACAGCTTTTAGAGCCTGAAAAATAGCAGCAGTCCTGTCTTTTTTAGCAAGCTTACTATGTGTACGAATCGTTTCATCAAACTGCTTTCCGATTGTTAAAAAAGGCGTAAAAGCGCTTCGATAATCTTGAAAGATATACGAAATATCTTTTCCAAGTATAGGCGCCTCTCCTTTCTGCTTAAAGATAATAGATCCTCCTTTAAGCGTTACACCTGAAGGCAACAGTCCTCCTATCGAAGCAGCAGTGATACTTTTACCGCTTCCGCTTTCTCCAACGAGCGCCATCCACTGTCCTTGCTCGATTGTAAAAGAAACGTCTTTTACAATTTGTTTTGTTTTATTATGAATGGCTAGATGCTTTATTTCTAAAACGATGACGATCACCTCTTTTACTGATTAACTTGATATTTCCCTCGAATATATTCACCTAAAGCTGTAAACGCCAGCACAAATAAAATAATGGCCACGCCTGGTATCAACATTAACTGCGGAGCATTGTAAAAGTAGGCTCTGCCTTCATTTAGCATCGTTCCCCATTCCGGAGTAGGCGGCTGAGTCCCTAGTCCAATATAGGATAGTGAAGCCATCATTAAAATAATTTTCCCTATATCCAGCGTAGCAAGAACAAGAATATGTCCTCCCACATGAGGAAGAAAGTGGCGCAGGATTAGAGGTAGTGTTCCCACTCCGTTTAATTTAGCGACCAGCACATATTCTTTTGACTTTTCTTGAAGCACAATACTGCGCACTACCCTTGCATAACCAACCCACTTTACAATAACCATCGCAGCAATTAAGTTAAATAATCCAGGCCCTAACAGTCCGCTTAAGACGATAGCTGCAATATAGTCAGGAAAAGCTAAAAAAGCGTCTACAATTCTCATTAAAAAGCGGTCTATTTTCCCTCCAATATACGCTGAAACTAAGCCAACAGGTACTCCAATCAAAAGAGAAAGAGCTAAGACAAGAAAGCTAGTTCCAATTGTGGTCTGAGCTCCAGCTACGATTCGTGAAAAGAGATCTCTGCCTAAGTGATCAGTTCCTAACCAGTGATCACCGGTGGATTTTTGAAGCCGGTCTTGCATATTAACTTGTGTGGGATCCATCGGTGTTAGCTGACTTCCAAACAGACAAAATAAAATAAGCGCAATACCACACACGCTTATCACTACAAAAGGAAGCTGCGGCTTTTTCACGTTTTATCCCCTCCCTTTACGTAGAGCTGGGGATTTACATATTTGTAGCTCAAATCCACAAATGAATTAATTAAAACAACAAACAGGCCCATCCACAAAATATACCCTTGAATCACAGGATAATCACGATTCATAATCGCATCAATGACTAATTTTCCAATGCCAGGATAAGCAAATAGGACTTCAATGATGACCGTTCCTCCAAGCAAACTGCCTAAGCTCGTCCCTAAAATGGTAAGAAGCGGCGTTAAGCTATACCGGAACGCGTGGAAAATAAAAATGCGGCTTTCACTGATTCCTCTTGCTCGAGCGGATCGTATAAAATCTTGTTTCAGTCCTTCTAGCAGACTAGCTCTAATCATTCGCATATACACAGCGGACATGGCAAAACCCAGCGTTAAAGAAGGCAGCACAAGATGAGCTGCTGTGCCTGTCCCCATCGAAGGAAGCCATTGAAGACGTACAGAGAACAGCTGTATAAACAAAAGGCCGAGCCAAAAACTTGGAATAGACGCTCCAATTAAGGAAATACCTCTGCTGAGATAATCAATCCACTTGTTCGGATACAGTGCTGACAGCGTGCCGAGTGGCACAGCTATTGACAGCATCACAACCAAAGATGCAGCCGTCAAGCGCAGCGTAGCCGGAAACTTTGCGGCTAATTCATCGACCACAGGCTCTTTTGTCATATACGAAGACCCTAAATCAAACTGAAAAAAGCGCTTCAGCCACTTTACATATTGAATATATACAGGTTCATTAAACCCTAGCTCTGTTCGCAAACTATTTATTTGTTCCTCAGAAACTGCCACGTCATCTGCGCGGAGCATTTGCTTAACTGGGTCTCCTGGAGCCAGCTTCATCAAAACAAAGCTGAGAAACGATAGGATAACTAAAAAAATGAGTAATTCTATTATTCTTTTACCAATTAATTTCATATCTATTTCACATCTAAATCCTTTGTTATCACATAGTATTCACTTTTAGTTGTGACCCAATTTTTCACATTGTCTCTATAGGCCACAAAATTATTCGGATGAACAATCGAAGAGTGGAGCGTTTCTTTTTCTGCTATTTCTCCGGCTTGTCTTGCTAACTCATTGCGCTGTTTTTGATCAACGGTTTGATTGAGTTTATTAATAACGGAAGTTAATGCTGGTTCATGAAAATGACCTACATTAAATGCTCCTCCCTCCATGTAAAGAGCATTAAAGAAATATCCTGCATCTCCTCGCGGCGCGGTTACTAGACTATATGTAACGATTCCCCAATCATTTTTTGTTGTCATATACTCGTCCATATTTTCCACTTGTTGAATGTCTATTTTTACACCAATCTTTTTTGCTTCTGACTGAAGCATTTGTGACATTAAAGGCAATTCTGGACGATAAGGGTATGTAACAAGCTTAAAGGAAAGCTGTTTTCCATTTTTTATTGCTTTTCCATCCTTGAGTATATAACCGGCTTTTTCTAAATATGTTTGAGCTTCACTTGGTCCATAGGTTTTCGTTTTTTGATCGTTCGAAAAATCTAAACTCTTTAAAAATGGACCATTTGCCGGGGATCCTTGACCTGCAAGCGCTGTATCGACAACATCTTTTGGGTTTAATAATACATCAAACGCTTTTCTCACATTTTTATCTTTAAACGCTTCTTGCCTTGAATTATAGAAAAGCATTTGATTTCTCAGGCTCGGCTGTACATCTACTACAATAGAAGAATCTTTTTTTAACGTGTTTAAGCTTTCAATAGCCGGCCGGTACACAATATCAGCTTCACCTGATTGCACAGCGGACGTTCGTGCATTTTCATCATCATTAAATGTTAACACAACTTCATCCAATTTTGGTTCCCCGCCCCAGTATTCTTTATATTTTTTTACTTTCATTTCATTATCCGGTTTAAACGAAGCTACTTTAAATGGCCCTGTTCCCACGGGTTTACTTTTTGTATCTGGAGCATCTATATCAATAATTGCCGTGTTTGGATGAACAAGTTCAGAAGGCAGCGTGGCAAGCGGCTCTGTTGTTGTAATGGTTAAGATTTGGCCACTGGCTTTCATTTCTTTAATTTTAAGTGCACTTTTCATTGCTTCGCTTTCTTTTATCGTTCTTTCTAACGAATGTTTCACGGCTTCAGCATTTAGATCCTTGCCATTTTGAAACGTAATCCCGTCTCTAATCTCAAATACCCAGGTCATCCCATCATCTTCTGTTTTCCACTTTTTTGAAAGCCACGGTTCAATCTGTAATTGCTCATTAACTTTTACTAACGTTTCGGCAATACCGGCTCGTACAGTTGTATAATTTAACTGTGGATCGAGCGTGTCACTTGGAAAATTCGATACAAAAGTAAGTGATTTCTTTTTACACTTTTCTTCGGTACTCCCAGAGTTACTCGAACATGCCGCTAGCAGACCTATCGCAGCAAGCGTTAAGCATAGCAAACTTATCCTTTTTCTCATATAAACCCCTCCTTTATTCAAAACTATCTTTCTTTTATGTACCGTCTCTAACTATAACTTCCTCCTTTAAATCGTAACGATTATTATTATCATAAAAAGTTTAATTTGTTTACCTTACTTTGTCAACAAAGGTTTTTAAAGGATATGGGTGCTCTAACACTTGTTTTCACCCGTTATGATGATTAAATTTATTGATAACGCATACAAATGAGCATAAAAAAACAAAGCCTTCTCGAGGCTTTGTTTATGCAGCGTGTTTTTTTCTTTTATATTTCCACATCATATATCGATAACGAATCGTGCAGCCTATACAATATCCCATCAGCGCTACACCAGCAGCAAGAATCACCATTGCACTAAATACATAGCCGACAAGCGTATAACCAAGTAAAAAGGATATGAAAGCAATTCCGATACATACAGTTGCAATCCATTGGTTAAAAAGCTGCTGATCCCGGTCTTCCATTTGATAAGAAGAAGCAGGCTTTTTGAGAAGCGTTTTCCCTGCTATAATTACGGGATTACGCTTTGTTGCAAGTGTGACTACTCCAATGAGAAAAGGCAAAAGTAAAAGCCACTTTGCCGCAAGTAAAGCGATCAAAACCGTTATAACGATAAAGAATTGATTAAGCTGAACTAATGGTTTGGGAATGCTCATGGAACTCCTCCTTCTCAAAACCTATTATACAAATTGGTTTACTAATTTAAAAGAAAAAGCACTCCAAATGAGCGATAAGACTCATACAAAAAAGTTACATAATTTCACTAACGTACTTTAAGATCAGTATCGTAAATAAAATCAAGACAACGTATCGTAAAGAACGAATTCGACGTTGAAGAAGACGTTTTACATGCCTTTTATTACGCATATGGGTTCTTCCTTTCGTATATTGAATTGTCTCTAGACACACTTATATCATACTTTTTTGGAAAGTACCAACGTCAGAAAAAATTGCCAAGAACCACAGCTTTATGCGCTTAAAAAGCCTTTTCCAATTACATCTCGTACATCGTGCACAATCACAAATGCTTCATCATCAATTTTTTTAATCAGCTTTTTAAGTTTAATAAGCTCTTGTTTATTAATGACCACATACAAGATTTCTTTTGATTCTTTTGTATAGTTCCCTCGACCGTTTAGAATCGTTACTCCGCGATCAAGCTGTTCATTGATTTGATCCGCTACTTCATTTTTGTTGCTTGAAATAACGGTAACGGCCTTTTTGGCATCAAATCCTTCAATAACGAAGTCAATTACTTTTGTTGTAATATAAAGCATGACGATCGTAAATAGTAGCTTTTCGATTCCAATAATAAAATAAGAAGCCAATACCACTAGTAAATCAACTATTAAAAGTGCATGACTGACTTTCCAGTTTAAAAACTTATTTAGAATTCGAGCAATAATGGCTGAACCTGCTGTTGTTCCACCAACTCGTAAAATCATCCCAATTCCAACGCCTAGCAGTACACCGGCAAAAACCATGCCAATGAGTTCTTCATGAAGATGAAGACCCCAGCCTTCAGTTACGTGAAGAAAAATAGATGTAGCGATAATCGTAATCATCGTATAGACGATGGTTTTTTTCTCTAAAAATTTATACCCTACGATAAGCAAGATACCGTTTAAAATAAAGTTAGTGATGCCCGTTGAAAGATGCGTTGTATAATATAAAATAATTGATATACCCGTAACGCCACCTTCACCTAATCCTATTGGAATGACAAACATGTTAACTGCAAGTGAAAATACAAACGAACCTATTAATAAAAAGATGACATCTTTTATTGTTTTACTCATCGATTAAACCCTCCTCGACATAAAAATTCACATAAAAAAGCCCCTTCTCCAAAAGAGAAGAGACGCTTATGTTTAGTTTTTATATTACGTATTCTTAAATTGCCATGTATGACTATAATATGTTCACATACGTTTGTCAAACGGAAAGTTTATGCATTATGTGTAACCAAGGCGATGAATCATTTATCTTTTATGTATACTAGGAATGTTTTAATTTATTTAAACAAAGACGAATGCAGGAATTAGTTGACTCAATTAATTCTTTATCGCCTTTTTTCAATCGAATTTCTAACGCACGTTGAAAATAATGATGTGCTCTGGAAACAATCCGCTGATCAAGTAAACATTTTCCATAATGCTGATAGACAAAGTCTTCATATATGTGAAGGTCTTCATCTGCTTTTAATTGTTCAATGAGTAGCTGAAACGTTTCATTCGCTTTATCCCACTGTTCTTGCCAGTGATATGTATGTCCAAGCCGGATCGTATTCAAAAATTCACCTATTGTATCAGCATGCCGGTCATATAGATAAATGGCCAGCAGCAGATGTCTTTCACTGCTCGTTAATTCTCCAAGTATGCGCTCATATACACCAATATGTCCATATGTTTTAGCAGCGGCACACTCATCCTCTTCTTCAAGAGCTCGTTTCTTTAAATAGATAATTCCCTGCTTCATTTGGTGTGGGTTAACCGGAACTTCTCGAAGCTGTTCATTAAATCGATAACTCATATTAAACGGAAGATCTCTGATGTTCATGCACGCTCCTTTCATGTGGCACATCAGCAAACATACTTTCATGACCGCTTGCTTTTGGTCCATTGGATGTAGGATTCTTTCCATTTTGATACGTTTACGCGATTTACAGGAAAGCTCAGCAAAAGTGCTGAGCTGTTGGTTCTTATTATTTTACTTATATATCCATTTTATCACAAAAAATACTACCGTAAAGATGCTCAGGCAGTCTTCATATAAAAAAATGGTTTTTTATCAATAAAAATGGTTTTATGCTCTTGAAAGCCTATACGCTGATACAATTTTTTGGCTTCTACGTTATTATATTCAACGTTTAACGATAAAAACATCTTACGCTTTTTGGCTTCTTGCTTGGCTACATTTAAAAGAGCCGTTCCTATCCCTTTTCCACGATAAGCTTCATCTACACATAGAGAGTCAATATAATAATCTCCATGTTCAGTTTCTATATCAATTTCCCACGCTGGATTATTAAGTTTAGCACGTACAAAACGCTTAACTGGTTCATAAAGCGTTTGTAACATACTTCCTTCGTAGCAAAGCATAAGTCCAACTACCTTCTCCTCGACTTCTGCGACTGTAATATGATGATAGCTATAGCGATTCTTCTCAGACAGAATAAACGCTTTAAGTCTTAAAAGCGCTTCTTCGTTCGTTGTAGCCGCTGTGTGAGAGCGCGCAATACTGCCAAGCATGTCATAAAGTAATTCCGTTACAGCAGAAGCATCTTCTTTTCTTGCTTTCCTTATTTTCACGATTTTCAAACTCCCTTTATTCTCTTCGCTTGCGTTATTTGTAGCAAACCTTCTTACCTATCTACTTTAACACGAAAAAGAAAAGAAAGAAAAAATCAACTCCTAATCTTCCTTTCATTGTATAATTAATGTATATTTTCAAATGAGTGGATGATGACTATGAAAAAACGCCGTCAGCAGAAAGATACTACGGTAAGTGGATGGGAAGTTTTAGCAGAAATTCTTTTACAAGTGCCTCAGCTGCTCATATGGCCACTGCGTCTTCTTATACGGATTGGTCGCTCTTTGTTGGATGGTATTTAGCCACTCCTATACAAATACTTACTTAACTCAAAAAAAAAGAAATTCAGCAGTTACTGAATTCCTTTATTAGTTTTTTGCTTTTGTGTATCCTGCTTCTTGCGCATCTTTTTCGGTACAAAACCAAATGACGTTGTTCATGGTTTGATTGTAGTGCGCCCCAGTTGGCACGTGATAAATTTTAGAGTTTTGATTTCCTTTTATTTTACCTTCGCAGCTTTCGGCAGTTTGAGTATCTTTTTGATTAGAAGAGGACTGATTTTTTACAGCATCCGTATTATACCCTTTTTCCTGAGCATAGTTTTCAATGCTCCAGATTCCTTTTTCGCTTTTTCGAGCCTGCTCCTGGATTTTCTTAAATTCATCTACGTACTTTGTGTTAGGAGGAAATACTGCTACGCGGGCTAGCCCTTTTGCTAGCAGCTCTTCATTATACAGCTCATTGTCTATCCATACATACGCAAGTAACCGGCCATATTGATCACGCTCTTGCACATCAAATTCAAGGGTGATTTCCTGTCCTTCTAGCCTTTTTTTTGTGTAAGCAGATGCTTCTGGACCAAAGGGCTGTACGCCTAGTTTGGGATGCTTTGTTTCGGGGGTATCAACAAGAAGTAATCGCACGCGATCTCTCTTTCCGTTCAGCATTTTCACTTTAAGCGTATCACCGTCCACTACTCTTTCTACCGTAGCCGCCTCACCTACTACATCTTCACGATTTGCTTTAGAAGGACTATGATCTTCTTCTTGATCTGATGAATCTTCTACTTGAACTGCTTGTTTTGTATCGGCAGAAGATGTGCTTGAATGACTTGCCTGCTCATCGCTGCATCCAGTAAGAAGCAGCATAAACATCGCAAGCATCGTGCAAATAATTGCTTTTATTTCTTTCAAAACCCGGGCCCTCCTTTAACACGTTCCCTATCTACTATATAAAAGTAAAATGATTTTATAAATAGTGTAAATCACCTAAAAACAAAAACTCGTGAAAATACCTTTCACGAGTTTTTTCGTGCAACTGTTATAAAAATTGGTTACCTGTTTTAAAGTTATTCTTTTAAATAGCATCTATTTTATTTTTATCTCATGAACACATTTTTCGTTTTAGTGTATCCAGATTTTTAATCATGAGGATATTTTACACTACAAATACATTTATCGTCTACCACCTTATAAGAATAAGGAATAGCCGCACAAATAGAATAAGTGTGAATATTTCAATATAATAACTGGCTAACATGATTACTATTTTTTTGTAACATAAATAAGAGCCCTCATTAACAATAGCTAATAGGGCTCTTCAAACCTTTGTTTTTACGATCGAATTTTTTGTTTGCGCATCCACTGGGTAGCGACCCACTTTTCTCCTTTTATAACAGGAGCTCCCCCGTGGAGAGTACGGTCATTAAGTTCAGCGTCACTATAAAAATATTCAAAGTACACGGCCATTCCTTTTGTCGGAGATACGGAAAGACCCAGCTTAGGAAAATAAGTTTCTCCTCCTTCTTCGACATCGTTTAAGTACATAACCAATGTACTAATACGGTTGTTTTTAGATGCTTTACTTGCAGAAGTGAAATAATCGTGATGTGCTTTGTATTCTTGGTCAGGCAAGTATTTTAAAACTTGAAGACCTTCAGCATATTCAATAGATGGTCCCATGATTTTAGAAAGTCGTCTTTCGATTTGATGTACAAGCTCGTTTTCGCTTTCTTCAAAAAACATGCCGCTGCTCGTTCGAATACTGTTTACTTCACGTGCAGCACCAATTTTTGATCGCTGCATTTTATCTTTGGATAGCTGTATAAGTTCGTCACATTCTTCGTTACTTAGGACATTTCCTAAAACTAGAACAAGGGGCTCTTCAAATCGAGCAACAATATCAATCTCTCTGTCTTCTAATTTAATTTTATTCCCTGTATGGTTAAAAATCGTTTGTTCTTTCGTTAGTAAAGATGTATTAGTTAGAATCATCTTTTATCGGCTCCTCGAAATAGCTATTTTCCAATTTTCCACTCCATTATATGTAAACGCTTACTAATAAGAATTATATCATGAATACGAAGTAAATTCTGCTAGTAAAGGAAATAAATAAAAAGAAGCCCGTTATATAACGAACTTCCCTCATTTTTTCTTATAGATTTCACATGTCGTTTAAATGCTTTAACTATCTAAAAAACTCTTTTAATATAGAGTATACGTATCAAAGGCTGCCTAAAATCATCGGTACACAAGTTCTTTTTTACTTAAATCAAGCGTTTGTGCTGTAGAAGCATGAATTTCGTTAAAAAGCGCTGGATTTTCTACCAGTGACAAGCCGTAAGAAGGAATCATTTCTTTTATTTTTGATTCCCACTTCTTCATATGCTGCGGGAAACACTTTTCCAGCACTTCAAGCATGACATGAACGGCAGTCGAAGCACCTGGCGAAGCCCCGAGCAATGCAGCAACGGAACCATCAGCTGAACTCACAACTTCGGTACCGAATTGAAGAGTTCCTTTACCTCCGGCTTCCGTATCTTTGATTACTTGTACACGCTGACCCGCTACGACGATATCCCAGTCTTCGCTTTTTGCGTTTGGAATAAACTCACGAAGTTCTTCCATACGCTTTTCATTGGACAACAGCACCTGCTGAATCAAGTATTTCGTTAAGCCCATCTCTTTGACGCCTGCTGCTAACATCGTTAAGATATTATTCGGTTTTACAGAATTGATTAAATCCAAATTTGAACCCGTTTTTAAGAACTTTGGTGAAAATCCGGCAAAAGGTCCAAACAGCAGTGTTTTTTTGCGGTCGATATAGCGTGTATCAAGGTGCGGAACCGACATCGGCGGAGCACCAACCTTTGCTTTTCCGTACACTTTCCCGTGATGCTGCGCTACAACTTCGGGGTTATTGCATACCATAAATAATCCGCTTACCGGGAACCCTCCAATATGTTTGGACTCAGGAATACCCGTTTTTTGGAGTAAAGACAGACTTCCGCCTCCTCCTCCGATAAAAACAAAGTTCGCCGTGTGATATTCCTGTTTGCCGGTATGAATATCATGTACTTTTACTTTCCACGAGCCGTCTGCGGTACGTGTCAGATTTTCAACGCTGTGGTTATAGTTTATTTCTACCCTTTTACTTTTTAAATGTGTGAACAACATACGAGTTAAAGCTCCAAAGTTCACGTCCGTCCCTGAGTCGATTTTGGTTGCCGCAATTGCTTCAGTCGATGTACGGCCTTTCATAACAAGCGGCATCCATTCTTTTAGCTTTTCAGGACGATCTGAATATTCCATCCCTTGAAACAATGGATTATTTGATAGCGCTTCAAAACGTTTTTTCAAAAAGGATACGTTCTTTTCTCCTTGTACGAAACTCATATGAGGGATTGGCATAATAAACTCTTGCGGATGATGAATTAAATTACTGCTTACAAGATACGACCAAAACTGTCTTGAAAGCTGAAACTGTTCATTAATCTGCACTGCTTTCGTAATATCTATAGATCCGTCAGCTTGTTCAGATGTATAGTTCAACTCGCACAGTGCAGCATGGCCAGTCCCTGCGTTATTCCATTCATTCGAGCTTTCTTCTCCTGCATCTGCGAGTTTCTCAAATACTTTGATTTCCCATTCCGGCGCTAACTCTTTTAGTAAAGATCCCAACGTTGCGCTCATCACTCCGGCCCCAATTAAGATAACGTCTGTTTTTTTATATACATTGCTCATCACAATCTTCCTTATCTTTTATATTTTAAAAAAGCACCTTTTAGCAACACGCCTGTTCTACCTGACTCTCTACAGATTAAGTATGTCTGACAAGTTATCTGTCTTACATAATGGGTGTTTTTATACATACCCTTTCGTCTTGTCCTTTTTTAACATGCTCAATATCACTTCAGCGGTTTCTTCAACTGCTTTACCTGAGACATTAACAATAGGACAGCCAATGCGCTTCATAATTTTCTCAGCATAGTCCAGCTCTTCAAGGATTCGATCTACATTGGCATAATTGGCTTGAGACGCTAAACCTAAATTTTTTAATCGTTCTTTTCGGATTTCATTGAGCTTATCCGGTGTAATAACTAAACCAATACATTTATTTTTCGGAATAGTAAAAAGTTCATCAGGAGGCGTCACTTCTGGAACTAAAGGTATATTCGCTACTTTAAGACTTTTATGAGCTAAATACATAGAAAGTGGCGTCTTAGATGTTCTCGAAACACCAATCAACACTAGATCAGCTCGCTTGATACCTCTGAAGTCTTGTCCATCATCATATTTAACAGCGAATTCAACTGCTTCTACTCTTCGAAAATAGTTATCGTCTAATTTTCTCGTTAATCTCGGTTGAAGATTAGGTTCCTTATTAAAGGTTTGGCTAAAGGCACTCATAAGAGGGGTCATTAAATCAATGGCTACAATTCCTTCTTCATGTGCCTTTTGGTCAAGATACTGTTTTAAAGGTGGGATGACGATAGTATACGCAATGATGGCCTTATTACACCTTGCTTCAGCAATGATATTATCAATATTTCCCTCATCTTCTACGTAAGAAGTATTTTGAATTTCAATATCTTCTTCACTAAATTGAGTTAAAACTGCTTTTACCATCAGCTCAGCCGTTTCACCTACTGAGTCGGAAACTATATAGACAATTTTTCTTTTATTCACATTAAATCTTCCTATTCTTTGATTTTAATAGTTTAATAACGCTAGTATTTTTTGTTCAACTATCATTTAGCAGCTTGCAAGATACATATTTTATGGGTAATGAATGGGCTAATATCCTGGATACTGTGATTATAAACACTTAAAAAAACGAGCGAATCCAGGATTTATGTCATACTAATTATAAAATAAAACTAAATATGTTATACTATTTTCATTAAATGTTATATTAGCATTAAATATACGGAGATACAATCCCTTTTCTCCGCATTTTATAAAAAGTTTGAAGAAAGAAAAAGTTTAGATGTTAAAATATTTTTTGCTTTGGCATGGTGGCACTCATCAGGGCTGAGAGGCGTTTTGCAGCGATAGGTACGAGGATAGTTATATAGTTATGTTGTTTATAGCATGATTTTTAAATTATAGAAGATTTATTCTTATCTATTCTTTTTAGCTAAGAGTGCTATAACTAAAAATAATGAACGGTTTACTTTCCACCTTATGTATACTAAAAACACCGCCTAAAAGACGATGTTTTGAATAGTTGGTTATAATGCATTGTCATGAAATAGATTAATTTTTATAAAACGGGATTACTTC
Organism: Priestia sp. YIM B13490; assembly: GCF_042787735.1. NCBI lineage: Bacteria > Bacillati > Bacillota > Bacilli > Caryophanales > Bacillaceae > Priestia > Priestia sp. YIM B13490. The sequence continues at coordinate 71,894 of NZ_JBHZOT010000008.1, forward strand.
TAGTAGATTTTTGTAATAAAAATTTAGAAAGATAATGAGATACGCCGTTTTCGTCACAGTTAAATTCCGTTACGTCATCGACAATTTCTTTAATATGATCCGGCGCATTTTTCATCGCTACGGCATAGCTGGCAAACTGAAACATTGGTAAATCATTGTTGCTGTCGCCAATTGCTAGAATGTCTTGCTCGGGCAAATTAAAATGTTTTAGCATTTGCTGAATTCCCGTTGCTTTATTTACGTTTGCCACCATCACTTCAACATTGTGTTTAGATGAAGTAGAAGTTGTAAAGTCGATTTCTTTTTTAAGTTCTTCAAGTTCCTCTTTCCATTTATCGATATGCTCGTGCGTTCTTGCAAAGAAATAGAACTTTGAAAATTCACTTCCCTCTACAGAATCTTTCCAGTCAATTTCTTCTTTAATCGCTTGTTTACGAGAAAGCCACTCGTTAATTTCCACACTGTCTGGCTTTGGATCTCTAATTTCATTTTCTACATAGGATTGATCTTGTTTTAACGTCACGCGAGGTGTGCCGTACGGGAAAAGCTCGTAGTACACCTTATTCGCTCTTGCTTTTTCAATAATAGTTTCCACCAATTGAAGCGAAAGCGAGTGCTGAAAGACTGATTCTTTTCCTACATAGCCCGCCATACCATTTGATGTGATAAATCCATCTACTTGAAAGCCTTCAGGAACTAACTCTTCTATTTCATCAAATGCTCTTCCCGTAGCAATAAAAACAAAAATTCCCTGTTTTCGTAATTCGTCAATGATTTCTTTTGTTTGAATACTTACTTTGTTAGAGCGATTTAATATCGTACCGTCCATATCTAAAAAAATTGCTTTAGGTTTTAACAACATATTTATTCCCCCTATTTGTAAAAAGAGTGTACTTGGCAAGTATAAACTTTTCCATTTTTAAACTCAATGAATGTACTTTGCTTTTTTCTTTTATAAAACTACTATAATACTCTCCTTACATTTAAAGTATATACTGATATTGTACAAGCTCTATAAAGAAAGAATTTTATATTTTATACTAATAGCCGGCTAGGCTAATTCGATATAAAACAGCATTCACAAAAACGAATTTTCCTTTTAGCCTTTAGAGTATCGTTCAAAAAAGATATAATAAGACTGTTACAGATTAAATACATACAGAGGAGGTCAACATGAACGAACCATCCAATTTTTCTCCTTACCTTATTAAACAAATCAGCGATGCGATCGATGACAATATCAAAGCAAAGTGCATAGACTTTTTATATGATTCTCATTCGTTTTTTTCGAATGAAAAAGATTTTATAGAAGACTACATTTTAAATATATTGCAAGATACGTTTGTTTTAGAGAATAAATTAATAAATCCTAAGGAAATACGAAACCCGGCCTACAAAAGAAGACAATCGAATAAGAAAAACTGGCTGCAAACCTTAAAAAAAGATATTAAAGCAGAAAAGCCTAATCCTATTTTTGAAGACATTGAATTGGCCAAAAAAGTGATGGATAAAAAAGTGGATACCGAACACTTAAAAAAACTGTTTGGCGTGGAAAAACCTGAAGATATTTTAAAGATAAAGTTAAAAGAAGTAGAGGCATGGGCTAAAAGTAAAAAAACAAACATTACCGATTTTCCTTATTTAGATTCAAAAATGAATTATCAAATAGAGAAAGCATTTCACACGGACTTTACTTTTTTAATTGCTGAAATCATATTAGAAAAATACAATGGAAATTTGAGTAACTGGATTGATAAACGATTAAATTCGTGGGTAGAGGCCCCTATCTTCTCAAACGAAAGTCATTCTCTTAAAACCAATATGGAAGTTAAAACAAACTCCCAAGAAGTCGTTTTATATAATGACTATAAAGTTGATGAAGAATATTTCATTCGCACCATTATCCCTGTGAATGATAATCAAACGGTTCTTTCCAAACGAAATATGGTTTTAGACCCAAAAGATTCCCAAATTATCCAGTTTGCTCTTTCACAGCGCGACGAGATGTTTTATAAAGAAAAAACGGTGACTCTTGATTTAGCGGATATCGTGAAAGAAATTTATAATTCAAAAGGTGTAAAAAACTATGAAGCAGTTGAAGCCCGCATTATGAAAATTGCCAGGTACCACGTAGAAGGTGTAGCGAAGAAGAAAAATTCCAGAGATACAAAATTTGCGATAAACTTCTTCCAAAAAGCTGTTATTGAAACCGATGAAGTAACGGGCAGACGATATGCAACCATCGTATTTAGCGACGATACGCATCAAGGCTTTTTAAATCAGCAGTTTGTACAAATTTACAGTGACGTTATTAAAAAGTTTAAAGATAACTCGCTGTCTTCTTTGCTGCTGTATGCATTTCAAAAAGAGCGATTAGATTGTTATTTACAAGAGAAGTCTTACACCCATTTTTACCCGTATCAATATTTTGCTTCAAAAGTTCGTTTTCGTTCAAAGAAAATTGATGTCAATCTAAAATTAATTAATGAATCTCTAGCAGAGTTTGTTAGCAATCAAGTACTTATCCAAAGTTATCAGCAAAAACTTCAAGGATTTGAAATCTCTTTTATTCCTCTTCAAAATTATGAAATTCAAGACTATTTTGGAGGAGAACATAGAGAAACATTGGAAGGGTAAATTGTTCCCTTCCTTTTTTATTTGATATTTTGCCACTTTCAGCTTATAAATACAAAATATCCCTCTACTTTTATTTCATAGTTTGGAAGTTTTGTCATTTTTAACGTACTAACCAGAAGCTTTTGCCGTTTTTGACGTACCTGTTCGCTTCTTTTGCCGTTTTTAGCGTACTAATTACTACCTTTTGCTGTTTTTGACGTACCACTCTGATTCTTTTGCCATTTTTGACGTACTACATTCATTTTATTTACTCATAATCACTTATTAATTGTTAATTATTCTCTTTTTCCCGTAAAACAATCCTACCTTTTGCCGTTTTTTACGTACTCCTTCACTACTTTTGCCGTTTTCTGCGTACTAAACGTTGCTTTTCCCTTTGTTATTGCCTTTTCAAACCCCATTTTTTATTTTTTTCGCAGCACCTATAAAGCTTTTGCCATTTTTGACGTACCAAACGAAAACTTTTGCTGTTTTTGTCGTACTACTACGTCGTTTTTGACGTTTTTCACGTACTAAAAATAGCTTTTGCCATTTTTGACGTACTAACAAAATTCATTGTGCTATTTACAACGATCAGAGAAGTGATTTTTTTACCTTTTTTTAGGTGAACCGAGATCACTTTTGCTGTTTTTAGCGTACTATTCTTCACTTTTGCTATTTTTGGCGTACTATACTGAGCCTTTTGCCGTTTTTTACGTACTAAAACGCATAAAGTTTTTTTTGATTTTTACTGATCGTAACAAACACTGTTCTGCCGGCGCTTGCTTGCTTTTGCCGTTTTTGTCGTACTAAAAAACCTATACGCTGCACCCCTTGATATGACAGCATTCTTTGAACCTTTTGCCGTTTTTAGCGTACTACTCGTTCGTTTGCGATTCTGTTTCTTATTGATATAATTTTCACAAGGTATTCTTTGTTATTTTACCCTAATAAATTATTGTTGATATGAAATAGATTGGAGGGATTCTCATGATAAAAAAAGAATTTGCGAAAATTGGAAAACAAATTATTCGCCAATTGTCTAGCACCGTAGAAAAATATAAAGATATTGAAGATCACATGGACCTAGACGCTCATGGGAACCCCACAATCAAAACAGTGGCAGAGCATCACCGTTTATCTAAATCTCAAATTTCACAATTAATTTTTTATCACTTCCTTCACGTTGATGAAAGAGGTATTATTTGTGATGTTTCTGAAAAAGAGATTGCAGCCGCTTTGAACTGTACCGTTCGAACAGTTCGCAACAACAATATAGTATTAGCAGAAACAGAATTAATTTCCTATTCTCGCAGCGGCAAAGGAATCAATATTTGTATTGTTCCCTATCCTCAATATTTTGAAGAACACGGCTTTGGGTTTATGGAATTAGAATATACTCGCTTTGAAGAACTTATTCTAATTGAAAACGTAAATGCCCTTCGCTTAGAGCTGCGCAAAGAATTGGTTTATGACAACGATACGATTAAGCGTCAGTTTAATCCTGGAGAAAACACTTCAAAAATTAGCTTTAATGATTATAAAATTTTCACGCCGAAATATACTCACTACAAAGGTATGATGCAAAAAATAGCTGAAACACAGACGAGCGCATTTAAAACCGTTGTCCAAGGATCTACTATTTTCTTTGTTTTAAAAGACGGAGCTAAAAATGGCAAGATGTCAAAACAAGAAAAGAAAGATCAATACGATGCGGCGATTCGACGTACTATTGAAGAGACTTTTGTAAAATTATCTGGACACAGCACAGATTCTACCGGAATTGTTATGTCTTCATTCCAAAACGAAGACATCGCTGATTTGGTTCAGCTTTCTTTTGAATATGGTATTGAACGAGTGAAGTCTGCCCTTTATTCGCTGATTGAACAGGCCTTCTTCAGCCATGATGCTCAAGTCGTTGAAAATTACGGTGGAAAAATCCGTACGCTCATTCGAAAAGAGCTTTCAAAAAATCTTCAAGATCAAGTCCCTGCCGAACTTACAGCTTCATAAGGGGCTTCTTTGGCATGCCTTTTTTTCATTTTCTCTCCTTTCTCTTCTCTTTTTGATACAAATAATGCAAACAAACACCCCTTTTTGCAGCTATCCAATCCCATTATCCTATCTATATAAACGTAATGAGTTCAAATAAATGATATTTCTTGTGTATAACTACGGAATATTGCTAAAAAAACACCTTCATACTTATCCACAAAAGAAAGAAAACATATTCAATTAATGTTATATCATCCTTTTTGTTAATAAAAACATCCCTTTTATTTTTTTATTAACGATAATTTCCAGGTTATTTACTCTTTAACACGACTATTTTTATCCACAGTGGAAATAATTCATACTTTTAACAGAAATCTTCATACTATGAGTTTTAAAATTCGTCTATTGCAGAAGAAAAAACATAGTGAATAAAATAGTTTCTATATCTGTTGTTATAAAAAACATCCTTTAGCTAAAGGATGCTGTTCACAAAAAAGGGCTCTTTTCCACACAGTTATTTATTGAAAAGCATTCTCCTCGCTACCCCTTGATATCATTGGGTTTTTAAAGGATTTTTCTTTCTTTAATATCTGTATATAATGTTTGTTAATAAGATCTATCTTAATCTCTGCTATAAGGTTTTATTTAATATTTGTATAAAGAAATGTTTTAAAGATATCTATACTTGAGGATTTTTTCTTTTTCTAAATTAAGGAGTTTTCATTTCATATACCAACTACAAATAAATTAAAATAAAATAATAGTTTAAACGCCTCTTCATAAATTCTAGTAGTATATTTTTAAAAATAAATTATACTATTCAGTAGAGAAAATTTTATAAAGCAAGAAAGGGACTTAGTCATGAAAGACATACAGTGGGTACAGCAAACTTTATTTAATACCGGTAAGTGGATTGACATTAGTGAAGTAATTATAAAGATTATCTTGATTTTCATTATTGCTCAAATCGTTATCAGGTTTGCTCGCAGTGTAATTAATAAAATCTTTGATTTCAGATTTAAAACTAAACTGCTGAGGTACAACGAACGTAAAGAAATAACGCTGAAAAAGCTTTGTCTGAGTATTGTCATGTACGTCGTGTATTTTATTGTACTTATCACATCTTTAGAAGCAATCGGAATTAATATGAAAGCACTCTTAGCTGGTATTAGTGTAGCAGGATTTATTACAGGCTTAGGTGCACAAAATTTGATTAAAGATATTTTAAACGGTTTTTTTATTCTATTTGAAGATCAATTCTCAGTAGGAGATCACGTATCCATAAATGATACGAAAGGAACTGTTGAAGAAATTGGATTGCGCACGACAAAAATTCGCGGAGTTGACGGAGAGTTTTACTTTTTTGCTAATAGTAACATTACAAAAGTAGCGAACTATACGCTCGGTGAAATTCCCGAAGTACATAAGCCTGAACAAATAAAAACTCGTGAAGAATAGCTTCACGAGTTTTTATTTACTACTGTTGTAAAGAATTGATCGTATGATGTAAGGTGATAATCTGCTTCAATGTCGTCATTTTGAAATGCACATGTTTTGATTCCCAGTTCACGGGCAGGTTTTAAATCAAGCTCGCGGTCTCCAATCACTAAATCGAGCTGATACTTATCGTGAAGATAGGCATAAGCGCCGCTATCAGGCTTTCGTTTGTAGCCATCATCTTTTGTAATAATCTCCGTAAAATAGTGCTCCATATTAAAAAATGCCAGAATATCAAGAGTAGACTGTCTAGATTTATGCGTAACAATTACATTTGTATCCGCAAAGCTCAGTACGTCTTCTACGTGAGGAAAAGCAGGCTTATCTTTAGGATTGATTTTCTGTTCAAGCACATGGAAGTGTTTATCAAACAAAGACTTTTCAATATCGAAGTGCTTAATTGCTACGTCAGAAGATATCTTCATTTGTTTTAAAATATCGTCTTCTGAAATCGTTTGATCTGTTAGTAATTCTTTGAATGCTTTTACAATCGTTGGATAGGTATCAAAGATGGTTCCATCAAAGTCCCATAAAATATTCATTTTCACTGTCTCTCCTTTTTTAAAAACGTAACGATTATACCAAATTTTTCATTGCTTGTCAGTGAACCATTTTGTCGTCGTTGCATTTAAAGTAAAAAAAACTCGTTTTATACGAGTTTTTTTACTTTATCAGCTGCTGCTGCACCCACTCCCGCAGCTGGAGCTTGAACAGCTAGAGCTGCTGCAGTTTGAACTCGAACAGCTGCTGCCGCTGTCATGATGGTGATGCCCTCCATCGTGTTGGTGATGGTGGCGATTGTCTTCCCCTGGACTTGAACAGCTATAGCCGCTGTAAGAGGCTGTATCTCCCGCATATATCGTTTTTTTATATAGCAGCAGCTCATTCATATGGCTTGAAAAGTTGGTGGCTTTGTAGAGAGAATAAAAAACAAAGCCTTGAAGAAGAAGTTCGTTTGATACATTTCCTTTTTTAGCCGTTTTTTTAAAATAAGTTGATCCGCCTGCTTTTTTTCTCTTTCGAGCAGCATCGATTTCTTCTTTTAACGTTTGAATCAGGGCTCTCTGCTGTTCTTCCCATTTGCCGTTTCTCAAAAAATAGCGATCTAGCAATTCATCTTCTGATAATCTTTGAAAATCTTGAAGCGTACTTTTACCAAGCGGATGCTGAAAAAATTTTCCCCAAAGCAGTCGGCTGTTGCCCGTTATGTCAAACAAATGAGCATACATCCAATCGAAGAATGCTCGCTTATCCGGCTGTGGGGATGGAGTTGTATCTACATTTGGCTGGTGATGCAAAAAACGGCTGAAAAAGTGTTCTGTAAAACGCTTATAATCCACTGTAAACATAATCATTTCGTGCCACACTTCATCTACTTTTGCACTAAACATCGGTACGTCTTTGATGACTGCATTTAATAAAAAGTAGCGCTTCATCTCAAAAAACGTCCATTCTACTTCATCGTCTTTTGTATTTCCCCTTTGTATACGCTGTTTTACCTGTTGAACATAGGCTTTCGGTAAAGAATCTTCTAGTGAATGTACAATATCTTCAAAACCATTACCTTCATGTATTCCGAGCTCATCTGGAAGCTCCTCTTTATACAAGCGAAATCCCCTTGGCTTTCCAATCCCTTTAATAATCAAAGCTAAAAGAATTACCGCTCCTACTATAATTGCTGCTATCATCTTCTTCCCCCTATACCGCGTCTATATATTCAATATTTTACCACATTCGTAAAATACAAAAAAAGAGCTCAATTAACTTGAGCTCTCGTCATCATCAGGCATCTCGTCTACCTTTTCTACTTTGACTAGACCTTTGGTGCTATATTCAAGATCAAAGTATGCTTTAACAATATCCCCTTTTTTCAAATTGCTTGGAATCGGTTCATTTAAATTTTTATCGGAAAATTTAATGCCCGTTCCTTCTTTTGTTGTTCCGCTGTATGTACCATTTTCGATTTTTTCAATAGTAATATAATACACTCGATATTTGTGCGCTTCCTCGTCGCCCTTTGCTTTTTCTTTAACGGTTTCTTGTTCAGGGAGCTTACTCAGTGTTTCTTGGGCCTGTTCGGAAGTCGGCTCTGCTGATCGATTTATGAATTGCATCACAACTAACACTAAACATATAACTACTAAAACTAATAATAATATCTTTTTTGCTGATAAAGACAATGAACTGTGCCTCCTTACACCTTTATGTATATCATGCTGCACACAAGAGATTATACACGATAAAGGATTAGAAATTGGAATAAATTCTATAAAAATAGTAAAAATATGAGAAAGTACCTAGAATTTTTTACGCTTTTCTGCACTTTTTTGAGATAAAAAAGAAATTTGGTACCTTATCCTTAAATTGTAACTGATTCACTTCATTTTCGAAAAGAGTTTTGTCCATTTTGTCGTAAAAAAGTCATAATAAGAAGGAATATCACACCATATTGTCGAACGTATGTATATACTTATAATGAACTGCCGAACTGCTTTTCTCTACCCTCATTGTTGAGGCAATATGGCAACTGAAACAGCTTGCTGTTAAATTCAGATTACACATCTATACTCAGGAGGTGGAATGCAAAATGATGTTTGCACTTATTGTTGTGGTTGGTATCGTAGCACTTGGCGTATCTAGCTTCTACGTCATTAAGCGGCCTCAAGGCGCTGTTGATCCTGAGGATCGCAAACCGCTTGTTTCTGTAAACGGGCATGTTAAATTTGCAGAAGGAATTAATCAAATTTCCATATCTAAAATTGACATGTACGATCAGCGTCTTGTTATCAATCAAGTAGCTATTATTCCATTTAACCGTATTCAACGAGCAGAATTTTCAAAGGTTGTCAAAAATGAAAAAGGCCTTCACGGAGCTCCTGTTCAACGCTATTTCGGTGAATTAACCATTCATTTCACAGACAAGAACGGGCAAGAAACATACATTCGCTGTGAAACACCGAAAAAAAATCAATTTCACCTCATCTACCAGTACGATTTAATGAAAAGACAATTAAATAAGCGTCTGGGTCTTGAAGATCTGCAGCCTTACCTTACTCTTCAAGAACCATACGAACTATAAGAGAAAACCTCCCTTTTTCACATATTATTTCACTTCCCTGTACATACTAGAAGCGAAACTGAAAATGGGAGGTCATTCCAATGGATTTCGTCCGTTTTTTGCAATATTTTTGTTCAATCGCCGGCGCTCTATGCTTGGGGTTTACCTACTATCACATGTTCAAGCGTGACGCTCCGGTTAAAAAAGAAGAATCACAGCAAGGTGGAACTGACTAATGTTCACCTTGTTTTTTTATGTGTGGACATGTGCTCATGGCATTTGAAGGCTGAAAGCTAAATGACTTTAATCATTTGTAAAATGACGGGTGACTTTTCTAAAGGAATATCCTCTGTGTTAATGATAAGAAGTCCTTTTTGGACGCTGTAATTGGAGGAAGGCTGTAACACACCGTTTATGAATAGATTACTGTATGAGTAGCTCTCAGGATCCAATATATGCTGAGTGCCGTATTCTTTTAACGCATCTTGATCTGTAAAAATGCGCTTGCTGCCTCCGGCTACCGTATAGTATTCAAAGATGCGAACTTTTTTCGGAAATATATACCTAAATTCCTGCTGAGGCAACACGGGAAGCTTAATAAAAGGTGTTGAACAAGAGGTTGTATAGTGATTGCAGCCGTAAGAGTTTTTCTTCAAGAAAAACTCTCCTTCACAGATGTACTTAGTTTAGTTATAGTCTTTCAGAATTAAATTTATGCCATTAAACCTATTCCTTAGAAGGAACAAATGCATATATTGAAGGATAGAACATGAAAGGAGGTAACACGTTTATGCCTCTTCAAATTATGAAACTCGCTATAGCCGCTACTACCACTGTAACCGCCAGTCCGACCGTCTCACGTTTCTTTTATACAGCAACTGCTACAACTACAGGTGCAGCCACTTTAACAATAGATGCCGCTGACTTTTTTGGTGATACAGGTGGCGCGGCTACTGCACTTCCAGCTTTAGCTACGGATAACAGCTATTACAATGTATATATCAACGGCGTTTTACAAATGGCTGGCCTTTCCACATATACGCCAGGAGCTACAGGTGTCGGTTCTTTAGCTATTACTGTTCCTGCAGGATCTAGCGTTTTAACAGGTTCTCCTATAGTTTTAGAAGTTGTTAACTTTACTCCTGATTCTACAACTGATGTACAAACTTAAAAATAACTTGCTATCGTTTTATTTTAAAACGTAATCGCGTGTAAGATATATGAAGTTTCAGTTTTACAGAAATTTAGTGATCATAATAAAAGCTTCTGCGGATGTAGCGCAGAAGCTTTTATTATTGTTATTTATTTAATTCAAAACGCCCAGTTCCCTTTTCTAAACACAGGCTCGCTTGTACCGTCAGCTTTGATGCCGTCGATGTCCATTTCAGCTGAGCCAATCATGAAGTCAACGTGGGTGATGCTGTCGTTTGCTCCGTTTTGTGATAGCTCTTCTTTAGACATCGTTTTTCCGCCTTCTAAACAGAAGGAATACGAGCTTCCGATCGCTAAGTGGTTGGATGCATTTTCGTCAAACAGTGTGTTGTAGAAGATAATGTTTGACTGAGAAATTGGCGATTGATGCGGTACTAAGGCTACTTCTCCTAAGTATTTGGCACCTTCATCTGTTTCAATTAGGTGCTTTAACGTTTCTTCGCCTTCTTCTGCTTTTACATCAACAATTTTTCCATTTTCAAATGTTAGCGTGAAGTTTTCAATTAAGTTTCCTGCGTAGCTAAGCGGTTTTGTGCTTGTTACTTGTCCGTTTACGCCGTCTTTTTTTGGAAGTGTGAATACTTCTTCTGTTGGCATATTGGCCATAAACGAGTTGCCGTCTTCATTAACACTGCCTGCGCCAACCCAAATATGTTTGTCAGGAAGCTCAATTGTTAAATCTGTTCCTGGCGCTTTATAGTGAAGCTTAGCAAATCTCTTTTCATTTAAAATGTCTACTTTTGTATGTAATGAAGCATTATGCTCTTCCCATGCCGCCACTGGATCTTCTTGGTCTACGCGCACGGATTTAAAAATAGCTTCCCACAGTTTTTCTTGCTGCTGTTCTTCTGGAACGTCAGGAAATACTTTTGCTGCCCAGTCTTTTGAAGGAACAGCTACAATGGACCAGCTGATTTTATCGGATTGGATCGCTTCACGGAATTTTTTCATGGCTTTTCCGCTTACTTTTTGGAACGCAGCAATACGTTTGCCGTCTACTCCTTTTAGTAAGTCAGGACCGCTTGAAATTACAGATAAAACAGCGCCTCCGTTTTTCACAAGCTCTTCTCTTGCTTGAGCTTTCCAAGCAGGAAATTCATTAAATACAGATTCATCTGCTTTTTCATATTTCAAACGAACTAAATGATCGTCATGCCAGTCTACATCCACAGACTTTGCTCCGGCTTCGTACGCTTTTTTCGCAATTTCACGAACAAAATCAGCGGAAGAAATATCGGCATTAATGTTTAATACTTGCCCTTTTTGAATGTTTACACCGACTTTTACAGCCAGCTCGGCGTACTTTTCAATATTGCGCTCAAATTGTTCCATAATTTATCTCCTTTACGTATATATTCTAACGACTTTATTGTATCATGAATAAAACATCAATTAAAAATCCTAGCCTGTAGTTTACATAATATAATTACGTTATTTTACAGATTATTATATAGCAAAAGTTTGTTCTCGAAGAATCAGAACAAACTTTTGTCTTTCACAGATTCAGTTTTGTAGCCGAGCCGCTCTGAAATGTTCTTGCCTATATCAACCATACGTTCTTGAAGATACGTTAATCGCTCATTTGTCATACGCATCGTAGCACCGGAAATGCTGACTGCAGCAACGACTTGACCAAGGTGGTCAAAAATAGGCGCTGCGATGCAGGTAATTCCATATTCATTTTCTTCTAAATCCAGCGCATATCCTTTTTGTTTTACTTCTGAAAGTTCTCGAAGAAAGCTTTCTTCATCTGTAATGGTGTGATCGGTATGAGCTGGTAAGCCTTTTCTTTCAAGAATGCTTGTTACCGTGTTAAGCGGTAAAAAAGCTAGGATAGCTTTACCGACAGACGTGCAGTGCATAGGGGCTCTTTTCCCGACTTTTGAATGCATGCGCAGCGTCTGATTGCCTTCTAATTTTTCAATATACACTACTTCACCTTGATCATAGACAACAAGATGAATAACTTCATTTGTTTCACTTTCAAGTTCTTGCAAAAACGGCTTTGCTTCCGTTCGTAAATCAATAGAATCTAAAAGCTTTGAACTTACTTCTAAAAACTTATACCCAAGCTTGTACCGCCCGGTTTCTTGATCTTGTTCAATATAGCCGTACTGAGCAAGAGTAGTTAGAATACGGTATACGGAGCTTTTGTTGATGTCCATTTGCCTTGCAATTTCTGTGACGCCTACCCCTTCTCTTTCTATGCTGACAATTGTGACGATATCCAACGCCCGGCTTACAGACTTCACCATATTTTCTCTCTCCATTTTTTTCTCTCCTTTATGTGTCGTGTTACTGCCGGGCATTTTTTATCACTCTTATACGTTTACACGTTCTTTCTCTGCAGCAAACGGATTTTGGAGGGTTCCAATTTCTCGGATGGTGCATTCAATGACATCGTTTGCGCTTACCAGCTCCGCGCCGACCGGACTTCCTGTTAAAACCACATCTCCCGGCTTAAGGGTCATAACAGTAGAAAGGTAAGCGATCATTTGCTCAACGGAAATAATCATTAAATCTGTCGAGCTATTTTGTTTTTCAACGCCATTTAAAAACGCTTTTACATGAATGGATTTAAAATCAAGCTCCGTTTCGATTACGGGGCCAAGAGGCGTAAATGAATCAAAGGATTTTCCAATGGTCCAGTGCCCGTCTTCATGAAAATAATCCGGAGCCGTTACATCGTTTCCAAGTGTATACCCAAATATATAGTCCAGCACGTCTTCTTTTGCGATGTTCTTCGCTTCTTTTCCAATAACAACCGCAAGCTCGGATTCAAACTTGACGTGCTTAATCGCGGTTGGAATGACAATGGCCTCGTTTGGACCGATCACAGAGGATGTGGGCTTAAAAAAGAAGACAGGAATAGAAGGCATTTCTCTTGGCAGCTCCGACTTTGCAGCTGCATAATTTGCGCCTATTCCAATAATTTGATTCGGCTCTAAAGGAGCCAAAAGCCTTACTTCGCTCGGTGAAAAAGTCTGCCCTGTATAGTCCCATTTCTCAAATATATTTCCTTTAATGACGCTGATCGTATCCTCTTTTAGTACACCTGTATGACGGCTATCTTGTACAGCGAACCTTACAAATTTCATAACGTAGCTCCTTTTCCCATTTGCTTAATTTTAATAAGAATAGTAGATAGTCAGATTCTGAAGGTGTAAGTACAGCCTGCCATCCCTATGCTGACAGGCCGTTTGTTTTACTGTTTTATAGCTGCTTTTGCCTTTGCTTCGATACGGCGGCGGTGTAAAATGGGCTCCGTATAGCCGTTTGGCTGATCATAGCCTTGAAATACTAAATCGCAGGCTGCCTGAAAAGCAATGGATGTGCTGTAGTTCGATGCCATTGGCTGATACAGAGGATCATTTTCATTTTGTTGATCCACTACTTTTGCCATTCGCTTGAGCGTCTCCGTTACTTGTTCTTTTGTACAAATTCCATGATGAAGCCAGTTAGCCACGTGCTGGCTGGAAATACGAAGCGTTGCCCGGTCTTCCATTAGCCCTACATTATTAATATCAGGTACTTTTGAGCACCCTACTCCTTGGTCGACCCATCTCACTACATACCCAAGTATTCCTTGAGCGTTGTTGTCGAGCTCCTGCTGAATTTCATCTTTGCTCCAATTTGGTTTTTCTGCCACAGGAATTTGCAAAATGTCATCTTGTAAATCAGTAGACTGAGTAAGCAATTCGTTTTGAACATCTCTTACCTCAATTTGATGGTAGTGAAGAGCATGAAGCGTTGCTGCGGTTGGTGAAGGCACCCATGCCGTATTCGCTCCTGCTTTTAAATGCCCCACTTTTTGTTTAAGCATTTCCGCCATCATATCCGGCATTGCCCACATTCCTTTTCCGATTTGAGCGCGGCCTTGGAATCCGCTTGCTAAGCCTACATTTACATTAGACTGCTCGTAGCCTTGAAGCCATTTAGACGTTTTCATATCATTTTTACGAATAACAGCGCCTGCTTCCATTGAGGTATGAATTTCGTCACCTGTTCGATCCAAGAATCCAGTATTAATAAAAGCCACTCGGTCTTTTACTTCTTTGATACACGCTTTTAAATTAAGCGTCGTGCGGCGCTCTTCGTCCATTACGCCAATTTTAATTGTATGACGCTCAAGCCCTAGCATATCTTCAATTGAATTAAATAACGTATTGGCAAAAGCGACTTCTTCGGAGCCGTGCATTTTCGGTTTAACGATATAGATAGAGCTCTTTTTAGAATTTTGATACGTGCCGTTTTTAAGTAAGGTGTGTTTGGCAATTAAACTAGTAATCACGCTGTCTAAAATACCTTCATAGATTTCGTTGCCATTTCGATCTAAAACAGCGCTGTTTGTCATTAAATGCCCAACGTTTCGAATAAACATAAGCGAACGGCCAGACAGTGAAATCTTTTTCTTGTCCGGAGAAATATAGGTACGGTCTGGATTTAAACGCCTTGTCATGTTTTGACTTCCTTTTTTAAAAGTAGACGTCAAATCACCTTTCATTAATCCCAGCCAGTTGCGGTAAACATCTACTTTATCCTCTGCGTCTACTGCCGCTACTGAATCTTCACAGTCCATAATCGTCGTAAGAGCTGCTTCCATTAAAATATCTTTTACACCCGCATCGTCTGTTTTACCAATCGAATCCGTACGATCAATTTGAACTTCAAAATGCAGGCCGTTGTTTTTGAATAAAAGAGCATCAGGGCTTTCTTCTTCTCCTTGATACCCTACAAATTTCTCTTCTTCCTGTAATTCGGTTAAACTGCCATCGTTTAATTGAGCGACAAGCTTTCCATTTTCAAGGCTGTACTGAACCACTTCCGCATGAGAAGACTGAACGAGCGGAACAACTGCATCAAGAAAATTCTTCGCAAACGCAATAACTTTTTCTCCTCGAATTGGATTATAAGAACTCGTGCGCGAAGCTCCATTTTCTTCACTGATTGCATCAGTGCCGTAAAGAGCATCATAGAGACTTCCCCAACGTGCATTAGCAGCGTTAATAGCGTACCGGGCGTTATTTACTGGTACAACAAGCTGCGGTCCTGCCTGATAGGCAATTTCGCTGTCTACTCCTTCTGTACCAATAAGAAAATCTGCTGTCTTGTCTTCTAAATAGCCAATTCTCGTTAAAAACGATTTGTATTCGCTAAAGTCACGGTCAGGGTTTTCTTGATGCCACGCATTAATTCGAGCTTGCAGCTGATCACGCTTTTCTAACAAACGTTTATTTACGGGTGTTAACTCGGTTACTAACGCTTCAAAATCAGACCAAAAATTTTCTGTACTTAGGCCGCTGCCCGGAAGAGCTTCCTCATTGATAAATTGATAGAGAACTGGAGCTACTTTCAGATTTCCAACTTGTTTGTAGTTTGTCACCGTCTGTTTCCTCCTCTTACTCTTTTACATTTTTAAATTTGGACACGCTTTCATTTATTTTTGCCAAAATGGTTAAGACGAACATATGCGGTACTGTTTCTTATTACGAAACAGTGTTTTGTTTTTGTTAAAAAAATCATATCATCGAGCGAATATATTTTCAAGAATTTTCTAAAAATATTCTACTTTTTTCATTTCTTTTTTGACTTCAGCGCAGCGGCTCGGCCTTGGAAACAGCTTTCCTGCATTTAATAGATTTTTAGGATTAAATACTTCTCGTATATTCGTTTGTGCTTGAATTTCATCTTCATTGAAAACAAATCGCATTTCTTCTTTTTTTTCAATGCCCACGCCATGTTCGCCGGTAATCGTTCCTCCTGCTTCTGCACATACTTGTAAACATGCGCTTCCGGCGTCGAGTGCTTTTTCAGTTTCCCCCGGCTTTCTAGCATCAAATAATACAAGCGGATGCAAGTTTCCGTCTCCGGCGTGAAAAATATTGGCAATGCGAAGGCCAGATTCTTCGCTAATTTTGTTAATTCGCTTCAGCACTTGAGGCAGTTTACTTCTTGGAATAACGCCGTCTTGTACGAGATAGTCAGGGGATATAGCTCCCATCGCTCCAAATCCTGTTTTACGATTTGCCCACCACCTCGCGCGTTCTTCTTCACTTTCAGCTACTTTCACTTCCCGTACTTTTTGTTTTTTACATACGTCTAAAATACGAAGGATTTGCTCTTCGATACTGGCTGAAATGCCATCTACTTCAATTAATAAAAGAGCTTCAATATCTCTAGGGTGTCCGACTGGAAACGCAGCAGCTTCCACTCCTTCAATGGCGGTTTTATCCATCATTTCAAGCGCGGCAGGCACAATGCCGGCTGATATAATGTCTGATACCGCTTGGCTGCCGTCTTCTACGCGGTCGAAATAAGCAAGAACCGTTTGTTTTGCTTCAGGGTTTTTCAAAATGCGTACCGTAATTTTTGTAACGATTCCTAACGTCCCTTCTGATCCTGTTAAAAGCCCTAATAAATCATATCCCGGTTCATCTGGAATACCTTGCTTGCCAAGCTCAATCACATCTCCATTTGGAAGCACCACCTCTAGTCCTAAAATATGGTTGGTGGTTACTCCATATTTAAGACAGTGTGCCCCTCCTGCGTTTTCCGCTACATTTCCACCAATGGTGCAGCAATATTGACTCGAAGGATCCGGTGCATAATAATATCCTTTTTCAGAGATTGAATTGGTTAATTTAAGATTAATAAATCCCGGCTCTACAACGGCACGCCTGTTTTCATAGTCGACGCTAAGAAGGCGCTTCATTTTCACTAAACTAATAATCACTTCGTTATTAAGAGGAATTGCTCCCCCGCTCAGTCCTGTGCCTGCTCCTCTTGCAAGAAAAGGCAAATCATGTTCATTGCAGTATTTAACAATGCTAGAAACTTCTTTCGTATTTTGAGGAAATAACACCGCTTTAGGCAAATGTCTATGAATGGTAAACCCATCGCAGTCGTACGCAAGCAAATCTTCTTTATGATGCAAAATAGAATGAGCATCTACTAGTTGAGAAAGATTTTTTACGTGAAGATCTTTTATTCTATTTTTCTTCAACACGATGTGCTTCCTCCTCTTCTTTTTGATAGGCCCACTCCAAAAGCTGTACCGTGTGAACAATCTGCTGACTTCGTCCATATTTTTTCACTCCTACTGCCATCTGCAGCATGCATCCCGGGTTTCCCATTGAAATCATTTCTACGTCATGAGGTACATGTTCCATTTTACTTTGAAGCACAGCTCCCGCCATATCAGGATTTGTTAAATTATAAATTCCTGCACTTCCACAGCATCGGTCCGCATTAGCCATATGAACGATTTCCACTCCCGGAATAGAAAGTAAAATATCTCTTGGTTCTTCTCTCACTCCTTGACCATGAGCTAAATGGCAAGCGTCGTGATACGTAATACGCTTATGCAGCTTTGTCTGCGGGGGGCGATATCCCGTATCGTGAAGGTATTTTGAAATATCCTGGACTTTTTCAGCAAAGACTTCAGCTTTTTCAAGCCACTCTTGCTCTTCTTCTCTAAATAGTTCAGGATACTCTTTTAACATGCAGCCGCATCCCGCAGCGTTTACAATAATGGTATCGGCATGCTGAAACGCCTCTATATTTTTTTTTGCAAGCTGTCTTCCCATGTCTCGGTCTCCTGCATGAACGTGCAAAGCACCACAGCACGTTTGAGAGGGAGGAATAACGACGTCGTTTCCATTTCTTCGTAATACATTAAGAGTTGCTTCATTAATATCACTGAACATGACGTCCATGATGCAGCCGGTTAAAAAAGCAACTTCTGCTTTTCTTTCGGCTTTTGCTTTTAGAACCCGTTTCTTTTTATATTTTTTTCGAACAGAACGGGTAATTTTAGGCATTACATGTTCCATGTCCGCTAGATGTGTCGGCATCATATTTAACAAGCCTGTTGTGCGCATCATTTTTTGCATTCCGCTTTTTTGATACAGCTTCAATAAGCTTCCTGCAGCTTCTAAGCGATGAGAGTGAGGAAAAAGTTCTTTTAGAAAAAACTTGCTGATCATGCCTTTCCATCCCGTCAAAGGCATTGCCTGGCGAATTTGGCCGCGAGCTTCTTCAATGAGTCCGCCAACATCTACATTTGCAGGGCAAGCAGTTGTACAGGCCCGGCAATCCAAACAGGCAAACACAGGGTCTGTAAACTGCTCATTCACGCTTATTTTTCCTTCTGCTACCGATTTGATAAGGTGCACGCGTCCTCTTGGTGAATGCTGTTCTTGCCCCGTTATTTCATAAGTAGGACAAGACTCCAAGCACATTCCGCAGTGTACACAATCCGCCCATTTTTTTTCGTCTGGCGCGTCTTTCCACAAATAATTGCTAACGCTTTGACATGGAGCATCTTTGATATCGGCTTTCGCTGAATTCACTTAGATTCCTCCTATAAATCGTTTATAGTTAAGCACATTTTTAGCGTCCATCTTTGCTTTAATTCCTGCTAGTAACGGAAAATGAGAAGGTTCTTCTCCCCATACATTTACTTTTTGGCGCAGTATAAAAGGCAAATGGTTAACGACCACATATCCTCCGTACGTTTTGGCAGTTTCAGTAAATGAAGTAATAACGGAAAGAATGGCATCTTCTGAGCCTTTTATGTAGATCGAACAAAGACCATGTCCAACTCCTCCATGTGCTTTTATCAGTATTGGACGGGACGTTTTTAATGCAGTACTTTTGTTTATTACATCGAGTACATTCAGATTTGGTACGCCAATTTTTAGCGCGGCTTCCGTTTCCTCTTCGGAAGAACAGCATGCACCATTTGGACTAATGTTACTAAAAAATCCCCAAAATACTTCGGCTTCTTTTTCATGCAGCACTTTTAAAATCGTATCAGACGGCTGAATACTTTTGATGTAATTCTCTTGATAATGAACGGAACTTTCCACATCTTCAAAGCTGATTACAAGCGTAAACAGATGCTGCCCTATTACATCTTCAGCTAGAGAAGGATTTAATAACTCCAAAGCAACAGGCTCTATCATGGAATCTAAGACTTTGCTAACAAACGCATGAATTTCTTCGATATTGCCTGTTGAAAAAGAAATAAAGACAATGCTTTGATACTTGGGCAGCGGACGCAGCTTTAACGTTATTTCGGATATAACGCCGAGCGTTCCCATTGAACCAATAAACAGCTTATTCATATCATAGCCAGCCACGTTCTTGACGACTTTTCCCCCTGAACGAACAATGGTTCCATCTGAATATACGACTCTCATACCGATTACTGCATCTCGAGCCGATCCATAAGATAAGCGCTTTGGACCACTTTCATTCGCTGCAATAACTCCGCCGATTGTAGCGTAGTCTCCTAGAGCTGGATCAAGTGAAACTTGCTGATTGTGCGTTTTTAAATACGTTTGCAGCTCTCCAAACGGCGTACCAGCTTTTACAGTAACCGTCATATCACCTACTGTATGTTCAACAATTCCGCTGTATTCAGTCAGCGAAAGCAAAAGGTCTGCTGTATCTATAAGTCCCCCAAACCCTTTTTTTGTACCGTTCCCTTCAATGACGACTTTTTTTCCGTGTTCCGTCGCATACTTTAAAACGGCCGCTATTTCTTGTTCTGAAGTTGGCTTAATATGCAGGGACCCGTTATTTCCAAGGAAGTGATTCATATGCTGTTCTTCAAGTGTGGAAGGGTGAGATAAAATAGATTTTAAATGACCTGGAAGCTTCAACGTACTCAATAAATTGACTCCTCTCGTTTTGTAATAGCAAACAACGTTTCACTAATAACATAAAGAAGTGCCATATATAATACGACTAAAAGTAGTAGATTAATAAGAAGGATAATTAGTAGAATAGATGAAAAGATATATTTTAAGCGCTTACAATCATTAAATCACCTATTCTTGGGATTTTCAACCAGTATTTTCTTCTTATCACCAAAAAAATGTCCATTCTTTTGAAAAAAAGTTTCTTTTAGTACTTGCCTATCCTAAAAGGATTAGAATATAATGTAAGCGAATTCATTTTTGCATAAGTCATCAGATGACCTTATCATCGTAGTTTTAATGGTTTCGTTTTACTAAATTTATAGTTTACTAATTTGAAAATGAGGTGTTAGTTATGACATGGACACAGCAGTTCACTCCTGTAGGAAACAGCGTCATTTGGTCTTCATTAATCGCTTTGATTCCTATTCTTTACTTCTTTTGGGCTCTGGCTATTAAACGAATGAAAGGTTATATGGCTGGAGTTACAACTTTACTGGTCGCACTTGCCGTTGCAATATTTGCTTATAAAATGCCGGCTAGCATGGCTTTTATGTCAGCCAGTCAAGGAGCCGTATACGGTATACTGCCGATTGGATGGATTATCATTACGTCCGTTTTTCTTTACAAACTAACCGTAAAAACCGGTCAGTTTGATATTATTCGTACCTCTGTCGTATCTATTACAGAAGATCGCAGACTTCAAGCTTTGTTGGTTGCTTTTTCGTTTGGGGCTTTTCTTGAAGGGGCCGCTGGTTTCGGAGCACCTGTTGCTATTTCAGCAGCTCTGCTGGTAGGTTTAGGATTTAATCCGCTGTATGCCGCTGGCTTATGTTTATTAGCAAACACAGCACCCGTTGCTTTTGGTGCAATCGGTATTCCTATCACGGCTATGGAAGGTCCTACTGGAGTAGCGGCAATGGAAATCTCTAAAATGGTAGGCCGCCAGCTTCCTTTTATTTCTGTATTTATTCCCCTGTATTTGGTTTTTGTAATGGCAGGATTTAAGAAAACAGTAGAAGTACTCCCTGCTATTTTAGTATCCGGCATCTCTTTTGCACTTACCCAGTTTGTCAGCTCTAACTTTTTAGGACCGGAACTTCCCGATATTTTATCGGCACTCGTTTCACTTTTTGCGCTCGCTATTTTCTTAAAATTCTGGAAACCGAAAACAACGTTTCGCTTTCAATCTGAAAAAGCAGCACATGAAGTAGCTTCCGCTTCGGCTGAGCCAAGAGAAACTCAAGATCAACCCGCATTCACGGGGGCTCAAATTGCAAAGGCGTGGTCACCTTTTTTAATTTTAACGATCTTTATTTCTATATGGGGAATTCCTCAAATTAAAACCGCTTTGACAGGACATTATGAAGGAGCTAACGCTTTTTTAAGCGCTATCAATTCCATCGGACATTATTTAACGTTTATGCCAGAAGTACCTTGGTTAAATAATTTAATTTTAAATGGAAATGGAGAACCGATTGCGGCAGTTTATAAGTTAGAATTACTAGGCGCTGCCGGCACAGCTATCCTGTTGTCTGCTGTTGTCACAAAATTTATCGTCAACATCTCTTGGAAAGACTGGTTCATTACGTTTAACGAGACGTGCAAAGAATTAGCGTTGCCGCTGCTTACCATTATGTCCGTTGTGGCATTTGCTTACGTGACAAATGCGTCTGGAATGAGTACAACCTTAGGACTGCTGTTAGCTAAAACAGGCGCGTTATTTCCCTTTTTCTCTCCTGTACTCGGCTGGCTCGGTGTTTTTATTACAGGATCAGATACTTCAGCCAACTTATTGTTTGGCAACTTGCAAAAAATCACGGCTACATCTATTGGAATGGATCCGCTTCTTGCGCTTGCAGCAAACTCTTCTGGTGGAGTAACCGGTAAAATGATTTCACCGCAGTCCATCGCCGTTGCCTGTGCTGCGGTCGGGTTGGCTGGAAAAGAGTCCGATTTGCTTCGTTTCACGGTGAAGCACAGCTTATTTTTACTGCTGATTGTCTGCGTATTAACATTTTTACAATCTAATGTATTATCGTGGATGATTCCTTAATCAAAAAAAGCTTCCGTATGTAGAGGTACCCCTCTGAACGGAAGCTTTTTTTCTTTTAGTTAAGATTGATTAATAGCATATACAACAAATAAAACTATATCTAGCAAGATCATTACAACACCGACAAGCAGCCAGATGTTTCCTTGAGTCTTTTTCTCACCTTCTTGCATTTCAAACGCTCGAATAGCAAATACAATTCCAAGGGTAAACACAAGAAAAAACAGCTGACGGTAATCGAAGAACGACAGTACAACAAAAATTAAAGTGAAAAACACCATAATCATTTCTAAAATCCGATAAGGCTGCTTTTGACATGCTAATAATAGTTTCATTTCTTGACCTACTTTCATCCCGTTTTTAATAGCGTTATTTTACTATTAATTTTAAATGAGATGTTAGTGCTTTGTGCATTGTTCACTGTTTTGTAACAAAGGCTTCTATGTAAAAAAAGATAGCCATAGGAATGTTCTATGACTATCTTACCTTGTATTGGCATGTGGTATGCCAGATAATATGAAAAAACTTATGTTAACGAACGATCTGGGCGTACTCCAAACCAAAGTATAATAGCTACAATAATTGGGAGAATACTAACAAGTAAAGCTCCTTCCCATCCAATAGTTTCGGCAAGCCATCCGCAAAGAATAGGTGATAAAAACGCTCCAATATTTCCCCATAAGTTCATCCATCCCGAAACAGATCCTGAATACTCATTTCCTAAATCAACCGCTGCTGCCCATGATGTCACAACAGGAAATCCGAGCGAACCCAAAGCAAGGGTTAGCCATAACACATTCATCCAAGGTGTAGTTGCATAGGCTGCTAGATACATGGAGATAGAAAAAACAACCAATCCACCAATAGCTAAAGCACCGCGTGCAAACATTTTAGATTTCCCTTTCTTTAGCAATGAATCCGAAAGTGCCCCCCCAGTCATAACTGTAATAAAAATGCATAGCCACGGTAAACTTGCGGCGAATCCCATGCTGCTGAGAGAAAATTGACGCGCTTCTAGTAAATAAGTGGGAAGCCATACAAGGAAAAAAGTTACAATATATAATACAACGAAGTACTGTAGCCCTAAAGCCCAGAAGCGTCCATTTTTTAAAAACTTTCCCCATGGGGCCGTTTGCTTAGATTTTTTTTGAACAGTTCGATTCTCTATAATATATGAAAGCTCTTCTTTGCTAATCCACGAATGTTCTTCTGGGCGATTTCTGCCTATTGCATACCAAACGAATGCAACAAGTAACCCTATTAAAGCAAAAATATAAAACACAGCTTTCCAGCCGAGAGACTGATAAATTGCAACGGTTACAATGGGAGCGATAACGGGTCCGAAATAAGAACCAGCAAGCAGTGCACTTGCAGCTCTTCCTTTTTCTTGCTTTGGAAACCAGTACGTATTAAATACTGCGTTTCCTGGATACATGGGACCTTCTCCAACTCCAAACAAAAACCGAACAAGTCCGATTAAGCCGTGTGACTTTACTAAAGCTGTTAATCCTGTGAATATAGACCACCAAACTAAAGCATAGAAAACTATTTTACGAGCCCCGAACTTCTCGGCCAGCAAACCTGCTGGTATTTGAGACAAAGCGTACCCTAGTGAAAACAAAGAGGCTAGCATGCCAAATTGAACTTTATTCATATTTAAATCTTCCATCATTGGCTTAGCAATAATAGCGATGTTAGAGCGATCCATGTAAGCAATTAAACCAATTAAAAAGAATAAAAGCGCTAACCACCAACGTAGCCCTACGACCTTTCTTGACTGCGTTTTGTCAGATGACTTTGCTTCATAAACTGGTTGCCCCATTTACTTTCCTCCTCGATATTTTTTAAAAATTCCGTATTTTCAATACAGATCTAACCGTTGATCAGTGATAACTGGAATATGCTCTCGAACATTTTTCACCTTCTCTAAGTCAACTTCAATAATATATATATCTTCTTCTTGAGACCCCTCCAACAGAATTTCACCTAATGGATCTATCACCATTGAATTTCCTGGAAAATGAGTTCCTTCACTTTCCCCGCAGCGATTCACAGCTATAACAAAACATTGATTTTCAATTGCTCTTGCAATTAATAAGCTTCTCCAATGATCTACTCGTGCTGTTGGCCATTGTGCAACATTAATTAACATTTGGGCGCCATTATTTACTAACTTTCGAGATAGCTGCGGAAAGCGCAAGTCGTAACATATCATAGTGCCTATTTTTATATCTTGATAAGAAAACAACCCAAACTGATTTCCTGCTTTTAAAAATTTTTCTTCATCCATCAAACGAAATAAGTGAATTTTATCGTACTCCAATACTTGTTCTCCTTGTCCATTGTAAACTAGCATAGTATTGGTTACTTCCTGTCTGTGGGATCGACAATTTAAAATGCTTCCACCAACAACCGTTACATTATGCTCTTTAGCAAATGAGGATAACAGTTCTTTTGTGAGTACACCGTTTCTATCTCCTAACTCCTGTGCACGTTCTAAAGCATAGCCTGTATTCCACATTTCAGGCAGCACAATTATATCTGGCTTTTCTTTCATTGCCTTGGACATAAGCGTTTTAGCATGCTGATAGTTCCAATCTGGTTCACCAATTTTAACATCTAATTGAATCAGCGCAAGCTTCATACTCTCACCTCTTGTATAACAATCGAATAACAACTCTCAATCTTTCGGTTTAATACCGGATCACCAAGTTCATATTCAAATTTACTACCATATATAAATCCTTCTAACGTTGGAACTGTTCCTGAAAAAATGACTGTATTTGCAATATCTTTATAACCAAATTCCTCTAATTTATTGAGAAGATCATTAACGCTTAGCAGAGAAGTCAAGTCATGGTCTTGATATTTTCGTCGCCCCTGTTCATCTGTAATCCAAGAGCGTAAATATAGCTGATCCCAATGATTTTGAACGTCTTCTAAACGCCAAAACTTAGTCGCAAGAGGCTTAGGACAAGCTTCTTTTGAAAGTTGAATATCTTCAATTTCGAGAAAACGGTCCGTATGGTCACTTCCAAGGGTAATTAGCCATTCTGTTCCGGTATGAAATAAAACATATTCTGCTTCCCCCGACGTTTCTTTTCTTGCAACGTTAATTGCTTGTTCAAAAGACAGATTAGATACTTGCATTGGATAAACAGCTGGTATAGTTGACGGCGGCGCGACACCAATTTCCGCCAACTCGTCAATGTGCTCCTGGACTTTTTTTAGATCTCTACCACCATAGCCAACAACAAGAACATCTTTTATATGAATGTCTTCCTCTTTTATTCCCTTTTCTACACTTTCCACATAAATGGCTACTTTTTTCATTTACTGACATCTCCTTCTTTATTTTTCAGGCTGGCGAGTACAGCTTCTCGAGTAAGATCAATATGATTAAGTACAGCTTTCTTTGCTTTGTCGACGTCTTTTTCTTTTAAACAATCAATAATAGCTGAATGTTCTTTTAACGTCTCTTCTATTCGATTAGGTAAGTAAGAAGCGCTAATTCCAAACCATCGCATTTGATCACTGACAGTTTGCACTAGATTAACTAATCTTCTATTTCCACTTAATTCTGCTAAAAAGATATGAAAGTCTTTATCTGTAGAAATAAATAGTTTATTTTCTTTTTGCAGTTTTACCTGCTGCTGATAAAGCTGTTCAATCATTGAAATTTGTTCCTCTGAGATTATCGGAATAAGTAGCTCTACTACCAACACCTCTAAACCGCGTCTAATTTGAATGACTTCTTCTACATCTTTTACGGTAATACTGCTCACTAACGTTCCTTTTCTCGGAATTGATGTAACCCACCCTTCTAATTCTAAAAGTGGAATAGCTTCACGAATCGGTGTGCGGCTGATTCCTAATTCTTCACTTAATTTTCTTTCATACAAGACTTCTCCAGGAGAAATGGTATGATCGATAATAGCGTTTTTAATTCCTTCATACGCTTGCTGCTTTAGTGATAACGGCTGTGTTAATTTTGATAAACTCATAATTTTATCTCCTTTGATTCTTTTGGCATGTGGCATGCCAGTTACTTCTTATTTCTAGTATATACATGAGAGAATCTCTTTACAACATTTTTGTCAGAAAATTTAACAAACTTATTCCTGCCACAAAAGAAGCGTACGTTAGTTAAACGCACGCTTCTTTTTTATTCATTTACATTTGGATTCATTGGATTATCCATCCCTGTTTTATCTTGAATTTTTTTATAGATAAAATATGTGTAGATAGCAATTAAAATGGAGAATGCCCACGTAACGGCCTGACGGAATACAATCATGTTCCCGTACCCTTCTACTCCGTACTTTTGAATCAATACGTATTTTACAATTGCTAAAAATACATAGCGACCTGCGAATAGTACTGTAAGCCAGTTCATCATTTTGAATAAATCAGGCTGGTGGAAGAGTTTTAGAGAGTCTTCTCGCTTATAGCCCATTAAGTAAGCCGTATCTACGAAAAAGTACAAACCAATTGGCTTTTTTATCACAATGGTAAAAAGGACAACTACAGCCAGTCCAATCATAAAGTATACTTGATTGTTTAACATCGTTGCTGCGTTCCCTGAAATTAAATCAATAATGGTACGTGCCAGCAGCGTAATGACAATAAACAATCCTGTTACGTTAAACTGGCGATCTTTAATAAATGTATAAATGGTATACACAAACGCTGGTGCTGTTGAAAGCAAAATGGCATAGTAATCACCAATAATGTCTTTTCCTTGGTTCCATATTAGGTAAGGAATAGCGATATAAAAAAGTAAATCAAACCATACTCGTTTTGTATTGTTCATATATAACTCCTTTAAAAACGTTGTTCCTGCTATTATATGGGATACTACGCAAGAAAAAAAGGCTTTTACCTGGAATGTTATGAAATTTTAATTATTTGATGTTTAGATCCAGAGCGACAGGGAAAACG
Source organism: Priestia sp. YIM B13490 (assembly GCF_042787735.1). Taxonomy (NCBI): domain Bacteria; kingdom Bacillati; phylum Bacillota; class Bacilli; order Caryophanales; family Bacillaceae; genus Priestia; species Priestia sp. YIM B13490. The sequence goes on from NZ_JBHZOT010000008.1 coordinate 98,970, forward strand.
ATTTCTAGAAAGACTTCAAGAATCATAAACATCCAAACACTTGAGCAGCAATACATGTGCCACAAGTGAAAAATGCTGAAAGGATTGATTCATTATCGCACTTCACCTAACGTACACGTCAGAAATGGAAAAGGCCATGCAGCTTTCTCACGGCGTGGGGTATGCTGAATATAGCCGTAAACTAGACAAACGTCTACAGGTGGAAAAAGAACGAGAAAAAGATTATCAGGCTAGCAAAGATATACTGCGTGATATTAACCAGCATCGATAATAAAAAGCCGCTCGCTACTTTTGGTAGCAAGCGGCTTTTTATTTACAAATGAACCAAAATTATACATAATAAGGAAGTGCGTGTGCCAAAGAAAGGAACTTGCTTATTATGATGGAAAAATTACTGATTATTTGTGTGTTTGTAGGCATTATCCATATGATTGAAACACTAGCCTACTCTGTGAGACTTGCGGGCTTAAAAACTGGAAAACTAGTCGTGGCTTTATCTCTTTTTAATATTATTGTCATTGTGTCAAGAACAGCTAATATGGTGCAAGCTCCGCTGACCGGCAAATTAGGAGATGCGGTCCAGTCTAAAGAAGATTTGCCCGTTCTGCTTCATCAGCTTCAAACTATCTTGCTCGCCGCTTCTATTGGTACAATCGTAGGTGCTCTTTTAATTCCTAGCTTTGTATCAATTTTCTCCCGAATGATTTTACATTTAGAAGTAGCGGGTTCTGTACCCAAAATGATGAAAAACATTACTTCCATACATACGCTGGAAAAAGCAAAAAAACACGTGAAGCGTCCTAGGTGGATTATGCTGTCTCAGCTGCGAATAGGCGGAGTGCCCAAGCGATTGCTTCTTTTGAATTTAATGGCCACGACCATTTATACAGTAGGTGTTCTTTCCACTCTTTATGCTTCTACGCTGGAGCCTACTCTTTCTAAATCAATTCTGATGTCTTCTGGTCTTATTAACGGACTAGCGATGATTACCCTTGCTGTATTTGTAGATCCGCAAGTAGCCATTTTAACTGAAAAGGTAATGAAAGGTGAATCCACTAAGCAATCTATGAATAAAATGGTTGGTACACTCGTCATCTCTCGTTTGTGCGGGACAGTATGTGCCCAAATTCTCTTAGTACCTGCTGCTCTTTATATTGCATGGATTTGCAAATTAATCCCTTAGAAAAAAGACTTCGTTAAAGAAGTCTTTTTATACGTATTCCACTTTTTTGTATCTATGAACAGCAGCGATTAAAAGAAAAAAACTGCTCATTAACGTAACAACTACGGTATAGGTGACACTTTGTGACCAGTGCAATTGTTCAAGCAGGCGAGCGGCGTATTGTGACAGCGCTGCAGGACTCCACTTTAATTGATTCGTAAACAAAGTACTCAAAAATGAAAGTAACGCAATGATCAAAATGCTTACTCCAGCAATTCCTCCGCTTTGTAAAAGGAATGTTCCAGCTGCCACTAAAACGGACAAGATAAAAATTAGCCACAGGCTGTATAAAAGAAAGCTAACTAGCATATGAGTCCAATCCACATATGAAAATAAAAGATTTGTATAATACCATGCTGCTATATAGCTTATAAACGTTGAGCCAATGACCAGTACGATTTGTGCAGCCCATTTACTCATAATGTATTGAATGACGCTCACCGGTCTCATCATAACAAGTACAGCAGCATGATTTTGTCGTTCATTTGAAATTATATTCATGCTTGCTAGTACAATCAGTAAAGTTCCTATTGTGCTATATTGCGAAAGGACACCTTGCATTACTTCTTGACCGGTGGGCGTAGGAAGTTGAATAATTGCTCCTTTTGGTAAATTCCCTGCCATGTTAATGATTTGTGGCATATAATAATTCGTTAAAGGCTGTGTGATGCCTAGTAAAATTAGAGAGATTGGCAGCCAAATTCCTTTGCCGTTCGCAAATAATTCATGCAGTTCCTTTTTAAATAAGACTCCAAATGTGTTCATTTGTTCATCACCTCTAGATACACATCTTCGAGAGAATGCTGTTTTCGTTCAAATAAAACAAGGTTTGCTTGTTGATCAACAAGCAGTTGAAGCAGTTGCTGCTGCTGAGATGTATCTTTTACACTTACAGTGGCTTTATAAGGAGAATGAAACAGCACCTGTTCACTTGGCAGACTGCTAAGTGATCCAGGGAGCCTTTCTTCTGTTTCAATCGTAAAAGCAGGAGCCGTAAACTCTTGGCGCAGCGAACTCTTTGTTCCATTCCATTTCATACGTCCGTTTTTAATCATAATAATGTTATCGCATATTTGTTCTGCATCATGCAAAATGTGAGTTGAAAAAAGGATGGTCGTATCTTTTTTTAATGTTTCGATAATCAGTAGGACATCTTTTCTGCCTTCAGGATCCAAAGCCGAAACCGGTTCATCTAGAATTAGCAGTTCAGGTTTATGTAACAAGGCTTGCGCCAAGCCCAAACGTTGTTTCATTCCTCCAGAAAAGCCAGCAATTTTCTGCTTTTCCTTTCCTTTTAAACCTACAGTTTCAAGTACTTCATCTATTCGGTGGGAAAGCACATTTTTTGAAATGTTAGATAAAAGACCTAAAAAAGTTAAATACTGCTGAGGTGTCATCCAATTAAAAAACGTAGGATGCTGTGGCAGAAAGCCAATAAATGATCGTACGTCTTGGTGTTGTTTATCTTCAAAAGAAATTTTCCCTTTATTAGGTGCAGTAAGACCTGCAATCATATGCAAGGTAGTCGTTTTACCTGCACCGTTAGGGCCTAACAACGCTGCACATTTTCCTTTGTCGAGATTAAATGTAAGGTTATTCACAACGGTTATATTACGATACGCTTTTGTCAGTCTTTCTACTTGCATAAACATCTTCGCTCCACCTCACTGTTTTTTACGTCCTAAAACAAAATATAAAACGGGGCCAACTGTACTTACACATAAAATAATGAGTCCCCATAGCCATTTTGGTCCGTTTGTCTCTTCTTGCTTTATGCAGCTTATTAACGCTGGAATCATTAAAAGCAATTGTAAGAATAGAATTGGAGCAATTAACAACCAGTTAATGTCCTTCATTTACATCCCCCTTTTTCTTCGTGCTGGAAGCCAAATAATAAAAAACCAATAAAACAGCGTTGGCATTGGAATTTGAATCAGTCCCCATATTCCCCAAAACCATGGATGAGCGCCGCGTTTTTTTGCATTGATAAAAAGTAGAAAGCTTTGAAGAAGGAGAAATGGTGAAATAAACAGCACAAGAATCCATTTTTCATTCATTATAAAAACATCTCCTTTTTTCGTTTATAGTGAAAAACGATAAAAGAAATAGGAGCAACAATGATCCCAATTACTTCAATAGCGATAAATAAGGCGGGTATTTGTAAAATAGCAGTTGCCATTACCGTTAAAATAACAAGTGCTGTTAATGTAAATAAACATAACTCTTTCCGGAAAGCTTTTTTCTGCTTTTGTTTTTGAATGAGAAGCTGTTCTTGAATTGCATGAAGAGAAATACGTTCATGACTTGCTAAACTCTCTAGCTGCTCCCAATCTTTTTTTAAAGAATGTAAGGACTGATTGTTATTTTCTTCTCTCATTCTTTCCACTCCTTTCTCAGTATGTTTACTCCTTTATTTACTCTTGATTTGACCGTTCCTGCTCGCATATTCAGCATATGGGCAATCTCATCGTATGTATATCCGTAATAATGTCGAAGCAAGACAGGAATTCGAAAGCGCGAATCGAGTTCATTAAAATCGGAAAACATCTCACTCCATTCCACTCCTTTGTATTTAGCTTTCCACTGAAGCTGGTGCGATAAAGACTGCTTTATTCGCTGGAGACTGCTTTTTTCCCGTTTTTGCTTACGCAAATAATCCATGTACAGTCTTGAAGCAATGGATATCATCCAAGTCGAAAACTTTGCTTCATTTTTGTATGAAGAAAGATTCATGTAACACTTCATCATTGCTTCCTGACACAATTCACTGCATAAGTCCTCATCTAATGTCAGCTTTAAAAGGTATTTATATAAAAATGAATGATAGCGCTGAAATAATAATGAAAAGGCATCATCATCACCTTGTAATGCTTTTTGGACAAGGATGAAATCATCTTGTTCCAAAGCGGTCACCCCTCCTTTTTGTTTCATCACCTATATGACGCTTTAGCGATTGAAATCGTTCATTTTTTATATAAAAAAAACGCCCCGCAGGACGTTTTTATTTAGTACGAAGTATTTTTAATCCTTCTTCATCTTCTTCTAAGGGATAGACTTCGTCGTTTTTAGCGAATAAAACACCGTGGAAGATTTGAAGGTCATCATCACAGGCTTCACAAAATTCCTTTTCACCTTCGTTCCAAAAGCTAAAAAGCGCTAGTTCATCGCTACGCACGCTTGCATATTTTTGATGAAATTCATAAATCATCATCGCATAGTAGCGAAGCGCTTCTTCTTTTTTTTCAAATTCAATAGTTTCAATAATATCCTTTTCCCAGCCTTCTAAAAATAGCCAAGGTTCACAATCACTTTTTATTTTATGAACTCTCCATTTATCTGTCATGATAGAACATCTCCTTACTTACAGCTTACTTCTAAAATTTCTCTTTTCCTTATTATTCAGCAAAAATAACTTTGAATCAAGTAAAACGGAAAAAAACGCCTATTTTCAGGAAATAGACGCTAACAATGTGGCTTAATCTGAACTTCTTTTTTATATTAATAATAGCTCCTTAAACTATAAGGAACTAAACTGCCCGTATAATACTGGGTAATGGGAGGAAAAACGCCTGCTGAAGGCGTGATTCCCCCCCACCAAGATGTTTTTTTGCCTCACCAGTTGTCCATCGCTCCATCAGGTCAGGTGAAACGACAAATCCAATTGGACGTGCAAACGAAGGCATAAAATACGGATAGAACGAATACTGAAAAGGCGTATAGAAAGAAGAGTAAAACATCTCTTTCCTTATCCGTTTCCGAAGCCGTTTTGATCAGAACCATCGGGATCGAGCGTATTTGTATTAGAAAGTCCTGAATTTGTATTTACACAAATTCCTGTATTTGAAGACCCTGAACCTTGTGCAGTTTTACTGTTACTTTTTGGAGAAACATAGTACGTATCGCCAAACGTAACGACTCCTCCTGTAACGTTTGGAATCACTACATGATTAATAACAATCGGCATTATCCTCACCCTTTTTATTTTCATCGTGATGTAATATATGAACGATTTATCAAAAGGGTTATACATTAATGGATATAAATAAAAAATCCCCCTGCAGAGTGGGGTATTTTTACGCTTTTACCTCTTTTTTAGAATGACTTAATTCATCTCGCAGAATATCAAAATCTCGTTCTGCTACTTCTTCAATTTTAGTATACAATTCATTCTCCGTTAGAAGTCCTTTTTCTTCAAGTATTTCGACAAGAGCCTTAAACTTTATTCTAGATAAAAGCATTTCGTTTACCGTGCTCTCTGTTGGCTGTTCATTTTTTACTTGTTCTTTTGCTTTAACAGGTTCTTGCTGCAGCTTCACCCTGAAAACAATATTCGTATGATCTGTAATTTCAGGTGACTGATAAAATGTGCTATGCGAAATGTTTTTTAGTGTTAGCGTTTCTTTTGTCTCCATATTTGTTACTTCAAAATACGGATCCTCAAAAAATGCATCATATTTATCATAAGCTGCTTTGCCTACAACCGAAAAAGAAAAGTTTAGCCTTTTCAACTCTTCACCTGTATTCGCATCAGTAATCATTTTTTCTTCAAACATATCAACGTGAAAATTTACGTTATTAATCATTAGTTGTGTCAATTCAATCGCCTCCTTCTTTATTAATACGACACGGAGTGACAAGTTCCCTGTTTTTTTATATAAAAAAACATCTCCTAAAAATGGGGATGTTTTTCAAGGAGCTAGAAAAATGCTCTTTTTTTAGCTCTACAATTCTTCTTCTGCTTTGTCATATTTGCGTTCGTGTGCCGTATCTTCTTCGTTATCACGAATGGTTTTTTGGAGCACAAAAGCAGACATTGTTAAGTATAAAGTTCCAACGGCATAATAACCTTTTACCGGTAATGATGCATCTAAGGTATAAATTCCTATAACCATAGCTAATAGTGCTGTAATAAAAGCTGTCCATGCTAAAAATGTAAAAGCTGCTGTATTACGCTTTTTCATCGTATGACCTCCTCTTTTCCTTTTTCTGCTAAGCGTCGCTTTCATTTTACATTGTAAAATAATTGTTGTCATGGGTATTTATAGTCAGTTACCCTTTTAATCAGAACAAGAAACGGAAGATTTTAGGTCTTACATCCTATTTTTATCATAAAGCTTTTTTTCGAAATGATTAGATATATGGAATTTCTCTTTAAAAGTATGTTCATTCGTTTTCATTAAGAAAAGCCCCAAGTAATTATTGCAATAAAAAAATCATCGCCGAGACGATGATTTTTTGTTTAGCCTTCAAAGTATTCTTTATAAAAGCCGCCGACTTGGCCAGTGTTATCAACAACAAAATAAAACTCTTCTGTTTCATTTTTCACATCATATGTTTTTCCTGCTGTTAAGACATTTTCAACCACGAATTTTTTTGCATCTGTATGTATGCATTTTACTTGTTTAATGGTTGGACGATCGTTCCATTCTAAATGAATCATGTATGTACACTCCTTTGTTTTCATTCAAGATTCATTTTATCTTACTTGAAGTAAAAAAGAAACGGAGCGAATTTAAAAATTAAAAAATTCGCTCATGCACTTTTTTTTTGGCAACTGTTGCTTGTACAAACTGTGCCGTTTGTGCAACAATTGTGTCTTTATCAAAATCCATCGACGCAACATGGTAAGAGTTTCGAAGCATGTGCTGTCTTTTTTCTGCTGATTGAATATGGTTTAAGATATAAGCTGAATTCTCAGGCGGTACTACGTTATCAACTGTTGATGTTAGGACTAAAGCCGGGCACGTTACATAAGATAAGCGTTCTTTTGTTTCGTCCATTAAAGAAAGCAGCTCACGCATAGAGCGCACGGGTACTTTATCGTACGTAATTTCATGTACGTTTGGATCTTTAATATCAGGATGCTCCTCTTTTAAATAACGAGGCGTATGACGAGAGCGATAAGGCTCCATTGAAGGAATTGACGTCATAGCCGGATTGATTGCAATAACTCCGTCAAGGTCTAATCCTTGGCTTGCTGTATGAAAGGTAAGAGTGCCTCCCATGGACTGACCCAAGATAAATACATGACGGCATTCTTGCTTCAAACGCTGATACCCAGTTAAAAAGTCCTGCTTCCATTCCTCATACGTTGTTTGTTCAATATCATAGTAGTGAGTACCATGTCCCGTTAGTCGCAAACCGTACACAGTAAAACCTTTTTCAGCTAATTCTTTTCCGATATATTCCATACTTTGAGGAGTCCCCATAAATCCATGAGAAACAAGTATACCAATGTCGTTGCCTTTATAATAAAAAGATTCTGCGCCTTGAATTACGTCATAACGTTCCATTTTCTTCACCCTTTACCACAAATTTTCTGACTAAATGAACTATCTTTATAATACACCTATAATTCCTATAAGTCAACTGGGTTATTTATTTTTTTACGATTCAAAAAGAACGAAGCAAGAATTATCTCTTGCTTCGTTCTTTTTGAATATGTGGAAATACTAGCTCAGCAAACGTATATGCTTCTTCTAGATGCGGGTAGCCTGATAAAATAAACGTATCAATTCCTAGCTCTTTGTACTCTTTTAACCGATCCGCTACAATTTCAGGACTTCCAACAAGAGCAGTTCCAGCTCCTTCTCGTGCTAAGCCAATTCCCGCCCATAGATTCGGAGCAATCTCCAGTGCCCCTCGATCTTTTGTGCCGCTGTGCAAACTTGACTGTGTTTTTTGGGCAGTAGAGTCAAATGACGCAAACTTATCTTGAAACGCTTTGATCGTATCATCATTAACATGTTTAATTAATTTATCTGCAGATTCCCACGCTTCGCCTTCCGATTCTCTTACAATAACGTGCAGGCGAATACCAAAGCGAATATCCCTGCCTTCGTTTGCAGCTTTTTCTTTCATCTCATCAATTTTTGTTTTAATCACCGCAGGCGGCTCTCCCCATAACAAATATACATCTGCATGCTTTGCTCCTACTTCTTTTCCTGCTGGAGAAGATCCACCAAAGTACAGCGGAGGATACGGTTTTTGGACAGGAGGCGATGGAATGTACGCGCCTGTTACATCAACATGTTCTCCTTTATAGTCGACTTTTTTTCCTTCCATTACATCTCGCCAAATCGTTAAAAATTCATCTGTTAACTCATAGCGTTTATCGTGGCTTAAATAGTTACCGTACGTCGCTTGCTCCACGGGATCTCCTCCCGTCACAATATTTAACATAAGTCGGCCGTTTGACATTTGATCGAATGTCGAAGCCATCCGTGCTGAAATTGTTGGAGACATTACACCTGGGCGAAGTGCAATTAAAAACTTCAGTCGATTCGTAACGGAAGCAAGTGCCGATGCAATCACCCATGAATCTTCACAATTTGAACCAGTAGGCAACAAAGCACCGTCATATCCTAGATAATCCAGTCCATGTGCGATTTGCTTTAAGTAGTGAATGTCGCTTGTTCTGCTTCCTTCGGTTGTGCCTAGATAATGTCCGTCGCCTGCTGTAGGGAAAAACCATAAGATGTTCATTTCTATTTCCTCCTAAATATCCTCGTATTCTATATAAAGCGTTTTCATATTGTTTGTTCAATTCTTGTCCGCTAATTACAGAGATGCATTTTTATATTAGCGTATGTAATACGACTCTTTTTATTTATTAAATTAGTAAAATCATAATACCTCTTTAACCTATATGTCAAGTATGAATTGAAATAAAAAAAACAAGAATTAAAAGTAATTCTTGTTTGCTTTATTTCCTCATACGTGAAGCCATCGCGTTAGCAAGGGTTGATTTTGTTGATATATTTTCAAACGATAAACCTAAATGAGAAGCGGTAATCGCGATTTCAGGGCGTACCCCAGAGATGGTTGATTCTACCCCTATTAATTTTAATGCATCAATCAGCTGGAAAATCTGATGAGCAACCATCGTATCAACAATAACTACTCCTGAAATATCAATATAAAGGTGATTCACTTGCTGTTCAGCGCAGCGAGTTAACGTATTTTCTAAAATTCGGCGCGCTCTTGCTGTGTCGATATCCCCAACAAGCGGAAGAATCGCAATATGATCGCTTAATGGAATAACTGGCGAGCTCAGCTCATTGATCAGCTCTTTGTGTGCTTCAAGCAACCGCTTTGAATGCTGATGGTGCTCTTCTACAAATTTATAAACGGTGATATCAAACACGCGTACAATTAATTCGTTCCATTCGTCTAGTTTTTCTTGCGTAATATCTTGCTCGTACTCTTCTACAAATTGATTTAAATACGTTAAATACTGTTTTCTAACTCGGAAAAATTCGCGAATAATATAATGAATAGGCGTTCTTACATGCTCTCCGTCTTCCGCAATCTTTAAAATCCACGTTTCAAATGAATCAAAAAATTCTTTTTCACTTTTTATAAATACATCGGCTATGTATAAATGAAATTCATTATTTTGATCTTTTAGTACTGAAATGACTTCCGGATGAGTAGATGCATAAACCGATTCTGGGTCATTGTCTTCAATGCTTTCATACCATTCTTCCGTCAGTTGATCTGCATGTTTTAAAAAAAACATTCGAAGTGCTTCATTTTTATTCAAAACGATTCCCCTTTCCATACCAGCTACTACTATTATTATAATTCAACTTTTTCACCCTTACTAGTTTTATAAAAAGAGAAGAAAGAAAATTTTTCTTTTAAATACGTGTAGTTTATGATTTTATGCTACATTGAAAATAGCTATAAAAACACAAAGGAGTTTTCAAATGATACGAACGTTAGCTCTTACGAACGATGACAAACTTGTGAAGCATATACAATTAGATCAGATTCACGATCCCTCTATTCAGTACTATTGGATTGACTTTAACTGCCCTTCTGAAGAAGAAGCGCTGCTGCTTCAATCATCCTTTCACTTTCATCCGTTAGCGATTGAAGATTGCTTTCATTTTCTGCAGCGCCCAAAACTCGATTATTATGAAGGATACAGTTTTTTTGTCCTTCATTCGTTAAATCGTCAAACGTTAGAAGCTGAAGAAGTTGACCTTTTTATCGGCGAAAATTATATGGTTACTTTTCATTTTCACCCGTCAGCTGCAATTGATAAAGTATGGGAAAAGCTGCTTCATACACCTTCCATTCAAGAAAAAGGGATAAGCTATTTTTCGTATTCTGTGATGGATAAAGTGGTAGATGAATATTTCCCCACTGTATATCAGATTGAAGATGAGCTGAATGATATAGAAAACATAGATGCAAAAAAATCCATCTCTGTTTTAATGGAAGATGTATTCAAACTTCGAAGTGATTTGCTAAAAATCAGAAGAACCATTTTGCCTATGCGCGATTTATTGTACCGTGTTATAAATTCTGAACGCCTAGATGTTCATCCTGAACAAAAAAGGTATTTTAAAGATGTCTATGACCACTTATTAAAATTAGCCGATATGATTGAATCAAATCGGGAAATGACGTCTGATATGCGCGATAATTATCTTTCTCTTAATTCAAACCGGATGAATTCAATCATGATGACACTGACTGTTATTTCATCTATCTTTATTCCCCTTACCTTTATCGTTGGCGTATACGGAATGAATTTTGAAAATATGCCTGAGCTAAAGTGGCACTATGGCTATTTCTTTGTGCTTGGCTTCATGGGACTGATAACGCTGGGGTTAATTCTATGGTTCAAGCGAAAAGGCTGGTTTAATACTGATAAAGAGTAGAAAGATTGAAACATAACGAAATCAATCAAATGTAAAGACGAACAAATTGGATAAGTGAGCTAGTGCTGTCAATTTCCGCGCAAGACTTCGCTTTCCGCGGGCGGTCGATGAGACTCCTCGTCGCTTACGCTCCTGCGGGGTCTCACCTGTTCCGCTCTTGCCCTCCAATTAACAGCTATTACATACGGTAAATCTACGTTCACCATCACAATGAAAAAATCCGAACGAGTTGAATTCTCCGTTAAGAATTTCGATTGATTGTTCGGATCTTCCTTCAACGAAAATACGTTTTCCCCAGCTTCTTTTCTCTGGGAAGATAACTAGTTATTTCCCGAAAATATCTATAAAATAACGTGCTTACGTTTCCTTTTTTGAAAAAGTTTCATAAGATAGTGAAAATAATGCTCAAAAAGGAGGCTGAAGTAGTGGATATTAAAGGCAAACACTTGCTAATGGATGCGTTCGAATGCGATGAAGTGATATTAAACGACCCCTCACTTTTAAGGAGAATTCTTGTTGAAGCTGCACTAGATGCAGAGATGGAAGTTTTGCACTGTTATTTTCACCAGTTTACGCCCCAAGGCATTACAGGCATTCTCGTATTAGCTACCTCTCACTTGTCTATTCATACGTGGCCGGAGGAAAACTACGCTTCATTAGATTTTTATACGTGCGGAGACAAAGAAATAATTGAAATTGGTTATGCGTTGCTGAAGCAATTAGCTTCGAAAAAAGCTGTTGTGTATTCGATTTCTCGCGGAATTCAACACGCCGAAACTCCAACAAAAAACCGTCAGCATGCTGAAAGCACTCGTCTTCCCAATCGTGGAGATGACTCAGATCACGTTAGCTTAAAGCAACTCTTATCAGGCCAGCACGACATTTTGTTTCATCAAAAAAACCGTATTCAAGATATTCAGCTGATTAAAGCATCTGATATTCGAATGTATTTGGATGAACAGCTGCAATTTAGTTCATTGGATGAACATGCGTACCATGAAGCTCTTGTACACCCTATCTTTGCAGCTTCCGTAAGTCCTCACCGCATTCTTATTCTAGGCGGTGGAGATGGTTTAGCTTTACGAGAAGTCCTTAAATATAAAGAAGTTAAAGAAATAGACCTTGTGGAAATAGATGCTGACGTTGTAAATGCTGCGATGAATGTAGAAGAATTAAAGAAGTTAAATCAACGCTCATTTGAAGATTTTCGTGTCACCGTTCATATTCAAGATGCTGTTGACTACCTCTCTTTGAATTCAGCGTGTTATGACATCATCATTATTGACTTTCCTGATCCCACTAACAAAAAAATAAGTGCTCTTTATACAAAAGAATTTTACGCACTTCTCCACCGTTCACTATCGCGCAGCGGCTTGGTCGTATGTCAGTCAAATTCTCCTAGAGACACACCTATCGTTTTTTGGAGCATTAATAAGACGATGAAAGCTTCTCAGTTTTATACGTTGAGCTACCACACCATTATTCCTTCTTTTGGAGATTGGGGGTTTCACATCGGCTCGAAAACACCTTTGTCTGCCCCTATACTCTCTACTGATTTTTCATCTACTACGCTGCCGTCAGACTTTACTAAGCTAATGCGTTTTTCTCCCCATTCTCTTTCTAAGAAACAGTTTGCAGTTGTGAACTCTGCTGAGCACTTGGTTCTGCATAAAATATTTAAAAAAGAAGGCTTATATTTGTAAAAAAAGAAAGCTTGGCTTATACATTCCTTTTCTTTTGACATACTAAAACAGTCTCGTCACCACTGTGCAACAGAAAGGATTGTTATGAGAAAAATTTCGGTTTTTGTTATCTTAGTGCTAACTGTTATTTTCCCTTCCACCGTTTTTAGCCAAGTGAAAGTTCCTGTCTTGATTTACCATTCTATTGATACCTACACAGGCCACGGGGAAAAAGAACTGTATGTGACGCCTGAAAATTTCGAGAAACAACTTCTTTATCTTCAAAAGCAAGGATATACGCCGCTAACATTTGAAAAATGGGAGGAACTAAAGCGTGTAAAAAAACCTATATTTATTACATTTGACGATGGATATAAAAATAATCTTACTATCTTGCCTATTTTTCAAAGAGCAGCCAGCCCTCAATTTCATCCAGCGGCTACAATTTTTGTGATTTCAGATTTTATCGGCCGTCCCAACCGTTTGTCGCCAGCGGATTTGAAAAAATTTGTTGATTCAGGATTTTTTTCTATTCAGTCTCATACTGCTACTCATCCGGATTTAACTAAGACGAAAAATTTATCCTATGAGCTAGCTGATTCAAAACGAAAAATTGAAGCCATCACGAGCCAGCCCGTTATTGCTCTTGCTTACCCTTATGGAAAGTTCAATAGCCGCGTAGTGGAAGAAACAAAAAAGAATTATACATTTGGTCTTTCAACGATTCCAGCATTTTTTACTGAAAGCGGACAAAAGAATAAAAACTATCTTATTCCGCGTCTGTACGTTACGTATTCTACAACGATTGAAGATTTTGCTAAGCTATTAAAAGAAAGCTAAAAACCCTTTCCTTTTAAGGAAAGGGTTTTTAGAATTTTGTTATTTCTAGTCCCCGCTCTTGCTGCCATTCAGCATAAAAAACTTCGCTGTATTTTTTAATTTTCTTGATTGCAAGCTGTTTTTTTAACCATTTTTCATCTACGTTTGCTTCTTTCAAATTACCAGGCACTACTTTTCCATCCATGATTAAAGCAATAGGTAAATTGGTTTGAGAATAAGGGATGTTTAAATCATTTTTCGTCGGAGGGCCGAATTCGTGTTTAGGAGCGACGCTCACCTCTCCATTTGTTTCTAAAATGACGTATTCTGCTTCATACAGTGAAAAATACCCTTGCTGTCTCATTAGATGCTGAAGCTGATTCAAGTCCAAGTTGTTTTTCTTAAGCTCTTTATAAAGGATTTTCCCTTTATAAATAATCATTGAAGGCTTTCCTTCAAGAATTCCTCTAAACCCTGTAAAGGTTTGAGATAGCTTTGTCACTGCGTAGATCAGAAGCCCCCAAATCAAAACGCTATAAAGAATTTCAGTTAACTCTACTCCTTTTTCAAGAGCTGCATCCCCCACAATATTTCCCAGGACAAGCGTTGTAATAAAGTCAAACGGAGTGATTTGAGCAAACTGCGTCTTACCTAAAAGCTTCAGCATAATAAATAGCGCTAAAAATCCACATATCAGTTCAATTGCAATATCTTTATACATTGATACACTTCCTCTATAACAAGCATGTTATAGTATCAGTTTGTATCATATGTGAGAGTGATAAACCTGACTTTTCATTTTTCTTTCCTTCATTCTCCAGTTATAGAACTTTTTCTTAAGCTTTTTTCTTACTTGCATAGGTTTCTAACGTTGCATATTGATTAAAAATGGATGCGGCTGCTTTTTTCCCTACATACCTAAGGTGCCATGGTTCGTATTTATAGCCGGTAACCTGTTCTTCACCTTCAGGGTATCGAATAATGAATCCGTATTGATACGCATTTTTTGAAAGCCAATGAGCCTCTGATGTAGCAGCGAAGCAGTCTGCGGCAGCACACATTCCACTTCCTCCCGTGACATCGATTGCTAGTCCCGTTTCGTGTTCACTTGTTCCAGGGTAGGCGCTATATGTGCGTGCTTGTTCTTCACCGTCTCGCTTTGCATAAAATGCAAAAAGCTCTTTTTGACGCTCGTGAGATCGATAACCAGATACACCAAGTAAGCTGATTCCCTCTTTTTCAGCATCTCGGAAAAGTTCTTCAAGTGCTTGTGCCGCAGGCTTTCTAAGCATTCGTTTTTCTATCTTTTCGTTGAAGATAAACGGAACGTCGGCATAGACTAAATCGGAAGGCTGATAGGATTCAGGAAGCTGATGCTTTTTATTAACTAAAGCCGTAACCGATTCTGGATTGGCTATGACCACTGTTTCTTCTACATTAGGTTTTGTTAAAGATGGAGAAGCTGATGAGCTTTCTAGTTTTTGAGCCTGTCCATTTTTTGTGAATTCTCTGGCAGACTTTGATGAAGAATTGCTTGTTCCGTATCCTGCTATCATCAGCGTAAAAGCTAAAGAACAAATAACTAAAAAGTATTTCATGATGTCTTACTCCTTTCAAACGGCTTTTGATGTGCTACAAAAGCCGTTTGAAAGGATAAAATATAAATGTTTCTGTCTGTTATTCAGTTGTTTCAAACTTGTAAACACTCTTAAAAAAATTTAAGGTGTAAAAAAATAGAAATAGACTGCCTAAGCAGTCTATTTCAAAAAGATAATATACGTCTGAACTTGATTTTGCGTAAAGCTCGATGCAACTAGTTTATTTCCTGATTGACTCCAAGCAAGCTGATCAGCAGCATAGTCTAAATTTACGTTTAAGTGTGTAACATCTCCTGTTAATCCGTCTGCTAGGAATATCCCTTTATCTCCCTCTTTTTCAGAAATAAAGTTATAAGCTAATTTCGAACCGTCGGGAGACCAGCTTACGCCAAAAATTTGAGTGGACAGAGCAAGCTGAAAGGCCTCTGATCCTTTTAAATCTGTGATAGACAGCGTTCTCGTTTGGGCATCTTTTTGCTGAACGAGCGCTAATTGTTTGCCGTTTGGAGACGGGATAATAGAAACCACATTATCTCGGATTTTTTCAGGGTGCGTCTGTTCGTTATGAAGAAAAAAAAGCTGGTTGTTTACACCAATATAGTAAATGCCACCTATTCCTTTAACTGCATCTAAGATTCGATCGTCTCTGTGCAACAGAGGTTCTGCTTCTCCTTTTACATTTGCTTTAGAAAGCTTTCCTTCCATTGTAATAAACATTACTTCTGAATGATTAAGCCACTCTCCGCTTGATGGATAGAGAAGAACATTCTTTATTTTAACCGTTTTTTTTGTTTGAAGGTTCATTATATAACCAAATGTATCTTCGCCTTTTGCTACTTTATAAAAAAGATAATCACCATTCGGAGAAAGCTTCGCCGCATGTTGAATTTCATTGCTTGGATGCAACACAAAAGTAGACTTGTTTTTTAGATTATAGGTAGCTAAATTCTGTGCATATACCTCTTTGGGACCGAAATCGTGCGAACGAAATTGTTTATTTTCTTTACTAACAATCATTGTGTTTTCGTTTAAAAATTGAAACGCTCTTACGCCGTTAATATCCTGCACGTCTTTCACTTCTATTTTTCCATCTTTATCTACTTGGTCCAATACAGTAATTTTCTTGTCGGGTTTTTCAACCGTTTCTCTATGGCTTTCTTCTTGTCCGCATGATGTTAAAATAAGAAAAGTGCTTGCTATACATATCATTAATCTATACCGTTTCAATAACGGTTCACTCCTTTTAGCTAACTCATTTCTCTGTTTTCAAAGGAAACGACACTTTGAAAATCGTCCATTTAGAATCAGAATGATGCAGCTTGATAACGCCTTTTTGCTTTTCAGTTAAATCTTTGGCTAATGCTAAGCCAAGGCCTGTACCTCCGGATAAACGCGACCGATCTTTATTTACGGTGAAAAATGGTTGAAATAATTTCTCTTCTGCTTCGGGTGGAATCCCTATTCCGGTGTTAGCTACATCCACAATAATAGAATTCTCTAAAGTGTAAGACGTTACTTCCACTTTTCCGCCTGGTTCATTATATTTAATAGCATTGTCAATTAAATTGATAAAAATGTGTATTAAGCTTTCGCGATCAGCCCAAACAACTGCTTCTTTGATACTTGTATGAAGAGTCAAATCAAATTTAGCTGCTTTTCCTTTCATACGATCGCATATGTCTTCTAGAAGCCGCTTCAATTCAACTTGCTCTGGTCGCTGCTCGAAATCATATTTCTCAAGAGCTGAAAGCTTTAAGATTTTATCTACCATTTCATGAAGGCGATTCGTTTCTTTACGAATGTTTTGCACGCCGTCTTCCATAAGCTGAGGATCATCTCGATACATATCAAGTAAGTCAACATAAGCTTTGATCGATGTTAAAGGCGTCTTAAATTCGTGGCTGATGTTACCGATAAACTGCTTTTGCTGCTGTTCGAGAGACTGCAGTTTCGAAATAGCGAATTCAAGCTTTCTTTTTTCTTCATTCATTTGATCGATATTTTTTTCAATCGACGTACTCATAAAAAACAAGCCTTGACTGAGCTCTCCAAGTTCATCGCGTCGTTTGAACGGCACGTCAGTTAAATAATGGCCTTTTCGAATCTGCTGTGAAGTTTTTTGAAGCGTAGCGATGAGCGAAGCAATGCGGTAAAAATAAGCGTAGCCAATTAAAAAAGCTGCTGCTGCCGCAATCGTTCCTCCCATACGAAATAAGTGCCTAATGTCAGCTATAAACTGCTGATTATTTTTTAGGGAATGGTCAAAACGAATGGCTCCAATAAATTGATTGTCGATTGACACAGGTGCAAAGTAAATAAGGGAAGAACCCGAGATTTGATAGGCTATTTTTCCTTTTAAAGCATAGCTAAGCGTATCAGAAACATCCACATCTTTTTGGCCGATGGGAATAGAGCTTCCTGCTTCCTGTCCTTTTTGATTATATAGGACTGTTTGCATTCCGCTTTGTGATGCAATCGAAGATGCAAGGCGCTGTCCTTTTTGCTGAAGAAAAGAATCTGTATTCAGAGACGGGTCACCGGTTACATAACTTTGATGAATCGTTTGCTCGGCTGCTTTGCTTTTTTGAATAAGTTCACTTTCTAGCTGATCACGCTGATTTGTCTCAATTCCTTTTAACACAAGTACGCTCAGTACGGTTACTGTTAAAATAATTAAAAAAGCAAGAACGAGCCCCATCTTAGCTTTTAGGCTAATTTTCATTCATTGAGCCCTGCTGTCGCTTTATATCCAACCCCGTATACCGTTTGAAGCAAATAAGGCTCTGCTTCTCCTACTTTTTTTCGAAGGCGCTGCATGTGAATGTCTACCGTACGTGTACCGCCTGCATAATCCATTCCCCAGACAAGATCTAGTAAATCTTCTCGTGTGTACACTCTCTCTAAATTGGCAAGTAATAAAGCAATAAGATCAAACTCCTTTGGTGTAAGCTTAACTAACTCATTGGCAACATGTAACGTGCGCTGAATTAAGTTCACCTTCACTTTTCCCACCGTGATTTCTCCCACAGCTTCAGGAGCTTCATTTTTTTCCATTCGCCGAACAAGTGCTTTAGCTCTAGCTACAAGTTCTCTTACGTCAAACGGCTTGGTCATGTAATCATCAGCGCCTAACTCTAAGCCTAGAACTTTATCGACGATATCATTTTTAACCGTTAACAAGATAATCCCCATTCCTCTTCGATTCTCAAGTTTTCGGCATACTTCATAGCCGGTTAATTTCGGCATCATCACATCCAATATCATCACGTCAGGTTGAAAGCTTTTTACTTTTTCAAGTGCTTCTTCACCGTCAGATGCTGTGTCTACAATATATCCTTCGCGCTTGAAAGCATAAGATACCGCTGTAGCAATACTTTTTTCATCATCAACTACTAAAATCTTTTTATTCAATGTATCACGTACTTTCATTTGATATTTCTCTTTGTCTATCTTATCAAACAGCTTTAGCAAAAACATCTCCAAGTTGTTTCGAAATTGTAAACAAAAATAAATAGATTGAGACATAACAAAATCAATTCAATCTAAAGACGAACAAATGGGGTCAATGAGCTTGATTGCTCGCTACACTGCTGTTGATTTCCGTGCAAGGCTTCGCTTTCCGCGGGCGGCCGCTGAGCCTCCTCGTCGCTTTCGCTCCTGCGGGGTCTCACCTGTTCCGCTTTTCCCGCAGGAGTCTGCGCCTTGCCCTCCAATCAAGCGCTAGAATAAACTAAATAGATGAAATATACGTTTACCATGAACATAAAAAAATCCGAATTAAGTTGATTTTCCTTGAAGAATCTCGATTCATCGATCCAATTTTCCTTCAGCTAAAATCATGTTGTCTTAGCTTTTTATTAGCGTTATTATTCATTTGTAAAAGGAAGGATTTTATGCGTATGCAAATATTGATGAAGCAAATCTATACGCTGCTCGCTGCTAATAAAACCAATGTATCCGTCCGGTCTAATAACGTATAGAGCATCTTTTTGAAGCCCTGCTTTCTTCAAGTAAGGGTTCCAAGAAAACTCGTGTAAGGAGAAGTCTTTTTCTTGCATGCTCCTTTTTAGCTTCTCTGCTGCTGTTCCATAGACATGTATTTGCCAGTTTAAAGACTGTAAAGATTCAAAATTCCTTTCTACATAAGGTAATCGATCACCACTTTGCACATTCGTCCCTTGCCCGCTGCTTAGGTCACTCTTTCGATACTTAATGCGGATTTGAGATAAAATCGTAAATGCTTTGTGACGGGGATAAGGGAAACGAAATAAAAAGGATAGTACAGGCGGAAAGATATGCTTCCTAAAAAATTGACTCGTTTTATCTCGTGCCACCATTCGCTTAAAAGCGCGATCAGTTGTATTTACAAGCAGCTCTGCAAAAGGCAACCTTTCTTCTTCGTATGTATCTAATATGGAAAGTGCCGCTTTGTGTTGAAGGACAGCTGCTAATTTCCATGAAAGGTTGATTGCATCCCCAATTCCTGTGTTCATTCCTTGTCCGCCTGCAGGACTATGAATATGAGCTGCATCTCCACTTAGAAAAATACGCCCCTGTCGGAAACGACTTGCTACTCTGTGATGGATATGATATGTCGAGAACCAATTTATACCCTCAACCTGAGCACCAAATGTTCGTTGAATAAAAGCGTGAATGTTTTCAGCTTTTACATCGTTTTGATCCCCAAAAGCTGAAGGAATAATACCGATCATTCGATACGTTCCTTTACTTCTAACAGGCATACAAATCAAAAATTCTTCATTGCTAAATGAAATACTGATTTTTTGATCCTTCATCACTTCACCAGAGCCGTGAACATCCATCACATAAAAATGCTGTTTATATTTTTCTCCTTTAAACTCTACCTTCATTTGCTTACGAACGGTACTGTGTGCTCCGTCACATCCACAAATATACTTAAAATAAGCGGTTTCCTCTTGTTGGGCTTTTAATAAAGTTTTTACCCCTTCTCCGTGTTCAGCTAGAGAGAGTAACTCCGTCTTCCATTCTACTTCAATCCCAAGTTTTTTTAATTTTTCAAGCAGAAACCGCTCGTGGTCGTCCTGTGGAAATGTAAGAACAAAAGGAAAAGGACTTAACCCTTCTCCTAAAGATCCTAGATGAACTTTTGCTTTTATTTTATTCTTCACTCGGACGTATACATCTTCCATCTTAATCCCGCGCTCTATAACTTCATCTGCAAAACCGAACTGCTGATAAAATTCAAGTGTTCGCGGTAAAATAGCCATTGCCCGGGAGGCTTGCCCAGGTCCGTCGCTTCTATCAATAATTCGCAAAGGAATGTTATGTCTGGCTAAATTGTAGGCCATAACGAGGCCAGTAGGGCCGGCACCGACGATTAGGATTTGTGGATGCATCATCATCTCTCCTTTTCATTCAGTTACAGTATCTTTTATATTGAGCGAGACTCATCTTTTTTTACAAAAGATGCAGGTAAAGCAGAAGCAAACAGAGCACACAAACTTATTAAAGAGATAAGAACTAGAGCAGATACAGAAGGATTCCATGTCAGATGTTCTCCAAAGAAAAATAGTTCTCTTACGCCATCTACCATAAATCTCATTGGCAGCCATGGATAAATCCACTCTCTATAAAAATCAGGCATAATTTCTGGGGCCATTGAAAGCAAAGGTGCGCCAAAAAATAGAATAATAATGAAAATTGGAAGTCCCTTTAGTCCTAGCCATGAAAGTACGGCTGATATCAAGGTGAGAAAACTGAAGTAAGCAATAGCTAAGAATAGTGCTGTATCCAAAAATGAAGGAACGCTTATTCCAACTACTCCAGCCAGCCACGCTAGCCCGAAACCAGCAGCTAAAGCAAGTATAACCCCGATGATGACGAACCCTACTTGGTTAACGATTCTCTCTTTACGAGAAGAAAACGTGATCTTTTGAATGCTGAGGAAGACCATTGCAGCACCGGCTATACTTGCCATCCACAGCGGCTGAAATAATGAAACGGGGGCATTTCCGTTGACACTATGAGTCCCTGTTTCGTTTACGTTTATCACTGTCTTTTGAATCGGTGCAGCAAGTGCTAATGCTTGGTTTGCACTTAGTTGCGTTCCGTTTTGTTCAAATCTTTTCACTAGCTGCAAGCGCATATTTTCATTCATCTTATCGACTGCCCCGTTTAGCACCTGACTTGCTAGTGTTGAAGCAGCTGTATTCATTCCTTGATTCACTAACAATCTAATAGCAGGTGCATCGGGCTGAGCCGTCTGGAGAGTCGCCTGTTTTTTGCTGAAATCTTTTGGAATGATAAGCGCCCCGTAGTATTTTTGGTTATTTAAACCTTTTTCAACTTCTTTAGTATTTGAGACAAAAATCCATTTAACTAAAGATTGTTCAGTACTCGCCCGCTTCGTATTTTGTTCTATTTGATTTCCTATATTTACATTACCCTTTGCTGGAACTGTCATTCCTTCGTCAGCATTGACGAATGCGATTGGCAAATCCTTAGGTGCTGAGCTTGCCGAAGGAATTAAGGTTAGAATAAAGATAAAAATAACAGCTACTACTATAATTGGTGAAAAATATATAAGCTTTTGATTACCTAATTTCATATAGATCTCCCCTTTTTGTTTTAAGGATATACACGTTAACGAAAAGATAATGTACATGATGTTGATTAGTGATCACTATGTAAATTATAATGAATTTACCTGTATTCTCAATATGCAATAATAGCGGGAATGTCGATTACTTAACACAAAGCATATAACTGTTCATTATTAAAGAAAAAAGTAGGTGTTTAAAAGCTGTGGGGAATTCAAAAACAGATCGCAGAATTATTCGAACGAAAAGATTTATCCGAGATGCTTTGACAGAATTAATGGAAGAGAAAGGGTTTGAAGGCGTCACGGTCAGGGATTTGACGAAAAAAGCGGATATTAATCGCGGAACTTTTTATTTACACTACCAAGATAAATACGATTTGCTTGAAAAGAGCGAAAATGAAGTTATTCAAGAAGTAAAAGAATTTATCAAAAAGGCAAATCCCAATGAGATTGTGTCTGCTAATTTGAAAGAACAGCCTTTGCCGTTTATTATTACACTTTTTGAATATATTCAAGAAAATGCACGTTTTATGCAGGTTATGCTTGGTCCAAAAGGCAACCCTGGCTTTCATCTTAAAATTAAAGAAGTTATGAAAACCAATATGCTCGAAAAATTAGAGCTCATTGATAATAAAACGCCTCCGCTTGTTCCACTTGAACATCTAATGTCTTACGTAACGTCAGCGCATCTTGGAGTTATTCAGCACTGGTTAGAACAAGGCATGAAGCAGTCACCGCGAGAAATGGCCCTGACACTCGCTAGCATGACTTTTTTGGGCCCTGCTTATGTTGCAGGCATTAAGCGAACATAAAAAGAACCTGCTATTCTCTAAGAAAATAGCAGGTTCTTTTTATTAACCTTCTAGTAATAAAGATTCTGGATCTTCTAATAGTTCTTTAACAGTAGCTAGGAAGCTTACGGCTTCTTTGCCGTCAACGATACGGTGATCGTAAGAAAGTGCAATGTACATCATCGGACGATTTTCGATACGCTCTTCATCAATTGCTACCGGACGAAGCTGAACTTTGTGCATTCCTAAAATACCAACTTGAGGCCCGTTTAAAATTGGTGTAGACATTAATGAACCGAATACGCCGCCGTTTGTAATTGTGAACGTTCCACCTTGTAAATCTTTTAATGCTAATTTGTTGTCGCGCGCTTTTTTCGCTAAATCAACGATAGATCCTTCGATACCAGCGAATGTTTTGCGGTCAGCATCACGTACAACTGGAACAACAAGACCGTCTGGAGCTGACACAGCAATACCGATATCATAGAATTTTTTAATTAATAACTCGTTTCCTTGAATTTCAGCATTTAATAATGGATACTTTTTAAGTGCTGCTACTACTGCTTTTGTAAAGAATGACATAAAGCCAAGTCTTACGTCGTGCTGTTCAAAGAATTTGTCTTTGCGTCGTTTACGAAGAGCCATAACAGCCGTCATGTCTACTTCGTTAAACGTTGTTAGCATAGCCGCTGTTTGCTGAACTTCAACGAGACGTTTGGCAATTGTTTGACGACGACGTGACATACGTTCGCGTTCAACAGGTTTATCGCTATTTTCACTTGCCGCTGGAGACGGAGATACCGGGTTAGCTGGCTTACTTGCTTGTGCTTGCTGCTTTTGCTCATTTGATTTTTGGTCTGCATACGAATCAATATCATGTTTGCGCACACGGCCAAGAGGATCAGTAGTTGGCACTTGATCTAGCTTAATCCCGCGTTCTCTTGCTGCTTTGCGAGCTGCAGGAGAAGCAATTAGCCATTGTTTTTGATTTCCTTGCTGAGGCGCTTCAGCTGCTGGCGCTACTTCTTCAACAGTTTTTTGCTGAGCTGGAGCCGCTTCTTGCTTTGGTGCTTCCTCTGCTGGTTTTTCTTCAGCTTTTGGTGCTGCTGGTGCTGAAGCTCCTTCTTTCGCTTCAAGACGTGCAATTGTTTCACCAACTTGCACTGTGTCGCCTTCGCCAGCAAGAAGTTCCGTTAGTACACCAGAGTCTTCAGCTGTAATTTCAACGTTAACTTTATCTGTTTCAAGTTCAACGATATAATCGCCTTTTTCAACGAAATCTCCTACTTGTTTTAGCCACTGTGCAACTGTTCCTTCAGAAATTGATTCTGCTAATTCCGGTACTTTAATCTCTCCCATGGTTCATTCCCCTTCCTTATCGTGTAACAACGTCGTTAGCAATTTCATTTTTAGTTAATGCATCTTGTAAAATACGTTCTTGTTCTTGTCTGTGAACTGTTGGATCGCCTTCAGCTGGACTTGAGCGTCTTGTGCGGCCGATGTAGTCAACCGTAGCTCCTTCTGGTGCTACTTCACGCAGTCGATCTTCTACATAGTTCCATGCGCCCATGTTTTCCGGCTCTTCTTGTAACCAGACAATCTCTTTTAAATTTTTATAGCGAGCAAAGATTTCAGCAATTACGCGTCTTGGAAACGGATAAATTTGTTCTAGACGAAGGACGTGTAGCCAATCTTTATCATCTTCTGCTTTGTTTAAGCGTTCCGTTAATTCACTGCTGATTTTTCCGCTGCACAGAACGATTCGTTCAACTGCATCTTCTTTTTTGCCTAATCCAGGCTGTTCTACTACTAAGCGGAAAGAGCCTTTTGTAAACTCTTCAAGGTTTGACACACTAAAAGCATTACGAAGCAAACTTTTTGGTGTCATAACTACTAGCGGTCTTACTTCTTCGCGCTGTAAAATAGCAGCTTGTCGTCGAAGTAGGTGGAAGTATTGTGCAGCGCTTGTTACGTTTGCGATTGTCCAGTTGTTTTCTCCAGCTAGCTGTAGATAACGTTCTAGACGAGCGCTTGAGTGTTCTGGCCCTTGACCTTCATGGCCGTGTGGCAGCAATAAGACCATGCCAGATTTTTGTCCCCACTTAGCACGGCCTGCTGCAATAAACTGGTCAATAATAACTTGACCTGCATTGGCAAAATCACCGAACTGTGCTTCCCAAAGAACGAGCGTTTCAGGAGCAAATACATTATAGCCGTATTCAAATCCAAGAACGGATCCTTCTGATAATGGACTGTTACGAATATCAAAGGAAGCGCTTACGTTCTTCATTGCGTGTAGTGGTGAGTAAACATCCCCTGTCTTATGATCATGAAGAACAAGATGTCTATGTGCAAACGTACCACGTTCAGAATCTTGGCCTGTAATACGAATTGGCGTGCCGTCTCTTAAAATCGTAGCAAATGCAAATGCCTCACCCAATGACCAATCTACGCTTTCATTTTCTTCAAACGCTTTGGCACGTTTAGATAAGATGCGATCAAGTTTTGGAAATACGTTAAATCCTTCAGGGTATTTCACTAGCTCTTGATTTACTTCAAACAGCTCTTCTTTTGTAACAGATGTATCAATATCTGAAATTCCTTTGAAGACTGCTTGTGGCATTTCCATAATTCTATGCTGCTTTTCAGCTTTTGGCGGTACTTTCTCATAAGCTGCTTTTAACTTCGCTTGTAACTCTTCATTAATTTGATCTGCTTGGCCGCTTTTAATCACGTTTTGTTCTTCAAGCTGCTTTGCATACATAGCACGAACCGTTGGACGTTTTGTCACAATTTCATACATCTTCGGCTGCGTTACAGACGGTTCATCCATTTCATTGTGGCCAAATCGACGGTATCCAATTAAATCAATCAAGAAATCTTTGTTAAAGCGTCTGCGATACTCATAAGCAAAATAAGCAGCAGCTAAACAGGCTTCCGGATCATCCGCATTTACGTGAACAATTGGAATTTCAAATCCTTTTGCTAAGTCACTTGCATATTTCGTTGAACGAGAATCGACGCTTTCTGTTGTAAATCCAATCATGTTGTTAGCAATAATGTGGATTGTTCCACCTGTTTGATAACCAGTCAATTGATTTAAGTTCAGCGTTTCTTGTACAATACCTTCACCAGGGAATGCAGCATCTCCGTGAATTAAAATCGCGAACGATTTTTTTACATCTTGTTTTGGGTATCCATTCACATCACGCTCATCTTGAGCCGCTCTTGTAAACCCTTCCACAACCGGATTAACAAACTCCAAGTGACTAGGGTTGCTAGCCAATGTCAAACGAGCTCGAACTGTGTTCTCTGCTTTAATTTGTTTGTCGGCACCCAGGTGATATTTTACGTCTCCCGTCCAGCCGTAGTTGATACCGATTGAACCTTCTGAAGGAACTAATTCCTTGTTAGGTGCATGCTGGAATTCTGCAAAAATCATTTCATACGGCTTGCCTAATACGTGTGCCAATACATTTAAGCGTCCACGATGAGCCATACCGATATTAACCGTTTTTGGGCTTGTTTCCACTGAGCGTGCAATCAGTTCATCTACAAGTGGAATTAACATATCTACGCCTTCAATAGAAAAGCGTTTTTGTCCGACAAATGTACGGTGTAGAAATTGTTCAAAGCCTTCTACTTCTGTTAAACGCTTTAATACAGAAGTTCTTTTCTCATTTGAAAGAGGTTGGAAAATAGCACCTGACTCGACCATATCAGTCAGCCACTTATTCTCTTCCATGTTATGTACGTGATGGAATTCAAACGCAATGGTTTTTGTGTAGACATCTGTTAAATAGTTAATTGCGTCTAAACCATTTTTGACGTGTGATGGCGCATTCGTACATAAAATATCAACCGGAATTGATTTTAAATCTTCTTGCGTTAAATTGTAATCTTCCAAGTGAAGCAAGACAGGATCTTTCTTCTCGCTTTCAAGAGGTTTAATTGATGCGTATAGATGACCATAAGCACGGATGTTTTCCGCTAGCTTAATAGCCGATGCAATTTTAGATGTGTTAGCTGAAGGTGCAGCCTGTGCGTATTCAGCTTGCTGAACTTGCTCACTTTCGTTTAATGGAGGAGCACCCCAATAATCAAATAATTCTTTTAACTCTGGATCTACTAGATCTGACTGCTCTTCATATAACTCATACTGTTCTAATACATAGCCATAGTTCGGACCCAAAAATCCTTGCCAAGGCTCCCCTCTATTCGACGTTTCGTTACCCATGATAAAACCCCCAACGAGTTATAATAATTGTCGTACTCAACAATCTTTCCATTTTGAATGTCGATTACCTTATCGTCTGACATCTTTACAACGAGTGATAAATCTCACTGCGTGTGTATCTGATATCTGCTTATATTTTACCACTCTTTTACTCGTCAATCAAAATGAAATCGCTATATTTCTTTAATTTTTTTTACTTTTTTAATAGTCTTACTACTTTTTGAAAGCGTTTTATAAGTAAAGCTGATTAAAGGTCGAATCAGGTGTTAATTAATTGTTATTGACCTAGCTTTTGGCAAAATTAAATTGCTTGAAATATATTTTATGACTATTAAAAAAAAGAAGCAGCGTTTTGCTTCTTTTTTAAAACTCATCTACGATTTTTTCAACGTCTTCAAAATAACCATCATCTACTTCTGTAAGCTTGCTGCTTTTCGCCGCTTCGAGTAAATGAGTGAACCAAGTTAGTTCTACTTTCAAATGCATAATCGTGCGCATAATGATCGACAGATTTGCAATGGAATGATCCACCTTTTTAACTTGGTACAAATTTTGCATTTTTTCTAAATAAGCTGCCGTTTCCTCAATCTTTTTTTCTAAAGCAGAAGCCACTTTTTCTTGATCGACGTAAGAAGTAAATGAAAGCGCAGCATAAACTGGTCTATGCATATGCTCTTTTTTTAACAGCTGTTCAAAATAAAGGCGCTCAAATTCTTCTCTTCCTGCATCCGTGATAGAATAAACGGTCTTTTCAGGTCTGTTCGTCTCTCGAATCACATTGACTACTTTCACCAGCTGATTTTTTTCAAGCGTATCAAAAGCATAATATAAAGAGCCGCTTGCAAGTTTAATATAGTGCTTCATTTGTCTTTCATTAATGGTTTGCTGAATTTCATAAGGGTGCTTGTTTCCTTCCATTAATAAACCCAATATGACTAATTTAACACTCATAACACCTTTCACCTCTTGACATGCATCTTATTTAGTAAAAAAAGCACGAACATCTTCGTGCTTTTTCTATTTTTGAGCTGCAGGTTCCTTAGCTTCTACCCGCTTTTTAGGGGGAACTTCCACTCGTTCATTTCCCATTAAAAAGACAGTAATGATAGCTACTGCAATTGGAATAAGAGCAAGCATAAATGCATACGTGATCGATGTAGACATAGCATCAACAATCTTATCTAATATTTGAGGCGGAATGCTGTTTCGGGCACTTGATTGAAAAACTGCACTCGGATCTCCTATTTGAGAAAATGCTCCTTGTGATCCATTTCCCATACCTTGAAAATTGCGCTGCAGCTCACTTGTAAATGTATTGCTTTGAATCGTTCCAAAAATCGTAACTCCCAGCGTCATTCCTAAAGAACGCGCAAATGAGTTCGTTGAGTTGGCAGAACCTCTAAACTGTGGATCCAGCTTATGCGTTGACGAAGTTGGTAAAAGAGAAAAGCTAAATCCTACGCCAAACCCAGTCAAAATCATGAATACCGTTAGCATCCAACGAGGTGTATCAGGTTCCATTGTTCCTAATAAAAACATTCCTACTGCAAATGAAAAAACGGACATAATCATTAAGTTTCGAAAGCTTGTTTTTGTGAGAAAAATCCCGCCGATAGCACTTCCTGCTACCGAGCCTAACATCATCGGAGTTAAAATTAAACCTGCATTTGTAGCAGAACCTCCATAAACAGCTTGAACGAAAATAGGAATAAATACCGTTAAAATAATAAACGTTGCTCCGTATAAGAAAGCGAGAATTTGTGATGTTGCAAATAAACGGCGCTTGAACATCCAAAATGAAATAATCGGCTCTTGCGCGCGTTTTTCCACAAAAAAGAAGAGTGATAGCGCCACAGCAAAGATAGCAAAAAGAGATAAAATTTGCGGAGAAGACCAATCGTACTCTTTCCCTCCAAGTTCAAGAGCAAACATTAAACTAACTACTGAAATTACAAGAGTGGCTGCACCAGCCCAGTCAATTTTTTGTTTTTTATGACTTTTTGATTCTTTATAAAAGCGCACAATAAAAAATAACGATAAAAGTCCAATCGGCACGTTCACATAAAACACCCAGTGCCAGCTGATGTATTCCGTAATGTATGCACCAAGAAGCGGACCAAATACGCTTGCTGAGCCAAAAACGGCACCTAATAATCCCGTCATTTTCCCGCGTTTTTCAGGAGGGAAAATATCAAATACAATAGTAAAAGCAATCGGAAGAAGCGCTCCTCCTCCAATTCCTTGAATCGCCCGGTAAATACTTAGCTGCACAATGCTTTGCGCTAGGCCACACAATGCAGATCCAAGTAAAAATACCGTCAATCCAAAAATAAAAAACCGTTTACGGCCGTACATATCAGACAGTTTACCAAATATCGGCATACCTGCCATCACGGCAACCATATAGGCGGACGTAACCCAAACAAACTTATCTAACCCACCTAGATCAGAAATGATTTTCCCCATAGCCGTCGCTACGATGGTATTATCCATGGCTGACATAAAAATACCGAGCAGCAATCCTGCTACGATAAAACGAATATTTTTTTCTGATGAAACCATTTCAGTTCCTCCTTTCACGTCATCTTTTTGATGAACAGAAATGATAGCTACTTAAATTATTATATTCAAATTTGAGTATTTTACAATCTTAAATGTGCTTTTTTTAGAAATAAACATAAGAAAAGCGTAATGGGTCCATTACGCTTTTACTGTGAGCTGAGGCTCTAATTCAATCTCAACATTTCCTTGAATGGCTCTTGAAATCATACAGGATGTTTCTGCTTTTTTTATAAGTCGATTGATTTTTTCTTCTTGAGCCGCAAATTCAGATGTGATGATAACATGAGGTTTATGAATAATTTTTTCGTATGTAAATACACCATTCGTCACGTCCACAATAGCTTCTGATTCCATCGTTAAAGCCTCCTGACGGATTCCGCTTCTTTCGAATATCGCTGCAAGCGTGATGATATAGCACGTGGCTGCTGCCCCTAGCAGCATTTCATCCGGATTTGTTCCCACTCCTGGCCCGTCCATTTCTGGTGGAATGGAAATTTTTGTTTTTAATTGTCCTGATTCAATTGTACCTACTTCATTTCGGCCTCCTGGCCAATTTGCTTGCAAATGAAAGTGATGTTTTGCCATAGTTTATCCTTCTTCCTTCTATATAATGATGTGTACCTAGCGTACCCTTTTTATGTATAAAATAAAAATGTTCTGCTTGTCACAGCAAAAAGACTGCTAAACGGTGCAGTCTTTGTTTTTTCTTAACTTAAAGGTACTTTCTTTTCGCTTTCAACGAAAGCTTTGATTAATGAAGGCAGCCAGTCCTGCAGGTTTGTAAATGAATATCCCCAAAAGCTAGCCTTTTCATTACTCATCGTCCAAGAATGATCTACTCCGTAAGGAGAACTATTTTCATCTGTTAAACGAGAGGTTGTTTTTGCTGTTTTATTCGCTGCTTGTTCAATATATGAAAATAAATTTTTGAGTGAAATAGTACCATTTGAACAAGCGTTAATCGGCCCTTTTAGCTTCTGTTCTGCACACCAGACTAAAAATTCACCGGCTTCTTCCTGTGAAATGAAGTTCATTTCTGCTTCAATAGCCGGTACACCAATTTCTTCTTCATGCATAATTTTTTCTACGTGAAAACGTAAGCGATCCGTATAATCATCTTTTCCCATTACAATTGGAAAACGGACAGACGTTACCGAAAACGGTGCTTTTTGAAAAAATACCGCTTCAGCTTGGCGTTTTCCTTCTTGGTAGGAAATATTTTCACGGCGTGTATAGGA
Source organism: Priestia sp. YIM B13490 (assembly GCF_042787735.1). Lineage (NCBI taxonomy): Bacteria > Bacillati > Bacillota > Bacilli > Caryophanales > Bacillaceae > Priestia > Priestia sp. YIM B13490. Next base: position 129,376 of record NZ_JBHZOT010000008.1, read on the forward strand.
AATAGGATACTTGTATGGATCAAAATCTTCTTCATAACACGTTTTTTCTAAAGAACCGTATACTGAAAGAGTCGAGGTGAGTACATAATGACTCGTACTATGACGAAAAGCTTCAACAGCCACAGCTGCGCCGTGTGAAGAATAGCATATTTGATCGAAGATAACATCCCATTTTCTTCCTCGTGTTGTTTCGATTACAGAATCTTTTTCTACACGATCAAGAAAAATCCGTTCAACTCGGTCGCCGAAATCATCTGGGGTTTTACCTCGCGTTGCTAACGTAACCTTAACTCCTTTAGAGAGCAATGTCTGGACTAAATTTTTTCCAAAAAAACGAGTTCCACCTAACACAAGTGCTGTTTTCATCTTTTTCTCCACCTTTCGTATTTGATATGGATAACCATACCATTATTATCCAACTTTTTTGTTCATAAAGCTATGAATCTTTCCGCTTATTTTTTTATATTCCCACCTATTTTTTCGCCACTGTCGTGTTAAGATGTACATATCTAACAAAAAGGAGCGACAGTGATGAATCCTTCTCCACTTCCCCTTAACGAACGCCTTGTTGTTCTTGATATTATTCGGGGTATTGCTTTGCTAGGCATTTTCTTAGTAAATATCCCTGCTTTTGCTTATCCGATATTTATTTTTCAAATGTACGATATTCCTTATGAATATAAAGGAATCGATGCTTATATTGATTTATTCCTGCTGCTGTTTGTTCAAGGAAAGTTTTTTACGATTTTTTCTTTTTTATTTGGACTTGGATGCGGAATCTTTTTGCGTAGAGCTGAAGAAAAGCATTACTTTGCCGCTGCTTTATGGTCAAGAAGAATGGCTTCTTTGCTATTACTCGGGCTTTTTCATCTTGTCTTTTTCTGGTATGGAGACATTTTGCATGTGTATGCTATTGGCGGTTTTTTATTGTTGTTTTTTTATAATCAAAAAACCAAGACGATTTTGCTGTGGGCAATAGGCCTGCTATGCTTTTTTTATCTTTTGGCTTGCATGCAGTTTTTTATTCCAGCCCACGTCTTGCAGGAGGCTCAGTTGGAGTATAAGATTTTACATGAACATGCCTTAGTCCAATATTTATCCACCTACAGGCAAGCAGACTATTTATCTTGGCTGTTTTATCGTTTGAATGTTGAAGTGGTACCTATGCTATTAAATCTACCGTTTTCTATCTTTCCCGTATTTTCTATGTTTTTATTTGGCTTATATACTGCTAAAAAAGAATTAGTACATAGTATCGAACAAAATCGTTCTTTTTTTAAGAAAATTCAGTTAATAACAGGTGCAGCAGGTTTTACTTTAACTATCATTCTCGCTATTTTAAAACTAGAAATTTTAAAATATGGACTCTATCAGCAGGCGGCCATTCACCTTTTTACAAGTTTGAGCGGCATTTTTCTATGTTTTTTTTATCTTACCACCTTACTGTTATTCCTGCAATTTTCTCCTTACGCTTCAGTGCTGGGTCTTTTTAAGTATAGTGGAACAATGGCATTAACAACTTACCTTAGCCAAACTTTAATTTGCCTGTGGATGGTTAGAGTCTTTGGTTTATACGGAACTCTTACCTTAACAGAAAGCACGATTATTTGTCTCATTATATATACACTCCAGCTTTTTTTTAATAAGTGGTGGCTTTATTATTTCTATTACGGTCCGTGTGAATGGTTATGGCGGAGCTTTACATACCGATCTTTCCCGCCTCTCAGACGGAATAGAAAAGCTTCAGCTTAACAGCAAATCGGCCTTCAAATTTGAAAGCCGATTTGTCTCCTTTACTGCAAAGGAGGTATGGTTATTCGTTTAATTCCATTTGCCTCAAACTCTCGTATATACTCCATTTCTCGATGAAAAATTCGCATAAAAACTTCATTTTTTATTTCTTTAATGGGTCCTATTTGTTCTATCACATCTCGTTTAGCCATGCGATAGGCTAGCGCTTCCCAAAACACTTCGTTATCGTATTCTCCAATAATATCTTGAAGAGAATCTTCATGTTCTTCTGTAAACATAACCTCACTGTTTAGCGTGTGAAAAGGTCCTTTTTCAAGGAAAGGCTCTGCATGAGAAAACATTTGTTTTTCTACATCCGTATATTCTTGTGCATGCTCATCTTCTACTCCAGAACATGCTGTGACCATCCAGTTACCTAAATAAATTAAATCAAGCAGTTGAAAAAAGTGCGTTTCAGATAGTTGAAGTTCAATTTCGTTTTTTACAGGGGCTTTTGACATAAGCGTGGATCTCTCCTTTAATTTTGAGGGTAGTTGCTACTAAATAAAATAGCTAAAAGGGTTAGTATGCAGGCTAGCAGGAAAACTGAAGAAATGACTTCACCTCTTTTCTGTAGTGTAAAAATAGAGGTACTGACATCCAAAGAAGTGAATACGAAGGGTGTAAACTTATCATAATCGAAATAAAGACAAGATACAAGACTTTTTTACTAAATTTTCTGACTATTTTCGTCATAAATACCTATTTTTGTTTTGTTTATACTAGAAAGGCCCGAAAATTGCGTGCGGAGCTGCTCAAAATAAAAAAGCGCTGAACCAGGCGCTTTAACGGTGTAAAAAAATAGATAAACCAATAAAAAAAGCAGCTAAAATAAAATCAAAAATCCATTGCCACTTCTCACGTTTTAACAATACGTGCTCTACCCCTGATAACAGCGAACTTATACTAACCAAAACAAAAATAAAGCTTAATTGGTTAAACGAAAATTTAGTGACAAAATTTGATACAAGTATGACTGCTACGGTGATGAACAGTGCCATTTGACTTATAAGTACCCATTTAATTCTCTGTTTATATCCGTCTTTTAAAGCTTGTAATAAATCGTTGCTGATCACTCTCGCTAAACCCCTTTTTATTCCTATCGTTAAAAGTAAGAACGCAGCAAAAACGTTTCTCTGCATCTTAACTACTTAGCAAAACTAGCTATTAAATTGAAACATAAATATCAACTTGACTGTACTCAGGATCAATACAGCGTTCATCATATAATTCAAAATCTATTTTATAGGCACGATGATTTTTTTTAGCCCACTCCCGAATATAAGCCCAAGCCTCTACGACTACCTGTCTAGCTGGCCCAACAGCTGTTGTAAACACCATGTATTCACCTTCTGGAATGATGAACTCTCTCATATCATCTTTCAGTTCGCCGCCGGGTAAAACTTCATATCCGAGAGCAAATGTAAAATCCATTTTTTGATCATATTCAAATTCTGTATAAAGAGCAAATGTATTACCATTTACTTTATTGGCAATTTTATTAGCTAACTGTTGTTTATAAAAAGTCTGCCAGTGCTCGGGAATAAGACCTGTGCCCGTTTCTTCCACAGGTTCATCTGTTCGAATAGGCACTCCTACAACAGTAAATTCATTTACCTTGACTACTTTTTGACTTACAACTAAGTCAGTCAACATATTGAGCCCCCTTAATTCTTCTTTTTCTGTAGTTACAATGAGGGAAATACTTCTTAATATGCATTTTATTTGTATTCAAAGAAAACGTCAACCTTTTATACAAATCCCTTAACGAAGGGGCTGAAGATCATTCTTCTAAACTATAAAAAAACGATTCTATTTTCTTTGTACACATCATACGTATAAGATACCCCTAATTTACAATAGAGTGAGGTAAAAAAATGAAGATCATTGAACTTGCCGAATTCATTAAAACAAGTAAAAAAACAACTAAACTTGCTCTTTCCTCTTCTACAGTACAGTATACATTAGAAACAGATGATTTGAAAATTGAATTAAAAACAGGCGGCACGAATAAGCGAATCGTGTTTTTTCGCATCTTCTTAAAAGGAACATACGAGGATTGGATTTGTTATCACCGGAACGAACATCATATTTACGAATTGTATCAAAATATTTCTTTATCCCCTCAACGGCAAAGGCAGCTTTTGTACGCTATTGCATCATAAAAAGAGCTGGCTTAGTTAGCCAGCTCTTTTTATTTATGCTGTAGCTTTGTAAATGAATGTTTGTGCGGCTTTACATGTAATTTTCCCTTTGTCCATTGAATTCCTCTATATAAATAGTACGAGCACCAAAAAACTGCTGGAACGATGAGTACGTAGGCAACGACACTATTCGTAAAGAAAGAAGAATCTATAGAACGAAGCAATCGATAGGTCTCATTTAATATACATATATGCACTACATAAATGCCAACTGAATTTTTCCCAACCTTTGAAAAAAATGAGTTTTTGCCAAGACTTGGACTGCTCAATACGAATAAAAACAATGATGCCGATAAAAAAATCGTAGAAATAAAGTAGTCTCCGGGCTTGCTGTGCTGGATATTAACCAACCAGTAACGCTCGACGATCTCTAACGCTGAAAACACAAAAAAGCTGGCTAAATAAATTGTTGGCCTTGCGTTTAATACTGACAGAATTTTCTTACCATAAAGGGCAAACATAGCTCCTAATACTGTATAGAACAAACCAAAGAACAGGGCATCTCTCGTTTGAAAAGAAAGTGGAAAAAATAAAGAATAAGACTGCCCAAATAACCCAGTTACATATAATACGGTGCTGATAAACATTAATAAGCCAATCTTTTTCCATCGTTGAAATAAGAAAACGATGACCACAGCCCAAATTAATGCAATCAAGTACCAAAGCTGAAATCCGCTTGTGTCACTTCCATAATAAAAAATATCTTTGAATGTGATGGATGATGTTAAATAATCAGCTACTGCACCTTTTCGTTCTGCTAATGTTCCGTGGTTCTGAAATAAGCGCAGAACTACACCAAACAATAAATAAAAGATGAACCAACATGCATAAAGCTTTGAAATATTCCACGTGTATTTTTTTAAGTATGCAGAAGGCTTTGGATGCTTTTGGATTTTATTCATAAACAAATAACCTGATACAATAAAGAAAAAAGGAACCGCGAATCGTGCAAATGTGTCAACAATGACATCTAGCACATTTTCCTGGTTCCCTAAAAAGAAATCGTCATGTGATGGATTAACATGAATACAAACCACAAACACTGTAGCAAAAAACTTAATAAAATCAATTGAATAATTACGTTCCATCTTGTTGTCAGCTCCTTAAAATAAACTCGAGCTCTATTTTAGCATAATTATCCAAACAGGAAAGATATTTTGGTAAAATTAACCTTATAGTCATGGAAAAAATTTCTTAACTTCCAATATTCTAGTCTTGTTTACTTGTATGATGTCTTTCAATATTCCAAATAAATGATTCTAAAGAACTACAAAATAAAAAAACAGATTACGCGTAACCTGTTTTTTAAATTAACATCTTCCATGCAAACTTATTATCTTGTTTAATATCGACTTCTTTTTCATGCAAAGCCTGCACATGCTGTTTAATCTGTTTTAGAAACAGCATTACTTCCCCGCTTGACACGGCAGCTGAGTTGAGAGATAACGAATGTTTTTTAGCAATTTTTAATTCCTCGGTTTCCACTGAGATACTCACGTGGCGAAATAAGTGCCAAGGGTAGTAAACTGTTTTAAAAGATTTTGAGAAATAAATTCCTTTAGAACAAACGGTAATCCCCTCGGTTTTTTGAAGAGGATATGTATTTAAATGAGCTACAATTTTTTCTTTAGCAGGTAAGTAGAGCCTGTTTCGCATCTCTTTTTCAACTTCTTCACATAGCTGTCCTTCTACCGACAACACATCTTTTGGATCAGGGGTTTGATGAATTTGAAAAGACGAACAAATAGAAGTTAATTCTTTTGAGGATACACACGGATATATATAGTCTTGACACATATATTCATGGGAATGAGTGCGAATAAATTTCTTGATTTTTTTTAATAGAGATACTAGCTTTCTAGCTGAGTAATCGTTTTGATTGACTTGAAATTTCTCCACGTCATTAAAACAAATCATTTCTTCTTTTCGAATGGTAATGGATTGAATGTTAGCGAACTCTTCCCATAACATTTTTCCTTTTTTCATCCCTCTGCTTTTCCAGTAAATCCCCTTATTTGTAAAGCAAATTCCCCTTTTATCTAGGCCTGCTATAAAAGAGCTGTGTAAATACGCGATAATTTTTTCTTGAGGCTGAAACTGAAAGTATTTGCTAGCCATTTTTTTGTAGAAACTAGGTATTTGCAGTACATAAAATTGACTTTCTCTATAGATTAAGCATAAGTCAGTCAAATAATTAGTTTTCAGCGTCGCCACGCTCTCACTTCCTTTTTGAGTGTAAATAACCGTACCCATTTTTTTCTATTACTTTATAAACGTTTTTTAATGAAAAAAGTTTCAACTTTTTTTGTTTTTTATAAAAAAGCTTTAAATTGAATCATTTCTTTCATCTAGGGGGTTGCCTAATTACTCACTTATTCAATAATCTTATTTTAAACGTTCCCTACTTAATTAAGAAACTAAACCAGATAATAGCAATGCTTACCTGCTTTATCCAAATCATCCCTTGTGAACAAAAACAAACCGCAGCGTTAAAACGCGATGCGGTTTGTTTTTTTAAGCTAAATAAGCTTCTTTTATTTTTTCATTATGAATTAATTCCGATCCTTTCCCTTGCAGAATAATTTCTCCCGTTTGAATCACATAGCCTCGGTGTGCGATTTGCAGTGCTTGATAAGCGTTTTGTTCAACGAGTAAAATGGTCATTCCGCTTTTATTTAATTCCATAATGATTTCAAATATTTGTTCTACAATGATAGGAGCAAGCCCCATAGAAGGTTCATCTAGCATAAGCATAGAAGGGTTCATCATAAGCGTTCGCCCAATGGCTAGTACATGGAACAAAAAGCATGTCACCCTACGAAAACATGCTTTGCACCTATTTAACCTAAAAAAGAAGCTGGGACATAACGAAATGAATCCAATCTAAAGGCTAACAAATGAGATACATGAGCTGAACTGCTTGTGACACCGCCATTGATTTCTGCGCAAGACTTCGCTTTCCGCGGGCAGTCGCTGATCCTCCTCGTCGCTTGCGCTCCTGTGGGGTCTCGTCTGTTCCGCTTTTCCTACAGGAGTCTTCGCCTTTCTTTCCAATCAGCTGCTAGAAGGAACGAAACAGATGTATGTTTAACATAACAAAGAAAACGAACCGTTAATCAAACATGTTGACTAACGGTTCGTTTTTCACTTTGGCTAACATACTTTTGTCCAAGCCTCTTTTATGTGACCCTTTGTTTTCTACTTCTCCCCGACTTTAACTATTATTTCGTAATGCCTGTGATCCCTCTTCCCCCGTTCGGATCTTAATCGCATTTTTTAATTCATAGATAAATATTTTCCCATCTCCAGGCTGACCTGTATTTAGTACTTTTCTTGCTTTATCAACAACGTCAGATACCGGAACTTCGCACACCACAATTTCTACTTTAATTCGTGCGTGCATATTGTCTTGTTTTTTAACGCCTCTATAAAGCTCCGTAATGCCTTTTTGCAACCCGCACCCCAGTGCATCCGTAACTGTAATACCGCTAACGCCGATTTTCGCCAGTTCTTGCTTAAGCTCTTCAAACTTTGAAGGGCGTGTAATAATTTCAATTTTCGTTAAAACATCACTCACTGTGCCCACCCCTTTTACATATTCGATTCGTGATACGCTCTTTCACCGTGCAGCGTAATATCAAGCCCAAGTGTTTCTTCTTCTTGTGTCGCACGCAGAGATACGATTAATCCAACCACTTTAACGATAATGAAGGTAGCAATACCGACAAATAGGTACGTTGCTACGATAGCCACCAGCTGTTTCCAAAGTAGACTTGGATCTCCGTAGAATAAACCATTCGCACCGGCGTCATTTACAGAAGTTGTGGCAAATAAACCTGTTGCAATACCTCCCCATGTTCCTCCAATACCGTGAAGACCAAATGCATCTAACGCATCGTCGTAACCGATTTTCTTTTTAAGTGAGAAGATACCCCAGAAACAAACTGCTCCGCCGATAAAACCAATTACAATAGAGGCAAACGGTGTAACGAATCCACAAGCTGGTGTAATAGCTACCAGTCCAGCAATCGCTCCCGAAACGGCTCCAAGCAGCGTAGGTTTTTTATTGATAATCCACTCTACTACAAGCCAGCCGATAATTCCTGTTGCTGCCGCTGTATTCGTGTTAATGAAAGCCGTCATTGCAACGCTGTTAATAGTTAAAGAACTCCCAACGTTAAAACCAAACCAGCCGAACCAAATCAGCATGCCGCCTAAAAGAGTTAACGGTAAATTGTGAGGTGCTGCGGCATCGGCATTTTTTCGCTTTCCAACAACAAGAGCTAGAATTAATCCTGCTACACCTGACGAAATGTGAACGACATTTCCTCCAGCAAAGTCAATAGCTCCTAGTTCACGAAGCCATCCGCCAACTCCCCAAACCCAGTGTGCAACTGGTGCATATACAAATAATGACCATAGGATAGCAAATAAGATAAATGCTGAAAACTTCATGCGCTCTGCAAAAGCCCCAGAGATAATAGCTACTGTTAGTACAGCAAATGTCAGCTGAAACATCATAAACATATTATGCGGGATCGTAGCACTGTAGTCCCCGTTTGGAGTGAACCCGACTCCTTTTAATCCCACCCAGTCCAAGTTACCAATAAAAGCATTGCCACCGGTAGAAAAAGCTAACGAATAGCCTGCTACTATCCAAAGAACGGATATAACAGCTAAGGAACCTACGCTATACATCGCGGTACTTAACATGTTTTTACTTCGAACCATGCCCCCGTAAAACAATGCAATAGCTGGTGTCATAATCCAAACCAATAATGCTGAAAAAAACATAAATACTGAATCGCCCATTTGCATGATGATTTCCCCCTTAAGTACGAATAAATAACCCCTAAATTTAATGTTAGATTATATAACATCTTTTGTTATGTTTACTATCATATTTGATTTATATGTATTTAGCAACTACTTTTTGCAAATTTATTCAGAAAACTTTTGTTTTTTATACTGTTTTCTTTTTCTTATGTATTCTTCTACGTACACATAAGCTGAACTATTTTTTATTTGTGTTAGATTTTCTTACATAAAAAAATCCTCTTCTTGAAGTAGAAGAGGATTTTTCTTTACAAATACATATATACACCAGGCCCCAGAGGAATACCGAATACAGCAAAAATAATCAACATAACAATCCAAATCCCTAAAAAAGCTAGAGTATAAGGAAGCATAAGTGAAATAATTGTGCCAAGTCCTGCCTTAGGCTCGTATTCTTTCATAAAGGCTAAAATAACAATCATATATGGATTTAAAGGAGTGATTACATTCGTGGAAGAATCCGCTATTCGGTATGCCGCTTGAATAAATCCAGGGTTGTAGCCTAACAGCATGAACAATGGAATAAAAATAGGTGCTTCTAGTGCCCATTGAGCGGAGCCGCTAAAAATAAGAAGGCTTAGAACAACAGTTAAAAATACAAAACCAACCACAACTGGAAGTCCAGTTAGATTTAGTGCTTTTAATGCATCCGCTCCTTCTACTGCAATCCACGTTCCAATATTAGTCCAATTAAAGTAAGCGATAAATTGAGCAGCCGCAAAAATAAGGACAATATAGCTAGCCATATCTTTCATCGAATCAGTCATATAAGCAGGTACATCTCTAGAACTTTTGATTTTCCCTACTGTTATTCCATAAACAGAGCCAACTACCACAAAAAACAGCAGCGTGATCGGAATGATACCATCTAAAAAAGGAGATGGAACAATTCCACCGTCTTCATTTCGTAGAGGAGAGTTGGGCCAAAATAAGAAAACAGCTAGTACAGCGACATAAATACATGTAGCAACGATACTGTTTTTTAACCCTTTTGCTTCTGCCTCACTAATTTCACCAAAATCATTGCGTTTTTTTCCTTTATAATTGCCCAGCCTAGGTTCTACAATCTTTTCGGTGACGATTGCCCCTATAACGGTCAAAACAAATACAGAAGCCGCCATGAAATACCAGTTTGCTGCAGGACTGACGGCAGCGCTTGGGTCAATTGTTTTAGCAGCTTCAGTAGAAATGCCTGATAACAATCCGTCGGTTCCGGATATAATAAGATTCGCTGTAAAGCCTGATCCCACCCCAGCAAATCCTGCTGCTAATCCAGCAAGCGGGTGCCTTCCTACTGTATAAAAAATCATTGCGGCAAGCGGAGGCACGATGACAAAAGCAGCATCTGCCGCTAAGTTGGCCATAATTCCTGTAAAAATGATGGCGTATGTAATAAGAGCTTTTGGAGCATTTAAAATCGTTTTCTTTATGGCCACTTCAAGCAGACCTACTTTTTCTGCAAGTCCGACTCCAAGCATCATAGCGAGTACAAGTCCTAGGGGCTTAAATTCAGTAAAATTGGTCAGCATCGATGTTAAGATATACTGAATGCCTTCATGCGACAACAAACTTTTAATTGGAAGAGTCTTATTAGTACCGGGATGGACCACCGTTACTCCCATACCATTAATAGCAACAGATGCTACTACGATAATAAGCGCTAAACATACAAACAAAATAAAAGGATCAGGTAGTTTGTTTCCGATTGCTTCTACTCTTCCTAATAGTTTGTCTAGAAAAGTTGTTGGATGTGATTTTTGCTCTGTTTGCAAATTAGGTTGTGCCATGCTTTCTCTCCTTTTTCGTTTAGATTCTTTTTAGATTTTTCCTTTTAATTACCAAAAAGACTATTAGTACATAATAATCTGAATATTTATATTATTCAAGTATTATTTTTGGGGAATTTTTATTTATCTATTAAAACTAATAGCATTTAGATAAATAGAAAGGCAGAAGATATCTTTTTAATCGACAATCAAAAATAACAAAAAGCTCTCCGTTTAAGGAGAGCTTTTTGTTATTTCGCTATACTAGACGGAGCAGACTCTTTTCCTGACTCATTAACAGCTGTTACATAGTAACGAGCTTGAGATGCGTCGGAGTCAGCAAAGCTTTTTCGCTCAAATTCCGAAACGCTGCCAATATGGACAAATGTTCCGCCTGGATTCTTTTTATAAATTCGGTAACCGATAATATTACCTTCTCGTACCGCGTACCACGTAAGCAAATTACCGCTCATCTTTACATGTGTAGGAGATTGTGGTGCATTTGCTTCACGCTCCAATTTTTTTGCTTGGTCAGCTTTTAGTTCTGTGTAGACCACTAACCTCTCTTGATGGGTTCCTTCCGCACGGTCAAACGTGCCTGTGCACGTAATCAGGTTTAAATTACGTTTGTTGCTGTACCCAAAAATTTCGTTTAGAGGTGCCTTATCTCGCGGATAGCTTTTTATACGTTTAACAACAAAAGTAAGCGTGGTCCCCTGTGCATCTCTGACGGTAATTTCATCGTCTTTTTTTAAGTTTTTTAGGTTGTAAAAGACGGCAGGGCCGGTTTTACTGTCTACGTGTCCTGCTAATACAGCATTTCCTTTTACGCCAGGTTTAGCTCCTGGTTCAAACCAAGCAACTCCATTTTCTGTAGATGGTGCTGCCATTTCACCGCTGTCTAATAATCCTACTTGTTCAATTGAAGCCTCCACATGAACAGCAGGAATGGACACTTTTTCAGGGATGATTCCTTTGAATTCTTTGTTTAACTTTTTGGCTTCTGTTTTATGCTTTTTTAGTACAGCAAACTCTTCTTCAAGCGTTACCCGGCTTTTTAGATCCTTTGATTGTGCTTCTTTTTCTTTTTGATTAGCTGTAGCCTGTTGCTTTGTTTCTTTTGCTTCTACCATTTGTTCTTTAAAATATAGTCCTGCGCTAACAAGCAGGACTAAACTTAATATACAGTAGGCGAGAACAATCGCTTTTTTCACATCGTCACCTCATTTCACAGCTGTTTATAAAAAAGAAGAGAGAACAACCTCTCTTCTTTTTTTCAGGACTCTTGACTTGTAATTCATAAGGAAAAGGAGAAAAGATATTATTTGCTTACTGGTTTCTTGCGTAAAATAACTCCAGCTGTTAATACGGCTAATGAACCTAGTGCAATATAGATCGCTGTTAGTGGGTTCATCGTTGATTCAGATGCCCCGCCCATACCTGTTTTCGGCATATCTGTTGGCATAGCTGTTTCAGCAAACTTATCCGGGTTTTGTTTTACGATTGCTTCACCTAAAGCTTGGCCAACACCAAACATTAATTTATACCCTTCACGATACGTATCATAACTTCCAGCGTAGTCACCGGATGCATATTGCTCAAATGTTTTAATAACCGTATCTTCATGTGCTTTTATAGCTGCCTGTGCGTCTGCAGTTGGAAGGTTTCCATCTGTTGCTGTTCCTAAGAATGTACCAAATTCTTGCGCGAATTTATGGAGCTTATCTTTTGCAGCTTTTTCTCCTGCTTCATCGCCTTTTACTTGTGCACTTACTAATTCAGCTTGGGCATTGATGTGATCTCCTTGCCAAATTTTTTCGAATTGTGCAGCTCCTTCATCCCCATATACTGAGCCGATTGCAGCTTTAAAATCTGCTGTGTTGGCATTTTCTAACCAGCTAACATAATCGTAATCTTTTGAACCGTTAAACCCTTTTTCCATTCCCATTGTTGCTAAAGCAAAATGTTCTGCTGCTAAGCTGTTTAATGAAGAACGTAAATCTGCTGCTGGTGTATCTACTTTTGTATTGTCGAATTTATCGGGCATTTGCGTTACGATTGCATTTGATAACGCTTTACTAATTGCAAACATTTGCTGATATCCTTCGCGGTATGTCTTCGCGGCTGCCTCATAGTCACCTTCTACATAATCTTCAAACGTTTCTTTTACTTGATCTTCGTGCACACGAAGCGCTTCTTTTGCAGCATCTTCAGGTAGTTTACCTTCCGTAGCAGTGCTTAGAAACTTAGCAAATTCATTCACGAATTGATCTACTTCTTTATCTACTTCCGCCATGGCTTCTTTGTCGTTTTCTTTTGTTGCTTTTACAAAATCATCTGTGTAATTGTTGTGTTCTCTGAAAATTCGTTCAAATTCAGCAGCTCCTTTATCACCATAAATAGAAGCAATGGCTGGCTCCATGTCGACGGCGTTTTGATCCAATGCCTTGAACGCAGCGTCAGCATCTTTAGAACCGTCATAGGCTGTTGTCATGGCTGCAACGGCAAGCGTAAAGTGTTCAGATAATAGGTAGTCTAAGTTCGCTCGTAGATCTGAAGCTTTTGTTACTGCCGTTGGTTTTGCTTCCTCTGCATTTGCAATAGTCGGCATCAATAGTGAAGCTCCTAGTACAGGGATCATTAATTTTTTACTTAATTTCATCATTTTCCACTCTCCTCATTTTTAGTTGATGTACGCCACTTTTTTCATTCTTACTACATCTTAAACCATTAAATAGATTGAACATTTTGAATATTCTATATATTAAACTTTTATGTTCCCTCACATTTAATGATCCTTTTTAGGAAGTATTCTCTTTCTATTTACTAAACGATTGCTGAGTGATGTTGGATCACTCTTTTTAAAATTTTTTTTAATGTCATCTTCGTGAAGAATGCCTTCCCTTTCTACTTATCTAACGAACGCCTTCTTCAGCTAGATCACTTTTTTTAAAAAAAAGTTTTTAAGCGCCTTTTCTTAAGAAGTACTTCCTTTTCTACTTACCTAACGAGCACCTTCTTCTGTTGGATCACTTTTAAAAAATATTTTAAATTCAACAGAAAAAGAAATTGAGACATAACAAGATAAATTCAATTTAAAGACGAACAAATGGGATAAATGAGTTAGTATGAATCACTTTTAATACCGCTGTTGATTTCCGTGCAAGACTTCGCTTTCTACAGGTAGCCGCTGAGCCTTTTCGTCGCTTACGCTCCTGCGCCTCCTCCCTTCTGCTTTTCTCTCCAATCAACAGCTAGAAGCCACTATATACATGAAACCTGCGCAATAAAAAATCCGAACGAGTTGGATTCTCTATCAAGAATCTCAATTCATCGTTCGGATCTTCTTTCAACTAAACTACTTTTGTCTGAGCCCCTTTTTATCTTTACTTATTTAAAAAATTCCACATCACGTCGTTGACTTCTTGTGGCTTTTCATGCTGAGGAGCATGAGATGCTTCAGCTAATCGGTGAACAGATATGTTTGGTACATATTCTTCAATACCATCTAAGTTTTCAGGCATAAAAGTAGGATCTTGATTTCCCCAAATAATTTGTACCGGGATGTTTAACACTTCTTCTTCTAACGGAAACAAAGATTTTCTTTGAAGGTCTTCTTCTGTGAAAATCTTTAAGTTGCGGTAATAACTTAGCATGGACAGCACAGAGCCATTTTCCCAAGAGTTCATGTATGCTTGAACATCATCAGCTGTTAGATATCCTTTTTTTACACCTGGGTCGATCACAAGCTTACGCAAACCTGAGAAATTATCTCGTTCCATATAGTCCTGTGCTTCTTGTTTTTGAAACCATTTCATATATTCACTTGCTTTTTGCTGATTTTTATTTGTTCTAAGCTCACGCATAAATGTATAAGGGTGCGGACCGTTAAAAGCAATTAATTTTTGTACATATTCAGGGTAGCGATAAGCAAATGTCCAGCCGATCCCTGCTCCCCAGTCGTGTACAACTAGCGTGCAGGAGCTATATCCTAAACCTTCAATCACTTGGCGAATATCTTCTACTAATACATCAATTTCGTATGATTCTAGTCCGCTTAGCTTTTCAGATAGATTATATCCTCTTAAATCCAAAGCAACTGTATGAAAATCATTAGAAAATTCATCTATCTGGTGTCGCCAAATATGCGAAAAGTCAGGAAACCCATGAAGAAATAGCATAAGATCTCCTTGTCCCTTGCTTATGTAGTGCAAATTAACGCCATTTACGTTTATATACTGTTTACTCATTGTTCATTTCCTCCTTTATAAGTAGTTGTAGAGCAGTATAACGCTGCAAAAAATGAACGTCAATTCATTTGCCTCGTTTACTTCTTTTTAGTTCCTTTTATGAATATAGTTAATTATTTAGAGTGGATCTTTTTGAAGGAGTGATTAACAATGGCTCATATCTATTCAAAGGGCTGGTTTGTTCAGCAGTTAAAAGCGGCCAATATCTCTAAAATCGATGGAAGAAAGCTAGAAAGTTATAAAACCTACATTCTTCGTAATTTATATGCTGAGCTTATAGAACAAGGTAAAATCAACGGCTAAAAGAGGTTGAGACATAACGAAATGAATCCCATCTAAAGATGAACAAATGGATAAAGGGGCCAGTATGGATCGTTTAGTACACCGCAGTTGATTGCCGTGAAGCCCTCGCTTTCCGCGGGCAGCCGCTGAGCCTCATCGCTTTCGCTCCTGCGGGGTCTCACCTGTTCCGCTTTTCTCGCAGGAGTCTTCGTCAACAGCTAGAAAGATTTACACACATGAAATCTACGTTTGTCCTAACAAAAAAACGAACCACTAATCAAAAGTCTTGATCAATGGTTCGTTTTACATTTCGTCTAAAATATTTTTGTCCCAGCCTCTTTTTTTTTTACAGCGATTGCTCAATAAAAGATAATACGCGCTTTACATATTCTTTTTTGTATACATGATAATTTTGCACGTGTTCTGCTTTATCGGTTTTCCAGAAGTGAAAAGCATCTGGGTGCGTTTTAGCCATTTTTTCACTTTCAGTGTAAGGAATTTTTGTATCTCCTGTGCTGTGGATAAATAAAATTGGTCGAGGGTAAATATGCTCGACTGCTTTAATAGGACTAGCTTCAGCAGGATTTGCATCTGCAATAACAGGAAGAATAGCAATTGTTAGCGGTGTAAACGGAAAGTTTGGTAAATGAGACCATACAGATAGATTTTCTTTTAAATAAGAGGTTAAATCACTAAAAGGACTATCGGCTACCACCGCTTTTACGTCGTCCTCTTGAGAAGCTGCTAATAAAGAAGTAGCTGCTCCCATTGAAATGCCGTAGAGCACAATTGGCTCTTTTGTTGTTTCTTTCATTTTCTGAATAACGCCTAATAAATCGAGCTGTTCTTTTACACCAATCGTCGTTTGATCTCCTTCTGAGTCTCCTGAATCTCTAAAGTCAAACATGACTACTCGATATCCCGCTTTTACAAATTCCTTACTCAGCGGCAGAAAGCCAGCTCCTTGTGCTTCACGGTTATTTCCGTATCCATGTGACATAATAATGGTCGCTTTTGGCTGTTCCGTTGGTTCGATCATCCATCCTTTTAAATGGGTTATTCCGTCTTTGCTCAAAAATACTTGATTGCTATAGTGCATGCCGTAATCACCAGGATTTTTCACAGCAGGATTTTTATCTAGTTTTGTCAGGCTTATGCCTACATAAAGAGAAATTGCCGTACAAAGTACAAAACAAAGAATAACAAAGGATATCAGGCTGATCCATATTGTTTTTTTCTTTTTTCCTGTATTTGGCTGTCGATTTAGAACTGGAGTCAAGCTCGTTCCTCCTTTTTATCTAAGATCATCTTTCCTATTCTTAATGCTGCTGCCCTTTCTCCATTTTAAAGCTAGCACGTCTATTTTATGAATAAAATTCGTTTTATTTTCCACATATTTTTCTGGTTCAAAGCGATAGCGATGCGCTAGTTCTATTTTCAACGTTTCGTATTCTTTTGCTGTATCAGGGTGAGTTCGTAGATAATCTCGAAACCATATATGCCGATTAATTTCTGGATGACCTTTTTCATAAATATGAACATGGTGCGTTCTTTCATTTCCGCCTTTTTGGAAGTATCGTCTTCCTTTTATGCCGTTTTCACCTTTCGCTTCGTAACCAAGCTGTTCCATCCTCTGATTATATGTATCTACTTTCTTTATATCTTTCACTTCAATAAGTAAATCAATAATCGGTTTTGCGCTTAGGCCAGGAACAGCAGTGCTTCCGATATGATGAACCTCTAAAACTTGAGCTGACATTATAGTTGTTAAGGTGGCAGCTTCTTTTGAAAATTCCTTTTCCCACGCGATATTATAGGGTGTCAGCTGAATTTCTCTTACGGACTTCATCTTCAATTCCTCCTCTTGCAACGAAAAAACTGCTTATTATAGAATAGCCTATAATAAGCAGTTTTTCATCATTTAACATGTTATTAAGTTTTATCTAGCAAACGCCTGCTTCGCTAAATTAATAATCGTCATATCATCCATTGGAGGGTTGTGAAGCCCAGCACGTACGTCTCTATAATAGCGCTGCAGCGGATTACTGCGCTGCAAGCTTCTCGCCCCCACTATGCGCATTGCTTTGTCGACAACCGTACAGGCACTATTGGTCACTACGTGTTTGACAGCTGCTAACTCTCCCGCTAATGCTGATCGGTCGCCGGTTTCATCCCATTTACTTGCCACGCTGTACATAAAGTGACGCGCCTGCATAAGTTCAAGTTCCATCTCTCCTACTAAACGCTGCACATTTGGCAGCTCGCTAATCGTTCCTTCAATACTATTAGGCGAATATTCTGCAGCAAATGCGACAGCATAATCTCTTGCTGCGATGGCTGTACCCATGTAGCAAGCTGGTATATGAAGCAGCCAGCCGCTTGGCTCATTCTTTTTAAAACCACTGAGGCGTTCAACAAGAAAGTCGTGTTTAATATCGACGTTTTCTAGCACAAGATCATGACTTCCTGTCCCGCGCATTGCAATCATATCCCATGTTTCTTCTATTGAAAGTCCGCTTGTTTCACGAGGAATTAAAAACAAGCCGATCTCTTCTTCACCTTCAATGCTTGCTTTTACCAAAAAGTAATTTAACACTGGAGACATCGTGGTGAATGTTTTTCGGCCATTGATTCGCCAGCCTTCTTTTGTTTTTACGGCTGTCGTTTCCGGTTTTCCTCCTCGAGTAGGACTTCCCGTCTTCGGTTCAGTAGCAGCGGTGTTAATAAGTGCACCTTTTTCTATTTCTTTAAAAATAAAATCGAGAATTTGCTGATTCCAAGGCTTTTTTTCACGTAAGTCCATTGTAATCCCCATATGCCATCCAATACTAAGAGCCGTAGAAGCATCTCCTTGAGCAATTAATTCTTGAAATAATAAAAAATCATAAAGGCGTAATTCATCTCCGCCATATTTGCTTTCGAGAGAAAGACGTGTATAGCCCGCTTCTTTTAACTCTTGAATATTTTCAAAGGGAAACGTACCTTCTTCATCTATTTTAAAAGCTCGTTTCTTAAATTTTTCGACTAGAGGCTGCAATTTTTCATACGTAGACTCTTGATTTTTATTTACAAATGAAACACTCATTTGCTTCATCTCCTTTTTATATGACAGAGTGTCCCTATCGGATTAATATATAGTTCTTATCATAGCATACCTCGCCTTTTCTGTGCATGTTTGGTGTGTTTATCTTTCTTGTTGAATCTATTATTTTTCCAATTTAATGGTCTGTTTTACCTGCGCATTCCATACATTTAATGGAATAAAAAGAAAGGAATGGTGTGAATGAATCAATGTCCAAAATGCGGGGCCAGTGCAAGCACAGACCAATTATTTTGCAATAACTGCGGCTTTTCTTTCACCGTGTCCCCAGCTGCAGCTAAGCATAAAAAGAGCTGGTATATTGGCGGGGGTATTGCGCTTATCCTTCTTTTAACTTTTGTATTTTATATCTTTTTCGCTGGCTCAGAAGAAAAGACGGCTGACCGCTTTATTGAGGCATTAGAATCGAAAGATACAGCTGTGTTAAGAGAGTTATTAGACTCTTCGCAGTCTACTATAGTTATTAATGACACATCTATTCAAGCTCTGTTAGACGCAACTTCCGATGGTTCTATTTTACGAGACGTTGAAAATGATTTAAAAAATAAATCGAGTATCTACTTTACAATAAAAGAACAGAAACATTCACTACTCTTCAAAAAACAGTACGTGGTTGTGCCGTCGTCATATTATATCTCCCTCACCACGCCAGAGGATACAACGGTTACAGTCAATGATACAAAACAATCGATATCCAAGAATCAAACGCAAAAAATTGGGCCTTTTATGATTGGAAATTACCCGCTTACGGCTTCTTATGAAAGCTCTTATGGAAAACTTACAGACCAAACCACTGTAAATTTTCACCGGCAAAAAGAAGAAAATATATCTGTGGTATTTAAAGGGGCTTACGTTACAATCTCATCGAATAGAGATGACGCTATTTTATTCGTAAATGGAAAAAGCACGGGACTGCAGGTGAATAGCTCATCACAAATAGGGCCTGTTGCCACGGATGGAAGCGTCACTGTTCATGCAGAAGTGCAAAAAGACGGCACAACGTTCAAAAGCAGTCCCTACACTATTCAAAGTGAAGAAAGTATTATGTTAAATATACAAACGCCGCCCGTCGAAAAGGAAAAAACCGTCATAAAAGAACGAGAGGTGATCGTGCCTGGGCCGCGCTCTTATGCTACTTCAAGCTCTTATATTCTTGCTGGTTCGGATTCTTACAAATTACGCTATAGTGATATTAGCAGTTTGAGCTCGAGTGAACTAAGGCTAGCTCGAAATGAAATCTATGCGCGGCATGGGTATGTATTTAAATCGAAAGATCTTCAAGCCTATTTTTATGAAAAGTCATGGTATACGCCTGATTCATCATTTAGAGATTCCTACTTATCAAGCGTTGAAAAATACAACGTTGATTTTATTAAATCATATGAGTAAGGTGCACTCCCCTTTTGCACAGGGGAGTTTTTTAATTGAAGCGAGTGCTTACTCCAACGTTTTTTTACATACCATAATCCCTATACACGTTAATAAATTTCTTATAGCCTTCTTTATTCTTTTCACTGTAAAATATAAAGTAGATGTACATAAACTTAATACACACATAAGGAGAGATGGAGAATGAATGGAATTGGACGACTTCCACAAAAGCTTAATGGCCATTTGATTTTAGAAAATATTCAAGAAACCATGATCATTGCAGATAAAGACTATCGTGTGCAGTGGATGAATGCAAGAGCAATTGAAACACTCCAGCCAGTACTCCCAATCTACCAGTTATCTCATATCGAAGAGTTAATTGGAAAGCATATGGACTTCTTTCATTCCAATTCTGAAGAAGCGGAAAAATTACTCACCTCTCTTCATACAACCTACCGAACGCGTATAACGATTGGCAGTCAATACGTAGCAGAAGCTGTGATTCACCCTATTGATACAAAAGACGGCGAGCGTTATGGCTACTTGCTTATGCTATTAGACTTTACAGATCAAGCCGAAGCAGAGCTTGAAAAAGAACGGTTAATTGAGGATTTGTCCACACCTTTATTAAAAATATGGGACGAGGTTTTAGCTGTGCCCATTACCGGTAAGATGGATATAGAACGTGGCAAGAAGCTAACTGAAACGGTATTGGAGGCAGTTGTAAAAGAACAGGCGCGCTATTTGCTTATTGATTTATCTTCCCTTCATTCGTTAGATGAAGAACACGGTTATTATATTAACACGCTTCACGATGCTTTGCGTTTGATTGGTACCACTTGCCTTATTGTTGGTCTTTCTTCAAAAATGGCTCTTTCGCTTGTAGATTCTCAGTTTAATTGGCGAACATTTTCCACTGTCCAACAAAGCATCTCTTACATTTTAGAAAAAAAGAATTATCGTATTGCACCCATTTCATAAGCCCATCATATCATTAAGTAATCCTCTCTCAATCGCTTTTTCCTTCAATCGGAAAAGGCGATTTTAGTTATGAGGAATTGTGAACGTTTAGGCACTTATCATCATAGGATACATTAATCAACCATAGAAAAGGGTGAGAGCATATGCCAAGTGTTATTAACATTTATAATTTAAAGATCAACAGTATCTCAAGCAACGGTTCTGTCAACATTGGCGAAGCACTCCATAACAGTCACACGGCTCATTCAAAATCCACTGGTACGAACTCTTCTTATGGCGATGTCTCACCTGCTTCCTCGAAAATGCGAAACATTTATATCGATCCTGATACAAATGACCAAACAGATATTGCAAACGTTGATCATGTCAATGGTTATCAGCAGTGATATAGGGCAATGCTTGTCAACAGCATGACGACAAACGGTGAATACATTCTCTCTGAACGCAATAAACCGTTGGAGTAGAATGAATAAAAACAGTAAGGAGTCTCTTTATGCCTCTTCAAATTAACGTTTTTAATATCGTAACAAACGGTGTCACGTAAAACGCAAATATTGATTTTGGTTCCACCATTCAAAACAGTCACACGGCGAACTCCAAGTTTAACGGCGCGAATTTCTCTTTAGGTAACTTCTCTCCTACTTGCTCTCAAATGAATACGGGCGTGTTAGATCCTGATGTAAGTGATCAAGATCAAATTGCAAACCCTTCAGCTCCAATTGGAAATCAAATTTAGCTTTAACAATTTTGTCGTTTTACTTGGCACATTACAAGGAGGTGTGTAAATATGTTTCCATTTGGAAAGTCTCCTTTTAAAGGAATGATGGAAAATATCCCAAAAGGAATGGCATCTAAAGACATGAATAAGTATATTCAGCAAATGATTTCTTCTACCATGTCCCATTCTTTTCCGGATTTTATGCAAGGAAATGAATTCTTTAAGCAAGCCCAAGACATGATGAAAGAACAGCAGGATATGGGAACTGAAGGTCATGGACAAAAGCCAAGAAGATTTGATTCAAACGTCATCAATACATTAGATGAATGCATTGTGCAGCTAAAAATCCCTAACCGCGATATTGTATCAAGCATTAAAGTCTATCATACGCCATATGTGTGTACGATTGAAGGAATAGATGGAGAAGAATCCTTCAAAGAAGAAATTCAGCTTCCTTGTTCGGTTCGTAAAAAAGGCACACGCGCCATCTATCGTTCCGGAGTGTTGGAAATCCGGATGCCTAAACATGTTAATATTCCTATGTCTCAAATAGACGTCCACGATTTAGATTAAAGTGGACGTTTTTTTCTGTTTTCATGCATACATATAAAATAGAAAGCTGCAAAAGGACTTGTTTTATTTTTTTAAAGAAGGTGACAAATATGAATCACGGAAAATTTAAAAAGTGGGCAGAAACGTTACAAGAAGAAAACCATACGAAATTTTGGGAAAAAATTTTTGATGATGATCATGAAGAAAAGAATGATACGGAAGCAGATGCTTCTCCTCAAATTGTAAATGAGTACCGAGATTATCCTTTAATTGATGTATATGAATGGGCAAATCAGCTGTTAGTTGTAATTGAAATACCCGGTGCTAAACGAACAGACGTCGAAT
Organism: Priestia sp. YIM B13490; assembly: GCF_042787735.1. NCBI lineage: Bacteria > Bacillati > Bacillota > Bacilli > Caryophanales > Bacillaceae > Priestia > Priestia sp. YIM B13490. Next base: position 151,572 of record NZ_JBHZOT010000008.1, read on the forward strand.
TGACCATGCATGAAAATACTTTACACATATCCGGTTCATCTCTTTTAACCGTGAAGGATGCAAATGTTCTTCACAAAGAAAGACGTGAAGGAACGTTTCAACGATCAATCATCCTTCCGCCTGGTGTAGGGGAAGCGCCGTGTCACGCATCATTTAAAGATGGTCTTTTGCATGTGAAATTTGATTTGTAATTTATTGTGCAGAACTATACGTAGCATGAAAGGCAGGGAATTTCATGTTTTCTAAGTGGTTTAAACAATCGCCTAAAATTGAAACAGTCCGTAAAATAAACCCGTCTTCCCTTCCAACTCAAAAAAAAGCAGGTCCCATAGACCAACGTTCTAATCAAAAGCGGAAAGAATTACCGGAAAAGATGAAAGCTAAAAAACAGTCTAATCTAAAAAAACCCCCTCAACAGCCAAAGAAGTTGCCTAGCCAAATGGAGCCTAAGACCTCTGCTGAAGCTGAATTCACAAAGCCTGCTCTTTCGACAGATTCAGCGCTGAACCTGCAGGGAATTATTGATCAAGTGACGCGTTTAACCGACGCGATCCCTAAAATAGAAGAGCTTCATCAGCAATTAAATGAATCAGCTCACCTTATTCAATCACTGTCTCAACTGCACGAGCAAACAGCTCATTTACTCTCGGCTATGCAGTCAGCTCCTAATTTCGAAGCTATTCAAAAACAGCTCTCTGCGTTAAAGGAAGAATCGTCTAATACAGCCTTATATGAGATGGTGAAAACTCTTGACAAAAAGATTGATGAAATAACTCAGCCAAAGCAGTCCATTGTTGTTGAAAAAATCATGGTCGAAAAAGTATTGTTAGACAAAATTGATCTTAGTAATAATTTCGGCCAGCTAGGCATTAAAGATTTGACCGGTCACTTAAACATCGGCACCACTTACAGCGCTGACTCTGATCAAGTAGATGAAGAAGTCAAAGACTTGTTTTCTGTTAAGCTAAAAGAAAAAAAGATTGATGAACATACAACTGAAACAACGATGAGTTCAGGAGGTGAAACAGAAAAATCTGATGATCACTCCGAAGAATAAAAAATGACCGCTACTGCTTATTTAAAGCAATTATCGGTCATTTTTGTTTCCATAAATAGTTGTAATTCTTTTTGGAGGCGTTCCATCAAGAACTCTGAAATTTCTTCTTGATTTTCTTCTTTATGATGAGATGATGCTACAACAATACGTCCTGTTTTTCCTAAGAAAGCCCGGTACTCAATTACCTTCATCGCAGCATGAAGTAAGTTTCCGTCCGAAAACGGCGCATTTGTTAGTAGAACAATATTTACTTCGTTTTCTTTTTGTCCATGTGTCAGCACAGCCAGCCACGAGTAACCTTTATCGTCTTTTAAGCGAACTTCATAACTAGATAAAGACGCAGATTTCCACGCCGCGTTAGCACTGCTTTGCTGTTGAACAATTTCTTGACACCAGTCTAGACCTGTTTCATTTGAACCCAGGGAAAGAGTTCTCAAAGGACGAACAAAGGATAAACACAGCTTGCCCGGTTCCTTTTGTAACTGATACAACTCATGGAAGTCCGTCTCTGGATATTGATACGGCGGCACAAAAGCAATTTGTCGCTTGTTCACAGCGGGATGGTGAAATACATGCAAATCAACGTCATATACTCTTTTTAACGTAGCTGCATCCTGAAAAATGGCATCCATCCCGGTTTCTTCTACTCTTCCATCTTTCAGTAACACGGCATTATCTGCAAACAGCGAGGCAATGTTGAGATCATGCAAAATGGCTAGGACCGTCAAGCTCATTTCCTGCTGTAAAGTTTTTAACAGCTGAAGCAGTTCCATTGTATGTTTTACATCTAAGTGATTCGTTGGTTCATCAAGAAGTAAGTAGTCAGGTTCTTGCGCTAGTGCTTTAGCCAGTAAAACCCGCTGTTTTTCTCCACCGCTTAGCGATTGAAAAGTATGATTTCTATAGTGCCAGACGTTTGTTAATTTCATCACGCTTTCCACCACTTCTTCATCCTGTGCTGATACAGTGCTAAACAATCCTTTTGCCTGATAAGGGTAACGTCCAAGTGAAACAATTTCTTGAACCGTAAATTCTAGCCCAATTTGATTTTCTTGCGTCATGACTGCAACTTTTTGCGCCAGTTGTTTTGGTGAATAAGCCTTCACTGACTTTCCTTCCACCTTCACTTCTCCTGATTGAATGGTTAATACATTCATAATTAAGCGAATAAGCGTTGTTTTCCCGCTTCCATTTGGTCCTAGTAAAGCGACAAAAGAACCTTTGTCTACGGTGAACGTGATGTCACGAACGGTCGGCTGCTGCTTATCATATCCTCCTGTCACATTATATAGTTCAATCATGATATTCCTCTTTTCCGCATACGTTCTTTTACAAGGAGCAGGGTAAAAATCGGCGAACCAATTAAGGCAGTTACGACTCCAATCGGCAGTTCACGAGGTTCTAATATCGTTCGTGCCAATAAATCTGCTAAAACCAAATAACTTCCTCCAATTAAAATAGAAAGCGGCAGTACATGCTTATGATTAGCTCCCGCTACGAGACGAACTACGTGGGGGATAACTAAGCCAACAAATCCAATTGCCCCAGATACTGATACCGCAGCCCCTGTTAATACGGATGCACCTATTAAAATCATTCTTTTTTTCTTCTTTACGTCTATTCCCATAAACTGAGCGGATTGATCGCCAAATGCTAAGCCGTTCAGCTCTTTTACATGTAACAACAGCATAATTGTACCAATCAAAAAGAACGGCCCTAAAATTTGAATATGAGACCATCCTCTCATTGATACGCTTCCCATTAGCCAATATAAAACCTGCCTTACATCTTCTTCGGGAGAAAGAGCCACAATTAATGAAATAAGCGCGCTCATAAAGGATGATAAAATAATCCCCGCTAAGATGATGGTTTCATTGGCCAAATTGCCGCTTGCGAGTTTTGTAATACCAAAAACTAAAAGAAGAGTAATAAAACCAGATACAATGCCGACTACAGGCAGCGTGAAGATAGACAAACCAAAAATACTCCAATGAAAATAAATTGCCATGACAGAGCCAAGGGTTGCACCTGAGGAAACCCCAATCGTATAAGGATCGGCAAGCGAGTTTCTTAATAGCCCTTGAAAGGCAGCCCCTGCTATTGAAAGCGAAGCTCCTACTAAAAATGCCACCAGTACTCTTGGAAAACGAATTTGCCAAATGATTAAATCCATGTTTTCCGGACCGTGATATAAGGATAGCCCGGTAAGGTGGCCAATAATAATTTTGATTGTATCTCCTACGGTTAACGAAACTGTACCAATAAATACGCCCATAATTATCGAAGTACATACAATAAATAAACTGACTATGTATAAAATAGATGCTTTGTTAAAAAAAATACGTTTAAAAATCAATACGTTCAGCTCCTCTAGGAAACGAGGCGTGATGTTTTATATTACATTAACCATTCATTTTCCTGTCCATAAACCATGCTTCCACCATGCATTAAGTTGGAAACAATCATCTTTTATTTGTTACGAGTGCTAGACTGTTGAACTGTGCAACGTAGAATAGCGTACTAAAGTTCTTGGTAAAAAAACAAGCGAAAGCCTCTACAAGCTATACTTTTTGTGTTTGCTCCGGACTTTTATAGTTGTCTATTAACTGATACAGCTTTTCCATATCTACGGCTTCTCTCACATATGCTGCTGCTTTTGAAAAAGACTCCTCTTTTTGCAGGCGACTGTTGAATGTGTCCGTAATAGGCGGCAATTTTTTATGTTTACGAATTTGATTAAGCAAAGCTCTGCGCAAAGAATCGTTATGAAACACATCATGAACATACGTGCCAATGACATTGTCTTTAACCGTTCCTTCTTTTTCATGCTCTACCACTGCAAAAGCTTTCGTGGTGCTCTTAGAAACCGTCTTTCCCATATGAATTTCGTAGCCTTCAATCGAAACTCTTTCATTTTCTAACTGGACATACCCAGAAACTCTTTCTGTTTTTTTGCTGGTTGTCATAACCGTTTCCACTGGAAGCAAGCCCAGCCCTTTAATGGACTCAATCCGAGATTCTACTGCATCAGGGTCTGTAATTGTCTCCCCTAGCATTTGATATCCTCCGCAGATGCCAATGACGTGAACGTTCGTTGTGTTCAAGACTTGATTAATGGCTAGATCCAGGCCGCTTTCTTGTAAAAACTGAGCATCTTCAATCGTATTTTTGCTTCCTGGCAAAACAATTAAATCAGGCGTACCTAATTGCGACGGCTTGGTTACAAGCCTCACGTGACAGTCTTCTTCTAAGCTTAAAGGATCGATGTCTGTAAAATTTGAGATGCGCGGGTACGAGATGACCGCAATATCAATTTCTTTTAAGGGATTCACAAGCGTTGAGTAATTTCTAAGTGATAACGAATCTTCCGCATCAATTTCCACGTTGTTCATATAAGGAATAACTCCTAGAACCGGAACACCCGTGTATTCTTCAAACCACTTCAACCCTGGTTTTAAAAGTTCTAAATCTCCTCGGAATTTATTAATTAACACTCCGATAACTCTAGACTTGTGTTCATCTGGAAGCAATTGAAGAGTACCCACTAGGCTCGCGAAAACGCCACCTTTATCAATATCTCCTACTAACACAACAGGCGCTTCTGCTATTTTTGCAACGCGCATATTTACGAGTTCTCGATCGTTCAAATTGACTTCGGCAGGACTTCCAGCGCCTTCAATCACAATTCGATCATAATGATTGGCAAGCTCTTTATAAGCTTCCGTGATAACGTTCAAACCTTCATTAAAAAATTCTTGCCGATACTGAAAAGCAAACATATTACGTAGCGGTTTTCCGTGAACAACTATTTGAGATTCATGATCACGAGTAGGTTTAATTAAAATAGGGTTCATATTGGTTGTTGCTTCTACTCCAGCCGCTTCTGCTTGAATTCCTTGCGCTCTGCCAATTTCTTTTCCATCCATTGTAATGTATGAATTAAGCGCCATATTTTGCGATTTAAACGGTGCAGTTTGATAGCCGTCTTCTTTAAAAATACGGCAAAATGCTGTAGCAATCATGCTTTTTCCAGCGTCTGAGTGCGTTCCTTGAATCATAAGCGGTTTTCCTTTTTTCACTTTTCCCACTCCCTACCACATAAAAAAACCTTAACTGTAAAAGTCAAGGTTTGGTCATGCGCTCATTAACACATTGTCTTGACTTATTTCTCCCACCGAAAAATAAGGGGTTTTTAAAAGCAGGTCTCCTGGCTTATGCTTCATTTTACTTCTGCACCCTTCCTAGTTTGACTAGTGGGTCTTTGCAGGTTCATCCACATTTACAGTAGCGGGGGCTGCACCGGATTTACACCGATTTCCCTATTATCCTCCTTAGAGGCACTTTTAAAATTATTTATTCTTTATTGTAACGAATTTTATAACCATTCACAATAACGATTTTCTTCTATTATTATATATTACTGTGTTTATACTTATTTGGGTCTCGTATGCTATAATAACAATTATTTTCCAAACATCTTATGGAATAGCTAGGAAGGTGCTCACAGTTGAAGAAAAAAATCATTTATGTCTTTATCAGCGTGTTTGTTCTTTATATAGCAATCACATCTTTTTGTATGTATCAAACTGCTCACAAGCCTGTTCCACAAAACGCAGATTATGTGCTCATTTTAGGTTCTAAAGTAGATGGTGACCAAATGTCTCCTAGTTTAAAAGAACGAGTAAAGACGGCCTTATCTTATTTACAAGCAAATCAACAAACAAAAGTTATCGTAACGGGCGGAAAAGGATCCGATGAAGAAATTTCTGAAGCAGAGGCAGCCTATCGTTTTCTGCGGAAAGAAGGAATTAAGAAGAATCGAATTATAAAAGAAGATCAGTCAACTTCTACTTTTGAGAATTTTACTTTCACTAAACAGAAAGTTGATATTCAACACAAAAAAGTCGTACTTGTTAGCAGTGATTTTCATTTATTTCGCGCCTCTATTATTGCCAAACGTCAAGGCTTTGACGTTTATCCTTTAGGTGCAAAAACACCAAATTCAATTAAACTTCAAGCCTACTTTCGTGAGTATGCTGCTATTTTAAAAACATGGCTGTTTGATAAATAAATAGAGTAAGTAGCTCTACAAATAAAAAACACGGCATGAATTCATGCCGTGTTTTTTATTAATCATCTGTATCGATAACTGCTTTTGGTAAACCTGTGTATTTCGCCCAGTAGAAAATACCAAGTGAAACAAGGGCAATTAAAATTAAGTCAAGCGGGTTGCTTAGCACACCTTGTCCTCCACCAAATGAACCTAGATAAGAGATAACAAGCATAATAATATAATAAGCAACTAGCCACCAAGCAGATTTAAGCTGCTGTGCAAATTTTACAACGTCAGTTGGTACGTATTTCTTAAACGCTACGTAGATAACAACCATTAGAAGCTGTGATCCTAGCAGCCAAGAAATTGTCGTCCACCCTGACCAATATACGATGTATGAACAGAAAATAAATGAAACAGGAGCAATAACGCTCATGCCTTTTAATTTAAAAGGTTTTTTAAGGTCTTTTGCATTTACTCTGAATGCAGCAGCTGAAATTGGCGCAATCGCATAAGACAGAATAAGTGCCACTGAACATACGTTTACTAGCGCTTCCCAAGAAGGAAATGGCAGTGTCCAGAATACGGACATTCCAAATGATAGCCATAGTGACGCACGTGGAATTCCTGTTTTCTTATCTACTTTTGAGAAACGTTTAAATAATGTTCCATTACGAGACCAAGCATAAACTAAACGAGAAGTTGTATTCATGAAGATGTTCCCGTTACCGCCTGGTGATAAAATAGCATCAAAAATAACAAGCGTTACTAACCAGCCAAGGCCTAAAATAAGTGCAATATCTTTAAATGGTAAAGAGAATTGCTCTTGAATTGTTCCCCATCCTCCTGATAGCATATCAGCCGGGATGTTACCAATGAACAATACTTGCAGTGCTGTGTAAATAATCGCTGAAAGTACAATACAGATAATGAGCGCGATTGGAATATTACGCTGCGGGTTTTTAACTTCACTGGCTACAGAAACAATAGGGTGAAGTCCTAGGTAAGCAAACATAACGCCACCTGTTGAAATGGCTGCTTGGATACCATTAAAACCAAACGGAGCAAAATCGCCAGTTGTAAAGTTAGCTGATTTAAAGTGATAAGCCAACACGACGATAATTGTAAGAGGAACCGCATATTTGAACACAGATATAATGACATTTGACTTAGCAAATGCTTTTACACTTACGTAGTTAATGATAAAAAATAGCGTTAATAACGCGAACTGAAATAACCAGCCGATTGTAGTAGGCGATTCAGAACCATGTTTAGTTAGACCAGGAAGCCAAAACGCAACATACTGACGTACAGCCGTTACCTCGATGGCAATCAAACTTGTGTAAGCAATAATGGTAATGAATGAAATTAAGTAACCCACTAAATGACCATGTGAGTAAACCGGATAACGGATAATTCCACCGGTACGCGGCAGCGCTGCTCCAAGTTCAGCATACACTAAACCGATAAGTAAAATAATGACTCCGCCAATCAGCCACGAAAAACTTCCGGCCGGACCAGCCTTTGACGCTACGTTACTAACCGCAAATAACCAGGCGGAACCAAAAATAGCTCCCATCCCAATTAACGTTAGGTCAAGTAACGATATTGATTTTTTAAATTTTCCTTGATTTCCTTGATCAGACATAAAATCCTCCTTTAAAATTCCCACTCCACATATCTACGCCCTTGCGTCCGATATGGGATTCTTTACATCATCCTCCTCTTACTAAGACCTCACAAGTGGATATGTTAACAAATATTCTCTAAAAAACCAAGTTAAAAACTTTATTTTTTTGTAAAACATCGTTGAATTGCTTATGTATAGCGCATAAATTCCACAGAAGATTTGAGGACTACTCCTCCTATTTAACCGCATTTTTCTTAGGTTAAACATAAAAGAATATTCAAACTATTTGCTGAAAAAAAAGAGGCTGAGACATAACGAAATCAACCGCTAGAAGCAGCTACATACGCAACACCTACGCTTGCCGTACCAATGAAAAAATCCGAACGATTTATCGTTCGGATTTTGCTTCAACTAAAATAATTTTGTCCGTACCTCTTATTTTGCTTATTTAAATACTTTTACACGTTCAGTTAGCGGTTGAAATTCTTTTTCTCCCGCAGGTGACACAGGATTACCAAATGGCATTTGGGCAATTAATTTCCATGAGCTTGGAATATTCCAAGCTGCTTTTACTTCATCGTCAATCAATGGATTGTAATGCTGTAATGTTGCTCCTAGGCCTTCGAGCTCAAGCGCTGTCCAAATCACATGCTGCAGCATGCCTGATGATTGGTTAGACCAAACCGGGAAATTTTCGCTGTAAGATGCGAACTGCTTTTGGAGCCCTTCCACTACTTCTTGATCTTCAAAGAAAAGAACTGTTCCATAGCCGCTTCCGAATAAGTTCATTTTTTGATCCGTATCTGAAAAATTTTCAGCTGGAACAATTTTACGAAGCGTTTCTCTCGTAATATCCCATACTTTATCATGCTGTTCGCCAAATAAAACGACTACGCGTGCGCTTTGGGAATTAAATGCTGAAGGAGTATGTTTCACCGCAAAGTTGATAATTTCTTCAATTTTTTCTTCTGATATTTTTACATTTTTATCAATTGCATAAATAGAACGTCGGTTTTTAATTGCTTCATAAAAATCTTTTCCAACCTGTTGTTGATCACTTGATTTATCAAATAATTTATCTAAAAAACCCATTTTCCACACTCCTAATTGTTTGTTTTTTTAAGCTTAAATTGCATGTTTATACCCTTCCCCCTGATAAAAGGAGATAAACAAGATATAATGGATTCATATATCTTTAATTCGAGATATTAAACTTAAAAAATATTAATTGAAATTTAATTACTTTATGTAACTTACTTTACAATGATTATTTTGTTCTGTCAAGAAAAAATTATTATCGTTTTCTTTTGATGATTATATGAAAAAAGACTGCTAAATACGGCAGTCTTTTTTCGTAGATGCTTAATGTTCATAAATCATCTTTCGCGTCATTCCCCCGTCTACTACGAGGTTAGCTCCTGTTACAAAATCATTTTCAACGTTTGTTAAGTACATACACGCTCTTGAGATATCCGCTGGCGTTCCCACCCGATTAGACGGATGCTGCGTATGATCGATTTCACGAAGGCCATCGTAGTCAGATGTCTCAATCCATCCTGGAGAAATAGCATTTACTGTGATGTTGTCATCACCAAGTGAAATGGAAAGTGCATGAGTTAAAGCAACGATTCCTCCTTTTGTAGCCGCATAGGCTTCTGTGTGAGGTTCAGACATTGTAGCTCTCGTAGACGCTAAGTTTACAATGGAGCCTCCGCTTTCGTTTTTTCTCATCACCTTAGCTGCTTCGCGAGAGCATAGAAACACGCTGCGCAGGTTCGTATTGATAATGTCATCCCATTCATCAATGGTTAGCTCATACGGTGATTTCCAGCGGGAAACGCCTGCATTATTAATCAAAATATGTATCGTTTCATACGTACTGACCGTTTTTTCAACGAGATTTAAAATGTCGCCTTCTTTTCGGACGTCTGTTTTCACAAAAATGGCTTCTCCGCCTTGTCTTTGAATAGCTTCTGCGTGACGCTCTCCTTCGGTTTCGTCCACATCTGCCAATACCACTTTTGCACCTTGTTTCGCGTATGCGCGGGATACATCTTTACCTATTCCGTTCGCAGCTCCGGTAACAACAACAACTAAATCTTTAAACGACATATCATCTCCTCCTTATACGCTTTATTCACTTTTTTCTTCGTCTTTAAACAAGTGATCCGTGACGAAAAGAGCAAACGTTTCAGCCGTTAACTTGCATCCAGAAGCTTTTGGGTGACCTCCTCCTCCAAGGTGCCCAACAATTTCTGCTAAGTTGATTTCGTCTTTTACTGCACGGAACCCAATCTTTTGGCGTCCCATGTCCACCATAACGGAAAAGTCGATATCTTCGTTTTCTAGACACAGTGCATTTCCTAGCTCAGACTGATATGTATCCGCGAATACAATCCCTGCGTTGTACGCTGTGTTAGCAATTTCAACCCTTTCTTTTATGATTTGTTTTTGTTTATCATAAATGTATTTTTCAATCTTTTTTTCTTCTGCTTCTAGTAAAATTTCGTGTTTGTCCGTAAACGTAAATTCTTGCTTTTCAGTATGGTACGATTCACGAAGCGTTTCTAGAATGGTTTCTTTAAATTCTTCATGCGGGATTAGATAATATAGGTGATTAAGGCGCTTTGCTTTCAAGTTATTTTCATGGAACCAGTCCCACGTATCGAATAAGCGCACAAGTTCTACGTACTCATCAAGCAACGCCGTTTTTTGGAGCATGTTGTTGCGCACTAAGTAGTCGTAGAAAAGAGATGTAGCTGCCGTCTTTTTACCGTTTTCGTCTTCTGCAATAACATGAACCCAATCGTATTTCTGAGCTAGTGGAAGAGCAGAGATATGATGGTCAATAAGAGTGATTTTCTGGCCTTTTTTTACCAGTTCATTTAATTTTTCCGCTACTTCCTCATTTACGCTAATATCCGTTATGTATAAAGCTGTGTCTCCATCGTTTTCTTCTTCAATAAAATGTGTCACTGTGTCATTGATGCGGCCAATGCTTACCGTGCTGTAATCAAAGTTATCATCACCAAACGCTAACCGACCCAATAGTGCTGGACTTACCCCGTCTAAATCGTTATGTGAAATTAATTTTATTTTTGTCATTAATCAAAACTCCTTTATTTTCAGTCGCCTTAGTATATGTACCGGCTTGTATATTATAGCAATTTCAGCATAAAAATGCTGTTATTTACTTTGAAGTGAAGTCAACGTTCAGATTTAGACTTACCTGTATCAAAAGAGAGTGAGACATAACTACATCGATTCAATCAACAGCTAGAAGCAACTACACACATGAAACCTACGCTCATCAATACCAATGAAAAAATCCGAACGAATGTGATTCTTTATCAAGAATCTCGATTCATCGTTCGGATTTTCTTTTAAATAACCTACTTTTGTTCTAGCCTCTTTCCTCTTATTCTAAATTACTGTGCTGCTTAAATGCCTGTTCATGATCCGTGTGATTCAAATTCCCGTATTCTAAACAAATGGTATCAAATACAACGTGAGCACATTGATCAAATAACGAGCCAAGTGGCTGAATGGAAGCTGCTTCATTTTCGCTTCGGTATTTGGTTGCAGCGGGAATGTGCAGCAGCTCATCAGTATGAGCAGTTAACGGTGATTCTGTACTAGCTGAAATGCCGATAACTGAACATCCTACTTCTTTGGCTTTTTTAGCTACACTCACCACTTGCTGTGTTTTTCCTGAACCAGATACAGCCACCAACACGTCACCTGCTGCAATCGAAGGAGTAATGGTCTCCCCTACAACATATACTGTCGCACCTAAATGCATCAGTCTCATCGCAAACGATTTGCCCATTAACCCAGAGCGGCCTTCGCCTATAACAAAAATCCGTTTTGCTTGGTAAAGTGAAAACGCTACTTCTTCTATTTGCGGTTCTTTTATGTGATTCATTACGGCCGTAATTTCGTCTAAAATCGTTTGTGTTTTTGTCATTATACGTTCCCCCTGCTCATAAATAAGTTTTGAAATTCAGCAGATGCTTCTGCCACATCCGCACTTTTTGTAATCGCTGATCCAATAATCGCGACGTCCGCCTTCATTTGAAGTAATGATGCTGCTGAGGTTGGATTAATTCCTCCTGCTACTGCTATTTGGGCATCTGAATGAAAATATTGCCGCAAATTTATTTGACTCAGCGATTTTCCTTCTTTTTCTTGCTCGTCTTTGCTGATATGATGGCAAAAAATAGCGTTTCTATAAATACCCACTTGCTTTTGCGAGCTGCTTGACGTGTTTAATAAATCAACCATCATTTTTTTATTCCATTTTTCGCTGACATTTGCGCAAGTATCTATCGTAGGTAAAGGTGATACACCCATGACTGTTGCTATATCTGCACCTGCTTGATAGCACATTGTAAACTCATACTCTGCGTTATCAATCGTTTTGATATCTGCTACAATCGTCTTGTGCGGAAATGCCTGTTTGATTTTATAAATGCTTTCAATTCCATACTCTTTTATAAGAGATGTACCTACTTCAATCCAATCAACAGAGGGTTCTGCCAGCTTGGCAAGGATAATAGCTTCTTCAATTGTGACACGATCTAATGCTAATTGTATCTTCATATTTTTTCTCCTCACTTTTTACTAAACCGGTTTAGTAACTGCGTAAAAAAAACCAATATTTTGATGAGCTAAAAAGAGCACGCCATAGGCGCTCTTTTTAGTTTAATGCGACAAAGTTGTTTCTCGAATAATTAATTCACACTCATACTGGTACTCTTCATAAGCTATCTTTTCTTTTAAAATTTGTTTAATAAGTAAATCTGCTGCTTTTGTTCCCATATCAAAAGCTGGCTGCGAAATCGTCGTAACAGCAGGCGTTGCTACATCTGCGTAAGGAATATTATCATAAACAATTAAAGATAAATCATTTGGGATATTAAATCCGTGTTGTTTAATAAATTTCTGCACTTCAATGAATACTAAATCGTTTCCAGCAAGCAGCGCTGTCGGCGAATTATCGGCTGCAAATAGCTTCTCAAGCGCTTTTTGCATGTCCGCTTTTTTGCAGTTGATAATCATGAATTCATTTACAGGCATATTGGCTGATGTTAACGCTTCTTTGTACCCTTCTACACGTTCAATCCGGGGTGTAATAGTTAATGGTTCTGTAATAATCGCTATATGCTTATGTCCAAGCTCGAGGAGATGCAAAATAGCCTGTTTTGTGGCTTCTTGGTTGTTCGCCACTACGGATGGAATTTTTCCTTTTACATCATGAATTTTGCGATCCATAATAACAACCGGATATTCTTCTTTGATCATCTGCTCATAAAGAGAAGTATTGGCTCCCGTTGGAAATAAAATAAGGCCATCTACTTGCTTTGCTTTTAACATATTAATATATTTCTTTTCTTTATCAGGGTCATCATCTGCGTTACAGATGATGGCATGTATATCTTGTGAATGGCAATAGTCTTCAATTGCACGAATGACTTCAGTAGAAAATCTGTGCATAATATTCGCGACAATAATCCCAATCATTGACGTTCGCTTTTGTTTTAAGCTCCTTGCTAGATAATTGGGCTGATAGCCGAGTGTATCAATCGCTTCTTTAATTTTCTTTCGTGTTTCTTCGCCCATATATTCATACCGTTTGTTAATGTATTGTGATACGGTGCTTTTGGAGACATTTGCTGCTTTTGCAACGTCCAGCATAGTAACTTTTTGCATCATAATCCGTCCTTTTCATTCAATCCCTAAAATTATGCTACTCCTAGTGTAAACGAAAAAAACGAAAAAGGAAAAGCCTTCTTGCTAGCAGAAGGCTTTATTTATTAAGCGTACGCAAGCCTAGCTTCTTGAATTTCATTAGTAAAACGCTTCGCTTCCTTGGTTACTTGAAGTAAGTATTCAGGAGTTGGAAGCTGCTTTCCATCCACTAATGTGCTTCCTGCCCCAATAGCAGCTGCTCCAGCTTTAATATAAGCGCCGGCATTTTCAGCCGTAACGCCGCCCGTTGGCATTAATGGAATATGAGGAAGCGGCCCTGCTATATTTTTAAAATAAGCTGGGCCTACTACGCTTGCCGGGAAGACTTTAATCATATCTGCACCGCATTCATAGGCTGTTAAAATTTCAGTGGGTGTAAAAGCGCCCGGCACGCTAATGACTCCGTATCTTTTAGCCGTTTTAATTGTTCGTTCATTAACCGTAGGAGAAAAAATAAATGACGCTCCTGCCATAATGGCAATTCGTGCTGTTTCTTCGTCTAGAACAGTTCCGGCTCCAATAAACATCGAGTCGTCAAATTCATTTTTTAGTTCTTTAATAACCTCTACGGCAGCAGGGTTTTCCATTGTAATTTCTAGGTTTGTTACTCCGCCTTCTTTTAATGCGTAGGCAAGCGGAATAATTCGCTCAGCACTTGCTCCTCGAATGACCGCTACAATACCGCTACTTGTAATTTTCTCAATATGCATCTCAATTCTCCTTTTTTATCGTTACATTAAGCCGTTGTTTCGACTGGCTTTACACTTTGAACTTCTCTTGGCTTTTTCGTTGCGACAATGGTTAAAACTGCCGCAAGGAATAATGATCCAGCCATAAAGATATAGGAAGCGCCAAATCCTCCTGTTGATCCATTTAAAAATCCTACAATATAAGAACCGGCAAATGAACCAAGTGCGCCCATGCTATTAATTAAAGCCATTGCTCCTCCGGCAACATTACGCGGTAAAATTTCAGGAATAATCGCAAAGAACGGTCCGTACGGAGCGTACATCGTTCCTCCGGCGATAACGAGTAAAGCAAAGGAAAGCCAGAAGTTGCTTGTGCCAACTAAATAAGATCCGTAAAAAGCAAGCGCTCCTACTAATAAGAACGGCCATACAAATGCGCTTCGTTTTAAAAACTTATCTGATAGATATGAAACCGTTAACATTAATACAACTGCTAATACGTAAGGAACGGACGCTAACCACCCTGTCTTCACTATACTCATGTTAGGCGCTGCTTTAATAATAGACGGCAGCCACATAACAAATCCGTAGACGCCAATACTCCATAAAGCATATTGAATGCTTAATAAAATGACAGTACGATTTTTGAAAGCTTCTTTATAGCCTTTAACAGGTTTGATTCCTTCTTGTTCTTTTTGCAGCGCATCGTGTAAATCTGCTTTTTCTTTTTTCGACAGCCAGCCTGCATCTTTTGGCTCGTCGTTTACTAGTTTCCACCATAAAAATGCCCAAATAACAGCTGGAAAGCCTTCTAAAATAAACATCCATCTCCAGCCAAACGATTCTAGCAAATACCCAGAAACAATAGACATCCAAAGAACAGTTGCCGGATTTCCTAAAATTAAAAACGTGTTGGCTCTAGAACGTTCTGCTTTTGTAAACCAGTGGCTTAAAAACACTAGCATAGCAGGCATAACGGCACTTTCGACCACTCCTAAAGCAAACCGAATAACAAACAAAAATCCGACGTGGCTTACCATACCCGTAGCTGTAGCAAGTGCTCCCCATAAAATCAGAGACCAAAAAATCAGCTTTTTGGCGCTTTTATTTTCAGCATAGTGAGCGCCTGGAATTTGGAAAAAGAAATAACCTAAGAAAAAGAGCGACCCTAATAAAGACGAAATACCTGGCGTAATATGAAGATCTTCTGCCAGTCCTGCCGCTGCTCCAAACCCATAGTTTGCACGGTCTAAATATGCAAGGCTATACGTAATAAATACGATAGGAATTAACCGAAGCCATCTTTTTTTTGCTAGCTGCTGTTTCATTATCACTTCACTCCTTGTTTTTGGGATTCCATATATCTTTGCAACTGCTGTTCAGTTGGATATCCATCGTTATCTCCAGGGCTTTGTACAGCTAATGACCCAATAGCATTTGCTCTCCTTACAGACTGAGTAAGAGAATCATTTTGAAGAAGTCCGCTTAACAGTCCTACTGCAAAACCGTCTCCTGCTCCGACTGTATCCACTATTTGTTTCACTTTTATTCCTTCAACCATTCCTTGCTCTTTAGCCGTCTTAAAAAAGGCTCCTTGTTCACCTAGTTTAATAACGACAAGCTCTACGCCTGCATCTAAATAGTAAGAAGCAATGTCTTCTGGGTTTTCGTAGCCGGTTAAGATTTTTCCTTCTTCAATACCCGGCAGAACGTAGTTTGCTTGTTTAGCAGCTTCATTGATTGTAACAACCATTTCTTCTTTCGATGCCCAAAGAGTGGGTCTAAGGTTTGGATCAAAGGAAACCGTTCTTCCAGCTGCTTTCATCGATGTAAGTGCATGTAGAGCAAAATCGCGCATACTTGCTGACACAGCAAGCGGTATGCCTGTCATATGCATATGTTTTGCCGCTAAAAAATAGTTTTGATTAAAATCGCTGGAGTGCAAGTGACTGGCTGCTGAATTTTTTCGGAAGTAACAAACTTCCGGGTCTCCCACTTCCACTTTTGATTTAATTTGAAAGCCTGTTGCATGCTCGCTATCTACTAATACACAATCGGTGTTGACATATTCTTCTTGTAGCCGTTTCATAATAAACGTACCGAAAGGATCGTTGCCGACTTTGCTCACCCAGCCTGCGCGCAGACCGAGACGAGCGATACCAATTGCTACATTTGTTTCTGCTCCGGCCAGTTCTTTCGTATAATGCTTAATCTCATGCAGCGGTCCCGACTGCTCTGCCATGAACATCGCCATTGCTTCTCCGAAGGTAATAACGTCTAATGAATTCATTGAACTTCCTCCTGTTCTGCTGCTTGCACCAATGAAATGAAGCCGGGGATTTGTTCCGGTTCATCGATTGGAAACTCTAAAGCTTTAAAAATCGAATGAGAAAACCCTTTCAAAATATCTTTCCACATTTCATTTGAATCGTTCGATATAGCGGTTGTCACTAGCTTTCCGCTGCTTTTTATGACGTGTTTAATATGAATATAGCCCACAAATGACCTTAGCATTTTGATTGCTTCCTGGGGTTGTTCATCTACGTAGAGCCAGTTACCAATATCAAACGTCATGGAAACAGGAACTTCGTAAGCGTTATCAAAAAATGCGTGCAGAGATGCTATGTTGCCTCCGTGACTGGTTTGATCGTTTTCTACAAATAGACGTAAAGCTGGAAATGCCTCTAATAGCTGCTGTAAATCTGTCATAGGCGATTGGGGCTGATAAAAACCAAGAGAGACTTTTACCCACTGAGCGCCAAGTGATACGGCTTCTTCAAGAATAACTTTTAATTCTTGTGTGTTTAACTCTCCATTTTCTCTCCACAGTTCAATTGGAGCCGAATATACTGTAAAAAGTGGATATGTTTTTAATTCTTCAGCAATAAGCGCAATCTCTTGATCTACTTTTTTCATTAACTCTCTTCGAATTTCCACTCCATGTACTTGCTGCTCATGTATTTTTCCAATCATGGCGTGCTGAAAGCCTGTTGTTTCAAATGCATTTAACGGGATAATGATACTGTTCATAAATCGACCTACCTTTCTTATTATAATAACTAACCACTTACTAAACCGGTTTAGTAAATCGATTTATCTAAATTATAAGACTATTGAAAGCGCTTTTCAAGCTTTTTTTATAAATTATAAAAAAAAGAAACAACACAGCTTTATGCCGTGTTGTTTCTTAGTGATCATCTGTGCTTTTTACTAGATTGCGATCTTGCTGGTAAATATCATAAATCAAAAAGCTAAAGCCATAGTACAAGATTATAATGACAACTGACTTCGTCATGATAAATAAAGCGCCTAGCCCGATACCAACTAACAGCGTCTGGACACTTAAACGGTCACGCTGGAAAGCTAGCTGTGATAGGAAATAACCAATACCAATTAAAACGGCCAATACCCATGTGTTTTCAATGGCTAATATATAGTGACTATATAAATAAAAGCTAGGAAAATAAACGGTGCTTTCTACAAAGCTGGAAATACCGCTGTATGCTAGCCACCACTTTTGCTCTCTTTCCGTTTTAGGAACGGTTGCCTCAATTGACGTGGGCATTTCCTGTTCCACAAAAACCGTTTCTCCATGATCTTTCATCCATTGAAGCATAATGGAAAGAATGATAAAGCCAGCAAAGATTAAAAGCAGCAAATATTCAATCCACGCTGGATACGGAGCCGTGCGATGAATCGTATCGAGATATACTCCCTGTAATCCTAACATAGAAATTGGAACCCTATGGTATACCATCACCGCAATATAAAATAGTAAAATTAGCACATAAAAAAAGAACTGTTCTTTGTAGTAGCGAATTTTTTTGCCTTCTGAAGCAATTCGCTTAACAGTCACGCTTTCCAAGTACGGACGGATAATACTTATGATAATAATAAGACACGTAAATACAATCATATAGTTATGTAATCACCTTTTCAACTTCGTTATGTAACATGTTTTTTCATTTTTTCCATCCGTAAGAACAGCAGGTTAACAGCCTCTGCACTTTCTTATAGTACCAAAAAACTAAACTTTTTGACAATCCTGATTTATCAATTAGGAAGATGAAATAAGCATAGCTACATTGATGCCGCTAATCGTGACCATAGGAGACCCTCCGCCAGGGTGAGTCGTTCCTCCTACAAAATATAAGTTTTTAACATCTTTTGAGACGTTGCTTGGCCGAAGAAAACTATCCATTTTCCGGTTTGAACTCACGCCGTACAAAGCACCTTTAAATGCACCGAACGTTTGTTCAATTTCATATGGAGTAACAATTCGCTCATGTACAAGCGAAGACTCGATATCTAAACCAAACTGAGAAAGCTTGCGATAGACAACTTCTCTGTAAGCGTTCATTTCTTCTTGATTCTCTTCTTTCACAGCAGGAGCATTCACTAAAATAAATAAATTATCACCCGGAGCTACCGTGTTATCGGTATATGAAGAATTACAAATATAGATGGTGGGATCGGTTGGAAGCGTTTTTTGCTGAAATAGCTCATAGAATTCCTGTTTATAATCTTGAGAAAAATACACTTGATGATGAATCAGCTGAGAAAAGCGCTTCTTAACAGCTGCCATGATCACATAAGCTGATATAGAAGGCTCAAATTCAGCTGCTTTTTTGTTTTTAAAATGAGGTCTATCCTGTTCTTTTACGAGTGCCGGATAGGCCTTTAGCAAGTCGCCGTTCACAATAACAATATCCGCGTCTATCTTTTCTTCTCCATTTACTTCTACTCCGACAGCCCGTTTATTTTTTACGATTATTTCAGTAACGCTGCAGTTTGTATACAGCTTCCCTCCAGCTTTTTGGAACACATGTCCCAGCCCTTTTGCAATTCTAGGGTTTCCTCCTTTTACATAGTACACCCCATCATTCATTTCTAAATGTCCAATCAATGAAAACGTAGCGGGTGATGTATAAGGTGAAGATCCGATATAGGTTGCATATCGATTAAATGCATTTCGAATGTTTTCGTTTCGAAAAAAACGCTGATGAAACGTATCTACTGTTTCAAACGGCCTTACTTGCAGCAATGCTTTTAATAAAGAAGGGTTTGTGTAATCTTTCCACGATGAAAATGTCCGGTAGAAAAATTGGCTTTTTGCAATGTCGTATATTCTTTTTACTTCTTTCAAATAGGCAGGGTATTGCTCCGCAGCAAAGGGATCGAGACGTTCAAGCTGCTGAATCATTTTTCTTTCATCTATAGACATGGAAAATTGGGAGCCGTCGGTGAAGAAGTTATTCGTATGATGCGTTAGTTTGACAAGAGGCATATAGTCTTCTGGACGTTCACCCGCTTGCTCAAATAACCACTGAAAAACTTCGGGCATTGTAATGGTATTAGGCCCAAAATCAAAAGAATATTCTCCTAGCTGCACAGGCATCATTTTTCCGCCTACATGCTCGTTTTTTTCCACAATTGTGACATCGAACCCCTTTGTTTGAAGAAGAACTCCTGCAGCTAATCCGCCTAATCCTGCCCCAACTATTAGTACTTTTTTCATTGATAATGCCTTCCTTTCCATTCATATCCCTGCTTTTTTCGTTCACGCTTCATGGAATGATTCATCAGCAGCATCAGCACAATTGCCGACGCGGGCATCGTACAAAATAAAAGCCCTTTTTGCTGAGCCGACCGGTCAATTAAAAACCGCTGAAAAAGCATAATGCAAAAAGGAAGAATCCAAAGCATGTTGCCTGTGAATATTCCTGCTATAAAAAAAGGAAGCGGCAGCACATAGTAACAGGCAAAAAAAACGCTTAGTACCCAAACTGCTTTAGCGGAGCGGCCCAGACCTACAAAGATGTTTTTAGCAAAACCGTTCCATACTTCTTCCGTTGTTTCATACATATAACAGCTAACATGAGAGGTAATATTCGCTAAAATGACGCGGTGTTTCTTTTGCTTAAAAAGCTGGGCTAGGTGGACATCTTCTACTAGTGAAGATTTGACGGCTTCATGTCCTTCTACGGCCTCGTAAGCTTCTTTTTTTATAAACATAAAAGCACCGTGAGCCGCGGAAGCTTTGCTCATCTTGTTACGATTAGCTACGACAACCGGTAAATAACTAAAAACAACCACATGCTGAAGCGGAACAACCAATGCTTCTAACCACGTTTTTACGGGAAAACGAGGGAAACCTGTTAAAAGAGCGGCTTTTGTCGCTTGTGCTGTGGCTAAAGTATGTTCTAGTGTACGTTCTTTTAGTTCTACATCTGCGTCTACAAACAATAAATAGTCTCCATTTGCAGCTTGCGACAGCTGGTGACAAGCATGAACTTTTCCGACCCAGCCCTCTCTCAGCTCTTTTCCTTCTATGATGGTAAACCTCGGATCGCCGTGAATTTCTTTCAACAGCTGTGGTCGTGTTTGATCTGTGGACTGATCGTCTAGTATGACACATTCTAGATTGCTGTACGTTAATCCTTTAATAGAGGAAATGATTCGCTTTACATTTCGTTCTTCATTTCGCATTGGAATCAAAATAGAAATGAGAGGCTGAGGTGTTTTGGAATCCAGCTCGTATCTTTTTAATTTAGGCATTGCTTGAATATTTACAATGGTTAAAAGCAGCATAAAAATAAATAAAAGCATATAGTAAATCATTCTTTCACCTTCGCTTTCCACCACGTTAACCATTCACTAAGCGTCTTTTTTCCTTTTAATAAAACCGTAAAGTCCTCATCGTTTTCTTGAATTATTTTCTGTTTTTGATGATCGAGCTGAGCAGTGACTGCACCGCCTAGCGTGTTGGTTATCTCTTCTCTGGGCTTAGCTGAGTCGTAAAAAACAGCTTGCCCTATCCAGATAAAAAGCTCCGGTCGCTGATCATGGCGAAACGTATAATAATACGTAATGGGAATAACTTCAACGTCAGAATGCTTCTTTAGAAGAAAAGCAGGTCCTTCAGAAAAAGTTAACGGTCTTTTTTCAAGATGCTCTTCTTTTCCTTGGGGAAAAATAAGCACCGCTTTTTTCTCTTCTAACAGCTTACTGGCAAACCTTAACGATTCCACCGTATGCTTCGGGGACGCTGCATTTACTGAAAAAGCTCCGATTCGTTGAAAAAAAGGAAAATCCTTCATTCCTTGTTCGGACATCATAGCGTATAGATCTGTTTTTAATACCGCGTTATTTAAATAAAATGTCACTAAACCGTCCCACCAGCTGGAATGATTAGCAATTAATAAAATTTTTTTATCTTTTGGGAGCCCTTCTATATGTAAATGAATACGATAAAATTGCTTTTTAAGCTGATATGTGACAAACAGTTGAAAAAATCGCTCAAATATTGAGTTTTTCTTCGGGTAAATCATAAGCGAGTCTCCTTTTTATACACAATATAAAGAATAAGAAAAGGAATCATCGTCAGACATACGACAAGCCATAGGCCATTTGCTAACGCTACAATCACAAACATCATGACAACTGCACTATACAAAAATACCATTCTTTTTTCCCACACCGGATTTTCCTCTTTAGGAGACTTAGCTAAAAAGAAATATACGACCAGCTGAATGAAGAAAGACAATAAAAACCAGCCGGAGAAATTTGATAAAGGAATATTATAATAAAAGCTGTCCCCTTCCCACACCCAATATTGTTTAACAACATAGGCAACAGGATCGATAGCCAAATCCATAATAACAGCAAAAAGCGAACTAATGACTGCATAGGCAATTCCATGGACAATAAACGGCAGCTCCATACGTTTCATAATTCCTAAAGCTAGTATTCTGCTTGTAATCACAACCATAAACCAAGCCGAACCAATGGTCAGAGGAACACCTAAAATTTTGGCGCCAAAATCTTTTTCATAATCGTAGGATCCAAATAAAAATCCATACTTAACACCTAGACTTTCGATATAAATAGATGCGCCTGTCACAAATATCGCAACGAGCAGTGCCCGCCTTACTCCATAAGCTTTAGTTAGATAAATAAGAGCAAGAAGACTGCTCAAGTGTAAAAAGACCGCGTTTGCCCATTCTAACCATGAAGGCAGCAAATCGAAGGAAAGCAAGACGACTCCGCATACGTACCAGATAAGAAAAAAACGATAAATACCATTTGTGATCATCCTTTATCCACCTTCTCTCCAGCTTCTTTTTGTCAAAGTGCTATTATATAAGCTTGTACCCATTCTCTCCATTTTCAATGTGCTCTTTTTTATGAATAGTCCGCGCTCTCTTAAAATTATGTAAAAATAGCCACTGTTAGTACGTTCCCTAAATAAGAGACTTTATTACTTATTTATAAACAAAAATAAAATAAACGTCCATTAAAATCTACGGATGTATAGATTGTAATGACGTTTATTTTTTCTTATGTATATACACTTCTAATAGCTTTTTGACAATGAGTCCGACAACAAGTCCAGGTATAACAGACAGCATAGGAAGCCAAATTGGTCCTATAAAAACACCGTTGATGGTTGTTACTGAAGAATACATAATGCCTACTGTAACAAAATAAGCACAGGAGACAAAAGGAATAAATGTAAATCTCGATGCGCCGTTTTCTGCTTCTTTAACAGCATCCCAAATTGCAAAAAAATACAAACATGGATAAAACATTAACCACTGCATGTTCATTACTTCTAGGGACTGCCTTGTTTCTCCTAAAAAGCTTAAGCGAATGCCTTCATTAAAATTTGCGCCCATATTAATGAGAAATTCAAGTACAATAAACAAAATTCCTTTTATATGTTTTTTGTTTAGTAATTGTCCAAAGCCCGGCAACGCAATGCTCCATAAAAGAGCTTCTAGTCTAGTCACGTTCTGTCCTAACATTTTGACGTATAAAAGAACTCCACAGCATGATATCAGTAGAAATTTTGTCCATAGTTATCAACCTCACAATAATTTACTCATAGTTTTTGTAAATGTAAAATTTTTATACTACATCTCCTTTAATATTTGTAACTTATTGTAAATTGATAAATGGTTTAGCTATTCGACCAGACATTTTCGTTTAGAATTTTCTGTTTATTAAAACAAAATCGTACGATATACTAGTTTTATACGTACGAAAGGATGAGAAAGCTGACATGGAAACAAGTTTTTTTTCAATTTTAATACTAGGGTTTCTTTTAGGAATCAAGCATGCTCTAGAACCAGATCATATTATCGCTGTATCAACCATTGCTTCAAAAAGTAAAAAACTGTGGCGCTCTTCGCTTGCAGGAGTATACTGGGGGATTGGCCATACGCTTACGCTGTTTATTTTTGGTATGATTTTAATGGTGTTAAAAAGCAGTATTTCTGAACGTATGAGCATGTCACTTGAATTTTTAGTGGGAATTATGCTCGTTTACCTCGGTTTCACATCGTTTCTGTCTTACAAAAAACAAGTACATACGCATCACGAAAAAACGTCTTACTTAAAGTCATTGGGCATTGGCTTTGTTCATGGACTGGCGGGAAGCGCAGCGATGGTTGTATTAACGATGAGCACCGTTACTCACGTATGGCAAGGTGCTCTGTACATTATCATTTTTGGAATCGGCACTTGTCTTGGCATGCTGTTATTTACAACGGTTATTGGGATTCCATTCGTTACAACTAAAAAACAAGTGACGTTAAACCGCTGTTTGATGCAGGTAACAAGCGCTGTCAGCATTATATTTGGCCTTTACTATATGTATAATTTAGGTGTAAGCGACGGATTATTTAGCCTGTGGTTCTAAAAGCGAATGAGACATAACGAAAACAATTCAATCTAAAGATGAACAAGTAGGATAAATGATCAGGACTGCCTGTTCCACAGCTGTTGATTTCTGTGCAAGACGTCGCTTTGCCCTTTAATCAACGGCTAGAAGGAGCTACATACAGGAAACCTACGTTCACCCTACCAATAAAAAAATCCGAACGAATTTGATTCTCCATTAAGAATCCAGCTCGTTCGGATCTTCTTTCAACTAACATATTTTTGTCCCAGCCTCTTTAATACTTACGCAAAAGTGATACTTCAGCTTTTAGTAAATGCTGTCGGAACAATCCGTATACTTTAGCGATTATGTTTTCAACTTCTTGTGTACTAGCAGCTAATATTCGAATAGCACATCCGGGGATCGGAAGTGCGGAAGCTCCTACTTTACAGCCAGCCTCTTCGCACAGCTGATGTACTTTCGCTATAAATGCGTCGTCGGCATTTGGATGAACAATGATAATCGATCCAAAATGAGTATACCCTTCCATTTTCATCATGCCGCGTAAATGGCTTTCTGGCTTCAAGTATAAGTGATCGTATACCTTCAGCTGCTCGTTTACATACAGTTTAAGCTTGGAACGCATAGAGGTATATTGAAACAGCTGCCCATCCGGCGACCACCCCGGGGTGATGCTGTCACACATAAACAAAGCAGCGTTTTGTGCCATACGAACCGTTATTTCTTGGAAAAATGCAGCATTTTCATACAAAATAAGCGGGTCTGGTATATATTCCATGATGGCTTGTTCTTCAAGGGTTATACACGTTTCTTGTAAAACAGCTTCGTTCGGTGTTTTGTACACCTTTGTCGCAGATTGAGTAGTAGCCGTCAGCTGGGCATTTTTCTCTACCGTTATCATCGTTTTATATTTGTCTCCGCTTACGTATCCTCCACCTACGTGAAGCATATAAACAAAAGGGGATTCAGGAGTCATGTAAATAGGTCTGGCAACTTTAAAAGCACCGTAATGGTACGTATCTTTAATAATGGTTCGCTCGCTGTTTCTTTCTGCTCGAAGCTCTAAATAACCCGTGTAGCTCATGATTCAAGGCCGATTAAAAAGGCCTCTTTTTTAATCCACTCTATTACTTGGTCGAGCCCTTTATCTTCTTTTAAATTGGTGAAAACAAAAGGCTTGTGCCCTCTTGCTTGGATTGTATCTTTTTTCATTACTTCTAAACTCGCTCCTACATACGGGGCTAAATCTGTTTTGTTGATAATGAATAAATCAGATTTAATCATTCCTTGACCGCCTTTACGCGGGATTTTTTCCCCTTGTGCTACATCGATGATATAAATCGAAAAATCAACGAGCTCTGGGCTAAACGTTGCGGCTAAATTATCTCCTCCGCTTTCTACAAAAATAAGTTCAACATCGGGGTGACGTTCCACTAACTCATCGATCGCAGCAAAGTTCATAGATGCATCTTCTCGAATGGCCGTATGAGGGCAGCCTCCTGTTTCTACTCCTACGATACGATTTTCTGGCAAAATACTGTTTTTTACTAGAAATTGCGCGTCTTCTTTTGTATAAATATCGTTTGTAACAACCGCCATGCTTAGCTGTCCTTCTAGTGCACGCGTTAATCGTTCTACTAACATTGTTTTCCCTGCACCAACAGGTCCACCAATTCCAATTTTAATTGCATTCATTTTTACGCCTTCATTGTTAGAAGGCTTTCCCTCCTTTTTTATGACATGAACAATCGGACATGCAATTGTTCATGTTGCATTTGAGCGATTTCTAACCCTGGTGTCACCGCACCAAATTCCTCTTGATCCGCTTGTAAAATATGCTGAAGTGCATGCTGCAGCAGCGGCTGAAAAAGAACGAGCGTTTTTTGTCCATCCGTTTGACCGATCGGTATGCCACGAACAGCATTTTGAATTAACGAAGAAATGCTAGCGTACAAGTGACTTAAAATTGCGTCTTCTTTTGTGATATTTAACTGCAGGCTGGCTAACGCAAATACAACAGCAGGATGTCCATACGCCTTCTTTGCTTTTACCTCACTCATATACTTTTCTAAATAAGAGCCTTGAAATAATTCTAAGCAAAGTTTTAACATGCGCTGGCCCACGCGTCTTGTCCCTTCTCTTGTTTCTTTTGACAAAGCAAGAGCGTATAATTCATGATCCACTCTCATAATTTCGGTAAACTGGTCATGATTCGCATACTCATAAGCCAGTCTGCATGCTAAGCCGTCCGTATACGTCAGCTGAACATCAAGGTATGTACGAAGCGCTTCTTGAAAGGTTTCTGTGTTGTAAATTTGATCTCGCTGAATATACGTTTCAAAGCCAAACGAATGTGAAAATGCACCGGATGGAAAATTTGAATCACATAGTTGAATCAGCGAAAGCAATGAATTAGTCATGACTGTGTCCGATATGCTTAAAAGCTTGTTTTACTTTTCTTTTTTGGCGCTTATAGGGAATATCAAGCTGCTGAAGTAATTCTTCGACTAAATAATCGTACTGTACGAGCATGTCTCCACCTTCAAACTGTGCTGGCAAATGTCGGTTGCCAAGCTGATGAGCAATTTCTCCCATTTGCTGAATATTAATCGGCTGAATGGTTAAAATATCGTCTGCCACCACCTGAACAACAATCATATTGCTTTCATCCATAAACAGCACGTCGCCATCAGTGAGCTCGCGATTTTCTTTTAGACGAATTCCTAGTTCCTTACCGTGATCTGTTACAACGCGTTGAACGCGTTTTACTAAGTGATCACTTTCGATATATACCTTTTCTATATGCGGAGCCCGTTTTTCTAATGTTGCCATATTTCCGATAATTTTTTCGATTACCATTTCTTTCACCTCAAAATAAAAAGTATCGCTGCGCCATAGGCACAACTTCTGCTGCTTCACATGTAATCATTTGTCCATCTACTTTTACTTCGTACGTTTGGGGATCAACTTCAATTTTAGGCATTTCCCCGTTTAACTTCATATCTGTTTTTTTTAATTGACGAATATTTTTGACCGGTTTAAGCAGCTTTTGCAACCCCAGTTTCTCGCCCACTTTGTTCTCGTACGCTGCTTTTGACACAAACGTAAGAGATGTTTTAGCTCTTGCTTTTCCATAAGAAGCAAACATCGGACGGTATAAAACCGGCTGTGGAGTTGGAATTGAAGCATTAGGATCTCCCATTAAGCTGTGTGCAATCAAACCGCCTTTTACAATCAAGTCAGGCTTTATTCCAAAAAAAGCTGGCTCCCATAGGACTAAGTCAGCCATTTTCCCTGTTTCTATTGATCCTACATATTCGGAAATTCCATGAGCAATAGCTGGATTAATCGTATATTTAGCTACATAGCGTTTGACACGTGCGTTATCGCCAACTTCGCTGTCACCATCAAGTTTCCCTCGTTGCTTTTTCATTTTGTCAGCTGTTTGCCACGTTCTTGTAATTACTTCGCCTACACGTCCCATTGCTTGAGAATCTGAAGAAATCATACTGAATACACCTAAATCGTGTAAAATATCTTCAGCTGCAATCGTTTCTTTGCGAATGCGAGAATCAGCAAAAGCGATGTCTTCTGGTACAGAGGGATCAAGATGATGACATACCATGAGCATATCTAAATGTTCTTCAAGCGTGTTGACAGTATAGGGCCTTGTTGGATTAGTTGATGATGGAAGCACGTTTGGAAAGCTTGCCATTTCCATAATATCAGGTGCATGTCCGCCTCCAGCTCCTTCAGTATGATAGGTATGAATGACTCGATCGCCAATCGCTGCAATCGTATCTTCGACAAAGCCGCCTTCATTTAAAGTATCTGTATGAATCGCAATTTGAACATCGTACTCGTCTGCTACCTGTAAGTTTGTGTCAATGGCAGATGCTGTGGTTCCCCAGTCTTCATGAAGCTTTAGTCCAATCGCTCCAGCTTCAATTTGCTCAATTAAAGGCTCTTTGGCACTTGCATTCCCTTTTCCTAAAAAGCCAATATTCATTGGGAATGCTTCAGCAGCTTCAAGCATTCGTTCAATATGCCAAGCTCCGGGTGTACAAGTTGTCGCTTTTGTTCCTGTAGCCGGTCCCGTTCCTCCTCCAATCATTGTTGTCACGCCGGAGGCAAGAGCAGTTTCAATTTGCTGCGGACAAATGAAATGAATATGTGCATCAATACCGCCGGCGGTTACAATTTTCCCTTCTGCTGCAATCACTTCTGTACTCGCACCAATGATGATGTCTACTTCATCCATCAGCAGGGGATTGCCCGCTTTTCCGATAGTTTGAATGAGTCCATCTTTTATTCCAATATCTGCTTTATATATGCCTGTATAATCAAGAATAATTGCATTTGTCAACACTAAGTCCGCTGCTTCGTTTCGTGTTGCAAGAGGATGCTGCCCCATTCCGTCACGAATGACTTTTCCTCCGCCGAACTTTACTTCATCTCCGTACGTGGTGAAATCTTTTTCAATTTCAATAAATAGCTCTGTGTCTGCTAAACGAACAGCATCTCCAACGGTTGGTCCGAACATATCTGCATACTGACGTCGCGACATTTGAAAACTCATCTTATACATCTTCCTTTCTATCAGAAAGCGATCTGTTTGTTTTATTGTTAAGACCGTAGATTTCTCTTGTTCCGGAGAAAGCAACGAGATCCACTTCTTTTGCATCACCTGGTTCAAAACGAACGGCTGTGCCGGCCGGAATATTTAAATGATAGCCAAGCGAAGCTTCGCGGGGGAACTCGAGCGCAGCATTCACTTCAAAAAAATGAAAGTGTGACCCTACTTGAACAGGTCGATCGCCTCTGTTGATTACAGTCACGCTAATTGATTTTTTTCCGTTATTACATGTGATTGGATCTTTTTTTAAGAAATATTCCCCTGGAATCATATCTTTCCCTCCTCTTAACGAATTGGATCGTGCACAGTGACGAGCTTGGTTCCGTCTGGAAAGGTAGCTTCCACTTGAATATCATGAATCATTTCCGGAATACCTTCCATCACATCTTCTCGTTTTAAAATCTTGGTCCCTTCTCGCATTAGCTGCGCTACCGTCTTGCCATCACGAGCTCCTTCCATAATTTCATATGTAATAATAGCTACTGCTTCGGGATAGTTAAGTTTTAATCCTCTTGTTTGACGGCGTCTTGCTAAGTCTGCAGCTACGACAATCATTAATTTTTCTTGTTCTCTCGACGTAAGTTTCAATGAAAGCTTCCTTTCTGCTAATCTATTTTCTAATTAACATCAAATGTGATATTTTCTAACACAAATGCATAACTAATTATAGTAAATTTTCTGACAAAAAACAAAGGATTTATCTCTTCCGATAAAAAAAGATGAGCATGTTTGCTCACCTTTTACTCTTCTGAAATCGCTTGTGTTTTCCACTTCTGCAGGTGTTTCCAGCCCAAACCTTCAGCTAGCTGGCGTTTTGCATAGTCTACTCCTTTTTCAATAGAAGCTTCATAGCCAAATAGATAATAGCGCAAGCCAGCGTTTAATACTACTTGATTATAGACGTAAGTCAGTTCGGAAGAAGATTCACCCTCCAGAATGCGCGTCACATATTCCGCTTGTTTTTCAACACTTATTTTCTTTTCAAAGTGCTCTTCTTCCACGAACAGTCCGTATTCTTTTGGATTGACAATAAACGACTCCATCTCTCCTTCTGAGATCGTAAAAACAAAGCTGCTTCTATGTACAGGTACATCTTCTGATCCTTCTATCCCTTGTACCACGTATACGTGTTTGAAAGGCAGAGAAGCAAAAATAGGCACAATCTTATTAATGGCCGTACGGTGAAAAGCGCCCATCATTAAAGAAGAAGCATTCGATAAGTTTAGTAGTTTTTCAACCGTATTAATGAGTGTCCTTACACCAATTTCATGACGAACTTGTTTGATGCGGCTAAGAGGATAAGAGATTGTTTCGGCATTTACAAAGCCAATTTTTAACGTTTCAAACGCATGACCGATGTCTTCAATCGTTTGAGCTTGAGGGATCTGTAATGAATGAAGTACGTCTTCAATCGTTGTTCCAAACTTTGGAGGAAGCGCTTCTGTACAGTGTAAAAAAGCTGGCACACCTCTTTCAGCTAATAAAATTGATACAGGAATGGTCGCAAAAAATGAATTCCTCCCTGCATAAGGGCTTGCAAAATCAATTGATTTATCTTTTAACGGCTGAGACAGCGGTATTTCTTTTGTTTTTTCACGAAAAGCATGAACGAATCCCAATAGTTCATCTGCATTTTCAGTTTTAATACGTTCCGCGATAAAAAAAGCAGCGATCTGAGCATCCGTAGCTTGTCCAGAAGCGATTAAGCGAGCTGCTTCTGTTGCTTGTTCATACGTTAAGTCAGTTGATCCCCTTTTTCCGCGCGCTATTTCTTTGATAAATTGCTGCATATCGTACACTTCCTTTTTAACTGAATATTTGTACATTGTATCACATATTTTCTTTGTTCCTTAGATTATCTTCTATCAGGTACGCAAACTGCTAAAAAATATGAAATTAAAGGAAAAGTACTAGTTCTTTTATAACCTAATATAGTATAATCTATCTGCTATACTATTATTTGGATATTTGGGGGACTTTACAAATGAAAAAAGAGAAACTACTTGTACCATTTATAGCAGCATCCGTTTTAGTAGGAACATCGGTGACAACGTCTGTTTTTAGTCACTCTGCTTATGCTGCTTCTTCTGTCAGCGTTTATCAAAAAGACGTTAATTCGCTAGCAGATTATTACGCACCATTTTATAAAACCGTAGAAAAAAAGCTAAAAGAAATTGAAGGAATAAAAGATGACGAAAAAGCGTTAGCTGCATATGATCAGCTTGCAGATCAAATTGACCAGTTTCTAACAAAGACTGATAAAAATTACGCGATGAATCATCTTAATTCGGAAGCTGATCAGCTTCAAGGGTATTTATACGACAGCTTAATTGCTCTTTATAATTACATTGTGGATCTTGAAGACTATGCGTACGGAGATGTAAGTGACGCGGAATTTAATAAGATCTCTGCAAATTTCGAAAAAGAAATCAACGCATACAATACGCAATTTCAGCAAAAAGCGAAGAGCTATAAAACGAAGCGAAAAGTAACGTTTAACGCAAATATGAGTTATTTGCTTGATGAAGATATTCAACCTTCACCAACAGCTCCATCTACACCGGCTGATAGCAATGGCACCTACACGGTGAAAAAAGGAGACACGCTGACAGCAGTTGCTAAAAAGTACGGCATGACGGTAGCTGAATTAAAAAAATTAAACAATTTAAAAACAGATGCGTTAAAAGTTGGACAAGTGCTGAAAGTGAAAAGTGCAAGCGCACCTTCGCCGGCTCCAGCACCTCAAACTTCTGTTAGTGCAAAACAGCAGCAAATTGTATCGTATGCTAAAACGCTAATTGGAAAGCCATATAAATATGGGGGTACGACACCAAAAGGTTTTGATGTATCAGGGTACACACAGTATGTATATAAAAACGCGGGTTCAAATATTTCTATCCCCCGTACAGTAGCAGATCAGTATAAAAGCGGCACGGACGTAAAGCAAAACAGCCTCCAGGCTGGAGATTTAGTTTTCTTTAAAAACGGCAAATCCGTTTCAGTCGTAGGAATTTACCTAGACAAACAAGAATTCATTTACGTCAGCAGCAAAGGCGTTAAAACGCAATCACTTTCAACAGCGTACTGGAAAAACAGCTATGCGGGCGCAAAGCGTATTATAAAGTAAAAAGAGGTGCCATAAGGCACCTCTTTTGCTTTACTAGCTATGTATTTCTATACTAGACTAGCAATTTTATAAAGAACTTCTTAGTTCATAACCGTAATTTTAACAGATTTTCTTCCGAACTGTTGAGCATCACCTTCAGCAGGAACGAATACATCAATTCGATTGCCTTTAATTGCTCCACCTGTATCGGCAGCTACAGCTTCACCATAGCCTTCTACATAAACTTTCGAACCTAATGGAATAACACTAGGGTCAACAGCAATTACTTTTTGATTTGGATTTGCTTTTAAATCCACTCCTGTAGCAGTTGTACCGCTACATCCAGCACAATTAGCCGTATAGGCAGTTGCTTCAACTGTCATTGATTTGCCGCTGGCTTGTTGTGACGATTCAGCAGGTTGTTGTTGTTGTTGTTGAGCTTGAGCTTGCTGCTGCTCTTTTTGAGCCTGTTCAGCTTGAGCTTGCTGCTGTTCTTTTTGAGCCTGTTCAGCTTGAGCTTGCTGCTGCTCTTTTTGAGCCTGTTCAGCTTGAGCCTGCTGCTGCTCTTTTTGAGCTTGTTCAGCTTGAGCCTGCTGCTGCTCTTTTTGGGCTTGTTCAGCTTGAGCTTGCTGCTGTTCTTCTTGAGTTTGTTCAGCTGGCGCTTGAGCTTGCTGAGCTTCTGGAGCAGCTTGGGCTACTGAAGGACTTGATTGCTGAGCTTGGCCGTTTGGAGACTGAATTTTTAATTGTTCGCCAGGATAAATTAAATCTGACTTCAGTCCGTTCCATTCTTTAATTTGATCTACCGTCACGCCGTATTGCTGACTGATGGACCATAATGTGTTTCCTTGCTGAACTTTGTGCGTCATTTCTTTTATAGTAGCTACGTTTAATTCTTGATTTGGATAAATAATATTAGATGTTAAGTTATTTGCATCTTTTAGCTCGTCTACGCTCACGCTGTGCTTTTGAGCGACTTTCCATAACGTATCACCTTTTTCTACGTGATACGTTCCGCTTGTAGAAGCAGAAGCTGCACCTACAAATCCTGCTGAAAGGATTGCTGTTGTTCCTAGAGTAAATATAAATTTTTTCATTACGAATACCTCCTTATTTACTCAATGATTGAATGATATCATCCTCACATTTCACAGCCGTTACAGAGCCATGCTACTTTTATTACAAAACTTAACAAAACAGAACATTTAATCGTAATATTTCTGATAATTTGGCTATATGATGAAACGTTTCTACTTTTTACTGCTTTTTATTGTTGTTTTTACCAAAATAGTTAAATTTATCTACCATTGCTGGCTATGCCTCTTCTTTTTTATTGATCATTTAACGGGTATATTCAGTTTTTTTATAACAAAAAAAAGCGAACCGCTAATCAAAAATTTTGATTAGCGGTTCGCTTTTCAATTCGGCTAAAATACTTTTGTCCCAGCTTTTTTTATTTTTTGTTAAATCCTTGCTTTTCAACAAATTCTTTCATATACATACGCTTAGGATTGGAAAGCATGTCGGCCATTTGACCAGTCCATGTGTCTTGGCGTTTGCCATTTGTTCTTTCGTTGTAATAAGCAGAAATTTCTTCGTTATACGATGTTAATTCTTTTTTCGTCTGCTCATCGTTCGGCTCATAGGTTTCTTCATGATACACATGTTTAAATGGTAAGCGCGGCTTTTTATCCGTAATACCCGCTGGATGTCCAACCGTTAGACCAAATAACGGAATTACATGATGAGGCAGTTTTAACAATTTGCTTACTTCTTCTAATTCGTTACGCAAACCGCCGATGTAACAAGCTCCAAGTCCCATTGATTCAGCAGCAAGCGTTGCATTTTGCG
Organism: Priestia sp. YIM B13490; assembly: GCF_042787735.1. Lineage (NCBI taxonomy): Bacteria > Bacillati > Bacillota > Bacilli > Caryophanales > Bacillaceae > Priestia > Priestia sp. YIM B13490. Next base: position 185,030 of record NZ_JBHZOT010000008.1, read on the forward strand.
CAGCAAGGGCAACGTCAATAATAGCTACCATAAACTGCTCTGTGCTTTCGAGCGCTGTCGATAAATCTTTTTTCTCCATTTCCGCAATGACATCATGACGATGAAAGTCAGCGCAAAATACAAAGAAGTGTCCATTTGTTTCTACGTAAGGCTGATTTCCTGCTAATTGAGCAAGCTTTCGCTTCGTTTCTTTATCTTTTACTCCAATAATGGAATACGCTTGAATATAGCTTGATGTGGAAGCTGCCTGTGCGCTTTCTACAATCGTCTGAATTTGCTCTTCTGACAATGGTTTGTCTTCATATTTGCGAATAGAACGATGATTTAAAATCGTTTCAATAACTGAGTTCATATTATAATCTCCTTTTACTTCATCTAACCTTCTACAGTTGTTATCTCTACAGTTAGTTTATCGAATGTAAAAAGAAATAACCAATGTTCTGCTTAAAATTGATTTTGACTTGTCTCATATCGATATAGCTTAAAGTGATCTGCAAGCACGCGATCTACTTTTACTTCTAAGCTGTCTACATATTCGTCCATCCGTTTTATCAACCGGTTTCGTTTCACATCATTTTCTAAAATGTTCTTAAGCTGCTGTTCAAAGGCTTCAGCCTCATTAAGCGGTATCAGCAGCTCTTTTCCTTTTAGATATTCAATGTTAATTTGTTCTTGACCGGGAAGAGATGAGTGAATAAAAATAGGTAGTCTTTTGTGAAGGGCTTCGCTAATTGTCACTCCCCCCGCTTTTGTGACAATGGCATCTGCTCCCTCATATAAATCATTCATTTTCTCTCTCGATTTTACATACGAGACCGCTTTAATTCTCGGGTGGTTTAATTTTATTAGTTCTTGATACAACTTTTTGTTTTTTCCGCACAGCACATAATACATATACGTACAGTTTTGCGGAAGCTGCTGAAGCATTTTGCGTACATTTCCAAGGCCGGAATTCCCTCCGGCAATCAGTATATGTTTCTGTGGCATAAGATGGTCAATCCTTCTTTTTAAAAACGCTTTATGAACAGGAATTCCCGTTACATAAATAGAAGACTCTTTTACACCGTGAACGTTTTGTAAAAACGCTTTTGTATCCTGATCAGGCACGCAGTGAAGCTCAATTCCATTTTTACCCCATACGTCGCTTACTAAGAAGTCTGTGTATACGTTTATAATAGGAAGATCAATGATTCCTTTTTCTTTTAACCCGCTTAATACACAGGAAGGAAAGCTGTGTGTACAAACAATGACATCCGGCTGCTCTGCATCAATTAATTTCTTCATATGGTATTCGATAATCGGCCACTTTTTCACAACAAAATCGTCCATCGTATGGTCGTTTTTTTTGTATACATGACCGTAATAAAATTTTTCGAACTGCTTTGGGAAAACAGAAATCCATTTCATGTATATCGATGAAATCATTTGTTCAAGCGGTTTGCTCCAATAGCTTAAACAATCAATTTTTTGACAAATAACGTGCGAAAAACGCTCCATAATGGCATCCATAACGGCGTCTGCTACTTGGTGATGACCAGATGGCATCTGAAAAAGCGGTAAGAATAAAACCTTCCTCATTGACCATCCCTCCTCTCAAGACGTTTTCGGTTTCTTGTTCTTTTTATAAGTAAATAAATGACAAAAAAAGCTACAGCGCCCATGATAATATACGAAATATGAATTCGATCTCCTACGTAGTAACCTAGAATCAGAAAAGAAAGGACCCATACTAGACTTCCTACTACCGATAACAATAAATAAAGCAAAAACGGATAGCGACTTATTCCCGCCATATATGGGCTAATTTGACGCAAGCCTGGAATATATAAACCAAATAAAATGGTCCATATCCCATATTTATGGTAGCTGCCGCTTGCCGCTTCAATTTTCTCTTTGGTTAACCCTACGTATTTTCCGTATTTATCAAAAAATGGGGTTCCCGCATACCTTCCTAGCCCGTAAGCAGTAAGCATTCCAGTAATAACACCTAAAAAAGCAAAAAGAGATGATTCGTATAAGTTCAGCTGATGCTTGGCAATAAACATGCCTAATAATATTAAAAATGATTCTTCAGGCGCTGGAATTCCAACAATCCCACAAAAAAGTACAAGTAAAATAACAATATAACCATAGGAATGTATATACTGAGAAATAATTGTTAAGTCCACTGCTCGCTCCTCTATTTACGATTGATTCATCAATTGCTGCATGGTTATACTTTCATACCCTTGCTGTTTTAAGTAAGGTAAAAATTCTTCTAACGCCGCAATCGTCATTTCAGGTGCTTTTTCATCTGCTCCCGGGGTATCTCCATTATCGTGTAACACAAAAATGGCTCCATCTTCTACTTTACGCATTAGTTTTTGAACTAATGCCGTTTTCGTTGTTTTTAGTGTCCAATCCTGAAAGATTCCTGTCCAGATCACAAGGTGATATGGCTTGGCCATTGATAAACTGCTCATATTTAAATGTCCCCACGGCGGACGATAAAAAAGCGGCTTTTGATTGGTTACTTTCTCTATAACCTGTGCACATTGATGAATTTGTCTTTTTAATTGCCAAGGTGTTTGCGTCCATGCACTCACATGACGATGATGATGTATAGCTACTTCATGTCCTTCATCGATCATTCTGTTTAAAATAGACGGATGTTTCTCCCCTAGTTCTCCCACAATAAAAAAAGTAGCTTTCATTTCATGCAGTTTGAACAAGTCCAAAATTTTTGGTGTATAAACAGGATGAGGACCGTCGTCAAATGTTATAGCTATTTTATGCTTTTTTTTCCCTTTTATTATGACTGATGAATGATAGCGACGATAAAGGGTTTGCGAAATAATGGTATATACACATATAACCATTAGAACGAAAAGTAAAACAATAAAAAAACGAGTCATATGCTTTTAACCATCCTTTTGAATTTAAATCCTGCATTTATTATAACGGTTTACTCAGACTTTGGTTTCATTTTTTTGTGATAGAAGCCAGGAATTTTAAAATAATTTGATACTTTACCTAAAAATAGCTGTTCTGCAAGGATATACCGGAAATAAAATGATATCATAAAATTTCCCTTCATTCAGTAAAAAAAGTACTTTTTACCAGTTATATCTATCTTTTGTACGATAACTGTCATTACTTTTTAAAAATAAAAAACTTCCCGCACGAGTGCGGAAAGTTTTTAAATTAAAATTTTGCTCGATACCATTTTTCAGCTGCTTCAATTTCTGTTCGTGTTAACTGATGGCCAAATGATTCCCAATGCACCTGTACGTCCGCTCCAGCTTTTTCTAAAAGCGCAGAAAGTTCTTCCGTTTCTGATGCTGGGCAAATAGGGTCGTTTGTGCCTGCCCCAATAAAGATAGAAGCGTCGGTCTTAGGCACTTCAATTCCTCTTCTTGGAACCATCGGATGAAGAAGAGCCGCCCCTTTTAAAGAATTCTCATAATGAAATAGCAAACTTCCTGCAATATTGGCACCATTTGAGTAGCCTACAGCTACGATGTTGTGTCGATCGAATGAGTATGTTTCAGCCGCTTCATCTAAAAATTGATGAAGTTCTTTTGTGCGTTCAATTAAATCTTCTATATCAAATATTCCTTCTTGTAAACGTCTAAAGAAACGGGGCATTCCGTTTTCTAGTACATTTCCTCTTACAGATAATATGGAGCAAGAGGAATCAATCATATCCGCAACAGGGAGCAGATCTTGTTCTGTACCTCCTGTACCATGCAACAGCAATAAAGTCGGTTTCGTCTCGTCCGTTCCTTTTTTAAAAATATGTTTCACGTATATCCACTCCTTTTAAATATCTCGAATTAAAGATAATTTTATTATAAGAACTTTCGAAGCATTTGTAAAGGAACTACTGTCAAAGAAATACCTGTATGTTTTGCTGGCAGTATCACATAATACTGAATAACTTCATATGGCCATTGCTCATATGCAGCTAGGTATTTAATTCGTTTGACTTACAGGGTGGAAAGAAATATTCCACTTTTAGCTAAGTGCTCCCGTCAAAAGGTGGATAATGATTAAAACTCACCCGTCTTCCGTCATATAAAAAGTGCCCTAGTCTGATAAATTAGTTAATTTTTTCTTTATTTCGTTACTTTCAACAGATATCAGCATTTATACCCGAACGTACTGAATCTTATTTCGTATACGTGTTATAACAACTTTTTTCTATGAGAAACAGAACGTAAAATACCAGCTTGTTTTTTCATAAAGGGGAACAAAGCCCCGAATGGTGCTTTATACGACTTTATTTGACAAACACAAATTTATGGGTAAACTAAGTTCAGATGATTGTATTTCACTTCGTTTCAGTTTGATAAAAAAACGAAGCATCTGCGAGTAAGCAAAAAATAACTGCGTAAAGAGCTATTTATGTCAATCATCTTATACCCTAAAAACTTACCTGCACTTGAATAATAGCCTTTATTAAACTTAGCACGTCAGCTTGTGAACGTTAATACTTTATCACCCATCTCTCTGTTAAAAGATTGAATGGGCCAACAAACTTCAGCATTCTTTACATAACGACCTTGTAAAGACGAAGAATGTAGCTATGTGTGAACATGGAATTATTACTTAGTGGAGTGAACCAACATGAGGAAATTTATTTTAGCCTTTTTAGTCGTTGTTTTAATTGTAATGCTGGGAGTTACCTATGTATTAAAGCAATTTCAGCAAACGGCTGATTTATCTTACTCGAAACTGCAGTCGGTTCAAAGTACGGTAGTCTATGACAAAAATGACCGTAAGATTGACGAATTGTATAAAACCGTTCCCCGTCAAAATGTTTCGAGCAATGAAATTCCCGATTATGTAAAAATGGCGTTTGTTGCAACGGAAGACCGTCGCTTTTACAAGCATTTTGGGATTGATTTACAAGGTATTGGCCGCGCCCTTTTTAAGAACATTGTAACAATGAGTAAAGCTGAAGGCGCAAGTACCATTACACAGCAGTTAGCAAGAAACCTTTACTTATCTAGTGATAAGACCATTAAACGTAAAGTAGATGAAATGTTTCTATCACTAGGCTTAGAAAGACAATTTACAAAAGATCAAATTTTGGAATTATATTTAAATCAAATTTATTTCGGAAGCGGTGTATATGGTATTGGTGCAGCTTCTCAGCTTTATTTTAATAAGCCTGTATCAGATTTAACCGTAGGCGAAGCTGCGCTTTTAGCGGGACTGCCAAAAGCGCCGAGTACGTATTCACCAAGCAATAGTACAGAAAAAGCTACAGCCCGACGAAACGTTGTATTGAAACTGATGCATGACCAAAACGTTATTAGCGATACTCAGTATCAGCAAGCGTTAAACGAACGTGTAGTCAAGCCTAGTGTTCCTGTTAAAAAACCGAACTCCAATCAAGCATTTATTGATTATGTAATTAAAGAAGCTGCTCAACAGTATGGCGTATCTGCTGATGACCTTTATAAGGGTGGTTATGCCATTTATACAGATTTAGATCCTAATTTACAGGAATCGATTAATAACTCTGTAGCAAATCATACGTTCCGAGATGATGGCATCAACAGCAAAGTAGAGGTTGGGATTTCAGCTGTTAACCCTAAAACAGGTGGAATCTCAGCGATGTATGGAGGACGCAGCTATGAGCGAAACGGCTTAAACCGTGCTACAAGCGGATATCAGCTTGGTTCAGCTATTAAGCCGTTAGCCGTATACGGTCCAGCCTTAGAAACTGGAGATTATACGCCAACTTCACTCTTAAGTGACGAACGACAAGACTTTGGCGGTGGATATAGCCCTAAAAACGCAGAAGGTGAATATCAAAAGCATGTGACAATGCGTGAAGCACTTACCCGTTCACTTAACGTTCCAGCTGTTTGGCTTTTAAAACAAATTGGTATTGATACAAGCGCAAAATTCATGGAAAAAGCTGGACTTCCGCTTGAAGATGACGATAAGTCAAAATTAGGGCTTGCTCTTGGAGGAACGACCACAACGTTCTCTCCCCTTCAGTTAGCACAAGGATATACTACTTTTGCTAACAAAGGCGTCATGACTAAGCCGTACGCAATTCGAAAAATTGAGATGCGCGACGGTGAAGTGAAAAAGCCAGACATTCAAACAGAGCAAGTAATGAGTGAAGAAAATGCAGATACAATGACATCCATGTTGCAAGATGTGATTGAAAAAAGCTATGGAACAGGTGTTAACGCTCGTTCTTCACGAGATGCTGCAGGTAAAACCGGTACAACCAACGATGTCAAAGATGCTTGGTTTGTCGGGTATACCGATGATGCAGTCGTTTCTATCCACGCTGGCTTTGATAATGCTAATTCTACGCAAACAACGAAATACTTATCAGGCGGCGGCGGACAAGACCCTGCTACACTGTTTAGCTCTATTATGAATAACTGGTAACCAAAAAACCTCCAACTTCACTGTTGGAGGTTTTTTTAAGATAAATGCGTTTTATGTTTAAGTGAAAAAAAGGAAACGTTAATGACTTTGCAAATCGTTACATAATGCAGAACGGTCAGGACAACCACGCCACAGTTCATCCCGATAATAATTCCCTGCATGCCAATATTTGTTTGTGATCCTAAGAAAAACATCAGGGAAAAAGATACAATATGAGACCAAATCGTATGATAAAAAGCATCTTTTACATAGCCAAGGCCAATTAAATAAGCTTGAAGCGGGACGGCAAAGAAGTGAAAAAGAAAATACGGCCATAAAGCCTTTAGGTAGTACACGGCTTCTGTAGAATGAAAAAACAAGTTAGTAAGCGGCTCAGCAAAGAAATACATCGCCACTATAGACGGAATCCCATATAAAAATGTCATTTGCATACTTTGAGTCAAAAGTCTTTGAAGCTGTTCTTCCTGATTTTTCGCATGAGCTTCAGATACAGCAGGTATTAGTGCTACTAAAAGAGAATGAGCAAAGAAAGCCGGAAAAAAGCCAATCGACATCGCTACCCCTGTTAGCATACCAAAATGCTGCGTTGCCCCGGTTAAAGTCATGCCCGATAAAACGAGCGCGTGTTTGATTAAAAACGGCTGAATAGCATTACATACCGCATTAAATAAACGCAGTCCCGTGGTCGGAAGTGAGACACCTAACAGCTTTTTCCGAATCTCACTTGGAGAAAGCAGAGGTCTGTGCCCTCTTGATAAAACACTTAACTGGGTAACATACGTGATAAAAAAATAAAGCAAAATAACAGCTTCGGTCCCAATTAGCGTACAAATCGCAATAAACAGCGACATTTTAACATCTGTGAAAGCAAACATTTGAAAAACAATAAATAAAATCGTTAGCTGAAAGGCTTTGCGGATAAAATTAGACACAGCGATAGTCGTCATGTTATTTTTACCCGTAAAATATCCACGAAGCACCGCTGAAAACGAAACAACCGGAATGAAACATAGTACAACCCATTTTAAATAAGGATGATAGTGACTAAAAAATGGAAAGGCTGCTAATACGGCCAGTGTAATAAAAAAGATTCCCAAGCTCACAGCAGTCGCAAAAATGGTGGCATGCTTCATCATATGCTGATGTTCTTTGCGATGATGTTCAGCCAAAAATTTAGAAATAGAAATAGGCAGTTCTAAGTTGGCTACGGTAGCAATAAGAAAAATGATAGGAAGAACCGTCATGTACATACCCATGCCTTCTCTTCCTAATTCTCTAGCAAGTACCATATTTACAAGAAATTCAATTAACTCTCCTGCAAAGGCAGCACCTGCTAGAATAAACGTTCCTTTCAAAAAAGTGTTCATCTCGTTATCTCCTCTATCTCCCGTCCTTTTTCATCACTACCTCTTCTCTCTATGTATATGACAAGCCCAATACGAATTATTTGTCTAATTGTATTTTTTCGGTGTACAAGTTCTTGTATAATGTTCAACCTATGTGAAAAAAAACCGTTATATACCTTTTTCATATAGGAAATTCATTCATTTCTTATACTTTGACTCTTGAGACTTACATAGGAAAACAGGAGACTGAATGAACCTGGCGATTGCTAACGGGAATAGAGCATGTGGTTTTAATATAACAAATTCACATATCAGTTAAGCTTCTTTATTCACTATTTTCTGTGGATGCACTTCTTTTTTTGACACCGAAGCGTTTTTGCCTAGTACAACCGAAAAGACAACAATTATTGCTGTAGCAAGAGTAAAAAGTGTAATTGTTTCACCTAGAAATAGAGCTGCAAACAAAATCATTAAAAATGGCTGTAAATATTGAACCTGGCTAACTCTGGCTATTCCACCCATAGCCATCCCGCTGTACCAAGCAACGTATGCTAAAAATTGACTCACTACTGAGAGATAAATCAAACTAACCCACGCTTGTAAAGGCGCATGGAGCATTTCAGCTGTAATGCTTAGTCCTACTGGAACCATAAAAAATGGTGCACCGATGATAATGGCCCAAGCAATTACTTGCCAGCTGCCTAATCCTCTTGCTAACACCCCTCCTTCTGCATAGCTCAGTCCAAGTATCAGCACCGCTGCTAGTAAAGCTGCATCAGCAAACTGCAGTTGACCGAATCCAAGGTGAAGAGCATACACGATAACAGCTGCCGAACCGATTATACTTGAGACCCAGAATTTTAAAGAAGGGCGTTCACCCCCTCTAAACATCGCAAAACCGGCTGTGGCTAATGGTAAAAGAGCGAGTTCAACCGCTCCGTGAGAAACAGGCAATGATTTCATTGCCCAGGAAGTGAGCAGAGGAAACCCTAAAACTGCGCCTAAAGCGACGATCAGCAGACTTTTAAATTGGCGGAGAGAAGGGAATTTTTCTTTTCGTACAATCAATATCACAGCTACTAAAACAGCAGCTATAGCTGTTCTTCCTAAACCGGCGACTGTCGTTCCGAAATACTTGACTGCAATGCTTGTAGAAGGAAGGGTTAAGCTAAAACAGATAACGCCTATTAACCCCAACAATAAGCCCATTTTCTCTCTACTTTCTTTTTGCATCTTACCCTACCCCTGTCTTTTTATTTTTCAGAACTATACCATTTTTCTAAAAAAAGTTCTGATATAATTAAAAGGATAGCGCAGGACAACTAGTAAAATAAATCATTCTTTTACCTATCTGTACGGGTACAAATTAAAGGAGTATGACCTATGAGTTTGAAATATCTGAAAATCATGGAAGAAATTAAGCTTGGCCTATCAAATGGATCGCTTATTGCAGGTGGTAAACTCCCTTCTGTTCGCCGACTCTCTCAACATTTTTCGTGCAGCAAGAATACCGTTATCAAAGCGTACAGTGAACTAGAAAAAGAGCATTTAATTTATTCTGTTCCTAAAAGCGGCTACTACGTTGTGGCAGAATTTCAACATAGGACGAATGAAAATGAAGTGATTGATTTCTTGTCTGCTGGTCCAGATAAAAACGTTATGCCTTATCTTGAATTTCAGCATTGTATAAACCAAGCGATTGAACACTACAAAGAAGAGCTTTTTACATACTCTGATCAACAAGGCTCTTACTCATTGCGGGTACAGTTAGTGAAACACTTGCAGAACCTACAGGTGTTCACTCAAGCTGAAAGGTTAGTTATTGTATCCGGGTCTCAGCAAGCTCTTCATTTACTAGTTTCTATGCCCTTTCCAAATGGAAAAAATAATATCCTAATTGAACAGCCCACTTATTTCGGTTTTATCGAGTCTCTTACGCTGCACCAAGCTACTACTTTTGGGATCGAGCTATCGATGAAAGGTATTGATCTTGATCGTTTGGAGTACATTTTTCGAAATAATGATATAAAATTTTTCTACATTATTCCAAGATTTCACAACCCTCTTGGGCATTGTTATACAAATTTCGAGAAGAAAAAAATCGTGGAGCTAGCCGAAAAATACGATGTATATATAGTGGAAGATGACTTTTTGGGCGATCTTGATCCCGATGCAAAATCAGATCCTTTATTTTCTTTTAATCCTTGTGGACGAGTTATTTACATTAAAAGCTTTTCGAAAATCTTTCTTCCTGGGTTACGTATTGCTGCTGTCGTGCTTCCTTCGTTAATGAATAGCGACTTTTTACGATATAAATTCAGTTCAGATTTTAATAGTTCAGCGCTTTCCCAAGGTGCTCTTGAAATTTATTTAAAAAGCGGCATGTTTACAAGTCATCTTAAAAAGATAAAAGAGGTATACCATACCAAAATGCAAACTCTTGTAGAAGCATGTGATTTACTGCTACCCCCTCATACACATTTTTCTAAACCAACTTCAGGATTCTATTTATCCATTAGTTTGCCTGAGCATGTGACAGCAAAGCAGATCGTTCACATGCTAAACGAGCAGCACATATATGTTGATGATGCTTCTAGATTTTTTTTACCAGAATACAAACGAGACACTCTTCTCCGATTAAGCATCTCACAAGTAAATACGAATACGATCAAACGAGGAATTGAACAGCTGGCTCAGTGCATTACTTTAATTGATGATAGAAAACATCATCCTATTCCAAATAACCTTTTCCCCTTGTAGAATGGGAATTCAATGGACATACTAAACGAAAAGAAGCCAAGGAATTAGCATCCTTGACTTTTTTTATTTAACCGTAACGGTTATCAGAGGCATGTTATGCGTCCCTTTTGCAGAAACATGTGATTGCACGGTATATGTACCAGGCTCAGAGAAAGATGTTTGTATTTCATATACACCTTCTCCTATTTGTTTAGGCTTTAACATCTTCCCTTTCCCTTCGCCATCTTTTTTCTCTATTTCAAATTCAATCATTTCAACATCATCATTTTTTACTTTTTCGTCTCCATACGTAACTTCGACTTTGTAGATACCGCTTTCATTTTTCCGTAACGCCTCTGGGCCTTGAAGATTTACGTCCAACGGTTTTGGCTGCTCAGCATTTGTGCTTTGAGCAGGTTCCTGACCACAGGCCGTTAAAAGTAAACAAAGACTGATTATAAATATACTTATTCTTTTTTTCATGTATTCATCTCCTTTTTAAACCCTTTGTTTAACTATAACGCGTATTGCAAAGAAAAAAATGAATTTTTCTAAAAAAGAAGGATTTTTAAAGAATTTTTAAGAAAAAAAGTTCATACTGATACTAACTAGTTTTTTCCAAGGAGGAAGAAAATGAATTCAGCTAAATCTCCAGCTAAAAAATCATGGCTACAGACATTAATCAAAAATAAAAATGAGCGCAAAAAAGTGATCTTTATCTTTACTATCTCTTTTTTACTAGTTGTAGCAGGGCTTATTTACATCCCTATTTATAAACATTCCCTTCCAATCGATTCTAAAATATATGAACGGAATTTTAAAGAGCTTGGTTCAATCGCACGAATTGGTTTTTTTGCAGCTTTAGCCATTTATCCAATTTTTTTATTA
>NZ_JBHZOT010000009.1:0-4540 GCF_042787735.1 Priestia sp. YIM B13490
CGCGGGGTGGAGCAGTTCGGTAGCTCGTCGGGCTCATAACCCGAAGGTCGCAGGTTCAAATCCTGTCCCCGCAACCAAATTATCTTTTATACATACTTGAATATATCATTATTATCCTTAGGCATAGCCTAAGGATTTTTTGTTTGGCTATATTTATAAACACTTGTTTAGGTTATGATATAAGATAGTGATGCAGATTAATCAGGAGGTTTTTTCATGTTACAAAGTAATATTCAAACTTATATTGAAAAAGAAATGAACGTTCAAGGTCAATCTTTATCTCTATACCAGGAAGAAAAGGAATATGCGTTGCAAAAAAAGTTGGTACCGCAAAACCTGATGATAGAAGAAAAAGAGGAATCTTTACGTTTTAAAGATTCTTATATCGAAAGAGTAGATAAAGAAACGGACGAGCTGATCGCAGAAGAATCTCCTCTTTCGTTTTTAGATACGCCCATTTCTTACTTGAAAGAACACAGAAGTGAATTTCTATATGTAGAATCAAAATGGTTCGAATTTATTAAGCTTGATGGATGTTCTTTTGAAGTGGATGATGTGTTTGGCACATATAAAGTATTAACCGGGCTACATATGCAAAAAAAATTCGGTTCTTTACTAAAACAATTTTTTGCTAAAGAACTTAATGAAAGTCCAACAAGCGTCCAGCTTTTATTTAATGATAAAGATGGATTATGGGATGTGAATATTGAGTTAGATGCTATAAAAGAGTTTAATGAAAAAATGTCGATAGGTGAAGTTCTTATTCTTACATATCGTTTTTTCTTTCATCTAGTGGAGTATGTAGAGAACGAAAAAGCTTAAGAAATGATGATGACTTTCACTGTAAAGCATAGAGCGTAGTTTCTATGCTTTTTTTGATGAGTAATACGTAATGAATGCTAAATGAAGCTGGAAATACATTTACATCTCTATGTTTTTATGGAATGATAAAGAGTATCTTTACCTATATGACTGCTATGGGTGAGGAACAACTATCAGGAATTTTTCTAGTTTTTTGAGAAAGTAGCTCACATATTAGCTGTTAATAGGACTCAGAGCAAGAAAGCTTCCGTAGGATGAAGTATAATATATACATACAGGAACTATTTTTAACTTTATAAAAAATGTCTGCTGACGTATGGGATTATAAATAAAGAGGGGATGTTCATGTTATTAAGAAAAATAAAGTCTGAAGAATTGGCAGAAGTCTATCAAATGGGATATGCCGCATGGCCTAAAGGCAGGACGTACAAAGAGTATGTGAGAGATAATCAAAAAGAAGAAACATATGGAATTCGGTATGTATACGTAAATGAAGAGGATCAAATTATTGGTTCATTTATTTTGCTTCTTTTACAAACTCCTCGATTAAAGTTTGCTTTGCACGGTATTGGATCTGTTGTTGTACACCAGCTTTATCAACGAATGGGGTATGGCCGTGATATGCTTGAAGACTTTTTTAAAAAGATGAAGATAGAGAAGCGCAGCGCTATTTTTATGCTGTATAGCGATATTCTTCCTGAATATTATCATCAGTTTGGGTTTAAGGAGCTCCCTTCTCATTTACAACGTTATCCTCAATCCATTGCTATGGTAAATTGCAGCGAGTCACAATATGAATACTTAAGTAAGCAATCTATAGAAGACATACCGGCCTATTTTTAAAAGGTATGTCTTTTTTATAGTATTTATCAGCACAATCGTTTACAATTTTATGTAAGCGTTTTCTTTTTTGGGAGATGAATGATTTTATTCGTCCTCATAACCGTAGGCAAATCGTGCAGTTAATATAAATTTTATTACATAAAACCTTGCTATCATCTTACTAGTAACTCTTATTCATTTCCATACCATACCGATATGTACGTTTGCTGCTAAGTATAACCATATCAATATAAGGAGGAAGCAGGAAGATGAAACGATTATTTATAGCAGGGATGATTTTTATACTTTTTTTATCTTTAGGTGCTGTATCTTCTTCAGCCGCAGGAAGTTTTACCTCTAAAACATATAACGGAAGGACATACAAACTGTACGTACCTAGCAGTTATCAGGGAGGTGCTGCCTTACCTCTAGTAGTTATGCTACATGGCTGTACTCAAGACCCTGATCAATTTGCAGCAGGAACACAAATGAATGAACTGGCGGAGACAGAGAAGTTTCTTGTTCTTTATCCAGAACAACCCTCTTCTGCTAATTCAAATAAGTGTTGGAACTGGTTTGATACTGCTCATCAATCAAGGGGAAGCGGTGAACCAGCGTTAATTGCTGGAATGGTCAATCAAATAAAAAGCAGTTATTCAATAGATGCCGACCAAGTCTTTGTTGGAGGGCTATCTGCTGGAGCAGCTATGAGTGTTATTATGGGAGCTACTTATCCAGACATATTTGCGGCTATCAGCGTTGGGGCTGGCTTAGAATATAAAGCAGCGACTAATGTGACAGGTGCTTATACAGCAATGAGCAGTGGAGGTCCTAATCCTATCCAACAAGGAGATTTAGCCTATTCAGCCATGGGAGATCATAAACGAGTGGTTCCAGTTATTTTGTTTCATGGGACAGCTGACTACACTGTTGCGCCTATAAATGCGCATCAAATATTATCGCAATGGGCTCAAACAAATGATAGAGCGTCTGATGGGCTGGATAATAACGATATTGATGATACGGCAGATCAAACTGCAACAGGTACAGTATCTGGTGGAAGAAGCTATACGCAATATATTTACAAAGATACAGCAGGAAAAACAGTAATGGAAAAGTACATGATAGAAGGAATGGGACATGCTTGGTCAGGGGGAAGTACATCCGGTTCTTATACAGATCCTAAAGGACCAAATGCAACTAAATTAAGCTGGAACTTTTTTAAAAGCCATCCAAAAAATGGTGATGCTCCTAATCCAGGAGATATATCCCCACCGGTTACAGCTGCTTCACCAGCGGGAGGAACGTATGGAAGTTCTGTTTCTGTTACATTATCAACCAATGAACCTGCCACCACTTACTATACATTAGATGGAAGCATACCAACTGTTAATTCTCTAAAGTACTCTGAGCCTATTACCATCAACTCTAGCAAAACAGTAAAGTTTTTTAGTGTAGACGCAGCGGGTAACCAAGAGGAAGTAAAGACGGAAGTTTATCAAATTTCTGGAACTTCAGAGAAATCTTCAGTATTTTCTTCACTTGCTGCTGAAGATGGATTTATCGGAAACTTATCAGCTGACGGTATGAGTAGTTCTATTCATAAAATTGGGGATAAAGGAATGTACAATACCGACACATACCGAACCATTTTATCTTTTGACACAGGTTCTTTACCTGATGATGCAATCATTACGGATGTATCTTTAAAAATTTATCGCAAATCTTCAACTGGTAATATTTCATCTTTGAAAGGCGATATTAAAAGCGGTGTATTTGGAACTAGCAGTGCTTTAGAACAAATAGATTATCAGGCTTCACCATCTATTTCAGGAGGCTTCCAAATATCAGTGCCTTCACTCAATAATGGATATACAACTATTCAACTTCCTTCCTCGCTTTGGGGATATATGAATAGGACCGGCAAAACTCAGTTTCGCTTGTCAAGCTCAGGTCCAGCGGACTTTTTAAGTGACGTAGTTGAAATTTATGGGGGCGACAATCCTGCATATGCTCCAACTTTAACTGTTTCATATCAGTGAAAAAACCTTCTAAAAGCTAACTGCTTTTAGAAGGTTTTTTTTGCTGATAAGTTACTTTTATCACCGAATACAACTCCAACTTTTTATAGAGTTTTCTTCAAATTTTGACATGATTTTGATGAAATTTAATCATTATTCAAAAATGAATTGTCAGAAATATTACAAGAAAATGTTTAAAATTAATTAAATCCGTAATAAAAGTAAAATATTCCTGTAATGGAAGTGAAATGAACAGGTGGTATCATTCAGTCATTGAGTAAATAAGGAGGTATTCGGAAAATGAAGAAATTTGTATTTACTCTAGGGACAACGGCAATTCTTTCAGCAGGATTTGTAGGTGCAGCATCTGCCTCTACAAGCGGAACGTATGAAGTACAAAAAGGTGACACTTTATGGAAAATCGCTCAAAATCATAATGTGAGCGTAGACGAGCTAAAAGATGCTAATAACTTAACATCAACACTAATTTATCCAAATCAGACACTAAACTTATCTAGCATAAAAGAAATCGTACATACTGTAAAACGTGGTGACACTTTGTGGTCAATCGGTCAACATTATGGCGTAACAGTAGAAGAAATTAAAGAATGGAACGGTTTAACATCAGACTTAGTTTTCCCTGGAGAACAATTTAAAATTAAAACGGCACAAGCAGCTCAATCTCAAACAGCTAGTGCGCCAGTAGCAAAGGCAGCTCCACAAGCGCAGCAGTCTCAAACGGCACAAGCTCAGCAAGAACAAGCAGCACAAGAACAAACGCAAAAAGAACAAGAGCAAGCTCAAGCAGCACAAGCACAGGTAGCACAAGAGCAGGCACAAAAAGAACAAGAGCAAGCTCAAGCAGCAAAGCACAG
>NZ_JBHZOT010000009.1:4625-140810 GCF_042787735.1 Priestia sp. YIM B13490
AGCAGCACAAGCACAGGCAGCACAAGAGCAGGCACAAAAAGAACAAGAGCAAGCTCAAGCAGCACAAGCACAGGCAGCACAAGAACAAGCACAAAAAGAACAAGAGCAAGCTCAAGCAGCACAAGCACAGGCAGCACAAGAGCAAGCACAAAAAGAACAAGAGCAAGCTCAAGTAGCAGCACAAGCACAGGCAGCACAAGAGCAGGCACAAAAAGAACAAGAGCAAGCTCAAGTAGCAGCACAAGCACAGGCAGCACAAGAGCAGGCACAAAAAGAACAAGAGCAAGCTCAAGCAGCAGCACAAGCACAGGCAGCACAAGAGCAAGCACAAAAAGAACAAGCAGCTCAGCAACAGCAACAAGCAGCTCAACAACAGCAACAGCAGTCTCAACAGCAAGCTAGCGGCAAGTCTATGACTGTTGAAGCAACAGCTTATACAGCTAACTGTGCTGGATGCAGTGGTACAACAGCTACTGGAGTAAATTTAAAATCAAATCCAAATCAACGAGTAATTGCGGTTGATCCTAGCGTTATTCCATTAGGTTCAAAAGTATACGTTGAAGGTTATGGTCAAGCTGTAGCAGCAGATACAGGTGGCGCAATTAAAGGAAATCGAATTGATGTATTCGTTTCTTCAGATAGTGCTGCACAAGACTGGGGCAGAAGATCAGTTAAAATTACAGTTATCGACTAATACTAGTCTTATAGAATAGAAGTAAAGAGAGATGTCTTTTAGGAGACATCTCTTTTTTTATGCTTAAAATGAACGTTTGAAAAAATTAGGTCCGGGCATACTAAAATTTATAGTAGGAATTAGTTTGTTATATTAGTAATTATTTCTTGATTTGTATACAATGTTTGAGTGTCCTAAAAAGCTGAAAATATGTCAGGAGTATAGAAATATGAAACTTTATAAAAAAATGGCTTTACTAATAGTGCTGGGTGTTATCGCAGGATTCTCGTATCTAGGCTATCAGGGATTATTTCAGCACGATGATCATTTGAATACGTCTGATCATAATCCTTTATCTTCTTCTAAACAGAAGCAGAATAGTATAGAAATTGTAGGGAACCCAGAATCCATTGCTGTGTTAGTAAACAAGCAAAATCTTCTTCCTGATCACTATGAACCCACCGACCTTGTATACCCAGACGTTCGGTTTGTATTTAAAGAAAAAATCGAAAAGCGCCAAATGCGTACAGAAGCAGCAAAAGCATTAGAAAGGATGTTTTCAGCTGCTGAACGAGAAGGAATTTACCTAGCCGGTGTTTCTGCCTATCGTTCTCAAAGTCGTCAAGAATCTCTTTATCAAGCGTATATAAAACAAGATGGAGAAGCGGCAGCTAATCATTACAGTGCTCATCCAGGCAGCAGTGAACATCAAACTGGTTTAAGTATAGATGTATCAAGCAGCACCGGTAAGTGTGCAGCTCAAGATTGTTTTAAAGATACTCCTGAAGCCAAATGGATTGAAGCAAATTCATATAAATACGGATATATTGTTCGCTATCCAGAAGGAAAGCAGCAGATTACAGGTTATAAATATGAGCCGTGGCATATACGATTTGTCGGAAAAGAACTCGCCTCTAAGGTGTCTAAGAAAGGAATTACGTTAGAAGAATATTATAATGACTACATGCAAGTTGATAATCTGGTTCAATAAAAAAGAAGAGTTATATAAACTCTTCTTTTTTTGTATTGCTGGAATATACCCTTACTTTAAAAAGGGGAACGAGGGAAAGATGTAGAGATGAAGCACGGGATGATATATCCTATGCCTTACTAGTAAAAGAGTTAACGTTTATAAATTATAATGAATTTTGTGATAAAGAATACTCATGTTCGTTTTCATTTCCCTTCACATATTCTACAAAAAAGGGAGGTGAAAGAAAATGAGTTTTTACGGAGGTTATGGTTACGGGTACGGATCAAGTCACGGAAGTAGCTTTGCGCTAATCGTTGTGCTATTTATTTTACTAATTATCATCGGTGCTTCATGGGCAGGGCACTATTAATCAGTTGTCCATAAATAAACTCCCTTGAAATAATTCAAGGGAGTTATCTATTTTTATCTATAAGTAGGTAACTGTAAGTACGCAGTGCTTACATATCCTTTAAAGCCGTTGTATTCTACAAAAGCCCAATCAAATGAAAGCTTGTTATCTTTTGAGTAGCCCCAAGCTAAGAAGCTGACGCTTTTTCCTTTAGGAATAGTTGTTACAACTTTGTTGCTTGTGCTAGGCCCTGTGCGTAAATTAAGGTTAGCAGCTGTATGAACAGTGGTAGGGACTTTCATTAAATAGGAAGTACTGATATATCCGGTGCCGCCAATTATTTTAATGGCGGCCCAGTCTGCATTTACAAACTTGACTACTTCGATTTGATCTTTTTTTCTTAATGTATCAAGAATCTTTCCCTGAGTGCTAGGTTTTGCACGTATATTGAGTACGTTTGCGGTCACTTCATATACGCTGAACGGTGCGTTTATTTTTTCTGCTGCACTTGCTGTTTGCTCGTGAGTGAATGGCAGTGTTCCAGATAGAGATGAAAAAGTAAAGCCCGCTGCTAATGCTAAAACCGATATAGATTTTGTAATTGTCTTCATACAAATATCCAACTCCTTAGTGAAATAGGTAATAACTTTTCTATAACACTAAGAATAAGGGTTACTTGTTTCTAAGTTGTTACCAACATATATCCCAGTTGTAAATTTATAAAAGGTCTGTAAAAAAGTTTATTTCACCGACCTTTTAATAGCTTTATTGTTACTCCTCCTCGCGATCTTCCGTTGATTTGTAAAAAGAAAAATATACAAAAACAGATAATACTGTTCCATAAATGCTCCACAAAGCTAAAGCGAAAATGAATTCTTTCTGCAGGCAATAAATAATGGTTAAAGCAACTAGTGCCATAAAACTTATTAAAATGGTCTTTTTCATAAGCACCCCGCCTATTTAGTTTGATTACTCTATATGCTTTTTGATCTTGCTTTTACCCTATAATTATTCGACTATTGCGCTAAAGATGAAAGGAAAAAGTTAAATAAAGCCGAACTTATAATAAAAAGAAGAATGCAGGGGGCGTTTTATGTTAGAACAACATGTGTTAGAAGATATACAAAAGCTACAGTCTATTTGCGAACAAGAAGAGCACATAGAGCTGAAGCTGAATTTTGATATGTTACGAAGTCGAAAACAAAATGAAGTTAACGATTTTTTTCATTATGAAGATAATCAGCTTGTTGGGTTTATTGGTCTTTATGGGTTTGGGAATACAGTAGAAATATGCGGAATGGTCGCTCCTAGCTATCGCCGAAAAAGGATTTTTTCAAAGCTGTTTTCTCAAGCTTTACATATATGTAAGAAGCGTGGGTATACAGAGATTTTATTAAATGCTCCTGGCGATTCGGTTTCAGGCAGGGAGTTCTTAAAGCAAATTCCATGCTCATTTACTTTTTCAGAATATCAAATGAAGTGGGCAGAAAAAGAATTGGAAGATGATAATCCCTTTGTTACACTTCGCTCTTCCCAATCAGATACAGATATGAAAATGGAAATGCAAGTCGATGTGGAATGCTTTGGTATGTCTTTAACAGAAGCAGCTGCTTATTATGAACAAACGAAAACGGAAGAACAGCAAATTCATTTTATCGTAGAGTACAATAGTCAAGCGGTTGGAAAGTTAAGGGTATCGTATGATAAAAGCGAAGCATGGATTTATGGATTTGGTATTTTACCTTCTTACCAAAAATCAGGAATAGGAAAAGCTGCTTTAAAACAAGTTGTTTTAAAGCAGTTTCGGCTAGGATATGATATATTTCTTGAGGTTGAAGCGAAAAACAAACGCGCTTTGCAACTCTACGAAACATGCGGTTTCAATTCATATCACGTGCAAGATTATTACGTATACAGCTTGTAGATAAAAAACACGGAAATCTTAGATTTTCGTGTTTTTTATTTATATATTAGATGATATGTGCTTTTTTGAGTAAATAATGAGAAAGTAGAGAAAAAGTGATATGCCCGTTGATAGAAACAGGGAAGGCCATACAAACATGATAGGGGCGCTGCAAGCAAGGATACACGTAAGAATACCTCCAATAAATGCTTTTCTAAATAATTGATAAGCCGTATACCTCAGGCTAATACTGACAAATACATTGATGAGGCTAAGAAAAATAAACGAAAAAAACAAATTATCTCCCCCTTGTTTTTAATACACCATAAAAGAAATATTTCACATTTTTAGTGTAGCAAAAAAGAAAAAATTTGGATCCTAAAGGTGAAAAAGGAAGCGATCTGTGTTATGTATAGTAAAGTGAATGAAAGCGTTAAAAACGGAAATGAGTTAATAAAGCAATGCAGTAGAAAGAAAGGAGTAATAGGATGGAATTTGCCCATATCTTTACACTAAGTGTATCTGTTGTAACAGCTATTAATGTTTTATTAGCCGGTATTCTTATTTTCATCGAACGAAGAGATATAGGATCTACATGGGCGTGGCTTCTTATTTTATTTTTTATACCGATTGTCGGCTTTATTGTATATCTATTCTTTGGAAGACAGCTAAAACAGAAGAACTTTTATAAGTTATCATCTGATGAGCGGGAATATTTAAGATCTTCAGTAGATGAACAATTAAAAGAACTTAAAGCTACCCATGAGTATCGAAATGATTTATTGATTCAACATAATAAACTGCTGTTCACTAATTTAAATTCTTCTAAGTCACTCGTGCGCACGGACAATGAAATTGATATCTTTAGTGATGGTAATCAGAAATTTGATGCATTGTTTGAGGACATTCGAAATGCTAAAAAAGAAATTAATATTCAATATTATATTATTCAACGAGATAATCTTGGGAAAAAATTAAGAGATGAGCTAACAAAAAAAGCAAAAGAAGGCATAAAGGTTCGCGTTCTTTATGATGAAGTAGGATCTAGAAAAATGACGCCATCATTTTTTAAGGAGCTTATTTCATATGGCGGCGAAGCACAGGCGTTTTTCCCTTCAATTCTTCGCTTAATTAATTTTCGGATTAACAATCGAAATCATCGAAAGCTTTGTATTATTGATGGTGAAGTAGCATACATAGGAGGATTTAACGTAGGAGATGAATATTTAGGGTTAGATCCAAAAATGGGTTATTGGAGAGACACTCATTTTCGTATTAAAGGAGAGTCAGTGAACGATATTCAAGGGAGATTCATTTTAGATTGGCATCAAGCAACAAAGCAGCCAATTGAACTGGAACAATTTTTGCATCGTACAGAAACTCATTCTGGAACGGTTCCTGTACAAATTGTAGCAAGCGGGCCAAACTCGACTACTCAGCATCTGAAAAACATGTATATCTCATTGATTATGTCGGCCAAAGAAAGTGTGTACCTTCAAACGCCTTACTTTATTCCAGACGCAAGCTTTATGGATGCTTGTAAAATTGCTTTATTATCTGGAGTAGAGATTCATATTATGATTCCAAACAAACCCGATCATCCTTTTGTTTATTGGGCTACGTGGTCTCACGTAGGCGAACTGCTGACGTATGGTGCACATATTTATCTCTATGAAAAAGGCTTTTTGCATGCTAAAACGATTGTAGTAGATAATGAAGTGTCTTCTGTAGGCACGACGAATATTGATCCACGAAGTTTCAGCCTTAATTTTGAAGTGAATGCAGTTGTATATGACCAGCCTATTGCCAAAAAGTTGCAGAACCTGTTTCTTGAAGATGTGCAATGCAGTTCAAAATTAACGTTTGAACGATATAAAGAGCGCTCTCTTCTTATAAAATTTAAAGAAGCGGTATCTCGCTTACTGTCACCAATTTTATAATACAAATCATTGATACCATGAAGCAGACTTGAATTTTTAGATTCAGGTCTGTTATTTTATTGGTTTCTCCTTGTAAGGAGAGTTAGAGATAAAATTAAAAAGTTTTACCAAAAAATCCAAGGGTATTAATACTATAACAAGCTAAAAAATGATAATACCTAGGAGGAAGAGAAAATGACAAAAAATGTAGTAGGTACGTATGATTCAGAGGCAGCGGTTATTACAGCGATTCGAAATTTAAAAACACAGGGATATCTGGACAGTGCACTTTCTGTCTTGACAAACAGTGGTCTGCGTCATGAAAATACAGAAGCGATTGAGCATTCTGCAGGAATTGATGTGCAAACAGTTGATACAGATCAACACTCAAAGCACCATCAATCCTTTATGGAGAAAATAAAAAATGCCTTTACGCCGTCTGAAGAAAAAATGGATCAAGATGTTAATCGAATCGAAAATCAATTAACCGAATATGGTGTACCTGCTGCAGAAGCTTCCTCATATGTATCTGATCTTAAAAAAGGAAAAGTTTTGCTGATGGTAGACGCAGTTGAGCATGATAAACACAATTCAGCTCTAGGACAAACAGTGACACCTGCTGAAAAATCAGCTGACCCAATGAATGAAAAAATGTTATACGGCAATCACGAAAATAAAATAGGGTAATGTTGAAGTAACCAAATGCGATAATAAAAGACTGCGTTCTTAAATAAAAGCTAGTTAACGAAAGGAAGGGGACCGATGAGAAATCTAGAAAAAACAGAATACGAACTTGACTATTTAAAACAGCAGCAAGAAGTTAATCAGAAGCTCATCAAAGTTTCACAGTCTCTTGTTGCTACGTTAAAACAGTATGAAGAAGAACCAGAGAATACGGAAGTATTAGCTGTTCTTGCTGACTTAGAAGGTCAGCAAGAGCAGCTAAAAGCAAAGACCGAAAAGATATCTAAAGAGCTTGCACATTTATAGAGTGAGATGAAAGAAGTTCCTATAAAAGGAACTTCTTTTTATGTTTTATCATAAACAATCTATTGTGAGAGAAAGAGAACCTTATATAACGGAACGTAAACGTTATGGGGAGGTTTTGTTTTAGATACATATAGAGGAGAAGAAATGCGATAAGAGATTATGTAAAAATGGGAAAAGGAAGAACGGTTATTCGCTCTTCCTCCAGCCGTATTGCTTATGATAGTGATTTAGAAACGTCCGCCGCCAAGTTGCTGTTCAGCCATTTGCACAAGACGTTTTGTGATTTCGCCGCCTACTGAGCCGTTTGCGCGTGCAGTTGTGTCAGGACCAAGAGTTACGCCAAATTCACTAGCGATCTCATATTTCATTTGATCGATTGCTTGTTGAGCACCGTGTACTGCTAATTCGTTGCTGCTCTTATTTCTGCTGTTTGCCATCATAATCAACTCCTTTTATAAGGTTAAGATTATGATTTGATTAATAGATAGTTTTTATACATAAAATAAAAAAATTTTTTCAGGGACTTATAGAATATGCTTATTGGAATAAAGAACCAAAAGTTTCCGCTAGGTAACGGAAAATAATTATGTGTAGAAAGAGAGAGAGGGCAAGTAAAATAGAACACAAGTAAGTAAGCGGTTACAAAATAATTAAGATAGAAGGAGAATTTTAATATTCCTATTCTATTTAAAAGGAGGAGATTTGGTATGTATCAAAGGTTAAAAAAGTCTGTACTATTGGCTATTACATTGAGTTTAGCAATTGGCATTGTACTCTCTTATGAGAAAGCAGCGCTGGCGAAGCAGACGCACGAAAAATCTACATCCTATCGTACAGTGACAGAGATTTATGACTGGGGAGCGGCGATCACAAAAATTATTATTGACTTAGGTGAACCTGTTCCAACCAATTCACTTACAAAAGAAACGTTTAAGGTGCATGTGGCTCGCAGTGATAGTCGATTAGAACCGTCTTTATTGGAACAAGGAGGTCGTACAGTAAAAAAAGCCTATGTATCCGATAAAGATGGACAACCAGCCGTACATACTGGAAAATATGCAGTTTTAGAAATGGAAGTTGGACCAGCTGTTTCATTAGGAGCACCACTAAATTACGATGAATATGGTACAGGGTTAAATGCATGGATAGACAGTCAATATACCATTACTCAGCAAAAAGACATGATAACAAATAAAGGAAAGTTGGCAGGGCTTGTAGTGAAACAGTTTGCGGGAGAGAAAAAAGAACTCGTAGATGATTTTACAATTAAAAAAGGTATATATCAAAATATAGAATTAGCATACGCAAGTCATGCACCGGCAAAGGATAAGAAAAAGAATCCATTAATCATTTGGCTACATGGTGGAGGAGAGGGAGGAACAGATGCAACAATTCCCTTATCTGCCAATAAAGCTGTTAGTTTTATCACAAAAGAAACTCAGGCTTATTTTGAAGGTGCCTACGTTTTAGTACCGCAAGCGCCAACAAAATGGATGGATGGTTATACGAGTAAAGCGGATGGAACTTCTATTTATAAAGAATCACTGATGGCCTTAATTGAAGAATATGTTTCTAAAAACCCTGATATTGATCCCAATAGAATCTATATCGGAGGAGCATCTAATGGCGGATATATGACTATGCTTATGATTCGTGATTATCCAAAATACTTTGCAGCAGCATTTCCAGTATGTGAAGGACTAAATGATAGATTAATTACGAATCAAGATATTGAAAAGATGAAAGAAACACCTATTTGGTTCGTAGCCGCCAAGAATGATACGGTCCTTCCGCCAACAATTAACACTCTTCCAACTTATGAACGTTTGGTGAAAAGCCATGCAAATAATGTTTATTTATCACTATTTGAAGATGTCCATGACACCACAGGCTTGTATAAAAATAACGATGGTTCGCCCTATCAGTATAATGGACATTCATCTTGGATATATCTGTATAATAATGAGCCCAACGCTAAAATAAACGGAAGCACAACAAGCATAATGGAATGGATGAGCAAACAATCGTTGAAAAATTAATCATTTTAAAAAAAGCTGTTGCACATTGAACAGCTTTTTTATTTCTCTTTTAAAACGAAAGATTGTATCTAAAATAAACGATTGAATACTTTCGTGATAAAATAAGGAAAGAGATCACGAAGAAAGGAACAGTGAAAGTGAAACCAACCATTTACGATGTTGCGAAAAAAGCAGGGGTATCAATAGCCACTGTATCCAAAGTAATCAATCAAACAGGCCGTATTAGTGAAAAAACGATAAAAAAAGTGAATGAAGTAATGATGGAATTAGATTATCAGCCTAGCAGTGTTGCAGCGGCGTTAACAGGAAAAAAGACGTACACGATCGGTGTTCTAGTTCCTGATATCTCGAATCCTTTTTTTGCAGAGGTAGCAAGAGCTTTTGAAAATAGTGCTAGAGCAGCGGGATACACGCTTTTTTTATGCAGTACAGATCATCAAACTGCGCGCGAACATGAATATATAGATCTTTTATTTAAAAAACAAGTAGATGGAATCATTATCGCAACCGAACTAAATGATACGAAGCTCGTAAAGAAGATCGTGAAGCATGATGTACCGCTTGTATTGTTTTCAGTTGACCATCCTTCTATTTCAACGCATGTAGTGACAATTGATAACGTTCGCGGAGGATATATCGCAGGTACGTATTTAATAGAAAAAGGTCATCAATCGGTAACGATTATGACTGAAAAAGATAGAAAAAGCAGTGAGGGACGATTAGCGGGATTTAAACAAGCGCTCACAGAAGCAAATTTATCACTAGAAAATCAATCCATTATCAGCTGTTATTCAACAGTAGAAGATAGCAGGAGAGCAAGTAAACAGCTGCTTTCCTTGCCTAATAGGCCAACAGCAGTCTTTGCATGTACAGATCTAATTGGGGTATCGCTCATAAACGAGGCAAGAAAGCAGGGGCTTTCGATCCCGGGAGATCTGTCGGTAATTGGATTCGATAATACGATTTATGCTGATATTGCTGAGCCGGGTTTGACAACGATTGAACAACCCATTTCTCAGATGGCTACTAGTACGTTTGAACAGCTGTTAAAGTCTATGAAAAAAGAAGAGCATGCGAAACAGCGAGTAACGATTATTCCCGAACTAGTAGAACGTGCGTCGGTAAAAAAGTTATAAAATAGAGAAAGTAAAAAAGCTGCAGGTGTCTCAACACCTGCAGCTTTTTCTTCTTAAGCATATTTATAGAGAGACCGGACTTTTGACTTCGTTTATTGTTTCGCCTTTAATAGTTGTCTCTGTTGGAATCGTAAGGAAACCAGTTAGAAAAGCACCAAAGAAGTATAAGCAAGCAAAGATCCAAATTACGCCGCCCGTGCCCAAAAGACCAATAAAAACGGTCACAATTAAAGGACCTACAAAAGCAGAAAGTCCAGATCCTAAGTTCAACACAGACATTGCAGCTCCTTTATTCTCCGGAGCTAAAGAAGGCACTAACGCTGTAAGAGGGACATAACCTGCTAGCGTTGCACCGTAACAGCATGCGACAATCATCATTACCCAATAATTATGTCCGACGAATTGCGGTACATAGTAGAGAGCAAGTGTTACAATTCCGCATC
This sequence comes from Priestia sp. YIM B13490, assembly GCF_042787735.1. NCBI lineage: Bacteria > Bacillati > Bacillota > Bacilli > Caryophanales > Bacillaceae > Priestia > Priestia sp. YIM B13490. The sequence goes on from NZ_JBHZOT010000009.1 coordinate 15,051, forward strand.
CAACTCCGCCAAACCATTTGATTGTATTTACCCAGCCAAACTTATCTCCAACAATACCAAAAATAATATTAAAAGCCATATTCACAAAAAACAATGTACCCCAGATTTGCAACCATTCACTCATCGTAAAATCATGTTTCATCATATATGTTGGCAAGAAAACAACAAATCCAAATTGAGCAGCAGAGTTAATAATCTTTACGATACCGCCGATTCCTACTTTAGGGTTCTCAAATGCAATTGTAATCCCTTTCATTAATTCTTTTGTTTTATTATCGTTTACTTTTTGTACGGTAAACTTGTCTTTATTCATAATAATCGAAAAGATTCCACCGATCAAAACAAAAAGTAAACCACTCCATAAGGTAGCGATTTCTCCAATCTTTGGAACCATATAACTTGAGTAAAAGGCTCCGATTACGCTTAATCCGAGCTGGAAGACAAACCAAAACCAGCCTACTGCTTTTGAAAGCATTTCCTGGGGTGTGCGGTAAGACACCCAGACCAAGAATGAGTAAGCAAATAAAGGGTAACCAAATCCTCTAAGAGCATAACAAATTAGTATAATGGTGTAATTCATAATATGAAGTCCTAAACCTATAAATCCAATTGAACCAATAATAAAGGATATCAAGCCGAATGCCATTGCTTTTCTAGGACCCCACAGTTGAACCAGTACGCCGGAGAACCAGGAAGAAACAGAGACCGTAATGCCGTAAACAGTAAACAGTAAAGCAGCATGTTCAATGGTTAAACCTCGTTCTACAAGATAAGGAGATAACCATCCTTGTTCTAAACCATCGCCAATCATAAAAACAATAATACCTATGTATCCCCACGTTAAATGAGAAGGGATCCCAATCCTGTCTAAAGCCGTTTTTCTGGAAATAAATTCATTCATTTTCCACACCACCAGATCGATTATTTTGTGTAAAACATCAAACTAATTTGGTTAAGCGCTTAATCTATTTGATAAAAAGTATACGCTTACATTTTTTGAACGTCAATTAAAATTTCAAATATATATAATTTTCAATTAAATTATTTCGATCATAAAAATATTAGTATGTAAGTCAATAATCACTGAATTCATGATAAAAATACTTAAATATAGAGAATTTCTTTATGTTTCATCGATAAATAGATAAAAAATAAAAATAGTTTTTTATAGATTATTTAGAATGCTAAAAAACAAATATTCTAAATAATCTATAAAAACTGTTTGCATTTCAGAAAACGTTATGTATAATTGGAATCAGGAAAGCGCTTAACCTGTATAAAGGTTTGAGCGAATGTTTTCTTAACTTTTAATTAAAGGGGAAAATAAGATGGGGATTCTTACAATTGGAATAATTGGTGCTGGACGCATAGGGAAATTACACGTTGATAATTTAAAATTAATGCCGCAAATAAAAATTAAAGCGGTTTCAGATGTGGTAGTAGACCATTTACATGAATGGGCTACAAGTAAAGAAATTTCGACGTTAACAACAAATTATCAAGATTTATTAGCTGATCCAGAAATTGATGCCGTTTTCATTTGTTCGCCAACGAATACGCACGCATCGATTATTAAAGAAGCAGCTCGAGCGAAAAAGCATATTTTCTGTGAAAAGCCCGTTAGTTTTTCAGTAGAAGAAACAATCCAAGCGTTAGAAGTAGTAAAAGAACATGGCGTGCAGCTTCAAGTTGGCTTTAACCGACGCTTTGATCCCAATTTTAAAAAAGTGCATGATCTTGTACAGCAAGGAGAAGTAGGACAGCCGCACATTTTAAAAATCACCTCCAGAGATCCTCAGCCTCCGAGTCCGGAATACGTTCGCGCTTCAGGAGGATTGTTCATGGATATGATGATTCATGATTTTGATATGGCTCGTTATGTAATGGACAGTGAAGTAATTGAAGTATCGGCTTACGGCACTACGCTCATCGATCCTGCTATTGAAGAAGCAGGGGATATAGATACAGCAATTGTGTCATTAAAATTTGCAAATGGAGCTTTAGGTGTAATCGATAACAGTCGTCAAGCTGTCTACGGTTACGATCAGCGCCTTGAAGTTTTTGGTGAAAAAGGTGCAGCTGCCGCTGACAATTGCCGTCCTACTACAGTAGAAATATCAACAGGCGAAAGCGTAGTCAAAGAGAAGCCGCTGTATTTCTTTCTTGAGCGCTATACACAAGCGTACATAGCGGAAGTGACACAGTTTGCAAGAGCAATTATGGAAAAGAAAAGCGTTATTTGTACAGGGAACGATGGGTTACAAGCAGAACGGATTGCTAAAGCAGCAAAAGAATCTTTACTATCCGGGCAGCCAGTGAAGATTGAACATAAAAAATACGCAGTGAATTAATGACAGTAAACGTGGGGATGAAAGAAATTGGTCTTTCTACCCTTTTAGGAAAGCGCTTAACTAAGGAGGAATAAAGATGAATCCGCTTGTTTTTAAAGAAAATCGTGGGTTAGATTTCATCGCTGTTGGCCGTTTATGTATTGATTTAAATGCAAATGAAACACAGCGTCCAATGGAAGAGACTAAAACATTTACTAAATATGTCGGAGGCTCTCCGGCTAATATTGCGATTGGAGCAGCAAGGCTAGGCTTAAAAACCGGTTTTATCGGAAAAGTATCAGATGATCAAATGGGACGCTTCATTATGGATTATCTGCAAAAAAATAAGATTAATACAGATAGCATTGTTGTTGATAAAACGGGGGCCGTAACGGGGCTTGCTTTTACGGAAATCAAGAGCCCTACAGATTGCAGCATCTTAATGTATCGTGATAACGTAGCGGATTTAAAGCTAAGTCCTACAGAAGTATCCGAAGAATATATCAAACAGTCAAAGGCACTTTTAATATCTGGAACAGCTCTTGCGCAAAGTCCTTCTCGTGAAGCAGTGTTTTTAGCACTAGAACACGCACGCAAGCATGAAGTTGTAGTGTTTTTTGATATCGACTATCGTCCATATACATGGGGATCGGAAGCTGAAACGGCAGTCTATTTTAATTTAGCCGCTGAAAAATCAGATGTAATTATTGGTACGCGAGAAGAGTTTGACATGATGGAAAAACTTTTAAATTATAAAGAATCTAATGATCAAGTAACAGCAGAGCGCTGGTTTTCTCACCATGCTCAAATCGTCGTGATTAAGCACGGTGGAGAAGGGTCTATTGCCTATACAAGAGATGGTAAATCTCACCGCGGAGGAATATTTAAAACAAAAGTTCTGAAAACGTTTGGCGCTGGTGATTCATATGCTTCAGCCTTTATTTACGGATTGATGCAAGGGCTGGAAATTCCACAGGCAATGCGATTGGGGGGTGCCTCCGCTTCGATTGTAATTTCAAAACACAGCTGTTCAGATGCTATGCCGACAAGCGTTGAGCTCTTCAACTTTATGGAGACAGCAACGGAAGTTTTGCAGGAAGTTTAATAAACAAAGGGAAAATCTTGAGAGATTAAAGGAATAGCAACTTATTAAAATGAGATAAAGGGAGAGATATTCTATGACACAGACAGCAGTAAAAACAGTAAAAAACTATATTGGTGGACAATGGGTTGAATCAGCTACATCAAAAACGGAACCTGTGTATAACCCAGCGACAGGTGAATTAATCGCACAGGTACCTCTTTCTACAAAAGAAGACGTAGATCAAGCGGTGCAAGCAGCAAATGAAGCGTTCAAAGGGTGGGCAAAAACAGCCGTGCCTAAACGTGCACGAATTTTATTCAAGTATCAGCAGCTATTAGTAGATAACTGGGATGAATTAGCAAAGTTAGTGACGGTTGAAAACGGAAAAAGCTTTAACGAAGCGCGAGGCGAAGTGCAGCGTGGTATTGAATGTGTAGAATTTGCGGCGGGTGCTCCTACGTTAATGATGGGGAAACAGCTTCCTGATATTGCAACAGACATTGAGTCTGGCATGTACCGCTACCCAATTGGTGTCATTGGGGGAATTACGCCGTTTAATTTTCCAATGATGGTTCCTTGCTGGATGTTCCCGCTTGCGATCGCTTGCGGCAATACATTTGTGTTAAAGCCTTCTGAGCGTACACCGCTTTTAGCTGCAAGATTAGTAGAATTATTTGAAGAAGCTGGTTTGCCAAAAGGTGTATTAAACATTGTAAACGGCGCGCATGATGTGGTAAACGGTCTTCTTGAACATAAGTTAGTGAAAGCTATTTCGTTTGTAGGTTCCCAGCCTGTAGCTGAGTACGTGTACAAAAAAGGTACGGAAAACTTAAAGCGTGTTCAAGCTTTAGCCGGTGCTAAAAACCATTCAATTGTATTAAAGGATGCAGATTTGAACGTAGCAACAAAACAAATTATCGGAGCCGCTTTTGGTTCAGCAGGTGAACGTTGTATGGCAGCATCTGTTGTTACTGTACAAGAAGAAATTGCGGATCAGCTAATTGAAAGATTAGTAGAGGAAGCAAATGATATTGTAATTGGCGACGGCTTAGAAGAAAATGTCTTCTTAGGACCAGTTATTCGTGAAAATCATAAAGAGCGTACGCTCAGCTATATTGAATCAGGCGTGCAAGAAGGAGCAAAGCTTATTCGTGACGGTCGCACAGATGCAGCAGTAAATGGCAATGGCTACTTTGTCGGACCAACGATTTTTGATCATGTTACGCAAGAAATGAAAATTTGGCAAGATGAAATTTTTGCACCTGTGCTGTCCATTGTACGTGTGAAAACATTAGAAGAAGCTATTGAAGTAGCTAATAACTCTCGATTTGCAAACGGTGCTTGTATTTATACAGATAGCGGCGCAAGTGTACGTGAGTTCCGTGAAAATATTGAATCTGGTATGTTAGGAGTAAATGTAGGGGTACCGGCACCTATGGCATTCTTCCCATTCTCTGGCTGGAAAGATTCTTTTTATGGTGATCTTCATGCAAACGGTACGGATGGCGTGGAGTTTTATACAAGAAAGAAAATGGTGACAACGCGCTGGTAAGTAATTCATTAAAAATCGCATCTCATTTTTAAAGGAAGTATCAGGAATTAAAGATATTCCTTATGCTTCCTTTTTTAAAATCGCAATCTAGTACTAGAAGGGAGAAAGAAGCATGGAAACAGTTAGAATGACGACGGCACAAGCATTAGTGAAGTTTTTAAATCAGCAGTATGTTGAATTTGATGGAAAGCAGCATCAGTTTATTAAAGGGATTTTTACAATTTTCGGGCACGGAAATGTGGTAGGTCTTGGGCAAGCTTTGGAAGAAGATCCAGGAAATCTAGATGTATATCAAGGACGTAATGAACAAGGAATGGCCAATGCAGCGATGGCTTTTGCAAAACAAAAACATCGAAAGCAAATTATGGCTTGCACATCTTCAGTGGGGCCAGGTTCAGCAAATATGGTTACAACGGCAGCCACTGCTTCAGCTAATAATATTCCAATTTTGCTGCTTCCTGGTGATGTATTTGCAACTAGACAGCCGGATCCCGTTTTGCAGCAAATTGAACAGTCATATGATTTATCTATTTCTACAAACGATGCTTTTCGACCAGTGAGTAAGTACTGGGATCGCGTAAGCCGCCCTGAACAATTGATGACAGCTATGATTAATGCGATGCGTGTATTAACGAATCCAGCAGATACGGGAGCTGTAACTATTTGTTTGCCTCAAGATGTGCAGGGGGAAGCATGGGATTTTCCAGCTTATTTCTTCCAAAAGCGCGTTCACCGCATTGAGCGCCGCCTTCCGACTAGGGACAGTCTAGCAGATGCAATTCAATTAATGAAAACAAAGAAAAAGCCAATCATCATTTGTGGAGGAGGCGTTCGGTATTCAGAAGCTGTAAAAGAGTTAAAACAATTTGCTAGTGAGTTCCATATTCCATTTGGAGAAACTCAAGCAGGGAAAAGTGCCGTTGAAAGTGACTATCGCTATAATCTGGGCGGAATAGGTGTAACAGGGAACTCAGCTGCTAATACAATCGCTAAAGAAGCAGATTTAGTAATTGGAGTAGGCACTCGATTTACTGATTTTACAACAGCATCTAAACAGCTTTTTCAAAATCCCAACGTGCAATTTCTTACCATTAACACGTCTGAATTTCATGCAAATAAACTTGATGCTGTGAAACTTGTAGCTGATGCAAAAGAAGGATTGCTTGCTCTTATGAAAGAGCTAAAATCAATTGGCTATCAGTCTGGTTATACAACAGAAATTGCAAATGCTAAAGACGCATGGGAGACAGAATTAGAGCGTCTGCATAGCATACGTTTTACTGGTGCAGATTTTGTTCCGGAAATACAAGGTCATTTAGATGAAAGCTTAGCTGAATATGTAGAATCACTTGGTACTCAATTAACGCAAACCGAAGTAATTGGAGAGGTGAATAAGCTCCTTGATGACAACTCCGTCATTGTTGGTGCAGCAGGAAGTCTTCCAGGCGACTTACAGAGAATGTGGAAGTCTACTAAACCTAATACCTATCATATGGAATATGGATATTCATGTATGGGATATGAAGTATCAGGCGCACTTGGAGTTAAGCTGGCAGAACCAGCTAAGGAAGTGTATGCGATGGTTGGAGATGGAAGCTATCAAATGCTTCATTCAGAGCTTATTACAAGCCTTCAAGAAAGAAAAAAGATAAACATTTTACTGTTTGATAACTCAGGCTTCGGGTGCATTAATAACCTTCAAATGTCAAACGGTATGGGGAGCTTTGGCACAGAGTTTCGTTATCGAAACGATGAAACAGGAAAACTAAACGGAAACGTGATGAAAATTGATTTTGCAGCCAGCGCCGCAGGCTACGGTGTAAAAACGTATCGCGTAAGTTCTCTTGAAGAATTAAAAACGGCGATAGAAGATGCACAAAAACAAGAGGTTTCTACGCTAATTGATATTAAAGTACTGCCAAAAACTATGACGAACGGTTATGAATCATGGTGGCATGTAGGAGTAGCAGAGGTATCTAAAAATCAGCATGTACAGGAAGCTTATGAAGATAAGGTGAAAAACCTTGAAATGGCAAGAGTTTATTAAGGAGCAGGAGAAAATGAGGTTGTTGAAGAGAAACATTCGATAAATATAAAAGCGGTTTTAATTTCATATAAGGGAGAGGAAGAGATGTTCAAGGAAAATACGGTCAAACTGGGGATTGCTCCAATTGCTTGGACAAATGATGATATGCCTGAACTGGGAGCTGAAAATACATTCGAACAGTGTATCAGTGAGATGGCTTTAACCGGTTTTAAAGGAAGTGAGGTCGGAAACAAATATCCGCGAAATGTTTCAATCTTAAAAAAGGCATTATCGCTTCGGAATTTGGAAATTGCAAGTGCATGGTTTAGTACATTTTTAACAACAAAGCCGCTGGAAGAAACGGTAACGCCATTCATTGAACATCGCGATTTTTTATACGAAATGGGAGCAAAAGTAATTGTTGTGTCTGAACAAGGGCACAGCATTCAAGGGTTGATGGATGTTCCTTTATTTAAAGAAAAGCCTGTGTTCACGCCAACAGAGTGGAGCAGACTTGCAGAAGGCCTGCACCATCTTGGGAAACTGGCACGAGAAAAAGATATGCATATTGTCTATCATCATCATATGGGAACAGGTGTACAAACAACAGAAGAAATTGAGCAGCTAATGGAGCTTACCAATCCGGAGCTTGTTTCGCTGCTATTTGATACCGGTCATCTTGTCTTTTCAGGAGCAGAACCTCTTTATATCTTAAAAAAATATCTGCACCGTATTAAGCATGTTCATTTAAAGGATATTCGTCAAGAAGTAGTTGATCGAGTCAAAGAACAAGACCTAAGTTTCTTGCAAGCGGTAAAAGAAGGAGCCTTTACTGTTCCAGGTGACGGAGCCATTGAATTTGATGAAGTATTTACTACGCTTGCCACTTCGGATTACAACGGATGGTTTGTCGTAGAAGCAGAACAGGATCCAGCCCTTGCTAATCCTTTTGAATATGCGTTAAAAGCAAGAAACTTTATTAAAGAAAAAAGCGGTCTTTAATTTCCATTTTAAAAGATTTTACGCCTTTTATGTGTTTATGAAAGGAAAGGAGGAGAGGAAATGAAGCCAACCATTTATAGTGTGGCTGAAGAAGCAGGTGTATCAATTTCTACGGTATCAAAAGTCATCAATCAAACCGGTCATATTAGTGAAAGAACAAGACAAAAAGTAATTGAGGTTATGGCGCAGTTGAATTATCATCCAAGTGTCGTAGCATCTGCTTTAACAGGAAAACCCACTAAAACGATTGGGCTTCTCGTACCTGACATCTCCAACCCTTTTTTTGCCGATTTGGCAAGAAGCATAGAAGACCGAAGTCATGAGCGAGGTTTCCATGTTGTAATGTGCAATACCGATAACGATGCGGAAAAAGAGAAAAAGTATCTATCGCTGTTAATACGTCAGAGAATCGACGGTTTAATTGTAGCTTCTGCTTTTCGCAATGCTAATCTTTTAAAAAATATGCTTAAGCAAGATATACCGATTAGCGTTATTGCTTCAGAAATTCCTCACATATCCGTTAATACAGTGACAGTGGATGACTACAAAGGGAGCTATTTAGCGACTGATTATTTGCTGTCTTTGCATCATAAAAAAATTGCGATTATTACAGAAAATGCAAAAAGCAATCACGCCCGTTTAGATGCTTTTCGAGACGTTATGCAAGAAAATGGAATCATCGTGCCGCCTCAGCACGTTATTACGACCGAAGCAAGTATTCAAAAAGGATATGAAAGTGCTAAGCAAATTTTTTCAATGAAGGAGAAAGTGACGGCTATTTTTGCTTGTAACGATTTACTGGCTATCGGAGTTATCCAAGCTGCAAAAGAATTCAAAATTGATGTACCGCAAGACTTATCAGTGATTGGCTTTGATAATACGGTTCTTTCTACTACCATTACGCCCATGTTGACGACAGTAGCACAGCCGACAAAAGAAATGGCTGTAAACGTAGTGGATTTGCTGGTTAGAGAAATGAAATATCCAGCGATGCATAAAGAACATTTGCTTCTTGAGCCAAAATTGATTGTTCGGAAATCAACGGCTCCGTTACGAAGGGAAGCCACAGCATCTACAAATAATTGAACACAATCAAGAATATTGCCGTTAATAAAAAATCCTCATAGTCACATATTTAAAAGAATTTAGAGAGTCTATGAAGAAAAATGAGTAATTAGTAAATTCTTATCGCGCTACTACATAAAGGAGGAATTCAAGCATGTTAAGTAAATTAGGTGAATTAAATAAAGGATACAACGTACTTACAGAAATGACCGGTCAGCACAAAGATATGCTGATGGATATTGGGATTTATAAAATGGCCCAAGGAAAAGAGGAAACTTTACTAGACAGCAGCAGTGAAACCGCTATTCTTTTACTAGAAGGAAAGATAAAGCTAGAGTGGGAAGGCCATTCGAAAGAAATTCAGCGCCAGTCCCTATTTGAAGAAGAGCCTTGGTGTTTGCACGTTTCAAAAAATGTGGAGGTCAAAATTACCGGACTTGCCGATAGTGAAGTACTAGTTGAAAAAACGGATAATGAAAAAGAGTTTTCATCAAAATTATATACGCCCGAAGATTGTCAAAACACAGTGGCTGGTGAAGGAGTATGGGAAGGTACTGCTCAGCGTGTAATCCGAACAATTTTTGACTACAATAACGCTCCTTACTCTAACCTTGTTATTGGAGAAGTTATTTCTTATCCGGGAAGATGGTCGAGTTATCTGCCTCATCATCATGACCAGCCCGAAGTGTATTACTATCGTTTTGACAAGCCACAAGGATTTGGCTGCGCAATGGTTGGAGAAGATGCGTACCGTGTAGTTGATAATAGTTTTATTACAATTCCTGGTGAATTGGATCATCCTCAAGCAACGGCTCCTGGCTATGCGATGTACTTCTGCTGGATGATTCGCCATCTCGACAATAATCCGTGGACAGACCGTATTATGGAAGAAGAGCATAAGTGGTTATTAGAGCCAGATGCAAAAATTTGGCCTGAAAAATAAATAAAGATCTTTATACGAAATGGATTTCAAATGTTGAAAAAGCTCGAATAAAAAATAATTATGCGTAAAATAATAGTTTATTTTTGTAAAATATGTTTTTATATGTTAAAATATAGCTTGTATTAATATTCAGGCGATGATATCGCTCTTTGCTGCAGATTCCTTTTTAGGAGTCTCTTTTTTTGGAAATTGAAGCAACAGATACAGATGATTCGTATATAAATTAAAAAGAAAAGGAGATAAGCGTAAGCCGCTTATCTCCTTTTCTTTTTAGCGTTATCTAATGCTAAGTTCTTTTTCACTACTTTTTCTAAAGCAACTTCTACGTGAACATTTTTTTCATCGATGTCATTCACAAGCACGACGGTTCCTTTTCGTCCTTTAATCTTTAAATCATCACCTGTAGAAGGAATGTTTTCCCTCAGCTGGCTTAATAGAAGCTTTCTGTTTTCAAAAAAGTGGACAGCCACCATTTTATCTCACCTAATTTCATATGATATGTGTGATACAAAGATGTGTATATGAAATCCTTCCTATACATTATGTGGTTAGGGGTGGTTTTAGAACACATTGAATAGACAATTGTTACATCGATATATGAAATAAATAGGAGGGCATAGTTATAAATCTCCTATCCTTGGACATACTTATACTACTAATCTAAAAAGGGATGTGGATGAAAATGAAGGTGGCTATCGGATTAAGTGTATTTACGGTCGTTACAGGAGCAATTGCCTTAGGGTCGGTTTACTTTTTAGCAGGTATCTTTTCGTTTTTTTTAACGGTTTTTTCATAAAAAAATCCACCAAGAGGTGGATTTTTTATTTAGCAGCGGCTTTTGTTTCATGAGGCGAATTGCCGATAAATCCAAATTTTCCGCCGACAACTTCTTTTACTTCGTGGATGACAATAAAAGAATTCGGGTCAATTTGCTGGATTTTCTTTTTAATTTTTAATAACTCGTTCTTTTTAATAACAACGTAGATAATGCGTTTATCTTTGTTGGCGTAGTATCCGTATCCGTAAAAGATGGTGGCTGCATTTCCAAATTCACTGGTAATAACTTGTGCTATGTCTTTGTATTGATCGGACATAATCGTCATTGCTTTTTTGTTGTGGAAACCTTCGATAACGACATCTACGATTTTGGCACAAAGATAGACGAATATAAAAGTATAGAGTGTGTTGTTGACGCCAATAGCAAAAACCGATGCTAAAATAATGACGCTGTCCATATAGAACATGCTTTTAGAAATATTATAGCCTTTTGTATAGTTTAATAAATAAGCTAAAAGCGTTGTTCCACCGGTAGATCCATCTGCGATAAAAATGAGAGCAAGTCCTGTTCCCATTAGTAAAGCCCCGAATACAATTCCTAAAATCATGTCGTGAACGTGAAAAGGAATATAGCTGACTAGACCGAGGAAAACGGACGTCATGACGGCTCCTAGAATCGTATAAAGAATCGTTTTTTTGGTTAGAAATTTATAGGCTAAGGCAATAAATATAAGGTTTACAAGAAATGTGCTGATACTTGTAGGGATATGAAATAAATAATATAAAACAAGAGCAATACCAACTGTACTTCCGTCACCTAATTTATTTGGAATGACGAAAAAATCAATGGATGCAGCAACTAAAAGTGCTCCAACAATAATTAAGATGATGTCTTTATAGATTGTTTTCAATATGCAAACCTCCTTGATTATTAGGATATTTTCATGTGTAATCTTGTTTTTAATAGTGTTTCACAAATGATAAAATAAAAAACGTCTTAGAAATTGTCTAGTTATAAAACTGATCAACTTCTAAGACGAAGAATTACGATACGTGTATAGGTCTTGATCCGGCTTTTCTATGCTTCGATGTCACCGATTATATAAACCTCTGACCGCTATGTCAACGCTATGAGAGATGTTCAACTTTTCAAAAAATAGAAGGCGGTTTCCTACATAAAAAAAGAATCCTTTGCGACGATGCAAAGGATTTTCAAATTTATTGGAATAGGGGGAATACGTTATTAGGATTACCATTTTCATAAATTAATATACCTTAATTTTTCAAAAAAATTTATTTGTTAATGACGATTGAAAGTTTGTAATTCACATGCTGATTTAGCTCTGTCAAAAAATCATTTAGTTCTTCATTTGAATGAAATTTGCATTCTAATAAGTAGCAGCCATCGCCGCTGATTTTAAAGTTGTTGATAACGTGCTCCTGCTGACTTTCTAAAAATGTAAGGTAGGGGTGGTGATGAATGCTCTGCGTATAGATATTTAAAAATGCATGGATGATATAGCCGAGTTTTCGTTCATCAATGTTAATTGTATAGCCTTTGATAATGCCTTCATCTTCTAACTTTAATACTCTAGCAGAAGCGGCTTGTCCGGTTAAATGCACTTTTTCTCCTAATTCTTTCATCTTCATACGTCCATTTTTTGATAGTTCTTCTAGTATGCGCTTATCTGTATTATCTAACATCGCTACAAATCCTTTCGTATTTCAAATCAAAAGGCTTAACTACTTGATGTCACCTATGTATACTGATACGTCTTCTATTTTATACTAAAGGAAAGTAAGAAAAAAGAGCAGTCAATATGCAAGATATAGAAAGCAGCAGTAGTTTGTAAACAGCTAGATTGACGAAAGCTTAAGCTTGCTGTATGATTCTTTGAGTGTTTACGTGGTTCGTAACCATCCCACGTTAAAAAACTAAGGAGAGAATAGTAAGATGAATATAAGAACACTTTGCGTCAACGGTCTTTTAGCTGCTATGTATATTGCTGTCAGCATGTTAATCCAGCCGTTTGGCTTCACCAATATCCAATTTCGTATATCGGAAATGTTCAATCACTTAATTGTGTTTAATAAAAAGTACGTGTACGGCATTGTGCTAGGAGTATTTCTGACGAATTTGTTTTTTTCACCAATGGTCGCTTATGATCTGGTGTTTGGGGTAGGACAATCCGTGCTATCATTACTCATTACCATTTTTTCTATGCGCTACATTAAAAATATGTGGGCTCGTATGCTTGTTAATACACTTGTATTTACGTTCACGATGTTTATTATTGCGTTTGAACTGCACTTAGCATTTGATTTACCATTTTTCTTTACATGGTTAACAACGGCTGTTGGTGAGTTCATTGTTATGCTTGTTGGAGCACCAATTATGGCTGCAATTAATAAACGTGTACAATTTAATAAGCTAGTTGGATAAAAAAGATGGGGCTGTGATAAATCTCACAGCCCCGTCTTTTTTTCTTTGTTATTCTATAAGTGTAGTGATAAACCCCTTATTATTGAAGAGCTTTTCACGCATGGACAAATTACCCATATCTAGCATGTGAAAAGAGCAGGTCGCGTTTGCGGTCTGCTCTTTTTGCGTAAGGCAATAGGAAGTATCCGGTTAGATTATTTTGAAAGAAGGAGTGACAAATCTCACAGCGCATTCTTTTTTCTTTTGTTACGATATACATATAGTTGGCAAACTCCTTATCGAAAAGTTTTTCGCACAACAACACATTACCTATGCGTAGCAATTAAAAAAGCAGACCAATGACGGTTTGCTTTTTTAATTGTATTTTTCCATTAAATAACTTTTTTTGAGTTATAATTGTAAAATAATCTTTGTTACTAGAGAGGGGATTGTTTTTTGAATAGAAAGTTAGGAATTCTTGTTTTATTAGCTTTAGCCATCTTATTTGTCGGGTGTTCAAAAGAAGAAGACAACGTTCCTTTAAGAGAACTAGAAAAGATAAGTATTAACGTAATCAAAGAACAAAAAATGAAGCAAGGAATTTCATATGAAATGGAATTAGTAAACAAGAGCGATTTGACCATCAAACAAAATAATGTATTTTTATCCTATCCCTTAAAAATGAAAAACGGTTATTCTGATAATAAATTTAAGGTGTTAGCAGAAGGAAATAAATTAAATATCAAGCCAAAACAAAAGGTGAAGTTAACGGCATTTCTTCCTTATAAAGGAACTAATAAAGAAGCGTTAGCTACTGATGAGCCTGACGTAAAGTGCATAGGGTATTGGAATAAGCTTGATGATTACCATCAATTTTCTTTTGGAGGATCCTTGAAGCAAGAATAATATATAACTATTTGTTAAATGGTGGAACTGAGCGTAAGGGATTGATAAAGGCGGTGAATGAACAGTGAGTGTAGACACGGATAGATTGATTAGCTTCTTTATTTTATGGGGAACACCCGCTGTTTTTAGTATAGTAGAGTACTGTAAACTGAGTAAAACTGAAAAAAAAGAAGCGATACGAGACTTAATATCTTTAAAATCTATTGCAACAACAGGATTTATATTGATTGGAGGAGTGATGGCGAGTTTAGGTAGAGTATTATCTCTGCTGCCTCTCCACGTTATAGGTACTTTTATTTTAGCTATTGGCGGTATCGTGGGCGCTGTTGAAGCATGGAAAACGGAAAGAAAGAAAAGTGTTGTTATCCTTGTTTTAATAGTATCTATGATTGCTTTTACATTTGTAATATAAATTCTGCATGTAACAAGAGCTGCTCAAATTATGAGCAGCTCTTATCAGTTTCTTATTTATTGCGTTTCGAGCTGCTGGTCTTTTTTCTTTAACGTAAGAGCGAGCAGGAACGAAACGACGGCGAAAGCGATGGCTACATAATAGACGGTATGGACCCCGCTTGTCATACTTTTTATTTGTAACAGCGTTTTATTCGTTTCGTTTGATTGTTGAATAAAGTGCTGAGAAGCCATGGTCATAATACTTGTATACAAAGCGGGTCCAATCGCACCTGAAACTTGGTTAATCGTATTTGAAATAGCTGAACCGTGGGCATGAAGCGGTTTTGGCACTTGATTTAAAGCAAGCGTCATCACGGGACCGATGCTTAAACCTACGCCAATTGTAAAGGCTGCGTATAAGATGGCTGCAGTCGTCGTGCTTGTTCCGCTTGAAATAGTAGTGAACAAACTTAAGATAATTGTTAAAAGGACTAAGCCCGTTAAAAGCAGCGGTTTAAATCCGATTTTGTCAAACAAACGTCCTCCCACCATAGCTGTTAGAGCCAGCGTTACGCCGCCTGGAAGCATAAGAAACCCTGTTTGCAAAGGAGACAGTCCCGCAGCCGTTTGGAAGTATAGCGGCAAAATTAACATCATTGAAAACTGAATCATCATAATAAGAAACATTAAGAAAATCGATTTTGAAAACACAGACGATCTAAAAGGCTTCATATTAATCATAGGAGAATTCAGCTTGCTTTGCTGTCTGACAAATAAAGCAAGAGCTATGACGCCAATTATGAGCGTAAGCCATACGATAGGATTACTCCATCCCGTCTCTTCACCAGCTGCGCTAAATCCATAAACAACTCCTCCAAACCCAATTGTAGAAAGAATCACAGATGGGATATGAATTGTTGGTCTAGATGTTTCAGAAACGTTACTGAGCTTGAAAAGAGCAAATAGGAAAATAAGCGCTGCTGCAATTAAAAGACCTAGAAATATAATTTGCCACGAATAATATTGAATAATTAATCCTGAAAGAACAGGTCCTATTGCCGGTGCAAATAAAATAGCTACGCTAAAAATTCCCATTACGGTGCCGCGTTTGCTAACAGGCACGAGTGTTAACATTGTGCTCATCACAAGAGGTAAAATAATGCCTGTCCCTAACGCTTGAATCATACGGCCCACAAAAAGCAGAGAAAACCAGGGAGTAGTAAATCCAATGAAGGACCCAATTAAGTAAAAGCTCATAGCCGTCACAAACAGCTGTCTTAATGTGAATCGTTGAATTAAGAAAGCAGAAACCGGAACAGAGATGCCGATTACAAGCATATATCCGGTAGTTAACCACTGAGCTGAGCTCGTTCTAATGTGAAAATCTGAAATGATACTTGGCAAGGCCACGTTCATTACCGTTTCACTAATTAAGCATAAAAAATTCCCTAGAATCAAAATGAAAAGGATAAGCTTACTTTGTGTACTCATTTTTTCTTCTGTTTGTGTCATAAGTGACCTCCTTTTACTAAATTAATTTTTGTTTGCAAACAGCTTGCCAATTTGGTCAGCTGCAATTTGCATAGGGACTGTACTATTTTTAGTTAATGAAAGAGTATAAGCCCCTTCAATCCAAGACTGTATAGCTGAACCTAGCTGTCTTGCTTCCTCTTGTTCATAACCTGAACAAACTAACTTATCTGCATAAACTTGCTCCCACTCGTTATACACGGCTTCACAGGTCATGCGAAGCGTTTCGTTTGATGACCATACTTCACTCGACATAGCAGCGAGAGAGATATCCGCTTCATTTTCCACTTGTTCAAACATTCGATCAGCCATCAGTTTTATATGATATTGAATAGCTGACGCGGCATCTTCATGAGAAGCGAGGGATTTTTCGATATAAGCTTTGACTCTTTCTCCCGTTTTTTGAATAGCTTCTTTTGCTAACTGTTGTTTTCCATCCGGAAAATAATAATAAATAGATCCTCTCGGAGCGCTGCTTTCTTTTGTAATTTGACTTAGACTGGTGGCGTGATAGCCTTTTTTGCGAAAAAGTTTAGCAGCTGCGCTTAAAATTTTTTCTTTTGAATTGGTTGGTTCCATGAAAACAGCTCCCTGATATAATTACTAGTTGATCGGTCAGTATAATGGTAGCAACTCTATACTGATCAGTCAATCCAGACGTCTAGGTCTTGTATATAAGTAAAGATTGATGCAAGTTTCACAGGTGTAAGCATTGATTGAAATGTTAAGAATAAGGTTACAAAGTATTTTGGACCTATACTTCTATTACTGTTAAAAAAATATGATTAAGTAATGAAATTAAAAGAAGACGAGAAGCGTATAGCATGTTACGATAGGGACGGTATAGAAATTGGCATATGTCTGTTTCTAATAGAAGAGACAAATTTTAAAATTTTTAAATGTAAGGTTGTGATTCACCTGAGACTGAATAAATTTATTAGCGAATCTGGAAAGGCGTCAAGACGCGGGGCAGATAAGTTAATTAGTGAAGGAAGAGTAACCGTTAATGGAAAGGTTGCAAAAGTCGGAGATCAAGTTAAGCCTGGCGATGATATTCGAGTAAGCGGACAACAGCTTCGGATTGCTCGAAATAATGTATATATTGCGCTTAATAAACCAGTCGGCATTACAAGTACGAGTGAAAAAAAAGTAAAGGGAAACATCATTGATTTAGTCAATCACCCTTTGCGTATTCACCACGTTGGACGACTTGATAAGGATTCAGACGGCTTAATTTTACTTACAAATGACGGCGATATTATTAATGAAATTTTACGTGCAGAAAACAAGCATGAAAAAGAATATATTGTTGCAGTAGATAAGCCAATTACACCAGAGTTTATCAAAAACATGTCTGAGGGAGTAAAAATTTTAGGCACAAAAACGCTTCCTTGTGAAGTGACACAGCTGTCTAAGTATGAGTTTCAAATTATTTTAACACAGGGTTTAAATCGTCAAATTCGCCGTATGTGTGAAGTGCTCGGATATGAAGTGTACCGCCTTCAGCGCACTCGTATTATGAATATCCATTTAAATAACTTACCTGTTGGGCAATGGAGAGATTTAACGAAAAAAGAGCGTACGCAGCTATTCAAAGAATTAGACTATGAACCTAAAGAGTGGTAAATCAAAAGACACCAGCCTGTTAGACTGGTGTCTTTTTTATTCGCATACAACTACTTGTCTAGAAAAAACGCTTTTGCGCGCTACGCAGCGATCTGAAATAGAAAAGCCCGCTTCATGAATCATATGGTCAATCGTATCTACTGTAATCACGACTACTTTATCCGCAAAGCGGCGCGCGTGTTTTAAAATAGAAAGCTGATCTTCAGGCGTCGCGTGGGTGTAGAGATTGTAAGGCATGTCGATGATAGCTACATCATAGTGAGTTGTAACATCTGAAATCGGTCCAGTTTTGACATCACCGCTTAAGCCGAAATGCGCAATATTTTCACGAGATCCGTCAGTCACAAGTGGATTGATATCGCGTCCTACAATATCAATGCTCATTGAAAGGGCTTCTACAAGGACTGTACCGATACCGCAGCATGGATCAATCGCTTTGATTCCTTCGGGGTTTGGAACGGCAATGTTAGCTACAGCTCTTGCAAGGCGGGTACTGAGTGCTGTAGAGTATTCACGCGGTTTTTTCAAATGATGCAGCCATACTGCTTCGCTTTTTTGATATTTCCCAAAATACCAGCGTCCTTCAAATGGAACAATGCCAAACAAATGGTCAGGGTTATGCAAGTCTGCTTCTGCTACAAAATGCCAACCCACATCACGTTCAATAGCACGCTGACCTTTATAACTTATTTTTTGATCTTTTTCCAAGTCATTAATTTTCATAAAAATGAGTTTAAATGTTTTGTCTCCGAGGTCAATATCTTCTACTTGCTTACAAATATCTGCAAGGTCATCTGATTCATACATAATATCTAATCGCTCTTTGATAAAAGGGCTTCTGCTTGGATCAAGTTTAACGGCACTTTTTATGATAGGTTTCTCAGTTTCAATTTCAAAAAGAGAGCGTCTCTCTAATTGACATAGTGAGAGTTCCTCTTCGCTGCATGCGTATGTGTAGATATACTGAGGCAGCTGCGTATGGTTATTCAATATCGTATCATCCTTTATCGTATCTAATTATCCTTCTTCTCAAACAATAGCGAGAAAAGAAGAGAAAAGCAACGAATTTAAATATATTTGGCTGTGAATAATAAATTGAAGCGCTACATAGTCCACTTATTTGACAAAACATGCTAAAATAACTGGTGATAACCTGCATGTGCTGCTGTCTATACAAAAGAACTGGATCAAGGTTTCTCAAAAATCATTTACACACTGCTGACATTTTGATGAATAGGAGAGGCTACGTGATGTCTAAAAGTGATCATGAAAAGCAACAGATGAGTCGGGCTGATATGAAAAAACAAGCCAAAACATCCTCGCAAAACCTTGTGATGAACGTACTCATTGCCATTGTATCTGTATGTATTTTAGCTCTTATTATAAATGTTTTTGTACTAATGAAATGAGCCGTTATACTGCTCATTTCTTTTTGTTAAGTTGAGCTTTTATTGAAGCATTTGAGGTCTCTTTCACTAGAGAGCACATTGTGAATAGCATATCTTTTTTTTACAAATGATAGTTGTGATATGATGAGGCAATAATATATTAGACAAAAAGCTGGAGGTTACTTAGTATGCCATTACTTAGATTTGATGTAATAGAAGGAAGAGATGAAAAAGAGTTAAAAACATTACTAGACGCTGCTCACCGAGCGATGCTAGAAGCCTTTGGCGTCCCGGAGCGCGACCGTTATCAAATTGTACATCAGCATCCTGCTCATGAAATGATTATTGAAGATACAGGTCTTGGCTTTGAGAGAAGCAAGGATTTGGTTATTATAAGTGTAACGAGTAAACAGCGAACAGAAGAGCAAAAGCAAGCACTTTACAGATTAATTGTAAAAGAGCTTGGAGAGAGTTGCGGCATTCAGCCAAACGACATTATGATTTCGATTGTTGAAAACGGTAATGCTGACTGGAGCTTTGGCATGGGAGAGGCTCAATTCTTAACTGGGAAATTATAAAACGGTTTATTATCTAGAGAAGCCCTTATTTCTAAGGGCTTTTTCTCATTTTGTCTATAAAAATATTATTCTCTTAGTCACATCTTACTCAAAATTAAATACAGACATCTGTCAAATGAATGATACAATAAGCTTATATGCCATTTTGAGTGGAAAAACCATAAAAGAGTTCGGCGTACTAATTTTAGAACAACAATAAATTTACATAAAGATGTAAAGATTTAAAGGTTAAAAGAGAAGTGTATAAAATCTGTAAAACAAAAGAACAGTTACGCGTTAAACATAGGAGTAAAAGGTTCTTCACGTGTTTTTTCGGATAATAAGAGAAAGTAATTTTGATCATTGAGGAGGAACTTAGAATGTTTGGATTTGATGCAGATGTATCGCCATTAGTGCGAATTAAAGTAATTGGGGTCGGCGGTGGAGGAAATAACACCGTTAACCGTATGATTGAACACGGTGTACAAGGAGTAGAATTTATCGCCGTTAATACGGATGCTCAGGCGCTTAACTTATCTAAAGCAGATGTGAAAATGCAGATTGGTGCGGCCTTAACGCGAGGATTAGGTGCAGGAGCTAATCCAGAAGTGGGAAGAGAAGCAGCCGAAGAAAGCAGAGAACAAATTCAAGAAGTACTGCAAGGCGCAGATATGGTATTCGTAACAGCTGGCATGGGCGGAGGAACCGGTACTGGAGCAGCTCCGGTTATTGCCCAAATTGCCCGTGAACTAAATGCTTTAACAATTGGAGTAGTCACTCGCCCGTTCAAGTTTGAAGGAAACAAACGTACGAAGCAAGCAGTAGGCGGTATTACTGCGATGAATGAATCGGTAGATACCCTTATTGTGATTCCAAACGACCGCTTGCTTGAAATTGTCGATAAAAAGACGCCTATGCTTGAAGCATTCCGTGAAGCAGATAATGTTCTTCGCCAAGGTATTCAAGGTATTTCAGATTTAATCGCTGTTCCGGGGCTGATTAACCTTGACTTTGCTGATGTAAAAACAATCATGTCTAATCAAGGATTTGCGCTTATGGGTATCGGACGAGCTTCTGGATCAGACCGGGCAATTGAAGCAGCGAAAAAAGCGATTTCTAGTCCGCTGCTAGATGCATCGATTGATGGAGCAAGAGGCGTGCTGTTGAACATTACGAGCGGCAGCAGCCTGAGTCTTTACGAAGTACAGGAAGCAGCAGATATTGTCACGTCTGCTTCTGATCAGGACTTAAATATGATTTTTGGGTCCGTGATTAATGAAGATTTAAAGGACGAAATGATGGTAACCGTTATTGCCACTGGATTTGATGATGAAGATGTTTCACCATCAGCTTCTACTTCTAGAGTTTCAAGAGCACGCTACTAAATTAAATAACCAGTTTTTATGGTGGCAATTGTTTTTCAATTGCCTTAAAAGGGAATCGGGTGCAAATCCGGAGCGGTCCCGCCACTGTAACAAGGAGCCTTATGTCAAAAAGCCACTGTCTATTTAGAGACGGGAAGGCGGTATAAGGCAATGACTTGAAGCCAGGAGACCTGCCATAAATCGCAGCACACAATAACCTACGAGGATAGGGAGGTGTTTTGGCAGAATCAAAAATAAGATAAACAAGGGATACGTTTATCTGAATTTGTTTTGAAGACAAGCACTTCTTTT
Source organism: Priestia sp. YIM B13490 (assembly GCF_042787735.1). Classification (NCBI taxonomy): domain Bacteria; kingdom Bacillati; phylum Bacillota; class Bacilli; order Caryophanales; family Bacillaceae; genus Priestia; species Priestia sp. YIM B13490. The sequence continues at coordinate 36,328 of NZ_JBHZOT010000009.1, forward strand.
TAGAAGTGCTTTTTTTGTGTATTAAAATAGAAGGTGGAAAAATCAATGATAAATAATAAAAAACTCGTATCTATGATATTTCTTGTGTTACTTTGCCTCACTGCTTGCGCTCCTAATGAAGAGAGCATAAGTATAAAAGAAAGAAAGAAAACGGATAAAAGTGTGACGTTTTTATTTAATTTTACATCTGCAACGCTTGATCCTCATACGGATGATAATTATACAGCAGTTCGTGCGGGAGTAGGGGAGACGCTTGTTAAAATCAGCAATGATTTAAAAATAAAGCCCTGGCTTGCTGAAAAGTGGAAAACGGAAGATAACGGTCTTACGTGGACATTTACGATAAGAAAGAATATTACGTTTCAAAATGGTAAAGCGCTAGATGCAAATGCCGTTAAGTCTTCTCTTCAAAGAACGATAGATCAAAGTTATGCGATGAAAAACGCTTTAAATATTAAAGAAATCAAAGCGAACGGTCATGCGCTGACAATTACATTAAAAGAACCAATGCCTAAATTTCCTTCTGAGTTAGTGCATCCAAACACAGCTATTATAGATGTTGATGTTTCTAATATAGCTAAGAAGCCTATTGGCACAGGTCCATTTCAAGTTTTGACTTTCGATCAAGGAAATCAAGTGAAGTTAGAAAGATATGAACATTATTGGAATGGGAAAGTAAAATTGAAAAATGCGATCTTTGCATTTAACGAAGATGCTAATGCGCGAGTTGCGGCTCTTCAGTCCGGAACAGCCGATATTATTTATCGCCCGCCTTTAGAAAGTTTGGGCACTTTACAAACAGATCCGTCTTTTAAGGTAAGTGGAGTACCCAGTGTGCGTACACATTTATTACTTTATAATCAAACCAATGACGCATTAAAAGACGAAAATGTAAGAAAAGCTATCGATACCTTACTGAACCGAAAAGAAATTGTCAGCAGCATCATGAACAATCAAGCGGCAGCAGCTCGAGGTCCATTTTTATCCCAATTTCCTTTTGCTGATAATAATGCTAATGAGCAAAGAGGTATGCCATCTGCTAAAAAATATTTAGAGAAAGCAGGCTATCAAATTAAAAATGGCAAAACAATCAAAAATGGAAAGCCATTATCGCTCTCTCTTGTCACATACAGCTCTCTGCCAGAACTTCCTTTGATTGCTCAGCTTATACAGTCTAATGCGAAAGAGTTAGGAATTACTATTAAGATTCATCTCGTTGAGGACAGCGATGAATATGTAATGGCAAAAGACGATTGGGATTTAGCACTGTACAGTCTTATCACTGCACCTAGAGGAGATGCAAGCTATTATTTAAGTACGAACTATTTGCCGGGCGGTGGTTTAAATGCCAGCCGGATTGATGATGAGAAGCTAACAAAAATGATTCAGCAGTTAAATTTAACCGTAGATGACGCAAAGCGAGATCAGTTAGCTAAGCAAGCAACCGCTTTGATTAATGCAGAAATGCTGACGTCATCGATTGTACATCCAAACATTGTTGTTGCTTATAATCAAAAGGTGAAAAACTGGACCACAAATCCAAGCGAGTATTATATGCTGACTCAGCATTTAGACGTAACGCCATAGTCAATATTGTGTTGTTCCTATAGGAAAAAGAGAAAGTATACAATGATAGATCAAAGGATGTGACAGTAAACGTGCAAGAAGTACCAATGTATCAAATTAAAGAAGTAAAAGAAAAGGATGCTGAAGTGATTCAGTTTGTCATGAATATGCGGAATGAGCTATTTCCTATGATGGAAAAAAATCAGCTTCCTGTGGATTTGCTTCATTTTAATGAATATTATGTTCAAGCGAAAGGCGCTGCTTTTTTTGCAGCTGTCACGGAAAATCAACAAGTAATTGGAACAATTGGTTTATACGCTTACGATGGAAGGTTTCATGCATTAAAAAAGCGATATGAACATAAAACTGCAGCCGAGATTGTAAAATGCTATGTCGATCCAGCATACCGGCGTCTAGGCATTGGACAGCAGCTGTTAAAGGCAGTGGAACAATTTGCTCAAAGTCATTTTTATGACACGTTGTATCTGCATACTCATCCTTTTTTACCGGGGGCTATTCCATTCTGGACTTCACAAGATTTTATCGAAAGGCTTGCTGAACAGGATGAGCCATGGAATACGCTGCACATGGACAGAAAAATACAACCGGTCGTAATGTAACGATATTATACAGTAATTACCATAGAATCTAGATAAGAGCTCATGCTATAATGAGCGTACTTACATTTATAGCCTGTAGGGCAAGTCCTTACAGAAAAGAACCGCGTTTCGAATTGGCTGAAACGTGGTTTTTTTCTACGAAAAACAAATAACAAAATATTTTTAAAAATATCTATGAAATCGCTTTCAAAATAATGAAATATATTATATAATTACTAATGTTGTGTTGTACTTTGTTAGTGTTAAATCAATATCCTACATGTGTGAGCCGATTGCCTTATGGTAGTCGGCTTCCTTTTTTATGGTAGAGTCTAAAAGGAAATAGCATTCGTTAAAATGGCTGTAATTGTCATCACAATAGTTGTTCCAAAGGCCCACTTGAAAAGAAACTTTTGATGCTCCCCGAAATCTACTTCAACCAGCCCAATCAGAATGAAAGTAGCGGGTACTAAAGGAGATAGGGGAAACCCAGTTGTGGAATGTCCCAATAAAGCTGCTCGTCCTATTTCTACAGGGTCTACACCAAAATTAGCTGCTGTATGGCTAATAACAGGTAAAATGCCAAAATAATAAGCATCAGGTGAAAATACAAAGCTAAGAGGAAGGCTCGTTATTGCTACAACTAAGGGAAGGTGAGGGCCCAGCCATTCAGGAGTGAGGCTGACAATGGTATTAGCCATGGCATCCATCATTTTTGTTTCTGTAAAAACGCCTGTAAAGATTCCGGCTGCAAAAACCAACGTACTAACCATTACAAAGCTGTTTGCATGACTTAAGATTCTTTCCTGCTGTTCTTTTGGATGAGGAAAATTAACAAATAAAGCAATGGCAAAAGCAATAGCAAATAAAATAGGAATAGGGAGTATGTCTACGACCAAGAGGGTCATTAAGCACAGTATCAATAAGGCATTAAACCAAAAGAGTCTAGGTGGCTTCCCAGGGGTCTCATGAACTGAAAGCTGTTCAGCAAAAGCCATTGATGAACCTTTTAAATGAATGGTTCCTAAGCGCGCTTTCTCTCTCTTTCCGAGTAGATATGCTGAAAATAAAGTCCACATCAATCCCGCTGCCATAGCTGGAATAAGAGGGTTAAATAGATCTGATACTTCTAATTGCAAACTTGCTGCGGCTCTTACGAGAGGACCTCCCCAAGGAATCATATTCATAACACCTGCGCTTAAACTAATAACACAAGCCAGTATTAGTCGGTTCATTCCCAGTTTTGTGTACAAAGGAAGCAAGGCGGAAACTGTAATTAAAAATGTAGAAGAGCCGTCTCCGTCCAAGCCAACAAGCATTGTAATAACGGCAGTTGCCATTACGACTTTTAAAGGATCGCCTTTCACAATGTTTAGGACACGAGAAATCATAGGATCAAATAAACCGACGTCAATCATTAGTCCAAAATATAAAATAGCAAAAACGATCATAATGGCCGTAGGAGCTACTTTTAAAATACCATTCATCATCATATCGCCCATATGGGCACTAAAACCTCCAATTATACCAAAGAGGATAGCGACAAAAATAAAAGCAACAACCACGGACAAGCGTTTACTGATGACAAGAAATAGAAAAGTCGCAATCATTCCAAACCCTAACAAAGAAAGCATTATCCATCACCTCTTATAAAAGTTAGAAAATTATATTAATTTACATTATAGCATTAGAATTACTGTTAAAGTTTGGTGTTTTTAAATAAGATAGCTTCAAACTAAAACTAAAAACCAAAAAAGCCGCCTTATAGGCGACTGGTTTAAGCTAGGTCAGCTGTTATGGACTGCTTTTGAAGGTGCTCAGACAGCAGGCTGTAAGCAATAATTTTCTTTTTATACTGTTTTACGACATCGACATGATCATCATAACTGTATACGCATAATCGAACATCTTTTTTTCCTTTTTTCGTATCGATAACCAGTGGAGTTTCACTGTCTTCTAGGTGTTTATAATAGTCCTTATTTCCGTCATGGACATAATATTGTTTTAAAAATGTTGCTTTATTAAAATAATCAATCACTTGCATTTTGTCTTTGCCTTCTAAATGTTTCCCATCAACTGTGACAGTAACGCTTTGGTCATCAAGTGTTGGGTGTAATTGAAATTTAGTCATAAGCCATTTGACCACTGGAGTTGGAAGACACGTTATTAATATTTTGAGTGCACTTACAAGAATGATGGAAAGTAATACAATCCACGTCATAGTTAATCATCTCCGCTATAGTTTAAATGAAATAAGATTACATACTTATTTTACCACAGAGAACATGATTGCTTTTTGTACATTATGTGAACCTTCCTCAGTGAAAAGATGTATATGAAATACGTTTATTTATGCACATTTAGGGAAATATAAAATTATAACAAATACTACATATAAAAAAAGGAGAAAAAATTATGTTGTGGACGATTATTGGACTTTTATTTATTTTTTGGTTATTAGGATTAGTTTTTCATATTGGCGGCGGCATCATTCACATTCTTCTTGTCATTGCAGTGATTGTGCTAATCGTAAAACTTGTGAAACGAATTTAGATATAAAAGGCCTTTCCTTAGGGAAAGGCCTTTTATATGGAGATATTATAAAAACAAGACGTATTTTGATATAAAAAATCATATGCTTCCGTTTCAGAAACTCCTTTGAGACGTGCTATTTCCTCAACGGACTGATGTATCATTGATGGAACCGTTATCTGGTTTTGAAAAGGTCCTTCAAATGGCCACGGACCATCTGTTTCGACCATCAAGTAGTCAAGAGGGTATTCCATGGCAAGCGCTTGGATTTTAGGCTTATATACAATATCAGGTGTAACTGAAATATAGTAACCGTTGTTTTTCATTCGTTCAACGGTTTTTTTAGCTCCTTTGAACCAGTGGAAGTGAGCTTTAGACACGGAATGTTTTTCCAGTAAGTCACACACAATTTCAGCGTCTTCATATACAGCGTGAAGAATTAATGGTTTTCCCCATTTTTTTGAATGAATAATAAAAGCTTCAAGCAGCTCCAAATAGGGCTCTAGAGAAAGAGTATAGGTCTGACTTAAGTAATAAGGTAGACCTACCTCCCCAACAGCTATCATTTCTTCATTGTTTTGATCAATCCAGGCAAACAGCTCCGCTAATTCATTTGAAGAAGGCAGCATTTGTTCAGGATGAAATCCGTAGGCGGGTTTCACACAGGAATACAATTGGCTGATTTTTTGATTAAGTTGGCAAGACTGTAATGTGGAAGATACAGAAATAAGCGCTTGTAACGAAGGATCCTTCTCTATTATGTCTTTCCAGCTTTTCGGTTCATATTGATCGAGATGAATATGAGCGTCAATGATTTGTTTCATAAATATCGCTCGCTCCTTTCAGCCCAATTTGTTTAGAAATAATACGTAAGAAAATGTATGCTTCTGTTAGGCTTCCATTTTATTTTTTATGTATTTTTTGTTCCCCCATTTAGCAATAGATGAAAACGTATAAACAATAAGAGCTAACCAAATCAAACTAAAAGCAATAACATGAGCTTTTGTTAGCGATTCATGGTACAGAATTACTCCTGCTAGCAGAGATAAGGTTGGTGAAATATATTGAAGAATACCAAGCATTGATAATGATACTTTTTTAGCACTTTTTGTGAATAATAAGAGTGGGAGAGCTGTGACCATTCCACTTCCGATTAACAAGAGACTTGTTGAAAAAGAATCAAAAAACTGCAAGTGTGATTGAAACGTGAGGTAGCCTATGTATGCTAATGCAATAGGGGAGATGACCATCGTTTCAAGAGTTAATCCGATTGTTGAATCAGCTTTAATCTTTTTCTTTGCCAAACCATATAATCCGAAAGTAAGAGCTAAACTAAGCGAAATCCAAGGAACCACACCATAATGAAGACTGAGTGTTAATACCCCGATCGCTGCTAGTATAAATGAAAAAATTTGAGCCCCGCTTAATCTCTCTTTTAAGACAATAACACCTAATAAAACACTTGTTAGGGGATTAATATATTGTCCAAGGCTCGCTTCTACTATTTTTCCATCAATGACAGCCCACATAAAAATGCCCCAATTTGCACTAATAAGTACAGACGTAGTAAAAAGGGCCCAGAATAAGGATGGTTTTTTCATTATTTCTTTTACAAACGTAATGTATGTACGCCATTTCTTTGTTATCAATAAAAGAATAAGCATAAAAATAAAAGACCAAAAAACGCGCTGAGCTAAAATCTCCCCCGGTGCTACGTGGTGGACCAGCTTCCAATAAATTGGCGTGAGCCCCCACATAAGATAAGAAAGGACTGCATACGTTACACCCTCTTTGTCATGATTTAAGTTCATTTAAAACCTTCTTTCTAACATGAGATAAATTTGGTAATAAGAGTGATAGATTAACATAAAAAAGCAGCATAAACGATTATATCACAGAGAAAAACGATTCTTCACATGTTGAATGGCTCAAAAAAGCGCTATGCGCAAGGTCATTGCTTTTCCATGTCTAAAATAAAATCAAATTGCGAGTTTCTAACAAGGTAAGTGCTTACACAAGTGTGCATGATAAGCGCTCTTTCAGCTTATATTCAAGTGGTTATGAAAAACAGTTGATTTCCCCATTAGAAACTGTCAAGCTTAAGGAAGAAAAAAATCTTAGAGGAAAGAATATATAGGTGACGAATATGATCGAAATAAAAGCGTCTGCGATAAGCGACGGAGAATTTAACAGAGGTGTATTTGCTAAGCAAGATATTAAAAAAGGAACGCTTATTCACGAAGCTCCTGTTATCGCTTATCCTAATAAAGAGCATGATTTTATTGAGAAAACAACACTAGCGGATTATGCTTTTGAATATGGAGTGAATCATACGGCTATTCTTTTGGGATACGGTATGCTGTTTAATCACTCGTATACACCCAATGCTACGTATGAAATTAATTTTGACAATCATACCTTTGATTTTTATGCATATACGGATATCCAAGCAGGAGAAGAAATTCTCATCAACTATAATGGAGATGAAGATGATCAAGAGCTCCTTTGGTTTGATCGTGAAGATGAAGAAGAACAAAAGTAAAAAGTTAAGCCCATCGAAAATCGATGGGCTTTTTATTATGCTTTTTTATCTGGATACATAGTAGAATTCAAACGGATGAATTGGTAAATATGCGTAATAATAACTTTTAAAACGGCATATCCAGGGACGGCTAAAATGATACCGATGATTCCGAATAAGTTTCCGGCGGTTAGAATGACAAAAATGACGGTAATCGGGTGAATGTCTAAGCTTCTTCCCATAATTTGCGGAGATATTACTTTACCTTCAAGCAATTGAACAACTGCCCAGACAATGGCTAGTTTTACAAGCATGAAAGGAGAGGTAATAAACGCAATAATAATGGCTGGAATAATGGCGATAATAGGACCAAGGTAAGGCACAACGTTGGTTACCATGGCGATAATCGCTAGAAGTAATGCATAATCTAATCCAATAATCAGATAGCCAATGAAAAGCAGTACACCTATACAAATCGCAACAAAAATTTGCCCGCGAATATATGCGCTTAATGCGTGGTTCATGTCGGCTAAAATGAATTTAGCTTCAGAACGAGAGCGGTTTGGAAGCAGTTTTACAATGTAATTAGGTAAATTTTTCCCATCTTTTAACAAGTAAAAAAGAATAAAGGGTAAAACGGCAACCGATAATATAATTTCTGTAATGGTGCCGACAAAGTTCACAATACCGCTTGAAAATCCAGAAACATATTTACTCAAGTGTTTTGATGCATCTTTTGAAATCTTATCTAGGTCCGTGTTAGCCGACTGAAGACCTTGTTCGACATATCGGTTATTCGAAAGGTTCGTCACCGCATGCTGAACGTCATGCGTCAGCTCTGGGATATTATCAATAAGACGGTCAACTTGATTTTTTAGAGGTGGAATAACCGATGAAATAATAATGGCTAACGCGCCGATAATCACTATGTATAAAACAAGAATGGAAATAATTCGTTTTACACCTTTTCGTTCTAAAAAGTCAACAAGCGGATTAAATAAATAAAAGCAAATTCCTGCTAAGATAATCGGCAGTGCGATTGTTTTAATAAAAATAGAGATAGGAATTAAAATAAATCCGATTTTTGATAACGAAAAAATAGTCATGCTGAGAATAAAAATAATAATTGTATATACAACAAATTTATTATTTAAGATTTTCTCTCGGAAAAAAGTTCCTTTCTGAGGTCTAGGTTCCAAGCTGTTCAACTCCTTTTAAAAATAAATGTATAGTTATCATACCCTGATTTAGACTAATTTAAGAGGGTTTTTTACAAAGAAGTGTGCATACTAGTAGAAAATCTTCTAGAAAGAAGGGGTAAAATCATTGAAAGAAGACAAGCAACCATCGTATGATGATTTCTCTACAGTAGAAAAAAGCCATGAGTATATAACCGCTGAAGAATTTCCAGACGGTCCTTTCGGCTCTCCTGTTAATCAAAAACTGGGGAAATCTACTTCATGGGAAGAAGGGCAGCGAACGTATAGCGCATTTAATTATGAAAACAAAAATCTTCATGAAAAAGCGCAAAGATTATTTCCAGGCGCTCATCCTGTACATGATAACCCAGAGGAACATGAACAAAATCCAAGTTAATGTCTTTATTATGCTCTGAATATATTGCCCTATCTTTTTGCTGAATTATGTTGACAATAAGCAATTTAGCCTGTAATATAAAACGTAACTTATCACTGTTTCTACAGGATTCGACAAAATTTGATTTACTTAAACTTGTGATCTCAACTTCTATTTACAGCTATTAGAGCGCTGTAAGTAGAAGTTTTATTTATGTTATCGATCAAAAAGAAAAAAGCAGGTCTGCTCAAGCAGGCCTGCTTTTTTTATTATTGAACAGCGTCAAATTTATTTACTTTCCACTGAGAATTAGATTTATAGAATGTGACAGTTCGTTTTACGCTGCCGCCATCTACAGTTGGAACTGTGAATTCATAAGAGCGAACTGTTGCTGTTTGATACACAAGCTTTGTTTTTGCTTTTGACCACTCTAACATGCTGAATCCGTCGCCGATTGGATGTGCAAGTTTGCCGTTATATGTCATATAGCCGTAATTTGTTAATCCTTTTTCTACTGCACTGTTTGTAAATGTCTCAGATAAGTAGCTTGATAGCTCAGCTTTTGTATCAAATTCAGGGCAAAGATACACGTACTCAGTTCCTTTATATTCAAATGTACGTTCTGTACATGGTTTGTTTTTATAACCGTGCAGAGCACTCCAGAAATGATTGCTGGCACTAGCTGCAATTTTGACAGCATTTGCATCCGTTAGTGTTGTAGATGTTGTTTGTGCTGTAACTCCAGTGCTTAGTGTAAAGAAAATAGCGATTGATGATAAAACTAGTCCAATTTTTTTCATTTCTAACTCACTCCTAATTAATTAACCTTATTTATGTAACAATTATGTGTTTTATATTTCTTTTGTTACATTTATATTACAATAAATTTGTAATAAAAGAAAGTGTTTTGTCTTTTTTTCTTAAATTTTTTTAGTTTTTTACTAGTTTCTAAACTAGTTATAGTAAGGGAATTACCAGTTAAAGGTTGATTTATCAACGTTTTCAGGCGTTTCTTTCTACTTTTTAATCTTTTTTTCAAAAAAAGATTGTTTGTAACAAAAATGTAATAAAAGAAGCTTAATACCTTTACGATACAGAAAAATAAAGATAAAACAGTGAAAGATCGATTCTAAAAGTTTGTTTTCCTTTTTTAGGCATATTTCTTTTTGGGTTTTGAGGTTTTTAGTAGAGTAGATTAAAAGGAGGCGAAATGATGAAAGGTATTATACATAGTGAAAAAAGTGGAATAGCAGGCATGAAGTACAGAAATCTTCAGGAGATGCTCCCTGAAAGAGGAGAAGTAAAAGTAAGACTAAAAACAGCAGGTTTAAACCGGAGAGATTTATTCGTTATGAATAATCGAGGCAAAGGAGATAAGCCGTTTATCCCCGGTTCAGACGGTGCAGGCATTATAGAAGAATTGGGAGAAGGCGTAAAAGGTTTAAAAAAAGGAATGGAAGTAATTATTAATCCAAGTCTAGAGTGGGATTGTGTAGAACACGTTCCACTTACACCTAAAATTTTAGGCGGTCCATCACATGGAACATTTGCAGAGTATGTAATCATACAAGCGAATAACGTTGTACAAAAGCCATCTTATCTATCTTGGAAACAGGCGGGAGTTCTTTCATTATCCGCTTTAACTGCTTATAGAGCTCTATTTACAAAAGGCCAATTAAAAAAAGGAGAGCACCTCCTTATTCCCGGTATAGGAAGCGGAGTCGCGACCTATGGATTGTTATTCGCAAAAGCTATCGGAGCTAACGTAACAGTCACTTCTAGAAGTGGTGAAAAAAGAAAGCAAGCTCTAAAGCATGGAGCGAATTATGCATTAGATAGCGGAAGCAACCTAAAAGAAGAAACCAACAATAGAAAAGTAGATATCATACTTGATAGTGTGGGGGCAGCTTTATTTCCTGCTTATTTTGAAATATTAAAGCCAAATGGAAGAATTGTTAATTTTGGTGCAAGTTCTGGAAATGAAGTTGAACTACCTCTAAGAACCATTTTTTATCCTCAATTCAACATACTTGGTACGTCTATGGGAAGTCAGGAAGAATTCGTGGACATGATGGATTTTATAGAGAAACATCAAATTAAACCAATCGTCGATCGATTCTATCCGCTGTCAGAGGCAGTTGCAGCCTGCGAACGATTAGATAAAGGGAAACAATTTGGCAACATAGGTTTACTTATTTCGGAATAAAAAAACCCCCAGCGCTAACTGGGGACTTTTTTATATAATCAAACGTTTGTTTAAATGAAAGAAACACGGTAATAACAGCTTTTTAGCGCTTTTTATCATAACCACCAAGCCAATAAAAAAGTAACCAACCCTCCTAGTATCAAAAATCCCATGCTGTATTTGAGCGTGTATTTAAACAGTTCACCTTCTTTTCCAGCCAGTCCCACTGCTCCGGCAGCGACGGCAATTGATTGAGGAGAAAGCATTTTAGCCATCACGCCGCCGGCAGTATTGGCCGCTACGAGAATAACTGGCAAGACATTAATTTGCTGAGCTGTAGTTAGCTGCAAGTTGCCGAACAGCGCATTATTTGATACGACAGACCCCGTTAGAAATACGCCGATCCAGCCAAGAAATGGAGATAAAAATGGAAAATAAGCGGCTGATGTAGCGAGCGCCAATCCAAGTGTAGAAGACTGTCCTGAATAATTTGAAATAAAAGCAAAAGCAATGACCATCATAATAGTAATAATAGGTCTTGATAATTCTTTTACGGTTTCTAAAAGAGTGGTCCATGCCACTTTTGGCGATACGTTAAGCAAGAAAACTGAAAGGATACAAGCAATAAGAATCGCTGTACCTGTTGCTGCAAATACGTCTATTTTTAAGATAGCAGCGTAAGGCGTAGGATCTTTTACTAAAGGCGCTGCTTTAATTACGTGATTGTGTAAAAATGGGACGTTAATAAGCAGGTTCATATGTTCAAGCATTTTTTTGACAAAAGAAATGCTCCAAGCCGTAACGAGTATCGTTAATAGAATAAAAGGAGACCAAGCCTTTAAAATCTGTTTTGGTGACAGGCTGAAGCTTTTAGCTGCTGCCGGGCTTGTTCGTTTAATATAAAAAGCAAGAGCAAGTAAACTCACAATAGAAGATGTGATATTTGGAAGTTCAGGGCCGATGTATGTAACAGTTAAATACTGTGTCAGTGCATAGGAAACGGCTGTGATGCTCGTTGCTTTCCATACGTCTTTTAATCCTTTTATCCCATCCATAATAAAGACAAGTAAAAAAGGGATAAGAAAAGAAATAATCGGAAGCTGCGTGCCAAGAAAATGAGCAATTTCTTTTGGATCTATGCCAGATACTTGTCCTGCGACAATAACAGGAATCCCCATGGCGCCAAACGCTCCTGAAGCTGTATTAGCAATTAAACATAGCGCCGCTGCTTTTAACGGTTTGAACCCAAGTCCAACTAAAAGCGCTGCTGTAATGGCAATTGGAGCTCCAAATCCCGCTGCCCCTTCTAAAAAAGCATTAAAGGAAAAAGCAACAAGCAGCATTTGCAAGCGGGGGTCATCCGTTATTGAAATAATAGATTGTCTGATGGTAGTAAACTGTCCGCTTTTGACAGTTAGCTTGTATAAGAACACCGCTCCGATAATAATATAGCTGATGGGCCAAAGTGCATACAGAAACCCATAGCCTGTGGCTCCTAAGATCATTGAGGCAGGCATATCATAAAAATAAATAGCAATAATCATAGAAAGAAGCACCGTAATACCAGCAGCAATATGTCCTTTTAATTTCAAAAGAGTTAAAGCAATAAAGAAAAAGATAATGGGGATGAGTGCAATTAGTGCAGAAAGCCAAATATTATCTAACGGATTATATACCTGAGTCCACGTCATATTCATACACCTCTACTACATATTTAAAACAAGGGAGCGGGGGAGTCCCCCGCAAAAATCTTTAGATGTTACACAAAAGCTCTGTCGCGAGTTTGCTTAAGTATGCTAGCAGAGTGCTCGAGCTGCTGCTGTTCGTGAGGGGTTAAATTCAATTCAATAATTTGACGCACGCCGTTTTTATTAATGATAGCTGGTACGCCGATATACACATCAGAAATACCATATTGTCCTTCTAATAAAGCAGATACTGTTAAAATAGAATTTTCATCATCTAAAATAGCCTTGGTAATGCGTACAAGCCCCATTGCAATTCCGTAATAAGTCGCTCCTTTTCGATTAATAATATGGTAAGCCGCATCGCGGGTTTGTTCGAATAGATGCTGCATATCCGGTTCTTTTTCAATAGCGGCAGTATTGATAAAATGTTCGAGCTTCACACCGCCAATTTGCGCGTGGCTCCAAACAGGAAATTCCGTATCTCCATGTTCCCCCATAATATAAGCGTGGACGTTGCGAGAATCTACTTCGAAATAGTCGCTTAACAAGTAGCGGAAGCGAGCTGTGTCAAGAATCGTTCCTGAACCAATTACCCGTTCGTTTGGTAATCCTGATACTTTTTGTGTAACATGTGCGAGAATATCAACTGGATTTGTTGCCACTAAAATGATGCCGTCAAATCCGCTGTTCATAATATCTTTTACAATGCATTCAAAAATTTTAACGTTTTTTTCAACTAGATCTAAGCGTGTTTCCCCTGGAGCTTGATTAGCGCCCGCTGTAATAACTACTAAATCAGCGTCAGCACAGTCTTTATAATCTCCAGCCCAGATTTTCATCGGTGTGGCAAATGGCATTCCATGATTGATATCACGTGCTTCACCTTCTGCTTTTTCTTTGTTCATATCGATTAACACTAATTCATTGGCAATACCTTGATTCACCATTGAAAAAGCGTAGCTTGAGCCAACAAAACCAGTTCCGATAACAGCAACTTTTCGTGTTTTTGGTGTGAATTGTGTTTTCATTTGTATCATCCTTTGAATTTTATTTTGTGATGTTTTTCACAATGTTAGTGTAACAAGAATAAATTGCTTCAGCTGTGATAAAAATCACACCCTTTAAAAAATAGTAAACAATTTTACAGGGCGATTTTAAAAAATGTCCTTCTACATGAAGTGCCACATTTAGAAAGATCTTAAACGTTTAAAGTGTTGAGTAAAGGCAACTTGTTTTGCAGAAAGCTAAAGAGTTTAACATTCTCTATTTGTATGTTAGCAGCCAATAATGTTTCTATAGACCCACACGAAATCCATTTGTTACACTAAGTTTGCTTATTTTGAATAAAGGAGTGGAAGGGATGGAGAACTACTATGAGCAAGCCCAAAAAGGTGCTTGGGTTAGTATCTTATCATATATCTTTTTATCAACATGTAAACTTATCATTGCGGGTGTCACCGCTTCCTCTGCATTAAAAGCCGACGGTCTTAATAATGTTACAGATATTATTGCATCGATTGCCGTCTTGGTCGGCTTAAAAATCTCTAAAAAACCTCGTGATAATGATCATCCCTATGGACATTCCAGAGCGGAACATATTTCTTCACTTATTGCTTCTTTTATCATGATGGTCATCGGACTAGAAGTATTGGTTGATGCGGGTCAGTCATTATTTATGGACAAATCTGAAGCTCCTAATTTACTGGCTGCTTGGGTAGGTCTTGGAGCGGCTGCTATTATGGGTGGTGTTTACCGATATAATATTAAGCTTGCTAAAAAACTTGATAGCCAGTCTTTATATGCGGTTGCTAAAGATAATTTGTCTGATGCACTTGTGAGTATAGGGGCTGTTGTGGGAATTTTCGGCTCACAATTCGGCTTGCCATGGCTGGATGTGGTAGCTGCTTTTGCTGTGGGAATTATTATTTGTAAAACAGCCATTGAGATTTTTAAAGAAGCGGCTCATTCCTTAACGGACGGATTTGATGAAGAAAAGTTAGGGCACTACAAAGAAAGCATCGAGCTTGTAGAAGGTGTAAAAGAAGTAGAAGATGTGAAAGCGCGCAAGCTTGGTAATCAAGTCGTGATTGATGTAACTGTTAAAGTAGACCCCCATTTAAATGTTATCAAAAGCCATGAAATTGCCGATCAAATTGAACATATGATGAACGATGAGCATCAAATTAAAGATACGCTTGTTCATATTGAACCTGATGCATACGAAAAGCAAAAATAAGACCAGCACGTTCTTTCGTTATGAAAGGATGCGCTGGTTTTATTTTGCGGGAATTTGAAATAAATCACAAAAACTTCTTCAAAAATGAAAATGAAAAGCCGTTATTAGTAATATAAAGGTTTTTGTAGAAGGGTGAGGGAATGAAGAGGTTAAGTGCAAAGCTCGTAGTATTTTTTAGTATTTTTATAGCTATTTTATTATTAGTTGTTTCAGGGGCTGTTTATCAATTTACCAAAACGCAAATAGAAAAAGATGTAGAAGTTCAGTCTCAAAGTCAAGTGAAAGAGTTAAAAGAAACCATTCATACATACTTAGACATGTATAGTCGTTCTTTGCTGACGTATAGTGAAAACGATGTAATTGTTAATTTTGTTAAGCAGGAAGGAGATCAAACAAACCAAGAGAAAAATCCGTATTTTACATGGAACACAGTTCAAAAAGAGTTTACGCAGTTTAAAGAAAAGTATCCAAACCTAGCACTTGAATACATAGGCACTCAAAATAAAGGAATGTATTCTGTTCCCAAACAAGAGTTTGGTTCAAACTATGATCCGACTTCAAGGGTATGGTACAAACAAGCAGTAGAATCACCTAATGATGTTGTTTATACGGATCCATATGAAGATGCAGCAACAAAAAAGACGGTCGTGACAATTGCAAAGGCTATTTTAGATCCAGATACTAAAAATGTACTGGGCGTTATAGCTACTGATTTAGACTTAGATGCATTAAAAAACATTGTAGGTAAAGCAGAAGTAAATCACGGTGGGTATGCATTTTTATTTGATCAAAATGGCACAGCGCTCGTTCATCCAACAGAAGCTGGGAAAAATTTGATGAATCAGCCATTTATGAAAAAAATGTACGAAGCAGACCGGAATAGAGATTTCATGAAGTATACCTTTCAAGGTGAAGAGAGAGTCATGGCATATGATACTCTCGAAGGGACGAATTGGAAGATAGGAAATGCCTTTATTTATAATGAAATGCTCTCAAGCGCTCATCATTTACTGACTGTTATTGTCTGGATTGCGTTAATTGGAATCTTATTATCAGTGGTGTTAACCATCTTTTTCTCAAGAATTATTACTAATCCAATTCGCCGCTTGAAAAATGAAGTAGCCAAAGTAACAGCTGGCGATTTAACGGTTCAGGTGAAGACGAAGTCAAAAGATGAAATTGGTGAGCTTACTCATTTATTTAATGATATGGTAGTCAAAATGAAAACATTGATTGGCACGGTTCAGACGTCTGTTGAGACAGTAAAAACGTCTGTTGAAGACTTGAGTGCCGTATCTGAAGAAGCAACTGCATCCAGTGAGGAAATCGGCCGGGCTATCCATGAGATTGCCAGCGGTGCCACGCAGCAAGCTTCTGACGCTGACTCTACTAATCATAAAACGATGAGTTTATCTTCGCAAATTGAAGAAGTCATTGAACAAAATGCACAGATTAATAAAATGACGATTGAAGCTGTAAGCATCAATGAAAAAGGTTTAAAACAGATGCAGCTCCTTCGCAACCAAACCACTGAATCGTCTCAAACGATTCACGCTGTTCAAGCTGTAATGGAAGAGTTAACAAATAAGATGAAAAAAATTGAATCTATTATTTTCACGATTAATAGTATTTCAGATCAGACAAATTTACTTGCATTAAATGCTAGTATTGAAGCAGCTCGTGCAGGAGAACATGGCAAAGGATTTGCGGTAGTAGCTGAAGAAGTGCGAAAACTTGCTGAACAGTCCTCTCAGGCCACTGAACAAGTTCGCCATACGATTGCAGCGATTCAAGGTGAAGTCGCTGCTGCGCGTGAAGAATGCAACCGTACAGAAGAGCTTTCAAAGTCTCAAGACTTTGTGGTAGGAGATACAGAACGAGCTTTTCATGAAATTGCAACTACGATTGAACAAGTGGCGGCGGCTGTCGAACATGTGACAAGCAGCATGGACAGTATCGATGAGCATAAGGAAGACGTGGTAGCGGCAATTCAAAGCATAGCAGCCATTGCACAGCAATCAGCAGCAGGAACTGAAGAGATTACCGCTTCCACAGAAGAACAAATTAGAGCTATTTCTACTGTTTCTCAATCAGCGGAACATCTGCAAGAGATTAGTGAAGAATTGGCGAACTTGATTCGTCAATTTAAAATTCAATAGAAAAAAAGAGGCTAGGACAAAAGTATTTTAGTTAAAGGAAAATCCGAACGATGAATTGAGATTCTTGATAAAGAATTCAACTCGTTCGGATTTTTTTATTGATATGGTGAACGCAGGTTTCATGTAGGTATCTCAAGCGGTTCAGCGCACTTCTTCTATTTGTTTGCCCTTAGCTGGTTGTGTCTTAACCTCTCTTTTATATTTAATAGGAAAGCAACTTGCTGTAAGGCAAAAAGACTTGCTGAGTTAGAGGTGCAACAGCTGAGACGCGCTGATGTGTAAACGGATGTATAAAAGAAAGCTTAATGGCATGTAAAGCTTGCTGCTGCTCTTTTAATCTCTTTCCTCCATAAAGAGTATCACCAAGTAATGGATAGTTGATGTGACTCATATGAACACGAATTTGGTGAGTGCGTCCAGTTTCGAGCGAAAGTTCAATAAGTGTTTCGTTTTTTGCCGTATTGCGTTTTAACACCCGATAACGTGTTTTGGCAGCTTGTCCCGTTCTAGATACTCGTCTTCTTGTAGCGTGATGACGATCACGTCCAATGGGTTCATTGATGATTCCGTCCTCTTTTTTTATGATTCCTTGGACGAGGGCAATATAAGTCCGATTAATTTTACGTTCAGCCAGCAGCTGATCAAACACGGAGCTTGCTACAAAATGCTTCGTGAATAAGATAGCACCTGATGTATCGCTGTCCAAACGGTGAACGTGTCTAGGCTTTGTTTTGAGGCCTATTTTTTGAAAATAAGCAGCTACAGCGTTTAAAAGAGTTTTTTGGTCTTGTTCTGATGAAGGATGAGTATCTAGGTTTATGGGTTTGTTTACGATTAGTACGTGCTCATCTTCAAACAAAATCTCTATATCAACATTGTAAGGTGTTATTTCATTAGGCTCTGCTTCAAAAAAAGGAAGTGACATTTTATCATGTTCCTTAAGAGTGTTTCTCCATGGTAAAGGCTCACCGTTTATAAGCACATTTTTCTTCATCCGAAACTGATGCAGCGTTTTTTTAGGAATCCGCCATTTCGTTTTTAAATACTCTTCAATTGTTTGCCCTGCATCATTTTTTGCGATTTTATCTTCTAGCCATTGGCCGTGTATACTCATATTTAATCCCTTCCTTACATACTAGTAAATATCCTTTAATCTTTTAAAAGAACTTGTAAATAATTAGGAGGAAATAACTACCTGAAGTTCTCGTTTTATGTTTATGTTATGCTAAATAAAGAGACATAAGTTAAGAGAAAAAGGGGGGGTAACCATGAAAATTGCCCAAGCAGCTCCGCCAGAAATGGAGAATTACATAGAAGAGTTGACTGAACAGCTTCGCTATGACTTGTTACCTCGGTATGTATCTGTAGATAAGCTTAATCCTGATGAATTATTAAACCCAGATTATTGTACAGACCATTTATATAATGGCTTACTCGATGAAGCATTGCAAGTCATTAGTAGCCTTCAGACAATAATTGCCGTGATTGAAGCGATTCAACACCGGCCGATTGAAGAAAGCGACTGCGAGCAATTCGAAAAAAATATTGCAATTTTAAAAAAATACGGGTTCTTATTTCCTGTTTCCATTGAGTGTTTTGCAAAAGAAAACAATTTGATTACGTATTCGTATGAATCGTTTTATAATTCATACATAAATTAAAGAAAGAGGCTGGGACAAAAGCATTTTAGACGAAGTGAAGAACGAACCATTGATCGAGATTTTTGATTAGTGGTTCGTTTTTTTGTTATGGTAAACGTAGGATTCATTTAGTTGTGTCTCAACTTATTTCTTTTTATTGGTATATTTCAGATTTCAATTGGACATTCAAAAAGAGCTTGTGATATGGTCAAACTTGTATAAATCCATCACAAAAAACAAATAGGAGCGAAAACATGACAAAAGCAAAATTATGTTTTATCGGTGCAGGCTTTCACGCATCAACGAACATTTATCCGTCCGTTATTGAAGCGGGAGCAGAAATTAAAGCAATTTCCACACGCAGTATGGAAAGATCAAAAGCTGCTCTTCAGCGATTTGGTAGCAGCGGTACGCCATACGATGATTATAAGGAAATGCTGAAGCAGGAAAAGTGCGACGGAGTAGTAGTTGTGGCACAGCCTGAAGATCATCCTGCTTTGGTGCTTGATTGCATTCGAGCGGGAAAAAATGTTTATGTGGAAAAGCCTTTGGGGCTGAATGAAAGGGAAGCAAAAGAGATTTCAGATGCTGCTAGGGAAGCTGGCGTAAAAGTAATGGTAGGTTTTATGAAGCGCTATGCACCTTGCTATATAAAACTAAAAGAGCTCATTGAAGAAGGAAAACTAGGAAACGTCCGTTCATTTCAAGCGAGGTTTGCTGTAGACAGTACCCCTTTTTGTAAAGATGAAGAGCAGTTTATGAAGCTTGCTGCTATACATATTGTTGATCTTGTCCGTCACTTGTTCGGCGAAGTCGTTCACGTGGCAGGGTTCAGAAATAATCATGGTGAGTATATTTCAAATAGTATTTCGCTGAAGTTTGAAAATGGCACTGTAGGGAGCCTGTATTTTACTGGCATGACAGCGTGGTCTCGCGAAAGCGAAAACTTATTAGTGACATTTGACAATGGCTTTGCTTTTGCTGATGAAGTAAACGCATTGACTATTCACGAATCTCAGACTTTTGATGATTTACCATGGAAGTCATTAAAAGAAAGCGACCGTGTGTTTACACCTTCTGCTTCTCCAATGTCAGGAGCATATCGAGATCTTTACCTTCGTGGATTTGTTGGAGAGATGGCTCATTTCATTGAGTGTTGTACAAGTGATAAAGAACTTCTTTCCAGTGGAAGTGACAATGTAAAAACCATGAAATTATGTGATCAAATACTGTCATCTTTAATGTAAAGAAAGCTTTAAAGAAAAGAATGTACGATGAATAAATTTCTGCAAATTATGTAAAACATACTAAATAATGTTATGATTAGACAAGTCGTATAAACGAAATTGTTTACCTTTCATAAGATTACAGAACGTTTCAATCTTATTACATATGTTTAAAATTAGACTAAATGGTTTCTTTTTACGCCTATATCATATACAATGCCCCCTAGATGATTTTTTCGAATAGCTAATAATCGTTTGGGATTATGAAAGGAGATTAATCATGAAAAAACTGATGTATACATTGCTCATTGGGGTAATTGCTGCAGCTTTAACAGCATGCGGTTCAAACGATGATGCAAAGCAATCAAAAAGTGATGATCAGAAAACTGCACAAACTGAGAAGCAAAAAGAGGCTCAGGAAAAGCAGGAAAAGCAAGCAAAAGAAATGCAGAAGAAATTAGATAAACAAAA
Source organism: Priestia sp. YIM B13490 (assembly GCF_042787735.1). Classification (NCBI taxonomy): domain Bacteria; kingdom Bacillati; phylum Bacillota; class Bacilli; order Caryophanales; family Bacillaceae; genus Priestia; species Priestia sp. YIM B13490. Next base: position 56,726 of record NZ_JBHZOT010000009.1, read on the forward strand.
AGTAGATGAGAAGAAAACCGTAGCGGTTGTAAACGGTAAAAAAGTTTCTGGTGAAGAATATAATGCGGCATTATCTTCATCACAAGCCCAATATCAACAAATGGGACAAGACCCAACATCTAAAGAAGCAGCTAAACAAGTAAAGCAGCAAACAATTGACAATTTAGTAGGTCAAACGCTGCTATTGCAAGAAGCTGAAAACAAAGGCTATAAAGCAACTGATGAAGAAGTAAATAAAAAGTTAAAAGAAACGAAAAAGCAGTTCAAAACAGATAAACAGTTTAAAGCGGCTTTAAAAGATGCAGGACTAACTCAATCACAATTAAAGTCTGAGCTGGCTGACAGCATTAAATATCAGCAGTACGTAGATAAAGACATCCAAACACCAGAAGTAACAGATAAAGAAATTCAAGATTATTACGATCAATTTGCAAAACAAAGCCAAAGTCAAGCAAGCGGCGGTAAAGAACAATCTCAAATGCCAAAGCTTGAAGACGTAAAGCCACAAATTAAGCAGCAGCTTGAACAACAAAAGAAACAAGAAGCATTAGAGAAAAAAGTTGAAGAACTTAAGAAAAATGCAAAAGTTGAAGTGAAGCTTTAAATACAAAAAAAAACGTCCCTTTAAAGGGCCGTTTTTTTGTTATGTACATTTATTGCTTCTTGTCAGTAAAAAGGGGTGCGTGAAAGATTTTATTGTATTTTGACTTATAAGATAAAAAGTGTTCTGATGGTTTGACTTTCATCCTATACTTTTCTTATATAGATATAAGAGAAATTGGGGGAGTCGATAAATGAAAAAGGTGGCTGTTTTTTTTGTTGGGCTTGTTTTTTTACTCGCGGGGATGGGCCTGACAGGCAATGCGTCTGCGGCGTCAAATCAACTTATTATTATTAATAAATCTACTAACACCCTTGCTTTTTATGATGGAGGAAAATTAGTAAAGACGTTCAAAGTTGCGACAGGCAGGCAGATGAGTTATACACCAGAGGGTACCTTCAGCATTGTGAATAAAATTAAAAACCGGCCTTATTATAAAGACAACATTCGGGGAGGAGATCCTAGGAATCCGCTAGGTGATCGCTGGCTAGGATTAAATGCGCGCGGAACATATGGAACAACGTATGCTATTCATGGAAATAATAATCCAAGTTCTATCGGAACTTACGCAAGTTCAGGGTGCATTCGTATGTATGATGAAGAGGTACGCTGGCTGTTTGACCGCGTTCAAACCGGTACAAAAGTGGTTATTGGTCAATTTCATTCTCAAGGTTTTGATTCAATCGCTGTTAAAAACAAATACAAAGTAAGCAGTGCTCCAGTCGCCCAGAACCTTTGTAAAACGAAAAAGCTTTCAAAAGGCCAAATTGGTTTTGTAACGATTGAATCACCGATGGTTTTGTTAAAAGAAGAAAAAGGAAAATGGGTAAAGATTCGTACGTTAAATCGCGGTGAACGCTATAATGTATATAAAATAGATGGCATTAAAGTCTCTTTAGGACCAGGGTTTATTGAAAATTATCCTACTAAAAAAACATCCATAAAATTAGATATTTGCAAATAGAAAATGAGGCTGGGACAAAAGTATTTTAGCCTAAGTAAAAAACGAACCATGAATCAAATATTTTGATTCATGGTTCGTTTTTTTATTATGGTGAACGTAGGTTTCATCTGTTCTGTTCCTTCTAGCAGTTGATGGGAGAGCAAGGCGAAGACTCCCGTGGAAAGCGAAGTGTTGGACGGAAATCAACAGCGGTGTCACAAGCTATTTATACGAGCTAATGCATCCGTTTGTTCGTCTTTAGATTGGATTTATTTCGTTATGTCTCAACCTCATTTTTTGAATTTTTAATAATGTTTATTATAATAAAAAACAGGGAAACTAATTGCCTAATGAAGAGAGAGAAAGGGTTGTTTTAACGTATGTCTACAATAGATTTATCAAAATTCGAGAAAAAAATGATTATTCGTAACATCAAACCGGACGATATAGATGAAATTTTAGCACTTCAAAAGCTATCATTCCCGGGAATGGATCCGTGGAAAAAAGAACAGCTTGAAAGTCACCTGGCCATTTTTCCAGAAGGACAAATATGTGCAGAGTACGACGGGGAAATTATCGGATCTTGTTCAAGCTTGATTGTGAACTTTGATGAGTACGATGATCAGCATACGTGGGACGATATTACAGACGAAGGATACATTACAAATCATAACCCCGAAGGCTACAATCTGTATGGAATTGAAGTAATGGTTCATCCAAAGTATCGCGGCATGAAAATAGGACGCCGCTTGTATGAAGCGCGTAAAGATTTAGCACGTGAATTGAACCTGAAAAGTATCATTATAGGAGGAAGAATTCCTAATTACCATAAGCATTCAGCTGAAATGTCGCCTAGAGAATATGTAGAGCAAGTTATTCATCATAAAATTTATGATCCAGTCCTATCTTTTCAGCTAATGAACGGATTTACGCTTATGCGTATAAACCCTGGTTATCTTCCTGATGATCTAGCTTCTAATAAGTATGCAACGCTGATGGAATGGAACAACGTAGATTATGTTCGCCGTTCAAAACGCCATTTTAAAACGTCATTCCCAGTGCGTATTTGTGTTGTTCAGTATATGATGAAACAGATCAATTCATTTGAAGAGTTTGCAACACAGGTAGAATATTATACAGATGTTGCTTATGACGCAAAAGCCGACTTCTGCGTATTCCCGGAAATTTTCACAACTCAACTAATGTCTTTCTTGAATGAAAAGATTCCAAGCAAAGCGGTTCAGCGCGTAGCAGAATATACGGAAGAGTACATTGAACTATTCACTAATTTAGCGGTTAAATATAACGTAAATATTATTGGAGGATCCCACTTCGTTGAAGAAGATAATGGAGATATTTTTAATATTGCCTATCTATTCCGCCGAGATGGAACAATTGAAAAGCAGTACAAAGTGCATATTACACCTAATGAAAGAAAATGGTGGGGAATTAGCCCAGGAGACAAAGTTGAAGTGTTTGATACAGATTGCGGTAAAATTGCGATCCAAATTTGCTATGACATCGAATTTCCGGAGCTTGCTCGTATTGCTACCGATAAAGGTGCAAATATTATTTTTACACCATTCTGTACGGAAGACCGTCAAGGCTATTTGCGCGTAAGATACTGCTCTCAGGCGCGCGCGATCGAAAACCAAATTTATACGGTTATCGCAGGTACAGTTGGAAACCTGCCTGAAACAGAAAACATGGATATTCAGTATGCTCAGTCCGCTATTTTTGCACCGTCTGACTTTGAATTTGCACGAGACGGCATTGTAGGAGAATGTAATCCTAATATTGAAATGGTAGTTATTGGAGACGTAGATTTAGAAATTCTTCGCCGCCAGCGTCAATCGGGAACGGTTCGTCAATTAAAAGACCGACGCCACGACGTTTACAATATTAAATATAAAAAATAACGAAGTTTCTAAAAACATCATGCAAATGCATGGTGTTTTTTATTTCAACTTTTGCCATAATAAAAACTATTACAATGAATTTTGTGGACTAACCATGGAAAAGAGGGGAAAACATGAGTTTTCATGGACAATCGGTATTACCCGCTGTTCGAGATATGAAGCAATTGGAAAAATTTTTAGTAAGTAATTATGAGTACGGAGTTCTTTTAGACAATCAAGTGGGCATGCTAAAAGGAATTATGAAAGAGGTCCATAAGCATGAAAAGAAACTAATCATTCATTTAGATTTAATTCATGGCTTAAAGCACGATGAATATGCGGTTGATTTTTTGTGTCAGGAGTTTAAGCCTGCGGGGATTATTTCGACAAGAACAAACGTCATTTTAAAAGCTAAACAAAGAGGGATTTATGCCATTCAACGGGTCTTTTTATTAGACAGCACGGCTTTGAAGAAAAGCTACGAGTTAATGAAGAAAGTAAAACCCGATTATATTGAGCTTCTTCCTGGAATTGTGCCCACTTTAATCCAAGAAGTCAAAGCTGAAACAGGCATTCCAGTGTTAGCTGGAGGTTTAATACGAACCGAAAAAGAAGTGCTGAATGCTTTAGGAGCCGGGGCTTCTGCTGTTACAACATCAAATAGAGAACTGTGGAGTATTTCAACTTAAAAAAACTGTTTGACAACGCTTTCACCATCTAGTAAACTTCTAGATAAGTTAATAGATGTGAGGGAGAATAGGAGATCCACGGTATAGCCTTTTAATGATTTTATTAGGGGGATGTATTGTGGATTTTCTTATTTTCTTGTTATTTTAATCGTTTTCATACAAAGGGGAGGTTATTTATATGCAAGCATTCTTAGGAGAAATAATTGGAACAATGATTTTAATTATCCTTGGCGCTGGTGTATGTGCGGGCGTCAATTTAAAAAAATCGTTTGCTGCTAATTCAGGATGGATCGTTATCACAATGGGATGGGGAATGGCAGTAGCGATGGCAGCATATGCGGTTGGTAATATGAGTGGGGCACACTTAAATCCAGCGTTAACCGTAGCGCTTGCTATTACAGGTGATTTTCCGTGGTCACAAGTACCGGTGTACATTTTAGCTCAGTTTATTGGAGCCATTCTTGGCGCAACAGTTGTTTATTTACACTATCTTCCACACTGGAAAGAAACAAAAGATGCTGGTACAAAATTAGGCGTATTCGCAACGGGGCCAGCAATTGCTAACCCATTTGCAAACGTTTTAAGTGAGGCAATTGGAACGTTTGTATTAGTAGTAGGAATCTTAGCAATTGGAGCAAATAAATTTACAGATGGATTAAATCCTTTAGTAGTAGGATTTTTAATCGTAAGTATTGGTTTATCATTAGGAGGAACAACAGGCTATGCCATCAACCCTGCTCGTGATTTAGGACCTCGTATTGCTCATGCTATCTTGCCCATACCTGGCAAAGGCAGCTCGAACTGGAAATATGCTTGGGTGCCAGTAGTGGGTCCTTTAGTAGGCGGATCAATCGGGGCAGTATTTTACCAAGCGGCATTTTTAAATAAAATGTCAAGCAGTTTATGGGTTGTTTTAAGTCTAGCGCTGATTGTTTTAGCAGTTATCTACGCTGTTTCTAAACAAAAGGCAGCACAGATTCAATCAGCAGTAGTACCGAAAAAATGAATGCGCTTTACCATCTAACTATGTACAATAAAGAAACGACACTATACAGAGAATAGGGGATATTGATATGGAAAAATTTATTTTATCTTTAGACCAAGGAACAACAAGCTCACGAGCAATGTTATTTAATAAAAAAGGTGAAGTTGTACATGTAGCTCAAAAAGAGTTTACACAGTACTTTCCAAAACCAGGTTGGGTAGAGCATAATGCAAGTGAAATTTGGGGATCTATCCTAGCAGTTATCGCATCTTGTTTATCTGAGTCAGGTATTCATGCGGATCAAATCGAAGGAATTGGGATTACCAATCAGCGTGAAACAGCAGTAGTATGGGAAAAAGCAACAGGGAAACCGGTGTACAATGCAATTGTATGGCAATCTCGACAAACGTCTGGTATTTGTGAAGAATTAAAAGCAAAAGGATTAAACGATACGTTCCGCGACAAAACGGGATTATTAATTGATGCATACTTCTCTGGAACAAAGGTGAAGTGGATTTTAGATAACGTAGAAGGTGCACGTGAAAAAGCAGAAAACGGTGAATTGTTATTCGGAACAATTGATACATGGTTAATTTGGAAGCTATCAGGCGGAAAGGCGCATGTAACGGATTACTCAAACGCATCCCGCACGCTTATGTTCAATATCTACGATTTAAAATGGGATGATGAACTGCTAGACATCTTAGGGGTACCGAAATCAATGCTTCCAGAAGTGAAGCCTTCTTCTGAAGTATACGCTCATACAGTAGACTATCATTTCTTTGGTAAAAACATTCCAATTGCTGGAGCAGCCGGGGATCAGCAAGCCGCTTTATTTGGACAAGCGTGCTATGAAAAAGGAATGGCGAAAAACACCTATGGAACAGGCTGCTTTATGCTCATGAATACGGGTGAAAAAGCAGTTAAGTCCGATCACGGTTTGTTAACTACATTAGCATGGGGGATTAACGGCAAAGTAGAATATGCGCTTGAAGGCAGTATTTTTGTAGCAGGATCTGCTATTCAGTGGCTTCGCGACGGTTTAAGAATGTTTAAAAATGCGGCTGAAACTGAAAACTATGCAACGCGAGTAGAGTCTACAGACGGCGTATATATTGTGCCAGCTTTCGTAGGACTTGGAACACCTTATTGGGATAGTGATGTACGGGGGGCGATGTTTGGATTGACTCGGGGTACAAAAAAAGAACACTTTATCCGTGCAACGCTTGAATCACTAGCTTATCAAACAAGAGATGTATTAAGTGCAATGGAAGCGGACTCTGGAATTACATTAAAAACATTGCGTGTAGACGGAGGAGCAGTTAAGAATAATTTCTTAATGCAGTTCCAAAGTGATGTGTTAGACGTTCCGGTTGAACGTCCTCAAGTGAATGAAACAACGGCTCTTGGGGCAGCATATTTAGCGGGTCTAGCGGTCGGCTACTGGAAAGATTGCGATGAAATTGCGCAGCAGTGGAATATGGAAAAATCTTTCGAACCAAGTATGGAAGAAGAAAAGCGTGAAGAATTATATAGCGGCTGGAAAAAAGCCGTACATGCAACAATGGCTTTTAAGTAATTATTTGATGAAAATCCTTTAATTAAAAGCGCATGTATGATATAATTTACTCAAGTTAATAAATTGGTTGGAGAATCGGAGAGACCACAGATCCATATGTAGGCATACTATATATGTGATTTGTGGTCTCTCTTTTTTGTATATTGGAAAAATTTTATATCTTTGAAAAATGAAAGGGGAATGACGTATGTTTTCAAGTCAAACACGTTCGAATAAATTGGTAGACATGACACAAAATCAATACGATTTACTAGTAATTGGTGGGGGAATTACTGGGTCAGGTATTGCACTTGATGCGACTCATCGAGGCATGAAAACGGCATTAGTTGAAATGCAAGATTTCGCAGCAGGAACATCTAGTCGTTCAACAAAGCTTGTTCACGGCGGTCTACGCTATTTAAAACAGTTTGAAGTTAAAATGGTAGCCGAAGTTGGTAAAGAACGTGCCATCGTATATGAAAATGGCCCTCATGTAACGACTCCGGAGTGGATGCTGTTACCTTTCCATACAGGTGGAACATTCGGTAAATTCTCAACTTCAATTGGACTGCGCGTATATGATTTTTTAGCTGGTGTAAAACGCTCAGAGCGCCGCAAAATGTTTAGCGCAGAAGAAACGCTTAGCCGCGAGCCATTGGTGAAATCTAAAGATTTAAAAGGCGGCGGTTACTACGTTGAATATAAAACAGATGATGCACGTTTAACGATTGAAGTAGCTAAAGAAGCTGCAGCAAGAGGGGCAGACTTAGTCAATTACACAAAAGTGGAAAACTTCATCTACGATAAAGGAAAAGTAGTAGGGGCGGTTGTTCGTGATCAGCTTACGAATAAAGAATATAATATCTATGCGAAAAAAATCGTCAACGCTGCAGGTCCATGGGTGGACACGCTGCGTGAAAAAGATAATTCAAAAAAAGGCAAGCAGCTTCAATTAACAAAAGGAATTCACTTAGTTATTGACCAAGAACGCTTTCCGTTAAAACAAGCCATTTATTTTGATACACCTGATGGACGTATGGTATTTGCGATTCCGCGTGATGGAAAAACATACGTAGGCACAACAGACACGGTCTATAAAGAAGACGCTAGACATCCGCGTATGACTGTAAAAGACCGTCAATATGTTATTGATGCGATTAACTATATGTTCCCAACGGTTGATCTTACGGTAGACGACGTAGAATCAAGCTGGGCGGGTGTTCGTCCACTTATTCACGAACAAGGAAAAGATCCTTCTGAAATCTCGCGTAAAGATGAAATCTGGACATCAGAATCAGGTTTAATTACAATCGCTGGAGGGAAATTAACTGGGTACCGTAAAATGGCTGAAATTGTCGTAAATCGCGTAGCTGAAGATTTTAAAGCAGAAGGACGCGAATTTGAAAGCTGTCAAACTAAACATTTACCGATTTCTGGAGGTAATGTAGGCGGTTCAGGTGGGTTCCCAACGTTTGTAGAGCAAAAAGTCAAAGAAGGCATCAAACTAGGGTTATCACGTGACGCTGCTGAAAAGCTTGTAAAACGCTATGGCTCAAACGTAGATAAAGTATACCGCTACATGATTGAACGTCCTGATCAGCTAAAAAACAGCGACCTTCCAGCTAGTGTATTTCTGCAAATTCAATATGGCATAGAAGAAGAAATGGTTTCAAAACCAGTGGACTTCTTCATTAGACGTACGGGCGCTTTATTCTTTGATATCAACTGGGTAAGAAGCTGGAAAAAACAAGTGATTGCTCATATGGCCGAAGAGTTAAAGTGGACGCCTGAGCAAACAAAAGCTTATACGGATGAATTAGAACAGCACCTTCATGACGCAGTTGTACCAGTAGATGAAAAAGTTAACCGTATGACAGGTATTTCATGATAAAATAAAAAAGTACCTCAAAATTTGTCAATACAGCCATAATATAATAGCAGGAAGTCAAATTTTGACGAAGAAATATAATATGACTGTTAAAAAAAGAGAAAGACGGTTACTCGTTTTTCTCTTTTCATACATATTTACATCTATATAAGGGGGCTTTTTTTTATGAGTTGGAAAGAAACGTATACATCTTGGATTAATTATCCAAATTTAGATCCTGAATTACGTCAAAATTTAGACGCAATCAAAGGTGATGAAAAACAATTAGAAGATAGTTTTTACAAAACATTGGAATTTGGAACAGGCGGAATGCGTGGGGAAATTGGAGCCGGTACAAACCGTATGAATACGTATACAATCCGAAAAGCTTCCGAAGGCTTTGCTGAGTACATTAAACAAGCTGGCGAAGAAGCTATTAACCAAGGAGTAGTCATTGCGTATGATTCTCGCCACAAATCCCCTGAATTTGCAATGGAAGCAGCAAAAACATTAGCAAGTCACGGAATTAAAACGTATGTATTTGAAGAGCTAAGACCAACACCTGAACTTTCATTTGCAGTGCGTGAGTTAAACGCATTTGGAGGTATTGTTATTACAGCGAGCCACAATCCTCCTGAATATAACGGATACAAAGTATATGGTCCAGACGGTGGTCAGCTGCCGCCAAAAGAAGCTGATGAACTAGTTGGCTTTGTAAATGCTGTGGAAAATGAACTTACATTAGCTGTTCAATCTGAAGCGGAGCTAAAAGAAAAAGGTCTTATTGAAATGATTGGTTCAGCGATTGACGAAGCATACAATGAGAAACTAAAAACGATTTTAATTAATCCAGAGCTAGCTTCTGAAACAGGTAAAGATTTAAAAGTGGTTTTTACACCTCTACATGGTACAGCTAATAAGCCAGTTCGCAACGCGCTTCAATCCATCGGTTACGAAAATGTCACGGTTATTGAAGAACAAGAACTTCCTGATCCAAATTTCTCGACGGTTAAATCTCCGAATCCTGAAGAACCAGCTGCGTTTGAATATGCTGTTCGTAAAGGAAAAGAAATTGATGCAGATATCTTAATCGCAACGGATCCAGATGCAGACCGTTTAGGAATTGCTGTCAAAGATCCAAGCGGCGAATATGCGTTATTAACAGGAAACCAAACGGGTGCTTTATTGCTTCACTATTTGCTTTCTCAAAAGAAAGAAAAAGGCGTGCTGCCTGCTAATGGCGTTGTGTTAAAAACGATTGTAACGTCAGAAATCGGCGCACAAATTGCTCTTTCATTTGGACTGCAAGTTGTTGACACTCTAACAGGTTTTAAATTTATCGGTGAAAAAATCAAGCAATATGAGCAAACAGGCGAGTATACATTCCAATTCGGTTATGAAGAAAGCTACGGCTATTTAATTGGTGACTTTGCTCGTGACAAAGACGCTGTACAAGCAGCCATTCTAGCAGTAGAAGCTTGTGCTTATTATAAAAAGCAGGGCATGACGCTATATGAAGCGCTTCAGCAAGTGTTTACTAAATATGGTTTCTATCGTGAAGGTCTGAAATCTTTAACGCTTAAAGGAAAAGAAGGATCTGAGCAAATTCAGCATATTTTGGCTACATTTAGAAATGAACCTCCTACTGACATTGCAGGATTAAATGTTTCGGTTGTAGAGGATTATACATTAAGTGAGCGTCAGCATATTAAAGCAGGGAAAGTAGAAGAAATTACATTGCCAAAATCAAATGTATTAAAATATATCTTAGAAGACGGTTCTTGGTTCTGCCTTCGTCCATCTGGTACAGAGCCAAAGGTGAAGTTCTATTTTGGCGTCGTGTCAGAAGATGAAGCAACGAGCATTGCTCATTTAGAAGCTGTACAAACAGCTGTAATGGGTGAAGTAGAACGTGTATTAGATAAAGTGAAAACGGTATAAAAGTAAAGCCTGCTCAAACTTGAGCAGGCTTCTTTTATGATACTTTATTTGATTGCGTATTTGACAAATACGAAGAAGATCGTAGGGCTTTATAAATTTTCGGAGCAAGCATAGCCCCAAGAACAGTAAAAATAAGATCCTTTACCGCAAACCACGACATAATCTTCCAAGCGGCTGCATATGTCATTGCAGGAGCTTCAAGCCAGTAATTAACCGCTGCATACATATACGTAGTACCTATTAAATAAATAACGGCAATACCAACTAGTGATGAAATTAAAAAGATAGAAAAAGTTGGCTTGCCGCGCATCTCCATAATTTTTCCTGTGATAAATGCTGCTACGATATAAGAAAGCAAAAAGCCGCCAGTGCTTCCAAATAAAATACCAATTCCTGCTTTAAATTGAGCAAATACTGGGGCGCCGGCAATGCCAATTAATACGTATACAATCATTGAAATAGAACCCATTCTGCTCCCAAGTAAAAGTCCTGCTAATATAACAAAAAAAGGCTGAAGTGAAAGAGGCACGCCGCCTACTTGTAAAAAAGGTGCCCAAGAAGTAATGTTTGCACCAATAGCCATAAGAGCCGCAAACATACCAGCTAGCGTTAAATCTAATGTGCGAAACCTTTTATTAGTACTCATATATGTTCCTCCCAGTATGTACTGAAATATCTTAGCGTATGTACTGAAGATTGTACGTCGAATCCACTTTTATGTCAACGATAAAAATAAATGTGTTTACATATATTATTTGATGTTTTTTGAAATAAAGTATGCATATTTTTAGTGCAACATAAAAAAATAAAGAAGGGAATTCATCCCTTCTTTGTCCAAGTGTGTGTATCAAAAATACTAGTACAATGATTCTTCCAGAAGCTCCGGGTTGTGCTCCGAATATTCCGTTGCATGATCAATGTAGCGTAGTAAAGAATAAAGCTCTTCTTGAATGATGCGGTAGTTTCGTTCAAAATTGTAGGCGTGCAAAAAATGTTCAATCTTTTTTGAAAGAAAATCGTCGTCTGTTCGAACCATTAAAATTAATAAGTTATCCCATTGTGAACGGTGTGTGTAATATAAAGCTCGATCATAATCAATTACATCCATTAATAACGTTCCTCCTTTTGAGGAGTTGAAATTAGTGTATGATATTTGCGGGAATTCTTACGCTGTAAATGTTGGGCAAAAGACCAGTGCATAATTAAAAGAGGTTGTAGTCATTATGCAAGAAGAATAAACGTACAGGACCCTATAAATGATAAGAAAGGCAAAGAATGATGCAGCATAACAGTTATATTACATCCATTATTTAAGACAACTAAATAAAAATCCCCTTTTCTTGAAAAAATAAAGCTTCTTTTTGATGAAAACACATGAATTGGCATGTTTGTACATAGATTGAAGTAAGGAGTGAAAGGGGGAGCTGTCGTGAAAGAAGCAGATTATAAGCAATTATACCGTGCGATTGATGAAATTACGGAAATAGCTAGCGGTTTCGGCTTAGATTTTTATCCGATGCGCTATGAAATTTGCCCGGCAGATATTATTTATACGTTTGGTGCATATGGGATGCCAACTCGTTTTTCACATTGGAGCTTTGGAAAACAATTTTACAAAATGAAATTACACTACGATCTTGGATTGAGTAAAATTTATGAATTAGTTATCAATTCAGATCCTTGTTATGCATTTTTATTGGATTCCAATGCGCTTATTCAGAATAAATTAATTGTAGCTCACGTGTTAGCCCACTGTGACTTCTTTAAAAATAACAGCCGTTTTGCCAACACTAAACGGGATATGGTAGAAAGTATGGCAGCGACCGCTGATCGAATTAAAGAATACGAAGTAAAGCACGGTAAGCGTGAAGTAGAAAAGTTTTTGGATGCTGTCCTATCGATTCAGGAACATATTGATCCGTCTCTTATGCGTGCCAAGCTTTCTTGGAGCATAGATGATGTAGAATCATCGGAAGAAGAAATCATTTCTCCTTACGATGATTTATGGAATTTGGATTATAAAGAAAAGAAAAAACCAAAACCTCCAAAATCTTTTAAAAAATTTCCGCCTCAGCCTGAAAAAGACATCTTATTATTTATCGAAGAATACAGTCCTTATTTAGAGGACTGGCAGCGGGATATTTTAACGATGATGCGAGAAGAAATGCTTTATTTCTGGCCGCAGCTTGAAACAAAAATTATGAATGAAGGCTGGGCTTCTTTCTGGCATCAGCGCATTATTCGAGAAATGGACTTAACGAGTGATGAAGCGATAGAATTCGCCAAGCTAAATGCAGGAGTTGTGCAGCCCTCTAAGACGGGAATCAATCCATATTATTTAGGTTTAAAAATCTTTGAAGACATTGAAGAACGCTACAATAATCCAACAGAAGATATGATTCGCCGGGGCGTGGAGCCGGGATCAGGAAGAGAGAAGATGTTTGAGGTACGTGAGGTTGAATCAGATATTTCCTTTATTCGCAATTACTTAACAAAAGATTTAGTCATGCGAGAGGATATGTACTTATTCCAAAAACAAGGAAAAGACTATAAAATCGTTGACAAAGAGTGGACAGAAGTTAGAGATCAGCTTGTTAATATGCGCGTAAACGGCGGATTTCCTTATATCACAGTAACCAATGGAGACTATCTAAAAAATGGAGAGCTCTATTTAAAACATTGGTATGAAGGAATTGAATTAGATGTCAAATACTTAGAAAAAGTGGTACCGTACGTTCATCAGCTTTGGGGCCGCCCCGTTCATTTAGAAACGGTAATGGAAGGCAAGCCAATCGCCTTTACGTATGATGGAAAAACAGTGCATAGAAAACATTTGTAAAAAAGAAGACCGCTTAAACAGCGGTCTTTTTGGGCTTCTGTAACTTATCCATATAAATTGAAAAAATAAAATTACTATGCAATAATCGAATGAGAATTACTTTCATTTAGAAAGGAAGATAAGATGTTTGTTGTAAACGCAAGTTTTGAAACAGAAAAGAAATTTGAAGAACAGCTCACGCAAAAAGCTAAGAAAAACAAAACAGAAATTGAGGCAGCCAAAGGAAATTTATCGTTCGAATGCTGGAAAAAAGATTCTGCAGATAAAGTTGAATATGTCTTTGTATCGAAGTGGGAAGACAAGCAGTTCTTTCAAGCGTGGATCTCAAGAGAGGAACATGTGAACGAACATAAAGAAGCGAATAAAAAGAAAACGAAAGCATTTTCTGAAGCTATGGAAATCAAGAAAACGCTGCGTTTTTATGAGGCGGTAGAAGAGGACATTCTTTCCTAAAAAAGCATGCTTGACTTTCATAAATGTTGTAACTATAATGATTACAACAAAATAGGAGTGAGAGCAATGAAAATTAGCAGTCGATTCACCGTGGCCGTTCACATACTATCTTTAATTAAAGTAGATAGCAGTCATCCTAGTACTTCAGAGTGGATTGCTAGCAGTGTAAATACAAATCCTGTTGTTATAAGACGAGTAATTGGGATGTTAAAGAAAGCTGGACTCGTAGGTGTAAAAGCCGGAGCTGGCGGAGCTTATCTATTGAAAGATCTAGAAGAGATAACGTTGCTAGACGTTTATCGAGCGGTGGCGGCAGTGGAAGAAGGAGAATTGTTTCAAATGCATGAAAATCCGAATGTGGAGTGTCCTGTAGGAGCCAATATTCAAAGTGTTCTTGAATTGATTTTAAAACGTTCTCAAGATGCCATGGAACAAGTCTTAGCCAATGTGACCATGAAAGAATTAGTGACGGATTTAATAGCAAAAATAGATGCATAATAACATGCTTCTGTTCGTAAAAAAACGGAGAAACCTAGGTTTCTCCGTTTTTTTATAGCTTCACAATTGTTCGTCCTCGAGCTTGTCCTTTTAATAAAGTCGGAAGTACCTCAGGGAGCTGTTGTAGTGAAATTTCTTGCTGAATGAAAGGTTCGAAGCTTTCAGGCTTAAAGTCATTAGCAAGTCTATTCCAAATCTCTTTTCGAGTAGGCATTGGACAGTAAACAGAATCGATACCTAATAAATTAATCCCTCTTAAAATGAAGGGAAAGACTGTTGTTGGCACTTTGCCTCCAGCCGTTAGCCCGCTGACCGCTACAGAGCCTCCGTACTGAATTTGACTGAGAACAGAAGCTAGAGGCTCTCCGCCCACAGGATCCACCGCAGCGGCCCATTTTTCCTTGCCTAATGCTTTTAATTTGCCGTTATAAACATCTTCACGCGCTACAATAGAGGAAGCGCCAAGCTCTTTCAAATAAGCTGCTTCCGAGCTTTTTCCCGTACTTGCTTCCACTGTGTAGCCTAATTTTGAAAGAATGGCAACCGCAAAGCTTCCTACACCTCCCGTAGCGCCTGTTACAAGCACAGAGCCATTAGATGGACTAGTATGGTTTTCCTCTAAGCGATGCACAGATAAAGCAGCTGTAAAGCCAGCTGTTCCGATAATCATTGCTTCTTTTAACGTTAAATTTTCAGGGAGAGGGACAATCCATTCGCTGCGTATGCGCGCATACTCACTATAGCCTCCAAAGTGTGATACGCCAATGTCATAGCTTGTTGCAATGACATGATCACCTTCTTTAAAATCAGGGCTGTCAGAAGATAAAACAACTCCTGCTAGGTCGATTCCTGGAACAAATGGGTAGCTTGTCACAATATTTCCGTTTGCGATGCTGGCTAAGCTATCTTTATAATTCACCCCTGAATAATGAACGCGAATAAGTACATCGCCTTCTGGCAAATCGTTTAGCGTCAGTTCTTGGACGGACGCCTCCACTTGCTCTTCACTTTTTTTATCTACGATTAATGCTGAAAATGATTGCTCCATTTTATTTCTCCTTTCTATAATGAGATGTATATATCTATACATAGACTACCTTATTTCTATACCCATTATAGAAAATAGTAAAAGAAGTTCCTAATACTTTGATTACGAAAGAGATTATTTCATTATAAAATAGCGGTATAGCTATTAGTTAGCAATACATAGAAAAGAGGAGAAGAGAAATGAGCACAAACATATATTTTAACCATGATGCAGGCATTGATGATTTAGTATCGCTTTTTTTACTGCTGAAAATGGATGATGTAAAGGTAACAGGGGTATCTGTTATTCCCGCTGACGGATATCTAGAGCCAGGTATCAGCGCAAGCCAAAAGATTATTGATCGTTTTGGAAGTTATGATATTGAGGTCGCTAAATCTACTTCACGCGGTATGAATCCATTTCCAAAGGAGTGGCGCATGCATACGTTTTATGTAGATGCACTGCCGATTTTAAATGAAAAAGGGGAAGTACAAACAAAAATAAGTCAGCTCCCTGCTCATGATCATTTAATCGAGACATTGCAGCACACAGCCGGGAAAACAACTTTATTGTTTACAGGACCGTTAACAGATTTAGCAAGAGCATTGGAAAAAGCGCCGGAAATAGAAAAGAAAATTGACAAGTTAGTATGGATGGGCGGTACATTTCAAGAAGTAGGAAACGTGCAAGAGCCCGAACATGATGGAACGGCGGAGTGGAATGCTTTTTGGGATCCAGAAGCAGTAGCGAAAGTATGGAAAAGCAAAATTAAAATTGAGATGGTTGCTTTAGAAAGCACGAATCAAGTTCCCTTAACACCCGCTATTCGTCAAATGTGGGCTTCACTTCGAAGATATGAAGGAGTAGACTTTGTAGGGCAGTGCTACGCGGCTTGCCCGCCGCTTGTACACGTTGAAACCAATTCAACATATTATTTGTGGGATGTACTCACAACAGCATTTACAGGGAATTCAACACTTGTGAAGGTAAAAACCGTTTCGAGTATTGTGCATACAGAAACACCGAGCCAAGGAAGAACAGAAATTTCCGAAGAGGGACGACCTGTAGATGTCGTATATAATGTCACAGCTGAAGCATTCTTTACGTACATTACAGATTTGATGAAAAAAGCAGTAGCCAAATAAAGAAAAAGGTTGCACATGAAAGTGTGCAACCTTTTTAATGAATCATATTCAAGAATTGACGTGTCCGCTCTTGTTGAGGATTTGAAAATATTTTATCTGGTGTCCCTCTTTCCATAATGACGCCTTGATCCATAAAAATAACTTCATCCGCTACTTCACGGGCAAAGCGCATTTCGTGAGTTACCACCACCATCGTCATTCCTTCTTTTGCCAAGTCTTTCATGGCTTGAAGAACGTCTCCTACAAGCTCAGGATCAAGAGCTGAAGTAGGCTCATCAAACAGCATAACTTTTGGGTCCATCGCCATTGCTCTGGCGATGCCAACGCGCTGTTGTTGTCCGCCAGACAGCTGGAAAGGATAAAAGTCGAGCTTGTCTCCTAAGCCAACTCGTGTTAATAATTCTTTCCCTCTTTTTTCTGCTTCTTGAGTGGAAACACCTTTTACAATTACAGGACCTTCCATAACATTTTCAAGTGCAGTTTTATGAGGAAATAAGTTATAGTTTTGAAAGACCATACCTGTTAGGCTTCGAAATGAAGTAATGTCTTTTTTACGAACAGGCTTGGTAAAATTCATGCTTTTTTTATCAAGTTCAATCGTACCGTCTGTTGGGATTTCTAACAGATTTAAGCAACGTAAAAAAGTTGTTTTACCGGATCCAGAAGGGCCGATTAATACAATTACCTTGCCCTGTTCAACTTCCAAATCAATCCCTTTTAATACTTGCAAATCACCGAATGATTTATGCAAATTTTTGATATTAATCATATAAAAAACTCCTTTAGCTACTTGAAACGGTTATTTAGATACGTAACGATCTAGTCTTATTTCAATGCGTCCTTGGATAATGGATAAGATTGTGCACATAATCCAGTACAAGAGCGCTGCTTCACTATAAAGAAGTAAAAACTCATAGTTAGTTGAAGCAATTTCTTGAGCTTGACGGAACATTTCAGAAACAAGAATAAGCGATGCAAGTGACGTGTCTTTAATAAGACTAATAAAAGAGTTAGATAATGGCGGAATCGATACACGTGCTGCTTGCGGTAAGATAATCCGTCTTAACGCTTGGGAATAGGTCATACCAAGTGAGTAGCCAGCTTCCCACTGTCCTTTAGGAATAGATTGAATTGCTGCTCGGATAATTTCAGATGCATAAGCACCTACACTTAATGAAAATCCAATAACAGCAGAGATAAATGGATCAATTGTTATATCTAAGTTAGGTAATCCGTAGAAAATGATAAATAATTGCACAAGCAAAGGCGTTCCACGAATAATTGAGACATATACACGTGCAATCATGTTTAATACCTTACTTGACGACAAGCGAGCAAGTGCTGTTAAAACAGCTAACACAATGCCTATGGCAAAGCTTATTAATGTTAGTGGAATAGAATATTGAATAGCTCCCTTTAGCATTGGTAAGAGAGATGATTGAGCGATTGAAATCAATTGATTCAATCGCTCTCCATCAGGAAAAATATTATTTAGGAGAAACATCTTCGCCAAACCATTTCTTAGAAATTTTTGCGTATGTTCCGTCTTTTTTCATATCTTTCAATGCTTTGTTTACTTCATCCACTAACTTACCGCTGTCTTTTCTAAACATAAAGCCGCTTGCAGCACCATCGGATTTTTCATCCGCGATTTTGATAGGTGCGTTAGGGTGTTTTTTCTTATAGTCAAGGAACGATAATTTATCGTTGATTGTAGCATCAACACGGTTTGCGCTCATTAGTTCTACTGCTTGAGCAAAACCTTCAGCACTCGTAATGTTTGCACCATAAGATTGAGCCATGTCTTTATAGTTACTTGTTAATGACTGCGCTGATTTTTTTCCTTTTAAATCTTTAAATGATTTGATATCTTTTTCGTCTTTACGAACAATTAATACAGCGCCTGACTGGATGTATGGATCAGAGAAATCGTATTTCTTTTGACGATCTTCACGAATACCCACTTCGTTAGCAATCATGTCAAAGCGTTTAGCATCTAATCCGGCAAACATGCCATCCCACTGTGTTTCTTTGAACTCAGCTTTTACGCCAAGACGTTTAGCTACTTCTTGAGCCAATTCTACATCAAACCCAGTTAGCTTTTGTTTGTCATCATGAAAAGTGAACGGAGGGTATGTACCTTCAGTTCCAATTGTTAATACGCCATCTTTTTTCACTTTATTATATAAATCCTCTTGTGAAGATTTATTGTCTCCATTGTTTGCTTCATTTTTTGAGCTAGAACCGCATGCGGCAAGCACAACTGTGAAAGCTAATAGTAGCGACAAAAGTGCAGCAAATTTCTTCATTTTCTAAACCCCCTAGTATTCTGATAGGAAATGATACTCTGTGATACTAAACAAGAACACAGCAAAAGTCAACAAAAAAAACTTATACGATTAATGTGACTTAAAATAAGGGAAATATACCTTCTATACACGGTTTATCATAAGGATACAGAAAGGTTTTAAAATTTGGATTAAGTGGATTTTTAAGGGAAATTTGAGGAGTAAAAAGGAAGTTTCATGCGACGATTTTCTCTTTCATTTTTTCATGACTTTTGGTGCAATAAACATATAGTTAAATGTTAAGGTAGAAATAAATTCCTTATGGTACACTTAAAGAAGAATTTATGAAACGGAGCGATATGATGAAAGCCATAAACTTAATCTCAATTGCCTTTGGTGCTATCGCTGGTACATATGCACGTTATTTGCTGAATCTTTCCTTATTATATACGGGCTATCCAATAGGAACGGTAATTGAAAACCTATTAGGAAGCTTCATACTAGGCCTATTAACAGGATTTTTTGTGTGGAAAAAGCCAAAAGAATGGATAAAGCTTGGACTAGGAGTTGGCGTATGCGGCGGTTTTACAACGTATTCAACGTTTGCAGGAGACGTCATTTCTCTCACTCAGCACCATTTATTTTGGGGAGCCATTTATGTAATGGTCTCTTTAGTAGGTGGAATCCTTCTTGCTTTAGCAGGCTATCTATGCGGTGAAGCGGCAGGGAAAAATTTAGTGAAAGTACATGAGGTGAAGTAAATGAGCATAGTGAGCTTGGCACTTGGCGGGGCAGCTGGAGGAATATGCCGTTATCTTTTGGGTTTAAAAGTTACAAAAACAGTTTCAAACCCTCCTTTTCCAGTATCAATGCTGTTTGTAAACTTGCTTGGTGCGTTTGGGCTTGGTCTTTTTTACGGTAGTTATTATGGAAAGGTTCCGAGTCATGCTTATGATGATTCAATATTTTTAATGATTGGCATTGGTTTTTTTGGTGCCTTTACCACTTTTTCAACGTTCAGTGTGGAAACCGTACAGTTAATTCGAGAAAAATCTTATCGGAAAATGCTGGCGTATGTGGGGATTTCAGCATTGGGAACAGTTGGTTTATTTACAGTCGGTTTACTGGCAGGAACGTTTTTATTTAAGTAAAGAGAACGTTTCTAGTAGGGAAAAACAAAAAGACGGAGAAGTAGAGAATGGATAGAAAAGCAGAAGTTTGGAAATACATTTTGTTGATTGTAGCTGTTGCAGGTCAGATCATCGGTTTTTTATTTTTATTTATAAATGTTGTGGCGGCATTTATTTTTTACGGTTTTTATATTCTAACTTTTATTATGTTACTCCTGCTGTTTATATGGGATCGGAAAAAGGAAAAAGACAAGGAAGAATTTGACGACTATACCGATTACTAATCATATAAAAAGCAGAATGATGCGGTGCGCCGGACCTCTTACTTAGTAAAGAAGCTTAAAAGATACATCTATAAAAGGAAGAGAGCCGTAAGAGCATAAAGAGATATTGTATTTACATCTAGTTGTGTTATAATTTTAAGTGCGAAAACAAAATCAATAAATAGCAATCACTAGGGGAGCTTTTTGAAGCTGAGACGAATGTATTTCGGACCCTTTGAACCTGATCTGGTTTGTACCAGCGTAGGGAAGTGGCGATCATGTTTACATAACGATGCATGCTAACCACTCTACGTTGTAGAGTGGTTTTTTTGTATGGAATAAAGCCCTCTACACAAGATGAAGTGATTGAAATTTCTCTTTATTCTGAACGGAAAGGTTTCGATCATATGGATATTCCTAAATTTCATGTCGTTACAACAGATAAGCAGCCAATTGAAGAGGTTCGGGACATTTTAACGGCTATTGAGCCTTTTGCGGGTGCCATTCATATTAGAGAAAAAAAGAAAACGGCAAAGCAGATTCAATGTTTGCTAGAAAGCCTGCCATTTTGTCTCTCTAAAATTATTGTAAATGACCGAGTTGATGTAGCGCATGCTTTAAAAGCAAAAGGCGTACAGCTTGCCTATCATAGTTTAGATGTTTCGTGTGTTAGAGACGTATTTCCTTCTCTTATTGTCGGAAAATCAGTTCACTCTGTGGAAGAGGCTTTAGAAGCTGAAAAAGATGGTGCCCACTACATTCTATACGGACATATTTATTCAACACATTCAAAAAAAGGATTAAAAAGTCGAGGGGTAGCAGCACTAAAAGAAGTAGTAGATGCTGTACAGATACCGGTTATTGCCATTGGAGGAATTACACCTGTAAATGCCAAAGAGGTGCTTCAAACAGGAGCACACGGTATAGCTGTGATGTCTGGTGTCATGCTTGCGCAAAATCCCCTTAAAGCGATTAAACAATATTCTCATATATGGACATCTGGAGGTGGAGAAAATGAAGCAGCATTATGATGTACTGTTAGTCGGAGGAGGCATAATCAGCTCTTCTATCGCTTATCATTTGTCAAAACAAGGAGCATCAGTGGCCATTCTTGAACGAAATCAAATTGGTTGTGAAGCTTCAAGTGCAGCAGCTGGTATTTTAGGTGCTCAAGCTGAAATTGATGAAGAAGGTCCTCTTTTAGACCTTGCTATTAAGAGCAGAAGCATGTTTCCTGAGCTGGTGAAGGAACTAAAAGAAAAAACGGCCATCGACGTAGAGCTCATTCAAAAAGGCTTATTAAAAGTCGCTGTAACAGAAGAAGATGCACACGTATTAAAGAAAAAAGCCGCTCAGCACCACCGATGGGATGAACATGTAAGATGGATCGATGTAAAAGAAGCGCGTTTGTTAGAACCCGGTCTCTCTCCAGACATATACGGAGCCATTACAATACCGGGGGACGGCCAGCTAGCTCCGGCTAAGTTAACGCAAGCTCTTGCTCATGGAGCCTTGTATCACGGAGCAGATATATTCGAATACTGTGATGTTCATTCTCTTATTATGGAAAATGAAACAGTAAAAGGTGTACAGACGTCCAGAGGCTCTTTTTACGGAGAAAAAGTAGTTATTGCAGCAGGCTCATGGGCTAAACGCTTTATTTCTTCTGAACATTTAGGCCGCGTGTTTCCCGTAAAAGGGGAGTGTATTGCTCTTCGAAGTCATAAGCCGCTGCTTTCTAAAACGATTTTTTTAGATGAAGGTTTTTACTTAGTGCCTAAGACTGGTGGAAGAATCATAATCGGGGCAACTAAGCTACAGCATGACTTTACCAAGACGGTTTCTGCACAAGGTATTCAATTTTTGCTGAATAAAGCTTCGGCGCTTCTGCCAGCTATTAAAGAAGCCACATTTGAAAAAGCATGGGCTGGTCTTCGTCCACAAACAAATGATGGCTGGCCTTATTTAGGAGAGCATCCTGAAATAGCGAATCTACACATGGCGTTTGGCCACTACCGAAACGGTATTTTATTAAGTGCTGCAACTGGAAAAATTATGGCTGATGCTTTGTTAGGGAAAAAGCTGAATCATTCATTTTTTACATCATTTCAGCTAACAAGAGTAATGGAGGGAGTTCATTGAATCTAATCATTAATGGTAAGACCGTTACTTTTGGAGATGAAATTGAAACGGTCGAGCACTTGTTGCAGGCTCAGAACCTGCATGAACGAGTGGTAATTGTTGAGCTAAACAAGAACATTTTGCAAAAAGAAGAACATAGCGATGCATGCTTAAAAGATGGCGATATATTAGAAGTTGTTTCATTTGTCGGAGGAGGATGAAGAGTATGTTAAAAATTGGACAATATACATTTAATTCACGTTTATTATTAGGGACAGGGAAATTTCCGGACATTACGACTCAGCGTCAAGCGGTAGAAGAGTCAGAAACAGAAATTTTAACATTTGCTGTGAGAAGAATGGATATTTTTGATCAAAATCAGCCTAATTTATTAGAAGCGCTTGATGTGAAGCGTTTCACTCTTTTGCCTAACACTGCTGGAGCAAAAAATGCAGAAGAGGCCGTACGTATTGCTAAATTAGCAAAGGCTTCTGGACTTTGTGACATGGTGAAAGTAGAAGTAATTGGATGTGATAAAACGCTGCTTCCTGATCCAGTTGAAACATTAAAAGCCAGTGAAGAACTGTTAAAAGAGGGCTTTACCGTTTTACCTTACACATCAGATGATGTTTTACTTGCGCGTCGTTTAGAGGAGTTAGGCGTACATGCCATTATGCCAGGAGCTTCGCCTATCGGTTCAGGTCAAGGTATTATTAATCCGTTGAACATGCGTTTTATCATTGAACAATCAACTGTTCCAGTAATTGTAGATGCAGGTATTGGAACGGCTTCAGACGCAGCTCAAGCTATGGAGTTAGGAGCAGATGGTGTGTTATTAAATACAGCTGTTTCAGGAGCAAAAGATCCTGTGAAAATGGCTCGTGCTATGAAGTTAGCGATTGAAGCAGGACGAGCAGCATTTGAAGCAGGACGTATTGAAAAGAAACAATATGCAACGGCAAGCAGTCCAACAGAAGGGATGAGTATCGGTTGATTAATCGTTATTCCCGCCAAGAATTGTTTCAACCTATTGGAAAAGGCGGACAGCAGCAAATTCAAGAAAAGCATGTTCTGATTGTAGGAGCAGGTGCTCTTGGAACAGGGAACGCGGAGGCCCTTGCGCGAGCGGGGATAAAGAAAATAACGCTCATTGACCGGGACTATGTAGAATGGAGCAACCTTCAGCGGCAGCAATTGTATAGTGAAAAAGATGCTGATAAAAGAATTCCAAAAGCAATTGCCGCTAAAAAACGGCTTCACGATATTAATCACGATGTAAAAGTAGAAGCGCACGTAGCAGACGGTACCCCTCAAGTTTTAGAACAGCTTGTTGAGGGGGTAGATGTTATGATTGATGCAACCGATAATTTTGACACACGCCTTGTAATGAATGATTTATCACAAAAATATGATATTCCTTGGATTTACGGAGCATGTGTAGGAAGTTATGGAATTAGTTATACTATTATACCAAGTGAAACACCGTGTTTATCCTGTTTGCTTGAATCTGTACCGCTTGGAGGGTTAACATGTGATACAGTGGGGATTATTAGTCCTGCTGTTCAAATGGTAGTCGCTCATCAAGTAACAGAAGTGTTAAAAATATTAGTTGGAGACTGGAATGCGCTCAGGAGGGAACTTGTTTCGTTTGACGTATGGAAAAATGAGTATACGAGCATCAATGTGAACGTGTTTCGCAAATCTGCTTGCCGCTCATGCGGCAGTGAACAAACGTATCCCTTTTTACAATATGAAAATCAAACGAAAACAGCTGTGCTATGCGGAAGAAACACGGTACAAATCCGTCCGGGCAAATCAGCCAAGCAGCCGCTGCAGTCTTTAGGTGAACGATTAAAAGAAAAAGGATATAAAATTGAACAGAATCCGTATCTGCTTTCTTTTTATGTAGATGATTACCGTTTAGTTATGTTTCAAGATGGGCGCGTCTTTGTCCATGGAACAAACGATATAGTAGAAGCAAAGTCACTTTATCATCGGTATATTGGGTAAGAAAGAGATGGAGGTTTCAAGCATGACAGTACCAAAAGCATTAACCATTGCTGGATCAGACAGCGGTGGAGGAGCAGGCATTCAAGCAGATTTAAAAACATTTCAAGAGCGTGACGTTTTTGGCATGTCTGTTATTACAGCTGTGACCGCACAAAATACAGTTGGCGTTCAAGGAGTTTATCCTTTAGAAGTAGAAGCAGTTGAAACTCAGTTAGATTCAATTGCCACTGACTTATTTCCTAATGCAGTGAAGACAGGTATGTTGTTCAGTGCTGATATTATTTACGCAGTGGCTCGTAAAATCAAACAGTACGGACTGCAAAATGTTGTAGTTGATCCCGTTATGATTGCAAAAGGCGGTCAGTCTCTTCTTCAAAGTGAAGCCGTACAGGCTCTAAAAGAATTGTTGCCTCTTTGTGAAGTCATTACGCCGAACATACCGGAGGCGGAAGTCATCACGGGTAAAGAAATTCACACGATCGAAGACCGAAAAGAAGCGGCAAAACAGATGCATGAGCTAGGTGTAAA
Source organism: Priestia sp. YIM B13490 (assembly GCF_042787735.1). Classification (NCBI taxonomy): domain Bacteria; kingdom Bacillati; phylum Bacillota; class Bacilli; order Caryophanales; family Bacillaceae; genus Priestia; species Priestia sp. YIM B13490. The sequence continues at coordinate 81,510 of NZ_JBHZOT010000009.1, forward strand.
GCACGTGGTAATTAAAGGCGGACATGATCAATCTCATCAAGATATGATTGATATAGTGTATGATGGTCATAAGTACGTTGAAATCACGCATGAAAAGATGAATACAAAGCATACACATGGAACGGGATGCACGTTTGCTGCTTGCGTCACAGCTGAACTAGCGAAAGGCAAAAGCGTGGTTGAAGCAGTTCAAACTGCCTCGGATTTTGTTCACTATGCGATTAAGCACACGCTTGAAATTGGTTCCGGACACGGTCCTACTAATCACTGGGCGTATGGAAAATACTTTCGTTCAAACATATAAAAAAACGTGCCTACAATCTAGGCACGTTTTTTATGAAGAAGGAATATGTGTAGGAATCTCTCCATCGATGCCTAAATAATAATGTCTAAGGGGCTTTAAATTATCATCAAGCTCATAAACAAGAGGCACGCTTGTGGGAATATTCAAGTTCGCAATGCCATCAGGCGAAATGTTATCCAAATACTGCATCAGAGCTCTAATCGTATTACCGTGAGCGGAAATAATAACCTTTTTTCCAGCTTTAATAGAAGGAGCAATAGTTTCGTCCCAGTATTCTAGAACCCGCTTTTCTGTATCGGCTAAGTTTTCCGTTACAGGAAATTGTCCCTTAGCTAATTCCTTATACTTAGGGTTAGAAGCTTCATAACGAATATCTGTTGTCTCTAAAGCAGGAGGGCGTTCGTTCATCGACCTTCTCCACAAATGCACTTGCTCTTCTCCAAATTTTTTTGCGGTTTCTTCTTTGTTCAAACCTTGAAGAGCCCCGTAGTGCCGTTCATTCAGCCTCCAAGATTTATATACGGGAATCCACATGAAGTCCATTTGATGTAAGACAATCCATAGAGTGCGAATGGATCGTTTTAAAACAGAAGTATAGGCAATATCAAAAGTATATTCGTTTTTCTTTAGTACTTTTCCAGCTTCTCGCGCTTCTTGCAATCCATTTTTAGAAAGATCTACATCCGTCCAGCCTGTAAATTTATTTTCAAGATTCCACACGCTTTGTCCGTGCCGAATCAACACAAGTTTTATCATCGTGTTCTCCTTTCAACAGTGACTAAGGACTCTATTCTTTTTATTATGAGAAGGAAAGAGTTTTTTATCCTAAAGCCGGGGAAAGGAGTTTTTATCATTTAGAAAAAGTGATGCCGAAAAGTAAAGCTTTAACTTTTTTACGCATATGATAAAAATAAAAAAGGGAAGGGAAGATAGTGGATGAGTGACCAAGAACGTCAGATTCAAGCGCTGCACGGCCAGATTGAAGATTTAAAAGAAGAAATGTATCAGATGAAGCTTGATATTAGCACATTAGAGAAAGAAAAAGGAAAGCCTGTTTTGACACCGGCTCTCGTTGGTCAAATAGGAGGTTTTGTTCTAGGTGGATTAGCTATAATCGGTATTTTCTGGATGTAGAACTTCTCGTTTTGAAAACGAAAAGTTCTCCTGATTTTTCAATAAGCAATCCCAACGCGGCATTTGGAAAATTTTTGAGCCCATATCTCATGGTAGGTAAAGTGAGCGGTATCTCCCGTTGAGATTTTAACGGCATCAGCTGGTAAAATATCTTTTTCCACTCGATACGTGCCTGTTATTTCACCCTCAGGCAAGTATGTTGGGCATATAACCGTCCAGTTTAGATCACTTTCCTTCAAGTGTAAGTATCCTTTTAAATGATCTTCTGCTGCTCTGGTCGTTTTACGCTTTGATTCATTTGATTGAAAACGATACTTTTCTGGTTCTGTTCGTGATTGTAAGATGCCTGCAGTTCCAATGGTAAGAATACGATGAACGCCGTAATACTTCATGCTGTTTATAATAAGCGGCATACTTTTTGAAATTGTCTCTGCACCATCTGTATTTAACGCGCTGACTACGATATCTTGGTGCTTGAGGGCAAAGTTGATATTTTCTTGATGAAGTACATCGCCTTGTAAGATATGTAGGTTTGGATGGCTAACCTGTAGCTTAGTGCGGTCTCTAACAAGTACAGTAACGTCGTTTTCATCTTTTAGCATCATTTTTAATAAAGACTGTCCAACTCGCCCTGTAGAGCCTAATAGTAAAATTTTCATTGGCTACACCCCTCTATAAAAGATAGCATCTATTCTTTAGGATATACAATCTGTATACTTATTCATAATAAAAAGCATGCGTAGCATAAAGTAATACAAAGTTGATGAATGAAATATTCAACAACAAAAAAATTTGATATGATAAAAAGACAGAAAAATCAAAAAATAGGAGAGTGAATGTCTTTTGGGAGACTTGCCTCTGAATCAAATGATGATACTAGTCGTTTTGCTTATGTTATCAGCTTTCTTTTCATCTGCTGAGACAGCCTTTTCAAGCGTAAATAAAATTCGTTTAAAACATTACGCTGAGAAAAAATATCGGGGAAGTAAAAAAGCGCTGCATATTGCTGAACACTTTGAGCAGACGCTATCGACAATTTTAGTAGGAAATGTTGTCGTAAACATTGCTGCGTCCTCTTTGGCAGCTAAAATTGCCCTCGATATGTTTAAAGGAAACCTAGCACTTGTGATTAGTATCATCGTTATGACCATCATCATTTTGATTTTTGGTGAAGTCTTGCCAAAATCGTTAGCTAAAGAGCATGCCGAATCTTTTGCGCTGATGATTTCTTCCTTGTTATTTATTATTATTAAATTGTTAACCCCGATTTCCTTCTTATTTTTACAGGTAAAAAAAGGAACTTCTCACTTGTTAACGTCTGCTCCTACACCAACGATTACAGAAGATGAAATTAAAGTGATGGTAGATTTAAGCGAAGAAGAAGGAACGATTAATAATATTGAAAAAGAGCTAGTTCATCGTTCACTCAATTTTAATGACATTGTGGTGGGGCAAATTTTAAAACCTAGAATAGATGTCACAGCAGTTGACGTAAATGCCGATATTGATTCGGTTTGTCAAATGTTTCTTGAAGAGAGATATTCGAGAGTGCCTGTATATGAAGATCATATTGATAATATTATTGGCATTTTATCAGAAAGAGAATTTTTAACCTGTTTAATCCAAAGAAAAAAGATTTCTATTCGTGATTTGTTGAGACAACCTATTTTTGTAGTAGAATCCATGAAAATATCTATTCTATTGCCAGAGCTCCAAAAAAGTAAGGTACACATGGCAATTGTAGTTGATGAGTTTGGTGGAACGGCCGGACTTGTGACCTTAGAGGATATATTAGAAGAAATTGTAGGAGAGATTTGGGATGAACATGATGAAGCTGTTAAGTATGTACACCAGATAGGGGAAAAGGAGTACGAATTTAACGCCGACATCCCTATTGATGAATTTTTAACCTATATAGCGGTTAGTTCTCCTGACAGTACGTGCCATACCTTAGGGGGATGGATATATGAGCAGTTTGATCATATCCCTGCTAAAGGAGACTTTTTCTCATATGAAGAGATATTGTTTACCATTAAGGAAGTAGAAAATCGACGTATTCGCAAAGTTTCCGTAAAATCATTTGGGAATAAGAATGAGGAAGCTGATTAAAAGAAACTAGAAAGCGCTCCAAGAAATCTTGGAGCGCTAAAGCCATAATATGAAATTAGTTAATATTAGTACTTTCCGCCTAGGTTTTGCTCAGCTAATTGTACTAAACGTTTTGTGATTTCGCCACCAACAGATCCGTTCGCACGAGCTGTTGCATCTGGTCCTAAGTTTACACCAAACTCACTAGCGATTTCGAACTTCATTTGATCGATAGCAGCTTGAGCACCAGGCGCTACTAACTTGTTTGATGAATTTCTGTTTGATGCGTTTTGATAATTTGCCATGTGTATTCATCTCCTCGTTAGATAAAATAGATTGTAATGGTTGAGTTAGCTGGAGTTGAACCAGCCGAGCAGATGCATCGATTAGATCTGCTTGCCTACCGCGGCGTAACTCAATGCTTGCGAGCTGTTGTGCTCGGTTGTTACTAGTATTATGGCGAAAGGGAAAAAAACATATACATAGAAAATTATTGGTAATTTATAGAATTTTTTGTGTAGAGTTTGATAAAGAGTAAGAGAGTTTTATTCCGTGCATATTATAGGTACATATTGATCAGGTAAAGCGAGGTGTGCGGATGTCGATTTGTTCCTTATGTAATGGGTTTAGTGATGTACAAATGACGTGCAAAACATGTGGAGGAGTGCTGGGGGATATGGGAAAAGTCAGCGATTATTTTGATGATTACAGTGCTTACATGGAAATCAATCAGTTAAAAGTAGAAAATGGGTATCCTAGTGATTTAGCAAATCACCAATGTATTCATCTCTTTTACTGTTCTACTTGTCACAGTGAAGAATTGAAGCAAATACAGGAATAAAAAAAGACCCCTGGGGGTCTTTTTTATTCGTGTTCAGCACGGATGCGCTGTTCAGATTCTGCATCAAAGAAATGCGCTTTGTTCATATCTAATGCTAAGTCTAGAGACTGAAGCGGTTTAATATCTGTTCTTGAATCTACGCGTGCTACAAAATCTTGTCCGCCAAGTTTAGAATAAAGCATGGTTTCAGCTCCCATTAACTCGGATACATCGACTTTGATTGTAACTTTTGTGCCAGGTGAAGATTCAATAAATACAGGCTCATCATGGAAATCTTCAGGACGGATGCCTAAAATAATTTGTTTGTTTAAATATCCTTGCTCGCGAAGTATTTTCATTTTACCTTCCGGAACTGCAAGAAGAGAATCGCCTACTTGAACCTTTCCGTCTTTTAACGTTCCGGTTAAGAAGTTCATAGCAGGAGAACCAATAAACCCGCCTACAAATACATTTTCAGGTTTTTCATATACTTCTTTTGGTGTACCAACCTGCTGGATAATCCCATCTTTCATAACAACCAGACGAGAAGCCATTGTCATTGCTTCGGTTTGGTCATGTGTTACGTAAATTGTCGTTGTACCCAAACGCTGGTGAAGCTTCGCAATTTCAGAACGCATTTGCACACGTAATTTCGCGTCTAAGTTTGATAAAGGTTCGTCCATTAAGAAGACCTTAGCATCACGAACGATTGCACGACCTAGGGCTACACGCTGACGCTGTCCGCCGGATAATGCTTTTGGCTTGCGCTCTAAGTATTGCTCAAGTCCTAAAATACGAGCGGCATCTTTTACGCGGCGTTCGATTTCATCTTTTGGTAATTTACGAAGTTTTAAGCCGAAAGCCATGTTGTCATATACGCTCATATGCGGATACAATGCGTAGTTTTGGAATACCATTGCAATATCGCGATCTTTTGGAGCAACATCATTTACACGCTTGCTGTCAATATAAAAATCACCTTTGGAAATTTCCTCTAGCCCTGCAACCATACGAAGCGTTGTCGATTTTCCGCAGCCTGAAGGCCCAACAAATACAATAAATTCTTTATCTTGAATGTGAAGGTTAAAATCTTTTACCGCCGTCACATCTTTATCATACATTTTATAAATATGTTCTAAACGTAATTCAGCCATTTCCATTTCCCCCTTGTATGTACTCTGTGAAACCGTTTTCTTAACTCTAGTGTAATTTTTTTAAATGAAACGGTAAATGGCAAACATGCACAAAAAAAAGAAAGAGTTTTCGTGCACTATTTACGAAAACCCTTTCATTTCATTCTCCATCTTGCGAATTTTTTAAAGCAAGAATGGCTAAGTAAGCAGACACAGCTCCTGTGAAGTGTTTGATATCAAGGTGTGTGCGATCAATAAATTTCTCAATTCTATACTGCAAGCTGTTGCGATGCATGTACAATTTCTTAGCAGCAAGAGATACGTTTAAATTACATTCTAAATAAACTTTAATCGTTTCTAAAAGATCTCCATCATCTTTTACTAAGTCAAGTAAATGTATCATATGATTTTGGATTGCCTCTGAAGACTCTTGCAGAACCAAATGGGGTAAAACGTCGGCAAAATGAATAACATGGTTTTGTTCGACTGTATGCTTAATTTGATAAAACCATTTCTTTTCACGCTCAAAAATTAATTGCGGTGAAGACGGAAAAAAGTGAATTTTTCCTTCAAAGAACTGAATCGAAGTTTCAAAATCATGACATAGCACCTCGATAGAATCTGATAAATTTTCAGTTAAGTCATTAGGATCATTAAAGGTTTCGATAACGATACCTGATTGTTTATCAATCCACAACACAGTAATGGAGGTAGAATACAAGGCGTGAAGCGCATTTTCAAACTCTATTTTTTGTTCAAACAAACGTTTAATTAAAAACTGGGTGAAGCGAAAAGAATGGTGCGTATGATGAGAGTGAATGACTTTTTCAGGTGCTTCAAATAACAGGTTTGACCAATACAATTGCTCTGGCGTTAGTAAAGAAACTTTCTCATCATAAGGGGTTAAAAAAGCAGAAAGTAACGCCTGCTCTTTTTGAGATAAAGCCGTGTGTTCAATTCCAATGAAGCCTTCATCACATGAAAACCATTTGTAACGTTCAAATTGAGAAGGGATTTTAGCCTTAATCATTTTATCCCCAAATAGTGTGTGCAGCTGTTTCATCTGTGCTCGTTCCCTTCGGTGAAAGCTTACTATTCATAAACGTGAAAAAGCATAAGCTCATGAATATAATCAATTAATTGTGTTTCATCTATTTGATTAGAAAGCGCAGTTTTCCATACAATTTGTCCATCTTTTAAATAATCAGCCTCATAATAAACCTGATTCATATAAAACGAGATGTGCCAGCCCGGCATTCGATTATTTTGATACAGCGGTTTAATCTGAAAATGTGCAACCATAAAGAAAATCTCCTTTCTCAATTAGTTATTATAAGCTTACCATGAGAAAAGGAGATGAAAAATCATTTAATCTAAAAATTTTGTTAATTTGTAAAATATGTTGCATATGTGTTTAGCACCTTGCGTTTGAATATCTGTTTCATCAAAAATCATTGGTTTTGCATTCACTTCAAACAGATAATACTGCCCTTGGGCTGACTTTGCCATATCAAGAGAAAATTCTTCAACTAGAGGGAAGGACTTTTGAAGGACTTGCCCGCACGTATTTACAAAGGACGAAAGAAAGGAAGTATCTACTTCATCTTCAAAATCTTGAAAAGGTGAAATGCTGCCGCCGTTTAACGTGTGTGTTGTAATGGATTGATAGGGACTATGTCGAATACCGACGCCGCTAATAACATATCCGCTATCTTTGTGATGCGCTAAAATACGTAAGTCATAGCGCCTGTCTTTGAATGGTTGCGTCTCAATCGCTTCTTGAATGAGATAAGCAGACCTGGGAAGGTCAATTGCTTGTAAAGAAGAAAATTCTTCTTTGCGTTTATGATCTTGGTAAATAATCGTATGCTTATGGGAAGATAATCGAAAAATTCCAGCACCTTTACTGCTGTTAATAGGCTTAAAGTAAAGGGAAGAGTGCTTTTGCAGGAGCTTAGCAATATCAATTTCTGGTGTTAAACGATAGGTTTTAGGAAGGTGAGAAGATAGTAGTTGATCCTTTGAAAATAATTGATATACTTTCCATTTTGAAAAAAAAGCGGAGTTAAAAAGTGGAATGTGCTTGCCTTTAATTTTTTGATGTAAAGATGTCAGCTTCTTAGTTTCTGATTTTCTTCCTGGATAACGATTATATATAACGTTTGGCAGCGGCAAAGTTGTTTTGATCCACTGCTTTTTTGCACTGTCAAAGCAATACCCTTCAAAGAAGTGATGAGACATTGTTTCTTCAGCGAATAAAGCAAGAAGGCCGCCTTTTTCTTGCAGGGTATGATGTAAGAGTTCCAATAAAGGGCGCTGTTTTACATTCAGTTTTTCCAAAACCGCTTTGTTCGTTAAAACTCCCACAATAGGACCGACTTTTTCTCCTTTTAAACGAAGAAAAGCTTGAGTAGAAGAAATGTTTTGAGTAAAGGGAAGTTCAATTTCTTGAACTCCCCATGTGTAAGACGCTGAAGGGTTATGATGAAACCACTGCTGCTTTTCTTTGTGATAGTAAATTGTAATCATATGCTGATGCCTTCAGGTGTATTTAGATAGTATCCAGATAAGTAAATCGCATATTCTAGAGAAAGTTTTCTAGTTTGTTGATCCGCTTTTCGTAAGGCAGGGTGTGAAAAAATAGAGCGACCGGGCTTGGAGTTAGCTTCAAACAGCCATACGTTGCCTTGATAATCCACTCCAAAATCGAATCCAAGCTCTCCAATTAATCCGTTCAACTCCTGTTCAAGCACATGACTAATTGAGATAGCGGCATCTTTTAGCTTATTTTCAATTTCTTTTTTGTAAGAAGGGTTGGTGAATATTTTAGCTGTAGCTTCAATTTCTCCGCCGTAATCAAGATGCGTAGTGATGCTGTTGGGACCCGCTACTTTAGCAGCCAGAGCAGTAAGCACCCATTGGTTATTCCCGTCTTTATTTGTATGCACGCGAAAGTCTACACAGCGCTTTTCTTTTTTGATTAATGAAATACCCTGCTGAGCAATGTAGGAAGGATTAGTAAGTAAATATTCAAATTCTGATAATAGATCCTCTAAGGTTTCTTTTTCTTGAACATGAAGACCTTTTTCTCCTTTGTAAGTCAGCGTGTACATGGAATCCTTAAAAGATAGGGTATAAATGCCCCGGCCTAAGCTTCCGTTTTTCGGTTTTAAATAAACGGTTTGATGAAGAAGCAGAAGTTTTTTTATTTGCTCACACGAAGGACTTTCAACCGTGTAAGGTAACAAATAGGCTGTCTGCTCGTTCAGTTTTAAAAGCTCATGAATTTCCCACTTGTTGAAAAAATCAGGATTAAAAAATGGAATGCCGTAATCAGTCATCATCTTTTCTTTAATGAACTTAAAAGGAGCTAACCCTTCTGTTTTTCGATTTGGCAAACGATTATATACAACGTTAGGAAGCGGGATTTCATGCTGTGTCCAGCCGCTTTCTTCATAAAAATAGCCGTTTATGGTCCCGGTTTCCCAGTTGATATGATGAGTTCCAAAAATAAAAGGCAGGCCCCCTGTTATACTTGCAGTAGAAAGAAGTTTAGCTAAGTGAAGGGAACGCTTTCCAATTGGCCGCAGCAGAGAACCAGTAAAACCAGCGGATAACACACCGATTAAAGGTCCTAAGTGAATGGTCTCATTCACAATAATAGGATGCATCATATGGGCGAAAGGAATTTGAAGTTTTGTCATTAGCTCAGCTGAAATCTGAATTTCTTCACGTTCTGAAGATTGTATAAGGCATGGAGCTGTCATTGTTCCAAAAGCTGCTTGTTTCAAGGAGTCTTTGTAAAGAGATGCAGGAACAGAAAGATCACAGCCTAGCTGCTCTACTACAACAAGGCGAGTAAGAGTTTTTTTCATAGCATTACTCCTTACGATACGATAGTGTGTTAGCTAAATAGACGCAGTAAGACAGGACATTTTTATACATGACTTCTTTTTGTTCAGGTGCTGTTTCCATTACTACTTTTCTTCCCGGTTTCGAATTTAAATCTAGAATCCAGATGCTGAAGTCTCTCGAGATACATAAATCAATACCTAATTCAAAAAGAGAAGGAAAGTGATTTTCCAGCACGGACGGAATCGTTTTACAAATGGTGTTGATTTCATCCATTACATATTGACGATGAACGCGAGGGATGCGAGGCAGCAAGTTCTCAAAAGGTACAATAGATGCTCCTGAACTTACATTTGTTACGATAGAGTCCCGTTCACCTTGTCTAATGCCTCTTCCAATTTCTTTCCAAGCGCCATCGTTTCCTTTTTGTAATAGCAGTCTTATATCAAAAGGAGTGCGTTCATAAGGGAAAAATGAAATATGGGGCTGAGCAATATACAGTACATCACGGGTGGTTTTCGTAAACCAGTTCTTAAACTCTTGAAAAGAGGAAAATAGAATGGTGTTTACAATGTCATTTTGTTGATATGCAGCTTCAATTTCACGTCCGCGCTGTCTTAATTTCACAATCCCTTTACCTTGTGAGCCGTTGGCAGGTTTAATCATTAGGCTATCGTTTGTTCGAAGCAGCTGAACAAGTTGCTCTACACTTTCGATTGGAGTGGTAGGAGGAATATATGAAGATAAATAGCTATCTTTTTTAATTATTTCATAGACATCTAGCTTATTGGGTAATCCATGGCCTAAAAATGTAACATCTTCCCGCTGTTTAAGCCAGTTTACAATAGGGCGAGCCTTTTTAGACAGAGAGTCTTTTCGATAAAAGCAGCGATCGTAAATAAACGAAGGAAGTAAGAAGGAATCTTCTATCCATTTCTTTTGTTGTAAATCGTAGCGGAAGCCTTCAATATTTTCGGTGTTAGGATGAATGTTAAAAGGAGTAAAACGGTATATTTCAATCGAAAACTCAGAAGCATGTTTAGCAATTTCGGTCACGTACTCCACTTCTTGCTGTGGGTGAATCGTTAAAAAGCCTAATGAAATCATCATAAATCCTCCTTGGGAAATTGAAAATTCGTTGCATGCAGACAATAATCAAGCAGTGCTTTTGTTGATGGACGGACAGAGAAAGCGCTTGAATCGGATTGTTTGGAAGGTTTGACATTTACTTCAATAATCCAAGGCTTTCCTTCTTGATCAATCGCTAAATCAATACCGAATTCGGCATAAAGTTCAGACGGATGAGAAAGCTGCGTGCAAATTTCAATCGCAATCTCTTTTAAAAGTGAAAGGATATGGCGCGTAGTTTTTGAATCATAGAGCTGAGTTAACACTTGCTGAGGAGGATGAATATCTCCTCCACGGGCAAGATTTGAGACGAAATTGCCGGGTTTTGATACACGTGTGACAATGGACGTGATTTTCCACGTCAAGTCGTCTTTTTTATGACAGAGAATGCGGAAATCAAAAGGGCACTGTTTGTATGTCTGCAGTGAAATTCCTTCTTGGATGAGAAATCCTTGCCTTTTTAATTGACTATAAAGCGTTTCAAATAAGTCATAAAGAGATTCATATTCTTTTTCATATGTCTGCGTAAACGTTGTATAGTCTAAAATATACTTCTCTTTTTTTGAAATTTTAAAAATATTTTTTCCTTGGCTACCATGAACAGGCTTCAAAAAAACATCGTCATGAAGTTCCAAAGCGTCAAGAAGATCTTGACGTGAACGAAGCTGATACGTTTTTGGCAAATATGGAAGCAAGTGTACGACATCTTTAAGCTGTTGAAAAACCGTCCATTTATTTAAGTAGCGTGCGTTAAAGAAAGGAACGTCATGTTCTTTTAAAAATGTTTTAAAGGTTTGAAAATCAGCGGTTTGCTCCGTTTTCCTGGCATGAATCCGATTGTGTACGATTCCAGGAAAGGGAACGTCTGAATAAACCCATCGATCAGCGCGATAAACATATCCTTTAGGGGATAATGACTTCACGTCGCTTAATTTGCTCACATAGCAAAAACACCCTAACTCCTTGCAAGCTTGAACAAATTCCTTACAAAATACAGAAATGGAGCCAAAGAGTTCTTCATCTTCTCGAACTTCTGTTACGATGCTAATTACGGGTCCCAACCTAAACGTGTTCTCTTCATAAATGCCTCTCAGCTGATGTGTTTCATACGGAAAGCGAAAGTCTGTAAATAGAGCTTCTGACATCATGAAACAGCATTCTCGATGCTGAAACACGGTGGCTTCGACTTCTTTCGTGATGGAACCTACTGTTAACGTAAACTCGTGCTTGCACTTCACACGTGAGAACAGAGCAGAACTAATGTAAATGTCGCTGCTCATATGGTTCTCTAGTGGTTTTAGAGAAATGGTAAAAGTATTCATAAACGAATCCTCTTTTTCTTTCCTTTAGTAGGCGAATGCTGATATATACTATGAGGAATTAGCCCAATCTGTGAAGAGAATTTATCGTTTTCTAAGAAAATAAAGGTCTTAAGCTGAATTTTATATAATAATTTGTTATAGTTAGGGAAGTCAAGAAATTATAGAACTTAATTAGGAGGAACTTAACGTGTCTGTAAACTTACATGATGTAGCAAATGATTTAGAAAAAGCAATTCGTCAAAGCGACGATTACACAAACTTAAAAAACTTATATGCAGCAGTAAACGCTGATCAAGGTTCAAAACAATTATTTGAGCGTTTCCGTACAATGCAAATGGAGCTGCAACAAAAGCAAATGATGGGCCAAGAAATCACTGAAGAAGAAGTTCAGCAAGCTCAACAAACAGTTGCAATCGTTCAGCAAGATCAAAATATCGCGAAGCTAATGGAAGCTGAGCAACGTATGAGCATGGTAATTGGTGAATTAAACAAAATTATCATGAAGCCACTTGAAGAACTTTACGGTGCGGCTGAATAAGAGATAGAGGAAAGAGGAAAAGAGAAATCTTTTCCTCTTTTTTTTATGCGGAAATTCCTTCTAATTGTGCAGTTCTGCTCATAAGCTTAGTAACAAGGCTACACATGCCGACTATCATGAAAAGGTCATTTATAACCGTATCCTAACGGATTAGACATCTATGAAAGAAGGGGTTCTCATATGGCTTATCGATTGCTAGCGTTGAATATTGATGGAACCATTTTAAATAGCCAAGGGCGCGTTACAAAAGAAACGAAAGACGCAATTCAATTCGTTAAAAATAAAGGGGTTTACGTTACGTTAGTAACAAACAGGCATTTTCCGTCTGCTAAAAAAATTGCTCGGTCACTTAAAGTTCATCCAGCAATGCTCATTACTCATAGCGGTGCCTTTATCGGAACATCGATAGACAAACCGATACTAGATAAGAGAATTAGCGAGGAAAAAACATTTAATCTCATTCAGCTTTTTGAAAATTTTAATTGTCATGTCCGCATTTTACATGAAAGGTTTTCAATTGGAAATCGTGTAAAGCTTCCTAATAATATCGTAGCTAAAAGCGTGTTGAAAACGGGAGAACCGCTCTTTTATCCCGTGCAGTTCGTAGATTCATTAGGAGATACACTTCGTGATGAACCTGTTTCTACGCCAAAAATAGAAGTGTATTTTGCAGATCGTAGAGAAAAAGAATATGCCGAGCAAACAATCGCTAGTGCAGTTCCAGATATTGAATGGTTTTCGTATCCAAATGAAAATAGATGTTATATTACGCCAAAAGGAGCCACAAAAGCTGCCGGCGTTCGTTATGTAGCAAATCGTCTAGGGATACCAATGGAAGACGTAGTAGCAATTGGAAATTGTTATGATGATTTAGAAACGATTGAACATGCGGGAATGGGTGTGGCCATGGGCAATTCACCAACAGAATTAAAAATGCTTGCGGATTGGGTTACTCGTTCTAATAATGAAAATGGTGTAGCCTATATGGTAAAAGAACTATTTAGAAAGCAGCAGCGCCTTGGTTATCTTCATCAAATTGACAGCTTTCGTTTAAAATAAATAAAGGAAAAAAGAGGCTAGTACAAAAGCAGTTTAGCCGAAGGAAGATCCGAACGATGAATCGAGATTCTTGATAGAGAATCCAATTCGTTCGGATTTTTTTATTGGAAGAGTGAACGTAGGTTTCATATATGTACGTGCTTCTAGCTGTTGATTGGAGGGCAAGGCGAAGGCTTCTGAGCGAAAAGCGCAAGCGACGAGAAGGCTCATCGCCCGCCCGCGGAAAGCAAAGCCTTGCACCGAAATCAACAAAGTGTAACAAGCGGTTCAGCTCATGTATCTCATTTGTTCGTCTTTAGATTGAATTAATGTAGCTATGGCTCAATCTCTTTTTCCGTTTGTTTCCTGTCCGCGCATTCCCTTGAGCTGAGCACCTTGACCGGACATACGTAGGTTTTGTAAACTGATTACTTAGATAGAATTGATTTGAAAGGTGATTATATTGAACATTTATATAAAAGGTATAGAAGATGAGCGTTTTTTACGTCCGCTTCACCGAATTTCAGATTTGTTTTTTGAAGAAAGCAATGTCTCCTTTGAGGATGATAACGAAGCTCAGCTGAAAGTCGAAGTAGAGCTAAAAGTTCATGAAGAAATTTATGCGAAAGCAGTGCTGCATGATGCTGAAACGGACAAGGTGTTTACCGAAGAGCTTGCTAAATCGTTTACGCCGTATGAAACAGAAAAAGAAAAATTTAAGCAAATAAAAAATGTGGTGCTTCGCGTCTACTTATCTGTGCTACAGGAGTATACAAGCATTGTTCAAAAATGGGGTATTTTGACCGGTATTCGTCCGACGAAACTGCTTCATATGAAACTGCAGTCAGGCAAAAGTAAAGAACAAGCCCATCGTGAGCTAAAGGAAGAATATTTAATTACCGATGACAAAATTAATTTAATGCAGCATATTGTGGATCGTCAACTAGCAGCTATTCCAGATTTACATGAGTTAAAGAACGAGGTAAGCATTTATATAGGCATTCCGTTTTGTCCGACAAAGTGTGCATACTGTACATTCCCAGCCTATGCAATTAACGGACGTCAAGGATCCGTTACGTCATTTTTAGGCGGCTTGCATTATGAGATGCGTGAAGTAGGAAAATGGCTAAAAGACAATAACGTCAAGATTACAACCGTCTATTATGGTGGAGGCACACCAACGAGCATTACCGCTGAAGAAATGGACATGCTGTATGAAGAGATGTATGAATCGTTCCCGGATGTACAAAATATCCGTGAAATTACGGTAGAAGCAGGAAGACCCGATACGATTACGGAAGAAAAGCTAGCTGTTTTGAACAAATGGAATATTGACCGGATTAGTGTAAATCCGCAGTCTTATATTCAAGAAACCTTAAAAGCTATTGGACGTCATCATACAGTTGAAGAAACTATTGATAAATTTCATCTTTCTCGAAAAATGGGGATGAATAACATTAACATGGACTTAATTATTGGGCTTCCAAATGAAGGTGTAGAAGAATTTCAGCATACGCTAGACGAATCTAAAAAATTGCTTCCTGAATCTTTAACGGTTCATACGCTATCATTTAAACGCGCGTCTGAAATGACTCAAAATAAACGGAAATACAAAGTGGCAGATCGCTATGAAATTGGTAAAATGATGGATTTAGCGACTGAGTGGACTCAAGAACAAGGGTATGAACCTTATTATTTATATCGCCAAAAAAATATTTTAGGTAATTTAGAGAACGTTGGATATTCATTCCCCGGTCAAGAGAGCCTGTACAATATTATGATCATGGAAGAAAAGCAGACGATTATTGGTCTTGGATGCGGGGCATCTAGTAAGTTCGTGCATCCAGAAACAGGCATTATCACAAGGTTTGCGAATCCAAAAGACCCAAAATCGTACAACGATGGATTCGAGCACTACACACAAGAGAAACTCAAGATTTTAGATGAATTGTTTAGGAAATAAAAAGATCACTTTTTAGTGATCTTTTTTTATTTTCGGCAGGGAAATGTCGGAATCTGTTGAATATATAAAAAAGTTGTAAGCGTTTTCTTATTATGGCGATGCGAGGTGCCGCTTAATGATGAATGTACAGTTAACCGTACCATCTATGATGGAAAGAGCTGAAAAGCTGTTTAGTAAAAAAGAAGTGATTTCTAAATCTTCAAAAGGAATTCAGCGTTTAACTTATAATCAGTTAATAAAACGGACTCGGCAGCTCTCTAGTATGCTAGAACGAATTGGAGCGAAGCGAGGAGAAAGAGTCGGGACGTTTGCATGGAATCATCATAGACATCTAGAAGCTTATTTTGCCGTGCCCGGAATAGGCGCTGTTCTTCACACCATCAATATCCGGTTAGATCCTGAGCAAATTGTATACATCATTAACCATGCACGCGATAAAGTCATTTTATTTGATGAATGTTTTTTACCTTTATTTGAAAGCATTCATCAAAAGCTTCCACATGTTGAAGCCTATATCATTATGACAGATGAAAATAAGCTGCCAGAAACAGACTTGCCAGTTTATCATTACGAAAATTGGATTAAGCAAGGGGATGCATCGCATTCTTTTGTTCAAGATTTAAACGAAGAAGAACCAGCAGGTCTTTGTTATACCTCTGCTACTACAGGAGAGCCAAAGGGCGTTGTATATTCTCATCGCGCTATTTATCTGCACTGTATGGCGCTAGGGCTTGCTGATAGTGCTGGATTATCAGAAGCTGATACCGCTATGCCTATCGTTCCAATGTTTCACGTGAACGCATGGGGAATTCCTTTTGCTGCCGTTTGGTTTGGAACAAAGCTTGTGCTGCCGGGTGCTTTTTGTACTTCAGAGACGATTGCTTTTTTGATTGAAGAAGAGAAAGTAACTCTGGCTGCAGCAGTACCTACCGTTTGGTTAAACTTTTTACAAGAGATAGAAAACAGGCCTTACGCAGTCGATAGTTTGCGAGCTATTTTATGCGGCGGATCAGCGGCCCCAAAAAGCGTTATTCGAGAATTTCAAGAAAAATATCAAATTGAATTTATGCATGCATACGGAATGACAGAAACAAGCCCTGTGGTGACCGTCTCCCGCTTAAAAAGCTATCAGTACAGCGAAGACTTTGAGTATCAGCTCAACGTAAAAGCTAAGCAAGGTTTCTTAGTTCCTGGCGTTGAAATGAAAGTAATAGGTCAAAATGGAGAAATTGCTTGGGATGGAGTGGAAATGGGTGAGCTATTACTAAAGGGCCCATGGGTAGCTTCTGAATATTACAAGGATAAAAGAACAGAAGATACGTTTAAAGACGGCTGGCTGTACACCGGAGATATTGTGACGGTTGACGAAGAGGGAACGATCAAAATCGTAGACCGAACAAAAGATTTAATTAAAAGCGGAGGAGAATGGATTTCATCGGTTGATCTAGAAAACGCGCTTATTGCCCATGAAGCTGTTTTCGAAGCCTGTGTAATAGCAGTCCCTCATAAGGTGTGGCAAGAGCGTCCAGTGGCTTGTGTCGTGTTAAAAGATGCATACAAAGGCATCGTTTCGTCAGAAGAGCTGCTCGAATTTTTAACGCCGCAGTTCGCAAAATGGTGGCTTCCAGATGACATTTTATTTATGGATGAGATCCCGAAGACAACGGTAGGAAAGTTCTTAAAACGTACGCTTCGTGAACAAGTCCTCAATCATTATCAGAAAGGGTGAGTAAGATGACCGTCGAATTAAAAGTAGTAGAACTAGTTTTGCAAGAGCGTATCGCCACAATTTCGTTTAACAGGCCGGATGCGTTAAATGCATTAAACGAAGAAGTGCTAGAGCAGTTTATTCAATGTTTAAAAGTTGTCGAAGAAAGTGAAGCGGACTTTTTAATAGTAAAAGGAAACGGAAAAGTATTTTCAGCAGGCGGAGATATTAATATGATGATGTCACCTTCACAATCAGAACGTTTTGAGCAGGTAATGGATTTGATTAATGAAGCCGTGCTGACTTTATACAGCCTCCCTCAAATGACGATAAGTGTACTGCACGGTGCGGCAGCAGGGCTAGGGCTGAGCATCGCGCTTGCCTCTGATTATATTATTGCAGAAAGACACACAAAAATTGCGATGAACTTTATCGGTATTGCTCTAATTCCAGACGGAGGCGGTCACTTTTTACTAGAAAAGCGCATCGGTGCTCATCGTGCAAAACAGCTAATTTGGGAAGGAAAGACGTTAAAAGCAGAGGAAGCTCATCAATTTGGCATAATTGATGAAATAAAAGAAGGAGATTTGGCGAAGCATGTAGAAGATTATCTCTCATATTGGCTAAAAAAACCTTCACGTGCTTTGAAGGAAACAAAGCGAATTTATGTGGAGACATCTGTTTCACAATTAAAGCAAGTGCTTGCGCTTGAGAAAAGAAGTCAGTTTGCTATGAGCCGAAGTTCGGATCATAAGGAAGGTGTACGTGCGTTTCTGGAAAAGCGAGCGCCTGTTTTTAATCAAAGTGAAAAAGATATTTCCGAAAATTAAGTGAACTAGTTTAAAAGCCAATATTTTTGTCTATCATATTGATAGAGCATGTTTAAAAGTTGCAAAACAGTGGTAACACAAGATAATGTAGAAACTAATGAGGTGATTGGAAATGAACAAAACAGATTTAGTAAACGCAGTGGCAACAAAATCAGAGTTAACAAAAGCAGATGCATCTAAAGCAGTTGATGCATTACTAGAAACAATTTCATCAACGCTAGGTGAAGGTGAAAAAATTCAGTTAATCGGCTTCGGTACATTTGAAGTACGCGAGCGTGCGGCTCGTACAGGCCGTAACCCTCAAACGGGTGAAGAAATGCAAATTCCAGCATCAAAAGTACCGGCATTTAAAGCTGGTAAAGAACTAAAAGAAGCTGTAAAGTAATATAAAACGCCGGAAAGCTAAAACTTTCCGGCGTTTTGTATTAACGATGAAACAATACAAGTTTTCCGCTAGAGCTAACGCATCGATGCGTTTTTTCTAAATAGGAAAGCTCTTCTAACTTCTTGGTGCCGACAGTCTTTGCTTCTGTATCAGAAGCTGCTTCGAAACTTTCATCTATTAATTTTTCTCCAGTCTTTTCAAAAGCGGTTAATGTGTAAGTACTCATAAAATCTACTCTCCTCTTATAGTATAATTGTAAGCGTATTCAACATATTTCTCGTCCTATTCCCTTAAATCCTGCTAAGGTTTACAGATATCATTTTTTTCCATACAATAAACATAGGTTTATTTACAAAGGAGGAATTAAATGTCTCTTTCTATCGGTGAAGTTTCAAAAAGGTACGGTGAATTTACAGCTGTAAACGAGCTATCCCTGCAAATTCCAAAAGGCGAAGTGTTTGGTTTTTTAGGTGCAAACGGTGCTGGCAAAACGACGACGTTTCGAATGATTTTAGGGCTCATTGAACCAACCTCAGGTCACATCCAATGGAATGATAAATCTTTAACTTACAGTAGAAGTCATCTAGTTGGCTACCTTCCAGAAGAAAGGGGACTGTATCCAAAATTAAAAGTCAAAGATCAGCTTGTGTACCTTGGACGGCTGCGCGGAATGAAAAAAGCGAACGTGCTGCAAGAAATGGAGCACTGGTTATCTCGATTTAATATTCCTCAATATGCTTCCAAAAAAGTAGAAGAGCTATCCAAAGGAAATCAGCAAAAAATTCAATTTATTGCCTCCGTTATTCATCGGCCCGAGCTGCTTATTTTAGACGAACCTTTTAGCGGCTTAGATCCTGTAAACGTAGAGGTATTAAAAGAAGCGGTGCTTGATTTGAAAAAGCGCGGAACGACGATTGTTTTTTCAAGTCATCGAATGGAACATGTGGAAGAACTTTGTGAATATTTATGTATTATGCATCATGGCACGCCTGTAGTGTATGGAAGGCTCCCGGAGATCAAACGTTCATTTGGAAAGAAAAACGTTATTGTACACGGAAAAGGTCCATTTGAGAGAATTACAGAGCTTGAAGGCGTTGTAAAGGTGAAAAAAACGGTTGAAGGCATGATTGTTCAAATTCAACATGAATCCGTATCACAACTCATTTTTCAAGAACTTAAACACTTTTCATTTGTATCTAAATTTGCAGTGGAAGAGCCTTCATTAAATGATATTTTCATTGAAAAGGTAGGTGCTTCCTATGAATAAATTTTGGGTCATTGTCTTTCATACATATCTTAATAAATTAAAAACAAAATCTTTTATTATTACAACGATTATTACTGCTCTTATTCTAGTTGCTCTTACAAATATGGAGAAAATTATCGACGTTTTTAATTCAGACGATAATGGAACAAATGTGGGTGTCATCTATGAAGTGGAAAGCGTATATACATTGTTCAAACAAAATGTAAATGTCATGGATAAAGACATTCATTTAAAAGAATTTACGTCTGAGTCTAAGGCAAAACAAGCGGTAAAAAACGGGGAGCTCGATAGCTATTTACTCTTATCTTTAAACGATAAGCAGCTGCCTCAAGCTGTGTACAAAGCTAATTCTTTGGCCGAATCAAATCTTTCTTCTACCTTAGAACAGGCGGTACAGCAAACAAAAGTGGCTATGGCTACAGTAAAAATCGGTTTAGAAGAAAAGCAAATTGATCAGCTTTACAGCCCTGTTTCATTTAAAAAGAAAGCGTTAGTTGAAAATGCCAAAACAGAACAAGAGCTAAATCAAGCAAGAGGTCTTGTATATGTACTGCTGTTTGTTATTTATTTTGCCGTTATCATGTATGGGAGCATGATTGCGATGGAAGTAGCTACTGAAAAATCATCCCGCGTTATGGAGATCCTTGTATCGAGCGTATCACCTATTACACAAATGTTTGCTAAAATCATTGGAATTGCACTGCTCAGCTTAACACAGCTTGCAGTGATACTGAGCGTGGGCTACACATCGTTAAAAGCCAGTGTGGAAACAAATCATAACGGTATCTTTTCTTATCTCGGATTTAATGATGTTCCGCTGACTACATTCGTGTATGCATTTGTCTTCTTCATATTGGGGTACTTCCTTTTTGCTACGCTCGCGGCTTTTTTAGGTTCTCTTGTGAGCCGTATTGAAGATGTACAGCAAATGATTACGCCTATGACCCTTGTGATTGTGGCTGCTTTTTTAATTGCTATGTTTGGACTGGGTGATCCTGAAACCACAATCATTACGGTCACATCTTTTATCCCATTTTTTGCTCCGATGATTATGTTTTTGCGTGTAGGTATGTTAAATGTTCCTGTGTGGGAAGTGAGTGTATCGATAGGGATTTTAGTTGTGACGATTACGGCTTTAGCTATATTTGGTGCCCGTGTGTATAAAGGAGGAGTCCTTATGTATGGGCAATCTACCTCTTTTAAAGATATTAAAAAGGCGCTGCAGCTAACGAAAAAAGAAACATAAAGAAGTGAGAGGCTGAGATAAAAGTAGTTTAGTTGAAGGAAGATCCGAACGAACAACCTAGATTCTTGAGGGAGAATCCAACTCGTTCGGATTTTTTTGTTGCTATAGTGACCATAGTTTTCATATATGTGGCTGCTTCTAGCTGTGAATTGGAGAGCAAGACGAAGACTCCTGAGGGAAAAGCGGGATAGGTGAGACCCCCGCAGGAACGGAGGAGACGAGGAGGCTCAGCGCCCTCACGCAGAAAACGAAGTCTTGCACGGAAATCAACAGCGGTGTCTCGAGCAGTTTAGCTCTTTTATCCAATTTGTTCTTCTTTAGATTGCATTGATTTTGTTATGTCGCAATCTCATCTTTTATGAAAAAGCGTCTACCCGTGCATTCGGTGCCAAGCGATGGTAAAATGAAATGTAAAGAGCTGTAAATAAGCGGACGAAGCGATAAGAGCTTCGTTATCAAATACATAGAATGAAGTGGTAAGGAGGAAAAGATCATGACAAAAGGAATTGCTCAATACGAAGTAGGAGAGCAAGTTGATCTTTATTTTTTAATTAAATCCTCAACGAGAGGAATTGCAAGCAATGGAAAGCCATTTTTAACGGTAATCCTGCAAGATAAAACAGGTGATATTGAAGCCAAGCTGTGGGATGCTTCCCCAGATGACGAGGAAAATTATGCTGCTCAAAAGATTGTGCGAGCTGCTGGAGAAGTAATGAATTACCGCGGGCGCAACCAGCTGAAAATACGCAACATTCGGCCTGCACAGCCCCAAGACGGAGTGCGCACATCTGACTTTTTAGAAGTGGCGCCTTTATCTCAAGAAGAAATGGTCGAACATATTACAAAGAGTATATTTGAAATGAAAAATTCGAATGTCCAGCGCATCACTCGCCATTTGTTTAAAAAATATCAAACGGAATTTCTAGAATATCCGGCAGCAACTAAAAATCACCATGAGTTTGTATCAGGACTTGCCTACCATGTGGTGTCTATGCTGAAGCTGGCTGAGTCATTTTCAACCCTTTACCCAAGCTTAAACCGCGACTTGCTGTACGCTGGAGTTATTCTTCATGACCTTGGCAAAGTATTTGAACTTTCAGGTCCTGTTTCGACGATATATACAGTCGAAGGGAACCTGCTTGGCCATATTTCGATTATGGTGAATGAAATTGGAAAAGCGGCAGAAGAATTAGCGATTGAAGGAGAAGAGGTTATGCTTCTTCAGCACCTTGTGTTATCGCATCACGGTAAGGAAGAGTGGGGAAGTCCGAAAAAGCCGTTAATTAAAGAGGCTGAGATGCTTCATTTGATTGACAATGTAGACGCTAAAATGAATATGCTGGACCGCGCATTAACAAAAGTGAAGCCCGGTGAGTTTACAGAGCGTATTTTTGCACTTGATAATCGCTCATTTTATAAACCAACGATTGATTAAAAAGGTATAAGTCTTTCTTCCTTCGCATATAGTGGTTGTAAATAACTGTGATGGGGGATCAATATATGGTGACACTACCAATTTGGATTTATTTAGTTGTAGCAGGCATTTTCTTTAGTGGATTTATGGCGATTCGTGCTGCACAACATGATAAGCAAGTGGATGATTCGTTTATTGAAAAAGAGG
Organism: Priestia sp. YIM B13490; assembly: GCF_042787735.1. Lineage (NCBI taxonomy): Bacteria > Bacillati > Bacillota > Bacilli > Caryophanales > Bacillaceae > Priestia > Priestia sp. YIM B13490. Next base: position 103,887 of record NZ_JBHZOT010000009.1, read on the forward strand.
GACAAGTCTTCATCGAAAGAATGCAAGTGGAAAAAGAAAGACGCAACAGCGATTCCATCTGATTATATAAAAGAGCCTGTCACATGAGTGACAGGCTCTTAGCATTACTGCTGAGGAGTTTCTACGCCAGATTGACTATCTGTCGCACCTTCTTCGAAAATTGGTTTTACATCCTTATCTTTTGGTTTCACTTTTGCTTTATCAAGCTCTTTTTGAATCTTCTTGTTCGCTTCTGCTTGATCTACTTTTGAACGTTTGATTTGCTGCTCAAGTTCGGGTTTCTTTTTCTCAAACGATTCTACTTTCTTTTTATCGACTAGTTTAATGATATGGTAGCCGTACTCTGTTTTGATTGGTTTACTTACTTCACCTTTTTTCAGCTTGTAAGCCGCTTCTTCAAATTCTTTAACCATTTGGCCTTCACCGAAGTAGCCTAAATCGCCGCCGTTAGCTGCAGACTGCTGATCGGTTGAATATTCTTTTGCTAGACTAGCAAAGTCCTCGCCTTTTTTGATTTTCGCTTCTACTTCGTTTGCTGTCTTTTCGTCTTTTACTAAAATATGACTTGCGCGAATTTGAGGTTTTTGAGCTTTATATTCATCATAAGCTTTTTTCAGCTCTTTGTCCGATACCTTAATGCCTGCCGTAGCAGCTTTTTCACGGAGAATATCGACTTTTAGCATATCTTTGACTTCTTTTTCGCCTTTTTGCTTAATAACTGAATCCACCTGATCACCGTATTGTTCTCTTAGAATGTTCAGCTGCTGATCAAGCTCTTTATCCGTTACTTTATATTTTTTACTCAATACTTTTTCTTCGGTAACGCTTCGTACGAGTGTATTAAATTGATCTTGTCCGATTGTATCTTTCATTTGCTTATACAAATCACCTTGAGTGATATTGCCTGCTTTTGTTTCTACAATTACTTTTGAAGAATCGTTTGCATTTGAAGCATCATTTCCCCCACTGCATGCTGATAAAGCAACGAGGCTGGCTGCCGTTGTTAGTGCAACTAAGCTTTTTTTCATACGTAAACACTCCTACTCATCATTTTTACTTATGTAGCTTGACTCAAGATTTACTATATCACATTTCCTGATGTTAGCAAATGAAGTTAAAACCACGTAAATTTACATTTATTTTCCACTAAGCATGGAGTGATTATACGCTGATGATGGCTTTTTTATAAAGCGTTTTCAAAATGGTGGACAAACTCACAGAGTAATCTCCAAACGAGAAGCAAGAGAAATAAATTATGGAGTTTGGGCTAAAAGCCTAGACGTTTTTTGAGCTGATGCATAAGATGCAGTATTAGTAAACAAAGGGGGTGCTCAAATGAGCGGAGGCGGATATGGAGGCGGTTTTGCACTATTAGTTGTACTGTTTATCTTATTAGTCATTGTTGGTTGTGCATGTTACCACTAGGAAACAGATGAATATAAAAGGAAAGGGGCGATAGATATGGGTTCTTACGGATGCGGATACGGCAGTGGATTTGCGCTATTAGTCGTATTATTCATCTTATTAGTTATCATCGGAGCTAGCTGTTTTTGCTAAGCCTATAAAAAAGCGGTGAGACATCTCACCGTTTTTTATGTAAATGATACTTCAATATAAGATGAAACTAATAAAATGGTAATTAATACATTAATCGTACGAAAAACTTTAGGCTGTTTTTCAGCTGGAATTTCTTTTTGAATACACAATGTATTTGTTAGTGCATTGATGTAGAATAAAATGAATAGTGCAAATACAATAAAGAATATGTACATAAAAATCCCCCTAACAAAATCAGTGTGACGAAGACAAAAAGTCTTATAGTCATTTATATAGTACAGCTTTGTATGAATTTACAAATATCTATATTAACATTACCAAAAAAGCGGTAAAATAGATAGTTATATATACAGTTGAGCAAAGAATTTCAAAAGGTATTTACACAGAAATGCGGTTTTTATTTTATAAAGGGTAGTTAAGAAGTTGAGAAATAGGTTTTAAACGAAATAGCAAAGTGAATGGATAAGAAATGAGTAACAATTACCCATTGTGCAAAAGGATTGTTAAAAAAGACAGAGGGATTTATATTAATATATGCAGTGAGTACATAATCAGTATATGAAAATCTTTATACGGTGCTACTTAAACAGGAAATGTGAATGACGCAGAAAGAATTATTTGGAAGAACATGAATGAATCATGTACAATATGGAGTAGAGGTATATGAACGTTGAAGGAGTAGGGGAAGCGGATGGAAACTTTAGAATCTCGAGTATCACGTTTAGAATATTACATAAAACTGTTATCTGGGACATCTGAACAAGAAGCTAAACCATTTATTGATTTAGTGGTAAGAAATCAGCTTACAAAGAAGGAAGTAGAGGAAATTTTAATTCTGTGTGAAGATACAAAAAACGAATATATTGAGCAAAAAGCGGAAGGTCTAACAGACTTTGTTCCGCTTCTTACACAATTTGTTGGCATGCTGAATTATAAATTAACTCCCAGAGAGACGGTCGAATCGCTTCGTTATCAACCTTCTTATCAAGATGTGATGAATGAATTTTTTGAAATTATTCAATGGATAAGGGACTAACCATTAAGAGTTTGAAATAGTCTCCTGGTGGTTCTCTTTGTCTTTCTTGACGAGCTTGCCATCTTCTTCAGTGAATTCTTCTTCGATATGATGGAAAGATCGCTCGAAGATATCCATAAAATCTTCACCGTAAATTTTGCGGATGACGGTCATCAGTTCCATAAATTCAGGGAATTTGCCGTACAAGTCGCGCAACGGAAGTGCGCCGCTGAACACTGAATTATTAGAAGGTTCGTAATGTTCCATTAAATCTAATAAAATGGCCTCGCCTTTATCTGTCAGCTGAATGTACGTATTTCGCTTGTCGCTTTCTTTTTTAGAAAACTCAAGTAAACCTCGTTCTTCTAGTTTTTTGGAGAAGTTAAATGCAGTAGAAACGTGCATAACTCCAAACTTGGCAATTTCGGAAATGGAAGCCCCGTTTAAATGATATGAAATCCATAAAATATGATGCTCGTTAATATTAAGGTCATAAGGCTTAATCCATTGCTGCCAATCCTTCTCTACGGTTTTCCAAAGGGCTTTACTTAATTGGGCAATGCGTTGGCTAAATAGAAGTGCTTCTTTCAAACTGTAATCTTGATCACTAGTCTTTTTCATCTTCTCCCACCTACTTAGTCTCTTTTTTTATTTATCTTCTATTATGCCAATAAAATAAAAAATTATAAAGATGTAAATTTACAAAATTTTAAAAAATTAAAAAAGAAGGCGTTTCAACCTTCTTTTTTGTCAATTTTTTCATTGGGATTTTTAGTTGTCTGTACATGTTCCTCAAGGTTTGACAAAGAATTTTGGATTTCTTTCAAATGATGCTGAAGGGATTCCTTATGAGGGACAATTTCTTCTTTAAACTGACCAAGGGTAGTAGAAAGGTCACTTGCGATATTTTTCACTATAGTATTTCCTTCTCTGGCGGTCATTTGTACTTGTTGAGAAACAGCTTTTATTTTTGTTGAGAGCTCTTGTTGTGAAGCGTTAACTCGGTCTTTTCGAGAGCTGACACGCTGTTTAAGTTCTCGTCCTGAATATGGAGTAACAAGAAGCGTTGTAATAGCGGCTACGGTGCTTCCAATTGCTGCTCCAGCTGCTAGTTTTTTCATTCTGCTCATTATTTATTTCCTCCTATGTAGTAAAGTAATTGCTAACACTTCCTTCTGACATAATCATAAAAAAATAGCATAGATTTATACAAAAGAAGGAGGTTATCAACATGGGGTAGCTTTATTCATTCTTTTGATAATTAGCCTGAGTTTTTTTCTGGCTGCCTTTAAATGGTTTAGCCTTACGACTAGAACGGCATCATATCCACCTAAACATGTGCTGAAACAAAAGTCTCTTACATGTGCGACAGTGGCTTTTGCGAGTTTTTTATTGGCGCTTATACTTTATTATGTAACCTAGGATGGAGAACTTAAACCTTTATTACATAGTAAGTCTTCATACCTATTGTATGAGCTGCAAATGAAATTTAAGTGAAAAGCATTCTGTACCATTTCTTTTTAAACAAAAAGTTAAGAGTCGAACTGTAGATTGTTTCTAAAAGATCAGCAACATACTATAAATGAACCGTTTTATCTAAAAGCCCGCCACGCTTTGGCGAGCCTGAGCTTTTGGTGTAAAAAAAGAGCCTGATTCTTAATTAAATCAGGCTCTTGACGTTACGATAATTTTGCTTTGATGCTTGTGCGTTTTAGAACGGATTGAACAATTGGATAAATAACGACCATAACGATTGTGTTCACTACTGTTGCAGGTAATACAACCGCAGCAACAAGCGCCATGACGCTGTTTCCGCCCGGTAAGCCGACGATTAGCGCGGCAGCAGACAAGAATACGGTTCCTGATACGAGTGTGCCAACAGCTGTTAAAGCAGCGGCAACGGGTGTTTTAATGCCTATTGCTTTTTTCACAAGCATAAATAATGCAAAGAAAACAAATGCTGTAATTGGTTTATCAATCAAGTTTGCAATTTGTCCGCCAGGAAAGCTTGTTGTTAAAGCAGAAATAACCGCTGTGGTTAAGCTAACCAATGCAACATTTTTTATGCTAGGAAACAACAGGATTGCTAAAAACATCATTGTTAACATCATATCTGGCTTCATTCCAAATAAAATAGGAGGTACCACCGTGTGGAGAACCGCTCCAATTCCGACTAATAACGCTAAAGAAACTAAAACCTTTGTATTCATTTCTCATCTCTCCTCTTCTAAGCTAAGCTCGAAATATACCAATAGTGCCTCTATGCCCATTGCATATATTTACATACTGATTGTAACATATTTATGTGAAAAAAGGATCAGTTAATTCTGCCAATTATGCGTTTGCCTGTGCAAATTCATCCATAAAGGCGGCAAGAGCTTCACACGCTTCAAGGGGTACAGCATTGTAAATAGAAGCGCGGCATCCGCCGATTGAACGGTGTCCAGCTAATCCTACGAAGCCTTTTTCTTTTGCTTGCTGTAAAAACGCAGCCGTTAACTCATCGGTTGGTAAAGTAAACGTTACGTTCATAATTGATCGGCTTTCCTCTGTAGCGTGAGGGTTATAGAAACCATTTGAACGTTCCATGCTTGTGTAGAGTAACTTAGCTTTTTTATGATTTTGGGCTTCAATTGCTTTAACGCCACCTTGTTCTTTAATCCAATCTAAAACAAGTGAAAGCATGTAAATGCCAAACGTTGGAGGAGTGTTGTAAAGAGAGTTGCTCTTTACGTGTGTCTCATAATTCAGCATTGTTGGTAAACCTTCAGGAATACGTTTAAGCAATTCTTTCTTCAAAATGACAACCGTGACACCAGATGGTCCGAGGTTTTTCTGAGCACCAGCATAAATGAGTGAGAACTTAGATACATCAATTTGACGGCAAAGAATGTCGCTTGACATGTCGGCAATTAAGTCTACTCCTTCGATAGAAGGGTAGTCAGCCCATTGTGTACCAAAAATGGTATTGTTGGACGTGATATGCAAGTACCCAATCTCTTCTTTTGGAAGCTTTACGTCATCTAAAGCTGGAATAGAGCGGTAGTTCTCTTCTTTAGTAGAAGCAACAACTGCTGTTTTTCCAAGTTTCTTTGCTTCTTTTAATGCTTTTTCCGACCATGATCCGGTTAGTACATATGCACCGACTTGATCGGGAGCTAAAAAGTTCATTGGAATCATAGAGAATTGCAGGCTTGCTCCGCCCTGCAGGAATAAAATTTCATGTGTATCTGGAATGTTAAGCAATTCCGTGAGTGTTTCTTTAGCATGTGTTAATACATCTTCAAACTCTTTGCTGCGATGTGATAATTCCATCACAGACATACCTGTATTTTTAAAATTAACTAGCTCCTCTTGAGCAAGTTGTAAGACAGGTAGGGGAAGCGCAGACGGACCTGCATTAAAATTATAAGCTCTGTTTAACGTAATCACATTAATTCCTCCTCAAATTAGTTCGAACACTCATCATACAAAATGGCTAATGACTGATGTCAGAAAGAATATCATTATACTATCATGAAAACCATTGATTGTGGAGGTAACTTTTCAAAAATTTAAATTAATCTGTAAAGAGAAAATAATAGAAAAAAGATAAATAAAAAGTATACGCAAACATGTTTTGGCAAACATGTAAATGAAATGTTTATATGCTATACTGATGGAAGAAATAATGTGGAGGAACAGAATGAGAGTATTAAAATATGCCATATTAGGGCTCTTAGATCAGAAGGAGCTCAGCGGGTATGACATTACCAGACTTTTTAAAGAAGAGGTCGGTAATTTTTGGAGTGCTAAGCACAGCCAGATTTATCCCGAGTTAAAGCGATTAACAGAAGAGGGATTTATTCGCTATGAAACCGTGATTCAAGGCAAGAAATTAGAAAAAAAGATGTATTCGATAACGGAAGAAGGAAGAGCTGAGTTAAGCAAGTGGCTCACTACGATTGATCCTATTCCTGAAACAACTAAAGATGAATTTATGTTAAAAGCTTATTTTGCTTCATCCATGTCAATAGAAGAGTTAAAGCAACAAATAGATAACCAGCTATCAAGCAGGAAAGTGAAGCTAACTTTTTTAAAGAAACGAATGGATGACCTTTTGGAACAAGTTAATCATCACATTACCGTTTCGTCTCCTCAATTTGGTCATTATTTGGTGCTATCTCGCGCTCAAGACCGGGAGACAAGCTATATCAATTGGCTTGAACGTACGCTGAATTTAATTGAAAAAGAACAATAAGAAAAGGTGAGCGGATCATGACTTGGTGCATAAAATCATTTCAAGAGCTGACAAACGATGAGCTTTATGAAATTCTACAGGTTCGCACCGCTATTTTTGTTGTCGAACAGAAGTGTGCTTACTTAGAAGTAGATGGAAAAGACAAACTTGCTTATCACTTGTTCAAAAAAGAGAATGAGAAAATTATCGCATATCTTAGAGTTTTACCAAAAGGAATTAGCTACCAGGAAGCTTCTCTTGGGCGCATTATTGTAAAACAAGCGCAGCGCGGTACGGGTCTCGGAAGAGAACTAGTAGCAAGAGGAATTGATTTTTTAGAGAATGAATTGCACGAGAAGACAATTAAAATTCAAGCTCAAAGCAGACTTCAAACATTTTATGAATCGTTTGGTTTTAGACCTGTTTCCGATATTTATTCAGATGAAGGGCTTCCCCACGTAGATATGCTAAAGACACCTTAGAAACTTCACCAATTGTGTGAAGTTTTTCTATTTCTGAAACGGGTAAGGTGAAAGAAAGATGTTAGGCTTTAGTATTGCGCAGATAGAATCGATATGACTACTACTAAATTAGTAATTTATGAATAAGATAGATAATGAATTTGTTTCTTTTTGCTTATTCTTTGATTTTAAGTAAGTGATATATTGAAGAAAGTAATAATATTGTATATAATGATTTTTGTAACAAAAATGTAACAATTACGTAATATTCTTAATGTTGGTTCAGAAAGAAATTTGTTGTACATATTGCTTGGAGGCATTTTTATGAGTGCAAAGGAAAAGAAAAATAGGTATATATATAGTTTGGATGGACTTCGAGCTTTCGCTGTTATGTCTGTCATTGCATATCACTTAGGATTTGGATGGGCATCTGGAGGATTTCTAGGAGTTGACGTTTTCTTTGTATTATCAGGGTATTTAATTACCTCGATTTTACTGGTGCAATCTTGGGAAAATCCTTTGAAAAATTTGAAGCATTTTTGGATTAGCCGAACGAGAAGACTTCTTCCAGCTGTGTATGTGATGGTAGTATTAACTGCAGCTTGGGTTATTTTATTTAACCGGCCATTGTTAACAACGCTACGAGGCGATGCATTATCGTCTATTTTTTATATGAGTAACTGGTGGTTTATTTTTCATAAAGTTTCATATTTTGATAGTTTTGGGTCACCGTCACCATTAAAGAACTTATGGTCACTGGCTATTGAAGAGCAGTTTTATATTGTGTGGCCACTTGTTTTATTGTTGGGTTTAAAATTTATCAAAAAGAGAGGAATTCTTTCTCTATTCATTTTAGCTGGAGTAATGGCCTCAGCTATTCTAATGTCTTTTTTATATGAGCCAGGAGGAGATCCTAGCCGCATTTATTATGGAACCGACACTCGGCTGTTTGCCCTTTTAATCGGCTGTTTACTTGCATTTGCCTGGCCGATGTATCGTTTATCATCAAAAAATCTTCCAGCCGTAGGCAAGCAAGTATTAAACGCGGTAAGTATGGTGAGTTTCTTTGTATTTATTCTCTGCGTATGGAGCGTTGATGAGTATACTCATGCATCTTTTCTTTATCAAGGTGGAATGCTGCTGATTTGTTTAAACGCTGCTGTACTGGTTGCAACGATTAGTCATCCTAGTAGTTTTTTAGGAAAAGCTCTGTCGTTTAAGCCGCTTCGCTGGCTTGGTACTAGATCATACGGCATCTATTTGTGGCATTATCCGGTTATTGTTCTTACAACACCTGTATCCGAGATTGGCCGCCCGGTCTATTGGCATGCGCTGCTACAAGTAGGCCTTACATTTATCATTGCTGAACTTTCTTACCGTTACATCGAAGTGCCTATCCGCACACGCGGCTTTCGCTATTATTTCCGGCACTACCATCCGAGAGAGCTTTTTAAATGGCGTAATCTCTCTCGTTCGAGACAAGCGGTTTTGGGCAGTCTCATTTTCTTTTTGGCGCTGTTTACAGCGGATATGACAAGCTTTGCTATTAGTACGCAGCAAAAGGATGAAACGACAGCGAAAGAGACAGAGGTTAAAATTCAAACGAATCATAAAGAAAATGCTTCAACTTCTGTCAAAGACAAGAACAAAGCGGATGATAAAAAAGCAGAGAACGCGGAAAAGAGTTCCGGGGAAGAAAAATCTGATGCCAAAGAAAAACAGCAGCCGAATTCTTACAGAGATGTCCTTGCGATTGGAGACTCGGTCATGCTGGATATTGCTCCTAATCTTAAAGAGATGCCGCTTAGTATTACGATTGACGGAAAAGTAGGAAGGCAGCTCAATGAAGCACTGCAGCTAACTCCTAGCTATCAAGCATTTAATAATCCGAACAGCGCAGTGATTATTGAGTTAGGAACAAACGGCTATTTTACAAATGAAGAACTTGAACAACTGTTAAAAGCTTTTTCACACGCGGATGTTTACTTAGTGAATACGCGCGTTCCTCGTTCGTGGGAAAGCACCGTGAACAAGAACTTGAAAGCTGCTTCTGAAAAGTTTGATCACGTCACGCTCGTAGATTGGTACTCAGAGGCTTCTAAGCACCCTGAATACTTTACATCAGATGGTGTCCACTTGGTACCTGAAGGATCAAGAGCATTAACAAAATTGATTGAAGAACGTATGAATTTAGAAGTTAAGGCGGAAAGTCGTTCATAATAAGTGAAAAGCTGTACGATGTTTTGTATCACAAACTGATTAAACATGTGTTAAATGAATAGATAAAACAAAAAAAGCTTACATGTGTAAGCTTTTTTTGTTTCAAGAAAGGCGAGAAGAAATATTGCCAGCGATTTCTTGAAGTTTTTCAGGCGTGTATTCGCTTGTATGCTCTTTCCATACAGCACCGAATCCATCGCCTTCCCCATAGCGAGGAATAATGTGCATATGATAATGAAACACGGATTGACCAGCTTTTTCACCATTATTATTTAAGATGTTTAAGCCGATTGGGCTGTATGTTTCTTTAATTGCATTTGCGATTTGAGGAACCACTTCAAACAAATTGCGCGCAATTTCCGGCGTTAGTTCGTGAATGTCTTTTTTATGTACTTTTGGAATCACCAGCGTATGCCCTTTTGTTACTTGACTAATGTCTAAAAAAGCTAATACATGTTCATTTTCAAATACTTTTGCACCTGGGATTTCACCGCGAATAATTTTGCAAAAAATACAGTTTTCATCATGTGTGCTCATTATATTCACCTTCCGTTACCAATATAAATGTATGGGTATACATGTACGTTTATTTTACCACAAAGTAGGAATGCAATCAGCAGACAAGAAATAGCTGTTGGCATTTTATACACAAAAACGGGATGCAAACGATTATGCATCCCGTCATGTGAAGAAGGAAAAAATAGCTTTTAATGCAGCATATGATCTTTAAGGAACACCTCATTTACGTAATTGCATTGCCTAATGAAACAGTAACTTGAAAAAGTATATTCTCTTTAACAAACACCTCATTTAAGCATTGAGCTAAAAAAATATACAATGTGAACGAAATCGTTCTTGGTCTTTGACAAACACCTCATCTACACAGTAATAAATGAACATTATTGTCTACCCATTATATATATTCTTACTACGTTCATGACTACCATCCCCTTATGAATCAAACATACATCGATTTACAATAAGGTTTTCTGAAATATGCCTGCTGTAGACACCTCATCCCAAATGTAAGAAGCTTTGTAATGATTAGTTGTAATCAATAACTTGTTTTCCTTCTTCCCTATATAGAATGTCCCGATATTTCGATTATATTCTGGAAAAATTAACCGAAAAAAATTGAAAACAATGTGAGGAAGAAAAAGATTTGGTACAATAGAGCAAATAGCGCTTGCGCTTGGAGACAAAAAGAACAAATAAAAGGAGATCGTGATGGGTTCTTTATTGCAAATTAACAATATTACAGGGGGATATACAAAAACTCCCGTCTTAAAAAATGTATCGTTTGATGTAAATGCAGGTGAATTAGTCGGGTTAATCGGGTTAAACGGGGCCGGCAAAAGTACAACGATTAAACATATCATTGGATTAATGGAAGCAAAAAAAGGAAGTGTATCCATTAATAATAAAACCTTTCAACAAGATCCAACAGGTTATCGAAGTCAGTTTACGTTTATTCCAGAAACTCCTGTGTTATACGATGAATTAACATTAAAAGAACATTTAGACCTTACAGCTATGGCTTATGGACTTGAGCCTCAAACATATGAAGCCCGTCTGCAGCCGCTTTTAAAAGAGTTTCGTTTAGACCGGAAGTTAAAATGGTTCCCTGCGCATTTTTCAAAAGGAATGAAGCAGAAGGTTATGATTATGTGCGCTTTTTTGGTTCAGCCGTCTCTTTATATTATTGATGAACCTTTTTTAGGTTTAGATCCGCTGGGTATTCAATCTTTACTTGATTTGATGACGGATATGAAAAAGCAAGGTGCAGGCATTTTAATGTCCACACACATTTTGGCGACCGCGGAACGCTACTGCGATAAATTTGTTATTTTACATAACGGAGAAGTAAGAGCGCAAGGAACGCTTAAAGACCTTCAAGAAGAATTTCAAATGCGCAATGCTACTCTTGATGAAATTTATATTGAATTAACAAAGGAAGAAGGCTATGAGTAAGATTGATGCATTATGGAAGCAACGGTTTCAGCAGTATTTAGTGGATATAAGAAGATATACAAAATATATCTTAAATGACCACATTAAATTAGTGTTAATTTTTGCAATTGGCGGTTTGGCCTACTATTATCAACAGTGGTTGAGTACATTAACACCTGCGTTTCCTTCGGCTGTAGTGATTGCGATACTTATGGGATTGATTTTAACCATGGGTCAAATTCAAACGTTTTTAAAACGACCTGATTTAGTCTTTTTACTTCCTTTGGAGACGAAGCTTCAGCCTTATTTCAAAAAATCTTTTTGGTTTACCTTTACGATTCAGCTTTATATTTTATTATTTGCAACTGGTGCAGCAGCACCTCTTCAAGTAAAGGTAATGCATGATTCTTACTCAAACGTTTTTGTGTTTTTTCTGCTATTACTCATCTTGAAAGTTGTAAACTTAGGCATGTCTTGGTGGGCTGTATGGTTTGAAGAAAAGTGGGCGAAGTGGACAGATTATATCGTCAGGTTTTTCTTGAACGCAGTTTTTACGTACTTCTTATTTTCCCATGCATACGCATTCTTTACAGGAATCGTAGCGGTGATTATGATTGCGCTAGCCATTTATTATCGCTCGCTTACAAAAAGAAAGCCGATCAAATGGGAAAAGCTAATTGACTTAGAAGAAAAGCGCATGGGCTATTTTTATCGATTAGCTAATTTATTTACGGACGTTCCTCAGGTGAAAGAGCGAATCAAACGCCGTAGATATTTAGATTGGCTAGTAGCACGTATTCCATTTCGTCAAAGTGCCACTTACCATTACTTATACACCAGAACATTTTTGCGATCAGGAGATTATTTAAGTTTGCTCGTTCGCTTAACTGTCATTGGCGGATTTTTAATTGTAGCTGCGCCGTTTCAATACGGCAATATAGTGGTTGTTTTATTTGTTGTATACATGACGGGTTTTCAATTACTTCCGCTTTGGAAGCAGCACAAACAGATTTTATGGCTTTCTCTTTATCCGGTTGAAGCTAAAGAACGGAAAAAGGCATTTTTGGACGTATGGAAAAAAGCGCTGTATGTACAAATTCTTGTGCTCGCCATAGCGGTGGCTTTTTCTAATATAGTTGCTGCACTGCTTTCCGTGGCAGCAGGTGCTATATTTATTCACTTATTTGTACATGCATATGTAAATAAAAAATTAACGTAAAAAAAAAGCTCCGAAAGGAGCTTTTTTACGTTTTTAGACTACTTTGGAGACGAAGATAATATACGGAAGCGATAGACGTTCATTGCTACTTTTGTGAGATGGTCAAGAAGCTGATAATTAGCATATGCACCTATAACAGCTCCAATTCCCGGCATAAGCTGAAACATTTTCACAACATCAATGTAATCACGGTATTCTTGTTGAAAAGCTTTCCAATCAAGCTCAAGAAGTTCCTCTTTCTTTTCTTCCCAGTTTTCTACTACTTCGAGCAGCTTCGTTCTATGGTCGTCGCTGCAAAAGGCAAGATGAAAAATATACAGCATATAAATGCGTTCTTCTTTTTCTTTTACATCAAAACCATACGTAGCGGCAATGTCAAATAAGCACTTCATTTTTATGGAAAGAAGAAGCGGGAAATCTGCTGCACCTAAAAGGATACCGCCTGCACCAGTACCAGCTCCTTCTACAGCAGCTGTTTTTTTGTACTTAGGTATGAGTTCCAAAATTCTGTTCTCTTTTTCTTCAAATGAAAGACCGCTGACATCTCTTTTTTTAGTGGTGAAATCGGATCCAACAAGCGTGGTTTCAACCATTTTTTTTATGCTTTCAGTCATAATTTTATGGACTTTAGCAGGGATTTTTTCATTTATTTTAAGCTGTAAAGATTTTGCGGTCCGTTGAAATTTAGAAGGTCGTTTCAACATGCTGAATTTCCAATGTTCAGCTTCTTGTAACACTTTTTCTTCATACGTATTCAAAAAAATCACCTCATTTCAGTCGATATAAATACTACGTTTTAAGTGAGGAAAAGGTTCCTCAAATAAAACAACAAGCACTCGTCTGCTTATCTGTACGAATGCTTGCTGAATGATTAATTCGCTTTTATTACGTTTTTAGAAGGAGCTTGTTCTCTTAAATACTCAACAGCAGCCGTACCAAGCGTTTTAGCTGCGATAAGCATTGCTTTTTCGTTAAAATCAAATTTAGGATGATGATGAGGATACGGAGCATCTACACCTTCTGGCTGAGCCCCTGTAAAAAAGAACGTTCCTTTAATATGCTGCAAATAATAAGAGAAATCTTCCCCAGTCATGTGAGGCTCCGTTTCTTCGACTGTATGAACTTCATCGATTTGAGAAGCAGCAGAAGCAAGAAAGGCCGTTTCTTCCGGGTGGTTGACGACGGAAGGATAGCCGCGCGTATAACTCAGTTCATAAGAAGCGTCAGCTGTTAAGCATGTACCTTGGACAATTCGTTTGATTTCTTTTTCTACGTCATTTCGTACATCTTCATTAAATGTTCTTACCGTTCCAATTAGTCGAGCAGAATCAGCAATAATATTAAATGCATTTTCTGCTACAAAAGAACCTATGCTCACAACCGCTGAATCAATTGGGTTTACACGTCTGCTTACAATTTGCTGTAAATTAACAACAAGCTGAGAGGCGATGACGATTGAATCTTTTGTTTTGTGAGGCTGTGCACCGTGGCCGCCTGCTCCTTTGATCGTAATTTCAAAGCGATCAGCAGCAGCCATAATAGGGCCCGTTCGATATTGAACGACACCAGTTGGAGTTAATGACCATAAATGCGTTCCGAATATCGCGTCTACACCGTCTAAGCATCCGTCTTCAATCATGGACTTGGCGCCTCCGGGTGCGTACTCTTCGGCGTGCTGATGAATGAAGATGATTTTACCAGGGAGAGAATCCCTTATTTCAAAAAGCGCTTTAGCAAGGACTAAAAGAGTAGCTGTATGACCATCGTGACCACACGCATGCATTACACCGGGAACAGTTGATTGATATGGTGCATCTTTTTCATCTTGAATAGGCAGGGCATCAAAGTCGGCTCTCAAAGCTACAGTAGGACCAGGGTTTCCTCCTTGAATGCTTGCTACAATGCCGTTTCCTCCTACATTTGCTCGGTAAGAAATACCGATTTTGTCATAAAAAGATCGAATGTAGGCAGCGGTTTGAAATTCTTTAAAAGACGGTTCTGGATACTGATGCAGATATCGGCGGACTTGAACCATTTCATCAAATTTTTCTTCAAGTAAAGTATGTAGCTTGGAATTCACGTGACCATATCCTTTCTGTATAGGTTGAATAAAGTTTTGAATTTTTTGACATTTTAATCATTATATCATTATCTATTAAAAAGAAAAGAATGTAAGCGTTGTTATTGAAAAAAGTAATTGAATCATGAAATATTTTATATACATAATAGATACATAAGATGAGGAATAGGGATAAAGAATGAGTTTTTTGCCAATTTTCTCATGAGATAATAGGAGGTAACGATATGGTAGATTCACAAACTGTATCCCTGTACAAAAAATTGATGTGGGTGTTTGGGGGGGCAGGTCTCGTTTTTTTAGGAGTGTTGTTTGTTGTGTCGACAGATTCTTTTCAAGGAGACCACTGGCTTGTTTCAGCTATAGATGACAGCACTGTTCTTCAGTCAGCGTCATCTGTTTTTCATGGCTTGTCTTTTTTAGCTTCAAAAGTGATGATTATGGTTCTTTTAGCTGTACTTCTCGTTTTTTTATTTTTTAAAAAGGACTATATCGGTATGATATCGGCATTTTTATTTATTTTAAGCGGTGATATTATTAATAAAGCAGTTAAGGATGCGGTAGAACGAGGGCGTCCTCTTGGAGGCATCGAAGGCTACAGTTTTCCAAGCGGCCATGCGATGATGGGAATTCTTATTTATGGTCTGATTATCTTTTTTCTCACAAAGCATATGAACAGTCAAAAGGTAGCCAAGCGGTATCAGCTTGCAATTACTTTAATTGTTTTATTAATAGGTGTGAGCCGTATTCTATTAAGAGAACATTTTTTAACAGATGTCTTAGCTGGCTACAGCTTAGGGCTTATGTGGCTTATTGTAGGCATTTTCTTCTATACGCTTGTTTATGCGTATGTAAAGCCTTCAGCGGAAAAAGAGTTTCCAAAAGGCATGTAAAAAATATATACATATGGCCCCCTTCATAAAAAGAA
Organism: Priestia sp. YIM B13490; assembly: GCF_042787735.1. Classification (NCBI taxonomy): domain Bacteria; kingdom Bacillati; phylum Bacillota; class Bacilli; order Caryophanales; family Bacillaceae; genus Priestia; species Priestia sp. YIM B13490. The sequence goes on from NZ_JBHZOT010000009.1 coordinate 119,533, forward strand.
GGGGGCTTTTGTTTAAACTAAGAACATCGCGACAATTGTTGTAACGACTAATCCAATCGCTACAGGTTTTAAATTACGTCTGGCGAGTTCAAACGGACTGACTCCGCAAATCGCAGCAGCTGGAATCAATGCCCATGGAATCAATGTGCCTCCCCCAACCCAAATCGCAGCAATTTGCCCTAAAGCAGTTAGGGTGGCAGCGCCCGATCCTAAAGCAGATGCAAATAAATGAGAGACAGAGCCTACAAGTGAAATGCCTGAAAAGCCTGAACCGTCTAATCCGGTAATAGCTCCTAGAGCAGTTATCGTTACAGTGGCGACCTGTGCGGTTAACGGCACAGTGGAAGCAAGCGCAACGCCTAGGTCATTTACAAGTCCATGTGACCCTTTCGGAAGAAAGTCACCGATGATTGTTGTGAATCCAGCATCTCCTAAATAGAAAAAAGCTGCAATGGGAATAACGGGACCGAATACTTTAAAACCAAACTGCAAGCCTTCAATCAAGTAGGAAGTTGTTTGTTCGAGACCTTTTCCTTTGTGAGCAATAAGTGAAACCACCACTAAAATAAATAAGGCTGTGCCGCCAACGAGAGCAGTTGCATCTCCTCCCTGTAAATGAAGGGCGAACATTGCCCATACGTCTATAGCAAAGAAAAGGGGAACTATAATGGCTAAAGCCCGGCGTACTGAAGAAGAAAGAGGTGTGGATTGGACAGAAGAACTGCTTGTTAACATTGTCGGTTGAGCGTGAATTCTATTGTGCTTCATATCTTGTTTTAAAAAGTAAAAAGCAGAGAGTGTCGTAACAACTCCCATCACAATGACCAAAGGGACACTTGCTTGAACCACCTCGTGAACTGGAAGACCTGCTGCGTCAGCAGTTATCTTAGGAGCAGCTTGAATAACAAAGTCTCCTGAAAGCGCAACGCCGTGGCCGAACAAATTCATCGCTACGGCTACGCCTATAGCTGGAAGCCCTACGCGGATGGCCACTGGTAAAAGCACGGCTCCAAGTAAAGCAACGGCTGGAGAAGGCCAGAAAAAATAGGAGATGGTCATCATAACTAATCCAATAACCCAATAGGCAAGAGCAGGCGTTTTAATGAGGCGAGCAAAAGGTGAAATCATCGATTCATTTATTCCTGTAGCCATTAAGACTTTACTCATGGATACAATAATTGAAATAATTAAAATGGTAGGAAGCAGTTCTGTAATGGCATAAATGAAGCTGGAAAAAACAGCGCTGACGGAGTGGCTTAACGAAGAGGTAGCCGTTAAGGAAAGTAAAAAAATCCCGAGTATACAAAGGATACTCGTATCTCGCCGCATAATCATAAAGCCGATAATGAAAGCGATAAAAAGGACATACATCCAATGAAGAGCTCCAAGCTCTATGCCCATAAAAATTCCTCCCAATAGGTGATATAGTATACAATATGACGTTTGTGCCTATTGTGATACTCGCCTACTAGGAGGATGTTTACTTATTTAACTACGTGGTATGAGGTCACATAAGAAGGGCGAGAGAAAATCGATGGCTGCTGATCCACGCCTTCTGACGTACCGCGTTTTTTGTGTGCTTCATTATAGGCTTTTGAAGACTGCCAATCGCTAAATGAACTTTCATCTTTCCATCCTGTAAAGATAATGTATGTGTCATTTTGCAGTGGACGAAGCACACGAATAGCTGAGAAGCCTGCTTCATTTTCAATTAAACGAGCTCGTTGGCTAAATCGCTGTTCAAACAAAGGACGGCCTTCATCTGTAACTGAAATATTATTTAGTACAGCAAATCCGCTATCTGCAAGATCTCCAGAAGCATCTAATACCTCATAAGCATGTCCTTCTTTAAAAATTGTATCTCCATCTGTTTCGTGAACTAGTGCAAATTGATCGTCATCTTTGTGAAGCAGTAGCAAACGTTCACTCGGATGTTCGTCGATCAACTTCTGAAGGTAAGGGCCTGTTCCGTAAGTAATAAAGATCTTCATGGATTATACTTCCTTTCTAATTGGGAATTGCATACAATTTACAATTGTAAATCATACTAAAATTATAAAATTTTACACACAAAAATTCAAAAATTGTGAACTTCTAATGAAGATGGTAAAGTAAAACATTGATGAAGTTGTTTTCCATATTATCAAAAGTTCAGCGAAAGAAAAGGGGTGGCACGATGTACAAAAAAGGCTTATACGCAATTGCTGCCTTAGTTGGAATTTTTCTATTAGGATTGATTGGATATATTATCATCTTGTTTCTTGGAAACTATGTAATTGATGAGAAAAAGATCGTCATGGACTCGGCTACGAGGTTAGTGGACGAAAATGGAGACGAATTAACAAAGCTCTATGTGAAAAATCGGGACTTGGTTTCAATTGATAAGATTCCAAAGCATGTGCAACAAGCATTTATTTCAATTGAAGACGTTCGTTTTTATGAACACCACGGAATCGATTTTAAATCTATTGGTCGAGCATTATACCGAGATATATTGGCTGGAGGAAGTGTTGAAGGAGGAAGTACTTTAACACAGCAGTTGGCTAAAAATGTATTTTTATCTAATGATAAAACGTTGCTTAGAAAAACAAAAGAAGTAGTGGTGGCCATTAACTTGGAGCAGCGTTACAGTAAGCAAAAACTGCTTGAAATGTATTTGAACCAAATATACTTTGGACACGGAGCCTATGGAATCCAAGCTGCATCCAAGCTTTACTTCAATAAAGATGTCTCCGAATTAACGGTAGAAGAAGGTGCACTGCTCGCTGCACTGCCAAAAGCACCGAATTCTTATTCTCCTATTTTACATCCGGAAAAAAGTATAGAACGTAGAAATGTTGTGTTAAATGCCATGCAAAAAGCAGGTTATTTATCAGCTGAAAAAAATGTCCGTTTGCAAGGAAGAACGCTGGGGTTGAACGTAAAGGAACAGGCTAAAAACCCAGCGTATCTAACCTATATCGATATGGTTATTCAAGAAGCAGAGAAGAAATACAGTATTTCGAGCAATGAGCTTCTGCGCGGCGGTTATACGGTCAAAGTACCTATGAGTACAAAAGTACAAGAAGCCGCCTACGAGCTGATGAAAGAAAATCGTTATTTTCCAGGTACAGATAAAAGTGCCCAAGGTGCTTTTGTATTAGTCGATAACAAAAGCGGAGGAGTTTTATCTGTTATGGGAGGACGAGATTATGTACAAAAGTCGCTCAATCGCGTAAATGTCAAAAGACAGCCAGGTTCTACGATGAAACCTATTGCGGTATATGGCCCTGCGTTAGAAGAAGGTCAATTCAAGCCTTATTCCTTGCTGCAAGACAAGCTTAGAAGCTACGGGGGATACACACCTAAAAATGTAGACGGTCAATATGCTAAAAAGGTAACGATGTACGATGCCCTAAAAGATTCTAAAAACGCAGCTGCCGTCTGGACGTTGAATCAGCTAGGAGTTGAAACAAGTAAGCAGTATCTCACAAAGCTAGGAATTCCTTTAGAAGATAAAGGGCTTGCGATTGCTCTTGGAGGATTAAAGGAAGGAATTACACCGCTTCAATTAGCAGGAGCGTACCGTGCATTTGCTGAAAATGGAGAAAACATCCAACCGTACTTTATTCAAGAAATAAAAGATCAAGACGGAAAAGTGATTGCAAAAGCTGTTCCCGACACTCACAAAGCATTTTCAAAACAGACGGCTTGGTATATAACAAAAATGCTTCAAGGAGTTGTTAAAGAAGGAACGGCAAAAAATGGAGAGTTTAAAGGAGAGTTAGCAGGAAAAACAGGGTCTACTTCGTATACGAATGTTAAAGGAGCTACAAGGGATGCTTGGTTCGTTGGGTATACGCCAGATGTTGTAGGAAGCGTGTGGATGGGATATGATTCTACAAATGACCAGCATTATTTAACAAAAGGAAGTTCTTATCCGACGCTATTATTTAAAGACATTCTCACAAGAGCTGGTTACGACGAAGCTGCATTTCAAAAGCCAGCAGGCGTTAAAGATTTGCCAAAACCAATACGCTTAGAGGAAGTTAAAGACTTAAAACAAGAATTAACATTCCATCCATTTGGTTTGTTAACGGTAAATTTATCGTGGACACCTTCACCTGATAAAAGAGCTGTTTATTATGTTTATGAGAAAAAAGGAGATAAAGCCGAAGTAATTGGCAAAGTGAAGGGAAAAGGAGCATTTGAAAAAGAGCGTGTGAATCTGCTCGACAGTCCTACTTATTATGTAGTTCCTTACAATTCCCAAACAAAACAAAAAGGAAAAAAATCCAACGAAGTAACACCTGCTCTTTTTCAATAAAAAAAGGAAGAGTAGGGCGAATTTTTGACATTTTTAACAGGTGGCTATACAAGTCGTAAAGAAATGGGTATAGTGACAAGTAGAGAATATAACGTGAAACTTTAATCAGTAGAGGAACCGGTATGTTCCTTTGCTGATTATTGTCTGTCTAATCGAAGAAAATACGGATGGAAGACAATCGAGAAAGGTGGAAATTATGAGTCAAGGAACGTTTAACGATACTTTTTTAAAAGCCTGTAGAGGGGAAAAAACGGATCATGTTCCGGTTTGGTATATGCGCCAAGCAGGGCGTTCACAGCCGGAATACCGAAAGCTAAAAGAGAAGTACTCTTTATTTGAAATCACTCATCAGCCAGAGCTTGGAGCATACGTAACACGTCTGCCCGTTGAACAGTACGGAGTGGATGCAGCTATTTTATATAAAGATATAATGTCACCGCTTCCTTCAATTGGAGTGGATGTTGAAATCAAGTCAGGAATTGGTCCCGTAATTTCTAATCCAATTCAATCTTTAAGCGATGTAGAAAAACTAGGAGAAATTACGCCGGAAGAAGATGTTCCGTATGTATTAGATACGATTAAGCTGTTAACAACAGAACAGTTAAACGTACCTCTAATTGGCTTTGCAGGTGCTCCTTTTACAGTGGCAAGCTATATGATTGAAGGAGGACCTTCAAAAAATTACAATAAAACAAAAGCATTTATGTATACCGAACCTAAAGCATGGTTTGCACTAATGGATAAGTTAGCAGATATGACGATTACATATGTAAAAGCGCAAATTGACGCTGGGGCAAAAGCCATTCAAATCTTTGATTCATGGGTAGGTGCTTTAAATGTAGCGGATTATCGTTACTTTATAAAACCTGTTATGGAGCGAATTTTCACCTCTTTACGTGAAAAAAATGTACCGCTCATTATGTTTGGAGTAGGGGCAAGTCATTTGGCAAAAGAATGGCATGATCTGCCGCTGGATGTAGTGGGATTAGATTGGAGAACACAGCTGGATGAAGCACGTGCATTAGGCTTAACAAAAACACTGCAAGGAAACTTAGATCCTGCTATTTTGTTAGCTCCATGGGAAGTTATTGAAGAACGTGTAACAGAAATATTAGATAAAGGGATGGCCAGTCCTGGTTACATCTTTAACTTGGGGCACGGCGTTTTTCCACAGGTTCAGCCGGAAACGTTAAAGCGTTTAACAACCTTTATTCATGAATATTCTGCAAATAGACAATAAATTGTCAAATAATTTGGAGCGCTAAACTTTGAATTTTTCTTTTTATTCATGGCAAAATGAAGACAAGTATTGAATCTAATAAAGAGGTGTCGAACACATGAGTAAAAAAGTAATGGGATTACTTGTAATGGCATATGGAACGCCATATAAAGAAGAAGATGTTGAACGTTACTATACACATATCCGCCGCGGACGTAAACCTTCATCAGAAGCCTTAGAAGATTTACAAAACCGCTACGAAGCAATCGGGGGCATTTCACCTCTTGCCAAAATTACGCAACAGCAAATGGAAAGTCTGGAAAAGCGCTTGAATGAAGTGCAGGATGAAATTGAATTTAAAGCGTATCTTGGCTTAAAGCATATTGAACCGTTTGTTGAAGATGCAGTAGAAGCCATGCATAAAGACGGAATTAAAGAAGCGGTCAGCATTGTGCTTGCACCTCACTTTTCAACGTTTAGCGTAAAATCCTATAATGGGCGCGCCAAAGAAACGGCTGAAAAATTAGGAGGACCAATCATTCATTCAGTAGAAAGCTGGTACAGTGAGCCAAAGTTCATTCAGTACTGGGCTACACGTGTTAAACAAACGTTTGATTTAATGGACGAAGAGAAACGCCAAAAAGCCGTGTTGATTGTATCTGCACATAGCTTGCCGGAAAAAATTATTGCAGCAGGAGATCCATATCCAAATCAGCTTCAAGAAACAGCGGATTTAATTGCACAAGCAGCTGGTATTGAACATTACGAAATTGGCTGGCAAAGTGCTGGAAATACGCCTGAACCATGGATAGGTCCGGATGTTCAAGATTTAACAAGAGAATTGCATGAAGAAAAAGGCTATACATCGTTCGTGTATACTCCGGTTGGATTTATCGCAGACCACTTAGAAGTACTTTATGATAACGACTATGAATGCAAAGTTGTGACAGATGAAATTGGGGCTGATTATTACCGCCCTGAAATGCCAAATGCACAGCCTGAATTTATCGATGGGTTAGCTACAGTTGTTTTAAAACAGATTGCCCGCTAAGTCAATATAGATTCTTTGTACGTTGAACAGGGATGAAAAGTAACTTATAATCAATATAGAGAAAAGTAAGAAGCGAGCTATGGATTTCCATAATCGCTTCTCTTTATATTGAATTTTACAGAAAAGGCGATGATAACATGACGGATAGACGAAAAAAGGTTGTCATCATCGGTGGAGGAATAACAGGTCTTTCAGCTGCCTATTATTTGCAAAAAAAAATAAAGGATCATCAGCTGCCAATTGATCTTCAACTAATAGAAGCGACGCATCGGCTTGGTGGAAAAATTCAAACGGTCAAACGAGACGGGTATTTATTTGAAAAAGGTCCTGATTCATTTTTAGCGCGTAAGCTAGCTGCTACAAAACTGGCAAAAGAAGTAGGGTTAGGCAGGGAGCTAGTCGGAAATGAAAAAGGAAAATCCTATATTCTAGTAAAAGATACACCGCATGCGCTGCCTGATGGTGCTGTAATGGGGATACCAACCAAGTTATCTCCTTTTATCACAACAGGGTTATTTTCACCTGTTGGCAAGCTGCGCGCAGCAGCTGATTTTTTCATACCGAAGACAAAAAATCAGGATGACCGTTCGCTAGGCGTATTTTTTAGAAGACGGTTTGGTGATGAAGTTGTTGAAAATTTAATTGAGCCTCTATTATCAGGAATTTACGCAGGAGACGTTGATCGCTTGAGTTTACGATCAACATTTCCACAGTTTCTGCATGCTGAACATAAGTACAGAAGCTTAATTGTTGGAATGAAAAAGCTAAAAGAAATTCACCCACAGCACGGTGATGATTCGGAGTTTAAAAAAAATAGTGTCTTTTTAACATTAAAAGAAGGTCTTCAATCGCTAGTAGATGGGGTAGAAAAAGCAATAGATCCTGATATTATTACAAAAGGAATAAAAGTAGAGAAAATTTATAAAGAAGATACCACATATGAATTATCGTTAAATAGCGGGAAAGTCATAAAAGCAGACAGCGTTATTGTAACTTCTCCTCATGCAGCTGCTCAGTCTATGCTTTCGGAATATAAAATATTCGAACCGTTGAAGCATATGCCTTCCACTTCAGTAGCTACTGTTGTGATAGCCTTTGCACAAGAAGCGCTGCAAGACAATCTAGATGCAATGAACATCGCCGTTTCAAGAAATAGCGATTACACGATTACGGCGTGCACATGGCTAAATAAAAAGTGGCCGCATGCGGTTCCGGAAGGAAAAGTGCTGCTGAGATGTTTAGTTGGACGAACCGGGGATGAAGCTGTGGTGGATCAGCCTGACGATGAAATTTTCAAAATTGTCCTGGAGGATTTGAAGAAGCTCATTACCATTTCTGCTGAGCCTGAATTTTACGCGGTAACGAGATGGAAGCAGTCAATGCCTCAGTATACGGTCGGACATCACGATATGCTAGATACGATGAACGAACAGCTTGAAAAAGAGCTGGCCGGTCTTTATGTAGCGGGAAGCTCATACGAAGGTCTGGGTATACCAGAATGTGTAGAGCAAGGAGAAGATGTGGCTAAAAAAGCGGTTAAATATGTGCAGCAACTGTAGAAGTGGAGCGGTGAATCAATGCTCCGCTTTTTTGTCTACTACCTGTAGAGAAAGGTTATACTAAGAGAAGAGATTGTGGTTGAAAAGCAAAAGAAACTTATGCTATAGTAAAACCGTACTTGTTGACTGAAATATTCATTTGGTCAGAAAGAAGGGGATAACGTGGCGATAGACCGAAAGCAATCAGTTGTTGATGCAGCGTCAAAATCATTTGCGCTGTTTGGATATAAAGCAACGACTATGGAGCAAGTGGCGAAGCTTGCAAATGTCGGAAAAGGAACGATTTATACTTTTTTTAAAAACAAAGAAGAGTTATTCGATGAAATTGTGACACGAATGATTCGAGAAATGACAGATGCAGCTGAAACTGTCATTGATAGCAACCGTCCTTTTTTTGAAAATGCCCAAGCAGCCATTTTTCGAATCTTAGAATTCCGCACTGAGCATCAGCTCATGCTGAAGCTGGTACAGGAACAGCAGTTAGGCACTACAGCAGTGCAAGAAGTGCTGGTACGAGTAGAAGAAGAGATTTTGACTTATATAAAAAACAAAATCGAAATTGCGATTTCTAAAAAAGAAATCAAACCGTGCAACCCGGAGCTCACAGCTTTTTTACTATTTAAAATGTACATTGCACTCGTCTATGATTGGGAAAAACGGCATGAGCCGCTTTCAGAAGAAAAAATTGCTGAATTAATTGAACTATACTTTTTACGCGGTCTGTCTCAGTGAGATGGGCTTTTTTCATAGAAAAAACAAAAAAGGTCTCATGACGAGACCTTTTTTATTGTTCATTATCATCTTTTTTTACGCCGTTTAATTCTGTATTTCCTGTTTTTGCATCTTCTTCTTTTTGCTCTACTTCTTTTTCGCCTTCTTTTTTAAGGTCAAAGTAAGCTTTAATAGAATCACCTGTAATAGTTTTACTTAACGTGTTAGATGTACCTGCTACATAAGCAGAAGGAATAACAACCGCTACTGCTACTTCCGGATTATCATAAGGCGCGTATGAAACGAATGTAGAGTTACGTACGCTTACACCTTTGTTAAAGGTTTCAGCTGTCCCGGATTTACCAGCAATGTTATACTGACGATATTTCCCTAAATTAAGTAAACGCCCTGTACCATGTGAGCTTGTGACTACGCGGCGGAAGCCTTCCTTAACAATGTCAATTTCCGATTGACTCATTGTAATACGGTTTAATACTTCCGGCTCAAACGAGCTTTGTACGCTTCCTTTTAGTTCACTATCAAGCTCAGGCTCACGAATTTCTTTTACTAGATGGGGTTTCATACGATAGCCGCCGTTTGCAATCGTTGAAATGTATTGAACAAGCTGAAGCGGTGTGTACGTATCATACTGTCCAATACCAAAATCTAGCGCTTTACCTGGTTCATTTGTTACAGTATTGCGAATACCCGTTGATTCGTTTTCTAATTCGATGCCCGTTGAAATTCCAAGACCAAACTGGCTATAGTATGAGCGCAGCTTATTAAAGATAGACGGTGGAATGTTCAGTCTGCCGCCAGGGCGGTACGTTTCACCAGCCATGCTCATAACCGTACGGTACATGAACACGTTTGATGATTGTTCTAGCGCTTTTTGGATTCCGGTAGCTCCCATATTATGTGAAGACTTTTTCTTAGTGCCCCCAGCAAATGTCATCGGTGCATCATAAAACACCGTTCCGGGCTGAATAGCGCCTGAGTCAAGACCTGCAAGAACAGTAGCTCCTTTTACAGCCGAACCTACTTCATAAGAAGTGGTCATGTTACCAAGAGCAAAATCTTGTACTTTTCGTGCTCCGGTCTTTTTATCTGTAACGAGCTGTTTTCCGCCCATTGCTAAAATGTCTCCTGTATGAGGGTCCATCATAATGGCAAACGCTCGGTCCATTAATCGTGAACCAGCAGCACCGGATGTCACAGCTTTTGTTAAAATATCTTCGACTTGCTTTTGAAGCTCCATATCAATTGTTAAAATTAAGTCACTGCCGCGCTGACCTTCAGTAACGGTCTCTTGGCTCACTAGGTTGCCAGAGCGGTCTGTTACGTTTTGCACGCGGGCTTTTTGACCGCGAAGAACGTCTTCGTACTGCTTTTCTAAATAACTTTTTCCTACTCGGTCATTACGGCTGTAGCCGTGTGATAAATAGTACTGTAAGTTTTCGCTTGGCAATCCTTCATCTGCTGATGTGATTTTACCAAGCAGCGTGCTAAGTAAGCCGTCGTATGTATACATACGGTCCCAGTAAGTTGTCGTATCGACGCCTGGTAAGTCACCCAACTGCTCACTAATGACGGCAAGCTCTTTATCGGTTAATCCGCTTTTAATAATTTGCGCGGTTAACGCGTAGCCGCCTTCCATCTTGCTTTTAATAGCAATCACTTCAAGGTCATCTTTCACCGATAGAAGTTCGTTTTTTGTGATGCGCTTTAGCTGAAGAGGATATAAATCATCTTCAGAAAGTTGACCTTCTTTTACTTTTTGCTTATCCGCTGCGGTAATTTTTTTCGCTGCTGCTTTTGGATGAGTTGCAATCCAGTAATCTTTTAAGTCGCGTTCTGTTAGCTTAATCGTATTTTTATCTTTCTTTTCAGCCGATTTGCCAAACACGTCTGTTGTAACAGGAACATCAATAAGAGTGGCAAGCTTTTTAGCTACTTTTAGCTTGTCTTCTTGAGTGACGCCTTTCAAACGCGTGTACGTGACAGCGTTCAACGGTTTATTATCCACGATAACGCGGTCATAGCGGTCTAGCATCTTTCCGCGAGGAACCGGTGAATCTACCGTTTCATCTTCTGTTTTTTCAACTTCTCGTTTATAGTTCTCTCCGTACACGATCTGTACGAAGCCTAATCGTAAAATGAGTGCAGAAAAAAGCAGGAAAACCACAATAAACAGCCAGTTAATTCGAAATGAGACATGTGTTTTTTTGCGCTTTTTAGTTTTCATGTAAACCCCTTCACTTTGTTTATACAAGTTAAAAAAATTCATAAATTTTCTTATGAATCTATCACTCTACATATTAACATAATTTTGTCTATAAATGTTATTAGGTGGAATAAAACAGACAAAAAATTTATAGAAATTTTTGCGGAAGAAGAGAGACCTGTCGAAGGGTGCTGAAGGGGTTGTTCAATATTTTCCACTCGGTTGTTCAATATTGTTACCTGTTCAAATGTCCTAGAATCGGTAAAATAAAGAGAGATAGATATCAAGGGGGGCAAAACGAATGAAAATGAAAAGGCTTTCAATAATGTCTGGCGTGTTAGCAACATCACTTTTATTTGCGACAGCATGTTCAAACTCAGGTACGGATTCAAAAGCAAGTAAATCAACAGGCTCAGGTGATCAAGTTGTTATTGATATGTTCCAGTTCAAAGTGGAAATTGCAGATCAGCTGAAAGAATTAACGGATGAATATACAAAAGAACATCCAAACGTAAAGTTTAACATCCAAACAGTCGGCGGAGGCGCGGACTATGGTGCAGCATTAAAAGCACAGTTTGCCTCTGGGAATGAACCTGATATCTTTAACAATGGAGGGTTCCAAGAAGCGCAAACGTGGAAGGATAAATTGGAAGATTTATCTGATCAGCCGTGGGTAGATAATCTGTATGATATCGCCAAAGAACCGATGACAATGGACGGGAAAATTTATGGTCAGCCGCTAAACTTAGAAGGTTATGGTTTTATTTATAATAAAGATTTATTTGAAAAAGCAGGCGTTAAAGAATTACCTAAAACGCTGTCAGAATTAGAAGCAGCTTCTAAGAAGCTTAAAGCAAAAGGCATTACGCCATTTTCTAATGGATACGGCGAGTGGTGGGTGCTAGGTAACCACTTATTTAATATTCCAATGGCACAGCAAGACGATCCAGATGCGTTTATTAAAGGTCTAAACGAAGGAAAAGCAAAATTTGAAGGCAATGAAACGTTTAAGCAATTTATGAATCTGTTCGATTTAACGTTAAAGTATGGAAATAAAAATCCACTAACGACAGACTACAATACACAAGTTACTCAATTTGCTTCTGGTGAAACAGCAATGATGCAACAAGGTAACTGGACGGTAAATATGATTACGAAAATTAATCCGGACATGAAAATGGGCTTTATTCCAATGCCAATCAGCAACGATGCAAAGAAAAATGATAAATTAGCAATCGGAGTTCCAAATAACTGGGTAGTAAACAAAAATGCGCCAGATGCAGATAAAAAAGCAGCGAAGGAATTCTTAAATTGGATGGTTTCTTCTAAAGAGGGTCAAAAATTCTTAGTTGAAAAGTTCAAGTTCATTCCAGCGTTCAAAAACATCGATGGAAAAGGAATCGATTCTTTATCTGATGATATCTTAAAATACTCTGAAGAAGGTAAAACATTATCTTGGAACTGGTTTAAGTATCCGGAAGGAACGGTTCAAGAAGTCGGCGCAGCAATGCAGTCTTACGCAGGCAAGCAAATGACAGAAGAAGAATTTATGAAGAAATTAGATACAATTTGGGCAAAAATGAAAAAATAAACAAAAAGTCCGCGTGGAAAACGCGGACTTTTTGGTGTGAAAAAATAGCTGGTTAGATTCATAGTTATGAAAAAATAATAGTTAATTGAAAGCGCTCTTAATGTATAATAATAGTCATAATGTATGACATTAGTCAAAGGAGGTTATTTGTGAAAGGCTGGAGCATACGCAAGAAATTAATTTTGTTTTTCTTATTCGCAACGGTTATTCCATTTTTAATTTCAACGATTTTTACGTATCAATACACAAAAGAAACGGTTAAGAACCGATTTATTTCTACCAACTATCAAGTTATTAAAAACGGAAGCAATGATTTGAGCGATTACTTAAATGAAATTGCTAATATTACAAAAAGGCTGTACGGCTACCACCCATTTATTAAGGTGTTAGATGAAGGTGTATCAAGTGACTTAGGAGCCAATCAACTGGAAATATCACGGACTCTTCTTTATTTATATAATACTCGTCCAGAGATTGAACAGCTCCATCTTTACATTGAAAACGGGCATGACTCGTATACAGCTTATAATTCGAAAGTGAGCAGCAGAGGAAAGTACGATGATATTTACACTCAGCCTTACTATTCTTATTTAAATAAAAATCATAAATTTCTTGTGATTGAGCCTACCCATGAAATTTATAGCTACAATAATTTATCAACGTTAATTGATTCACTGCCGAATCAAGTTATTAGCTTTCATCAGCGGATTGATGAGATTCCATCAGACAAGTTGTTAGCTTATCTATCTTTAGACATTAATATGACACAAATTCAATCTATATCGCAGCGTCTATATAATGAAGAGTCAGAAGATTTTTATTTAATGAACAATAAAGGGAAGGTTTTGTATTCCTCTAATTCAAAGGTTATTGGAAAAAATGAAAACTACGCGTGGGTGAAGGCGCTCACTTCTCAAAAAGACCATAGCATGGAATGGGAAGATAAAAGCTTCTCAGGCGTATTAATGTATGAAAAGCTTAAACAGCCCTTTGAGGACTTGTACATTGTGAAACGAATTCCTTACAGTGTTTTATATGAGGATGCAAGAAAGACAGCACTTATGAATGTATTAATTGGCCTGCCATTTTTGTGTATGCTCGTTATCGCTACGCTTTTTATATCAGTACGTTTTACACAGCCGATTAACGTATTGATTCGCAATATGAAAGAAGTGGAAAAAGGATCATTTGAGGTGCGGTTTAAGTCGCTTGGAAACGATGAATTTGGTGTTTTAGGAAGGCATTTTACCTCTATGGTAGAAACAATTAATGACTTGATTGAACGTAAATTTCGATTGGAATTAGAAAATAAATCAACGCAGCTAAAAGTACTGCAGTCACAAATTAATCCGCATTTTTTATACAACGCATTTCAATCGATTGGAACTCTTGCTCTTAAGCATAAAGCAGTTGAAGTATATTCTTTATTAACCTCACTTTCGCACATTATGCGTTACAGCATGAATATGAAAGAGGATATCGTTAGCTTAAAGCAAGAAGTCGATCACGTAAAAGCTTTCTTAAGTCTGCAAAAGCAGCGGTTTGGTTCAAAGTTTGAGTATGAGTTAAATATCGAAAAAGAAGCAGAGCTTATGCGAATACCGAAAATGATTTTGCAGCCTCTTGTTGAGAATTCTTTTAAGCATGGATTCGAAACCCGTACAGGAAGCGGAAAGCTACTGATTTCAGCGGATTTGAACGGTGAAGAACTGATTCTAACGGTTTCTGATAACGGAAAAGGGATAGGGCAACAAGAGTTGAATCAATTAAAAACGAGACTTCAGCAATCGTATAATCAAACAGATGAGCATATTGGGTTGCAAAACATTTATGAACGACTTCGCATCTACTATGGAGATCATGCTTCAATGCAAATTAGCAGTCAAGAAAATCACGATTTTACCGTTGTCATAAAGCTAACAACAATTGAAGAAAAGAGGGATAGTGATGAAAGTATTAATCGTGGATGATGAAGAGCATGTAAGAGAAGGAATAAAGCTGCTTGGACAGTGGGAAGAGCATGAAATTACAGATGTGATAGAAGCTGATAGCGGTGAGCAAGCGATTGCGCTTATCGAGGATCACGGACCGGAAATCATTTTTACTGATATGAAGATGCCTAATATCGATGGAATTGCTTTGTTGGAGTGGATTAAAGAGAATTCGCCTTCTAGCAAAACGATTGTGGTAACAGGGTATGATGACTACCACTATATGCGTAAAGCTATTCATTTTGGAAGTACGGATTATATTCTAAAACCAGTGGATCCTTCGATTTTAAACGATACGCTTATACGAGCTGTAACCCAATGGAAGAAAGAAGAAGAGTCCAGAAAAGTCCATAATAGCAGCTATCGTTTAATCAATGAAATGAAGCCGATTTATCGAGATCGAAAACTGACGCAGTTAATGAACAATTATTTGCTAAATCAATCAATCTATGAAGAGTTTGGTTTCCATCTGACTAGAGAGTATGAAGTGGGGATTGTACGTGTAGATGAATCCATCATTCGTTCTTTTGGCGGTGACCGGGATTTAGCCTATTTTTCAATTTTAAATGTAATCAATGAAATGCTGATGGCAGAAGAAAATGGGGTAGCCTTCCGTTATTTATCAAATAAGTGGGAAATTATTATTATATTTTGGAATGATTTTGAACGCATAACCTCTTTACTGACGACTTTACATACAGCCATTCGCCGTACGCTAGACGTGAGCTGTCGGATTGCAAGAGGGTGCAAAGTTTCTTCTATTGATCAGCTAATGAAATCCTATGAAGATGCGAAAAACTCGCTTTTATTAAGCAATGTTCTTGATCAAAATAAAGTGAAGGTCTACGGCGAGCAAGACGTTTTAGCAAGTGCTTTATTAATAAATATGATGGATTATAATAGTAAAATTGAAGAAGCGCTGCAAGTCGGGAAGTTTGAAGCCTTTTTGCCGGTATTCAACGAAATTATCACAGCTTTTGAAGCACAAAATTATCTCTCATTAAAGCAAATTCTGCATTTTGAGCAGGAATATCAGCTGTTAAGCCAGCATTGGTTAAAAAGATATCACATTCCTTATACGATAAATAACGGTCCTGAATATGTTCTTTCTTTTTTCTATAACCAAGATGGGCAGTTTCAGCTAGCAAAGTATGTAGAGAGAAAGAAGCGTGAAGTAAAGCGCTTTTTAAAAGTAGTAAAAAGGTATAGCAAGAAAAACAATCGCGACGTTATTTATGAAATCGAACAATATTTGCAGCAAAATTTTCATCGAGATGTGAAGCTTCAAGAAATATCGGAACGTTTCTATCTAAGCCGTGAATACATTTCGAGGAAGTTTAAGCAAGAATTTCAAGAAAACATTTCAGATTATATGGTGAAAGTCAGAATGAATAAAGCCAAATCACTTTTACTAAATGAAGAACTAAAAATCTATGAAATTGCGAATATGATTGGATATCATGATGATAAATACTTTCGAAAAGTGTTTAAAAAAGTAGAAGGCATTACGCCAAACGAGTATCGCAGTTTGACCGTATAAAAAAAGCTGAAACTGTTATAAAACAGTTTCAGCTTTTTTTATTTCATGACATCTAGACAGTGATCACATTTGTTTCCGTAGCATTCATGCTGTTCCTCAATGTCGTTTCCGCATTCTACGCACTTTTTATTGGGTAATCTTTTGAAAAATTCAGTCATTTTTTCTAACATTTTAAATCCCCTCCGTTGTTTTTGTTACTAACATTGTATTATAACAGATGATAAAATGTCAATTATGTTTTATAACAATTTAGCCTATTTTGCTATTCTAAGTGGTTATTTGTTATATAACAATGAGTTATTTCGATAAAATCGCCGAAACGAGTGCCTTTCAGTTAGTTTTCAAAAAAAAGTAGGGTATACTGAACGTAATAAAAATAGTACGAAAGGGTGATTGAAATGAAAGTAACTGTTATTGGTTTTTGGGGAGGATATCCTGCGGTTTCAGAAGCTACTTCTAGCTATTTAGTGGAGCACGATGGGTTTCAGCTGCTTGTTGATTGTGGAAGCGGTGCATTGGCTCAGCTGCAAAAATATGCAAAGCCAGAAGAAATAGATGCTATGATTTTATCTCATTATCATCATGATCACGTGGCTGATGTCGGAGTATTTCAATATGCACGCCTCATTCAGACTCATCTAGGAAACGCTGTTAAGGAACTTTCTATTTATGGACATACATATGATCAGGAAAGCTTCAACAAACTTACTCATAAAGGAATTACTAAAGGGGTAGAGTATGATCCGAGTCAAAAACTTGAAGTTGGGCCTTTTACCATCGAATTTATGAAAACGAAGCATCCAGTCGTTTGTTATGCCATGAGAATAAGCGCCGGCAATCAAACTGTCGTGTACACAGCGGACTCTAGCTATTTAGAAGAGTTTATTTCCTTCTCAGACGAAGCAGATCTTCTCATTTGTGAATGTAATTTTTATGCTAACCAAGATGGAAGAGGCGCTGGACACATGACAAGTACAGAAGCAGGTACACTTGCTTCAAAAGCAAGTGTCAAACACCTCATGCTTACTCACCTTCCGCACTATGGAGAACATCAACAGCTAGTAGAGGAAGCTGCTGCTCATTATAGAGGTACGCTTACGTTAGCTGAATCAGGATATGTATGGGAATAACAAGGAGGAAAATGAATGTTATTTATTGATAATCAAAAAAACTATGATCCCCGAATTAACTTAGCAATTGAAGAGTATGCGCTCAAGCATCTAGACATTAATGAGACATATCTGCTGTTTTATATTAATGAACCTTCTATTATTATTGGGAAAAACCAGAACACCATTGAGGAGATTAATACAAAATATGTTGAAGATCAGCAAATTCATGTAGTGAGACGTCTGTCTGGAGGCGGGGCCGTTTATCATGATAAAGGAAATTTAAACTTCAGCTTTATTACGAAAGACGATGGAAATAGCTTTCATAATTTTAAAAAGTTTACCGAGCCGGTCGTGGAAGCGTTAAAGAAATTAGGAGTTAATGCCGAGCTAAGCGGACGAAATGATTTAATGGCTGAAGGACGGAAAATTTCTGGAAATGCTCAGTTTTCAACGAAAGGGAGAATGTTCAGCCATGGAACTCTTCTTTTTGATTCAGAGATTGAAAACGTCGTATCAGCGTTAAAAGTAAAAAAAGATAAAATTGAATCCAAAGGCATTAAGTCTATTCGAAATAGAGTAGCAAATATCAGCGAATTTTTAGAACAGAAAGTAACGGTGGAAGAGTTTAGAGAAATGCTGCTTCGATATATCTTTGACGGAGAAGAAAATATAACAGAATATAAACTAACGGAAAAAGATTGGGAAACGATTCATCAAATTTCTAAAGAGCGCTATCAGTCATGGGATTGGAACTATGGAAAATCACCTAAATTTAACTTACAGCACTCTCACCGCTTTCCTGTGGGACAAATCGACGTTCGTTTAGAAGTGAATAAAGGAAAAATCGATGCTTGCACCATTTACGGAGATTTCTTTGGAGTGGGAGATGTCGAGGAAGTACAGGAAAAATTAACAGGTGTTCGTTATGAAAAAGCTTCTATTGAACAAGCCTTAGAAGACATCGATATTCCACATTATTTTGGTAATATTACAAAAGAAGAGTTTGTTGAATTAATCTATTAAGAAAAAAGTCTGCTACATCAGGCTTTTTTTCTTTTTAAACAGATGAGTCTTGTCAATGGAACAGCAGTAACATTATAATAGAATAGAAGAAGTAAGAATTTTTACATTATTATGACTTAATAATGAATGGTTGTTCATTCATTATTAAAAGGAGGAAGTTATGAGATGAATTTGTCAGCACAGCTTCATAAAACAGCTGAGCAATTTCCACAAAAATCGGCATATGTTTTTATGGACCAGGAAACATCTTATGCAAATCTTGATGCATCGGTATCTAAGTTTGCTGATGGTCTGAAGCAATTAGGTGTAAAAAAAGGAGATCATATCGCTTTGATTGTCGGCAACTCGCCTCATTTTGTGATTGGATTGTACGGTGCTCTTCGAGTAGGAGCTACTGTTATACCTATTAATCCTATTTACACAGCGGATGAAATTAGCTACATGCTTCAGGATGGAGATGTAAAAGCAGTTATTGCGGTTGATTTACTTCTCCCTATTTTAAAGAAAATCATTGGACACACTCCATTTTTGGAACATGTTATCTTATGTGAAACGACAGATACAGTGGAAAATATACCTTCTTATTTTCACACGTTTTCGCAAGTTATAAACAGAGGAGAAGCTACATATGATTTTCTGGAGTTAAAAGAAGAAGATGTGGCTATCATTCTGTATACGTCAGGAACGACTGGAAAACCAAAAGGAGCTATGCTTACACATAAGAATATTTATTCAAATGCTCAAGACGTAGCAGATTATTTAAGTATAAATGGGAATGACCGAGTCGTAGCTGCTTTGCCGATGTTTCACGTATTTTGTTTAACTGTTTCATTGAATGCGCCTTTAATGAATGGAGGAACGATATTAATTGAACCAAAATTCAGTCCATCTTCTATATTTGAATTAATTCAAAATCGACAAGCGACTATTTTTGCCGGCGTTCCCACAATGTATAATTTCTTACTTCAGCATGACAAAGGGAAAAAAGAGCACTTTCACACGGTAAGGCTTTGTATATCAGGCGGGGCATCAATGCCGGTGGCACTTCTAACCAATTTTGAACGTAAGTTTGGGGTAATGGTAGCAGAAGGGTATGGATTATCTGAGGCTTCTCCTGTGACGTGTTTCAATCCGATTGACCGAGAGAGAAAAGCCGGTTCTATAGGCACATCTATTATGAATGTTGAAAATAAAGTGGTGAACGAACTAGGAGAAGAAGTAGAAGTAGGACAAGTTGGCGAACTTATCGTCAAAGGCCCTAACGTGATGAAAGGGTATTACAAGCTTCCAGAAGACACGGAATATGCTCTCCGAGATGGTTGGCTGTATACAGGTGACTTAGCAAGAATGGATAAGGAAGGTTATTTTTATATCGTTGACCGTAAAAAAGATTTAATTATTGTAGGAGGATATAATGTTTATCCTCGCGAAGTAGAAGAAGTGCTATATGCGCATCGGGATATTGTAGAAGTGGCTGTTATCGGAGTCCCTGATCCTTCTTTAGGTGAATGTGTGAAGTGTTACGTGGTTTGCAATAATCAAGAGATAACGGAAGAGAAGCTTATTGCCTATTGCAAAGAGCACCTTGCTAAATATAAAGTGCCAAGTGAAATTGAATTTTTAAAAGAACTTCCTAAAAATACAACGGGAAAAATTTTACGTCGTGCATTGAAGCAGCAAGTATCTCAGGAACGATAAAATGAAAGCGATTCCAAGTTGGAGGTGGTAAAAGGATGTCATCTATTTCTTATGAAATGAAGGGACACGTCGCCCATGTGATACTGAACCGTCCGGAAGCGATGAATGCTTTTAATTACGATATGCTTAAAGAATTGGAAGAAGTAATTGAAGGAATTCGTATTCAAAAAGATATTCGAGTTGTGACGTTTAAAGGAGCAGGTGAAAAGTCTTTTAGTGTAGGGGCCGATTTAAAAGAACGTAAAACTCTCTCTGATCAAGAGGTAAAGCGCAATATTTACAAGATAGGAGAAGTATTTTCGAAGATAGAGCAGCTTCCGCAGCCAACGATAGCAATCATCAATGG
The DNA here is from genome assembly GCF_042787735.1 of Priestia sp. YIM B13490. Classification (NCBI taxonomy): domain Bacteria; kingdom Bacillati; phylum Bacillota; class Bacilli; order Caryophanales; family Bacillaceae; genus Priestia; species Priestia sp. YIM B13490. Next base: position 139,904 of record NZ_JBHZOT010000009.1, read on the forward strand.
ATATGCATTTGGAGGAGGAATGGAGCTGGCTTTAGCATGTGATTTCCGGATTGCTTCAACCGAAGCGCTTATGGGTTTAACGGAAACAAGCTTAGCGATTATACCAGGCGCAGGAGGAACACAGCGTCTCCCTCGGTTAGTTGGGGAAGCAAAAGCAATGGAACTCATTTTAACAGCTCAGCGTCTCTCAGCATCAGAAGCGAAAGAATGTGGTCTAGTAACGAAGGTGGCTCCCGGATATGAAATAGAAGAAACAATAGATATTTTTATCTCTCTTTTATTGAAAAATGGGCCAATTGCACTTCAGCAAGCAAAATTTGCTATTAAAGAAGGAATGAAGGCCGATTTGCAGACTGGTTTGCAAATTGAACGAAAAGCATATGAGTTAACGATTCCGACAGAAGATCGTCTCGAGGCGCTTCAAGCATTTGCTGAGAAGAGAAGACCTAGTTTTAAAGGGAAATAGGAAAGGGCTGTCTAATGGACAGCTCTTTCTTAGTTTCTTCTATAAGAATAATAAAAAAGAATACGTAAAAGCGCAGGAGCAAAGAAGGCAAAGTTACAGCTGGCTTTTGTCTATAATATTTACTATAATACGTTGCAGCAGTCGTTGTTCAAATCTATAAATAATAGTTTTTAATTTTTTCTTTGAAAACCGTTGACTTTAGTTAAAATATATTTTATTATTATAAAGCGTCGTTGAGACATACCGTTAACAACGAAGCTAAAAAAAGAATTTTAAAAAGTTGTTGACATTACGTTGATAACTTGATAAGATGATAAAGTCGCTTAAGAGCGGCGGTTGAACTTTGAAAACTGAACAAAGCGACAAACGTCAACGTTAATTTTTATTTTTTAAATTGAGCAAGTCAAACATTTCTTCGGAGAGTTTGATCCTGGCTCAGGA